>CAMWVE010000055.1 GCA_947177685.1 uncultured Porphyromonadaceae bacterium | reverse complement strand
GTCCCATTTGTCCCATTTGACTAAAAACTAAAAACCATTTTATAACTCTGACCTCGTCCCTCGCTCCCATTAGTCCCATTAGTCCCATTAGTCCCATTAGTCCCATTGGACTAATCAACTAAAACAAACAGCTGCACTAACCGGTGGTCAGAAATGCTCTGCAGATCCTCAAGAATTGCTGGTGTCAGTCGTTCGAGGTCAAATTTGAAATATTCGAAAAAGCGGTCACTGAAATCATCGAACATCTCTGCGGTCAGCTCCTTCTTCATTGCCATGGCGCCACGAATCAGCAGCGATCCTAAATAGTCAATCCCTTCGAGGTCATGATCGAGCAGCCGATTAAAATCACCTTCGAGCTGCAACTCATCCACATCATTAACCATCAACGGATTACCATCCTCATCCAGCACCTGATGCTCACCCCGGTCGCCGCTAAGCGTCACCGTAAGCGCTTTTCCCGGCTCAATCCGCATCGACTCCACATCAATCAGCTCGCAATGCACCGCCTCAGGCGAAACAGAGCTGATGACCGTCAGTCGCAACTGCGCTATCATATCATCTATCCACCTGCCGAACTCCTTGTTCAGGATATTGACACGCACATCAGCATCAGTGCGAGCCACCTCCTGCGTCAACGACTCCGTGAACTCCATCAACCTACCTATGAACTTGACAGGCAAGAAGATACCCGCCGGCAGATTCACAAAATTCCGCTCCCTCAACTTAGCGCCAAGGCGCTCCTCTATCTCCTCATAATCATATTCCATAATCTCGCGTTTTTATTGTTCAACGTCCGCGGGCAGGTCGTTGTTTAGCACAGCCTTCACCAGTCGCGCTTTCGCCTTCCCTATCACCTCGGCAACCTCATCTACGGAAGCCTCACGAATCTTCTTTATGCTCTTGAAATGTTTCAGCAGAGCCGACCGCGTCGCTTCACCCACGCCCTTTATTGAATCTAACTCACTGACCAACTGTGATTTAGACCTACGATTACGGTGGTGCGTGATACCAAATCGGTGTGCTTCGTCACGCAGATGCTGTATCACACGCAGCGACTCGGAATTTTTATTGATGTAAAGCGGATAGGAATCGCCCGGAAAATATATCTCCTCCAGACGCTTGGCAATACCCACCACCGCAATGGTGCCGCGCAGACCCATCTCGTCGAGTGCCTCCACAGCCGCGCTCAGCTGACCTTTGCCACCGTCAACCACCACTAATTGCGGCAGTGGTTCACCCTCATCCATCATTCGCGTGTAGCGCCGCGTCAGCACCTCCTTCATCGAGGCGAAATCATCCGGTCCCACCACGGTCTTGATGTTGAAATGACGATAGTCCCGCTTCGACGGACGCGCATTGCGGAACACCACGCACGATGCCACCGGGTTCGTACCCTGAATATTCGAGTTGTCGAAACACTCTATGTGTCGTGGCAGCTCCGTCAGACGAAAATCCGACTTCATCCGTTCCAGAATCTGCTCCGTACGCTTCTCCGGATTCCGCTTCTCCACATGTTTCAGATAGTCAATCTTGTTCTGTCGCGCATTCCGCGTGGACACATCAAGCAGATGCGCCTTGTCGCCACGCTGCGGTATGGTGAATATCACCCCCTCCTGCTCCATGTCAGGTTTGAACGGCACAATCACCTCATGATATTCACACCCTAACGATTCCTTGATTTCCTGCATGGCAAGCGTCAGCAACTCCTCGGCAGGCTCGGCAAGACGGCGCTTATAATGCAGCGTAAGCGACTTTACCACGGCGCCACGCCGCACATGCATATAGTTGACATACATGTCGTCGCCGTCATCATCCACGCCGAACACATCCACCTCCTCTACGGTAGGACTCACAATCACGCTCTTAGCCTGATACTTCTCCACCAGATTATATTTCTCCTTGAGCTGCTGAGCCTCCTCAAACTTCAGTTGCGAAGCCAGCACACCCATCTCCTGACGCAGATACTGCATCAGTTCACCCGTTTCACCCCTCAGAATCTGCTTTATCCTGACAATATATTGCTGATACTCCTCCTGCGACACAAGCCCCTTGCAGCAGCCCGAGCAACGTTTCATGTGATATTCCAGACAGAGCCTACCCTTCCCCTGCGCCACATATTCAGGGGTTATATTGTGGCGGCAAGTGCGAATAGGATACAATTCGCGAATCAGATCCAGCACCGTCCGCGCCACCTGCAGGTTAGTGTACGGACCGAAATATTTCGACCCGTCCTTGATTTTCTGACGAGTCAGGAACACCCGCGGAAACGGCTCATTGGTCACCACAATCCACGGATAGCTCTTGTCATCCTTCAGCAGCACATTATATCGAGGCTGAAACTCCTTTATCAGCGAGCTCTCCAGATTCAGCGCATCCTGCTCCGTAGGCACCACAATATAGCGCATATCAGCTATGGCGCGCACCAATAGATTTGTGCGCAGCACATCGTGCGTACGGTTGAAATACGACGACACCCGTCGCTTCAGATTCTTAGCCTTACCAACATAGATTACCGTTCCCTCCGAGTCATAGTACATATACACTCCGGGGGTGTCAGGGAGAAAAGAAATTTTCTCCATCAGCTCTTCCGACTTCTTCAATTTCATAATAAGCACTACGGCAATTTGTAGTTAATATCTTCTTTCCCGCTCCAGCCGCTTGCGGCTGCTTCCTCACCGGGTTTCGTCCTCCCTTGTAGGGACGCTCCGTGGAACGTCCGTCACCGGAGCGGTCATCGCGAAGCGCTTGCAAAGCAAGAACTCTACGGCTTCCGCCACATTAGCC
>CAMWVE010000054.1 GCA_947177685.1 uncultured Porphyromonadaceae bacterium | reverse complement strand
CCCCCTTTTCGTCCCATCCTTGTAGGGACACTCCGTGGAGTGTCCGCCCTTTAAAAATTAGTCTCCCGCCACTGCCGCTTGCGGCTGTAAATCTAACTTACTATGCCCGAAAACAAGCGCATCATTCCCTTAGTCAAAGATAGCAACGGATGGGTGACCTGCGATTTGCCCATCACCAAAGAACAATGGCTGCAAATATTGCGTAACAAGGCTGTCACCACCCCTGCGATGATGAAAGTCCTGCTCTCGTTCTATTTCATGCCCCGGCACATGGCATCCTGCTCAAGATGTGCCGAAGAATATGGCTACTCCATAAACACCTACAACACAGGCATTTCCTCGTTCGGTCGCGCCGTTTCAAAACACTTAGATAACTTTGAAATCACCGATGACTCCGGCGATATTCGCTATTGGGCTATCCCGGTCGGTAAAGGCAGGGAAACCAAAATCGGGGGCACCACGCAATTCGAGTGGCAGCTGCGCCACGAATTGGTCGAGGCACTGCAGGAAATCATTATCACCGCTGCCATCGAGTCATATATCAACGACTTCGACCTGTATTACTATGTGGAGCGTGACGGTGACTTATACAATGAAAAATACAAGTGGCAAGCCGTCAGCTGGTTTCAGGATAAATGGGACATTGATGCCGTTGATTTCCCGGCAATGCTGGAAAATACGCTCTTAAAAGCCGAGAATCTTCTCGGCTCACGCAATTCCTTTCCCCGGAGAATGATTGTCAACATGGCGAAAGCTGACCCCGAAGCCGTCCGGCAGATGTTCATTTCGCTCTACGACGAAACCAAGCCTTTGGAAACGCGGGTCAAAAAATTCATCAGCAGTTCCGATGCTATCCGCGAGCAGCACAACCCCGGCAGTTGGAACATGCACTATCAGTCCACCAATTCCGTAAGCGTCTACCTCTGGCTTCGCTATCCCGACAAATACTACATATATAAATATGGAGAGTACACCACGGTCAGCGAAAAATTAGGCTTATGCCGCTCGTTTAAACGCAACGGCGATCCGGCAGAGATGGTCAAAGGCTTCGAAATGTACGCGCTGCTCAACGCCATGCTCCGCCAGAACCGGGAAGCAACGCAGTTCATAGCCACCCGGATTTCCAAAGACACCACCTGCTATCCCGACCCACAGTTGAAAACCGCCACCGTAGACTTAGGCTACTACATCAGCCGCCGATATAAATCGCTGAAAGAATCATTATCCACAAAATCCCCATCTCCGATGAACCCGTTCATTTCACAGGCAAAAACAGTTCTTGAAAATAAGAAAAACATAATTTTGCAGGGCGCACCCGGAACCGGCAAGACCTACAACACCGCCGCCCTCGCGCTTTCAATCATTGATGGCGCCGTGCCTGCAACGCACGCCGAGGTGATGACCCGCTACAAACAGCTGTGCGATGAGAAACGCATCGGCTTCACCACCTTCCATCAGTCCATGGACTATGAGGATTTCATTGAGGGCATCAAACCCATGCACTCCGGTGGCAATGTCACTTATCAAATCGAGGACGGCATCTTCAAGCAGCTCTGCATAGCCGCAAAAGTAGCCTCGGAGGTGGCTGCCTCAGGCACCGACAACCTTATGGCAGGACTCAACGACAATCCCACCATCTGGAAAGTATCGCTCGAAGGCACCGGCGACAACCCCACACGGCGCGACTGCATGGAAAACGGTCACATACGCATCGGGTGGGCTGAGTACGGCGACCTTGACTTCACCGAAATCAATCCTGAGGTAAAGGAAGGCAAACAGATTCTCCGCGCGTTCCAGAACGACATGAAAGTCGGCGACATAATTGTCAGTTGCTGGTCGCAGACCGAAACCGATGCCATTGGCATTGTCACCGGCGACTACGAATATCATCCCGAAGGTGGCAACTTCCCACGTTACAGAGATGTTCGATGGATCGTCAAAGGCATAGAGCATGACATCACAGCCATAAATAACGGTAGGAAAATGACCCTTGGAACAGTTTACCGCCTCTCTACTTCACTCAATGACATAATCGACGTCATCAAGCAGCATGCACCCGCTCAGAAATCACTCGTCGACAATGTCGAGAAACCGTTCGTACTGATCATCGACGAAATCAACCGTGGTAATGTGTCAAAGATTTTTGGCGAGCTGATAACACTGATTGAACGCGACAAGCGCATCGGCGAGAACCATCCGGTGACACTCACCCTTCCTTACTCCAAGCAATCTGACTTCGGTGTGCCGGCGAACCTCTACATCATCGGCACCATGAACACCACCGACCGCTCCACAGGCACCATCGACTATGCACTGCGCCGCAGATTCGCCTTCCTCACCGTTCCATCGCGGAAAGAAGTAATCGACAACTCCAAAGGTAAACTCCTCTTTGAAAGCGTAAGGCTGTTCATCGACAAATATCGCTTTGCCGACATGGATATTGAGGACCTCATGGTAGGGCACAGCTATTTCATGGCTGACGACGACGATGAACTCCTTCTGAAAGTGCGCTACGAAATCATTCCCTTGATAAAAGAATATGTCAAGGACGGCATACTCAGAGTTAACCGTGAGGAGCAGAACAGATTTTTCAGTGCATGGCTAAACCTCGAAGCACCAGATGATAACGATTCGGGAACATCGGAAGATTGAGCCTGAAAAACTCCAGTCGCTTGATTTTGACAAGCTGAAACAGCGTATCAACTACAATACGTCATGCTTCGACACGTCGAAAATCAACCTGATGCGCTACGAATTCGACCCCACTCCCGCCCATCCCAAAGACGGCTTCTACTCCTACTTCCGAATAGGAGCCGAATGGCTCGACGAAGCTCAGACCGAGGCACTTGTGGTCCTCCCCAAGATAGAGCGCATTGACTTCATCGACATGTTCATGACCTGCCTCCGCGCCTCCTCTCCCGAAGATAACTTCTCAGCCGTCTACGACATCGACCTTGATGCCAGACCGGTCAGGTCAAGTCTGCTTAACTCCATTCTCTCCCCGCTGCTCATTGTGCAGTATCTGATGATTGTCAGCCACATCTGCGAGCGAGGGCTGCGAAAAGGATATGTGACACGCGAAGAAAACCTCAGCAAAGTCCGGGGCAGAATAGATTTCCGAAAGAACGAAATCCGCAACATCCGCACCGCTCACAAAGAGCGCATCTACTGCCGCTATGACGACTACTCGGTTGACACCCCTGAAAACAGATACCTCAAACGTGCCCTCCGCATCGCATCAGCCATGATTGCCCTGATGACAGACCACCGCTGCCACCCCACCCTGCAGGCACTCTGCAACCACTGCCTCAGCACCTTCACCGACGTCACGGACACGTTTGATGAATTCACCGTCAACACCCGTAACAACAAACTGTTCCGTGAATACGACGACGCCATGCGCATAGCCCGCATGATAATCCGTAAAGAAGAAATGGCTGTCAATTCACGCCGCAACGCCACATCGGACATCGTTCCAGTGTTCCGAATTGACATGTCACTGCTTTTCGAGCACTATGTATTGGCGAAACTCCGCGACACCTTCGGGCAGAACAACATCATATATCAGGCACGCGGAAGCAACTGTTTCATTGCCGATTTCCTCATAAACACCGGCAACCTCAAAGTCATTGCCGATGCAAAATACACCGAAATCTACGACACCGGCGCAGCCAAAGGCGACTACGTCAAGCAACTTTGCGGTTATGCCCGTGACACACGCCTGCTACACCTTCTCAACATCGACTGCACTAACCCCGATGCCGTACCCGTCGTGCCCTGCACCCTGATTTATCCCGAACTTCAACCCCAAACACCCGTCCCGTTCTCCCTGCTCCGCAACCCCAACAAACACACCATCAAATACTTCACCACCACCGTCCCCATCCCCCTGCTATAATTCCGCTTACAAACCCCAGTAGGGACACTCCGTGGAGTGTCCGCCAGAGGAGCGTTCATTGCTCCCTTATCCCATCAGCCCCATTAGCCCCATTAGTCCCATTAGTCCCATTAGTCCCATTAGTCCCATTAGCCCCATCAGTCCCATCAGTCCCATTAGTCCCATTAGTCCCATTAGTCCCATAGGTCCCATTTGACCAATAATCAACGCGAGTTCGGGATAATAAACCTGAAAAAAGAGCATCAGGTTAAGTACACACC
>CAMWVE010000053.1 GCA_947177685.1 uncultured Porphyromonadaceae bacterium | reverse complement strand
ATTCGGGGCGTAGCGCAGTCCGGTTAGCGCACCTGCTTTGGGAGCAGGGGGTCGAAGGTTCGAATCCTTTCACCCCGACAAGAGGTTAAAAAGTTGAGTAACAGCGATTTAAAAATACTGTTTTCTCAACTTTTTCCTGTTTCCAGCCTCAGATATCATTAAAAAAAGCCCATTTATGCACCATTTGGCTACATTTTGCACTATTTGGATGCAAATTGGATGTACACTTTTGGCAGTTTTGCAGAAAAGGGGGCACAAGTTTTTATTATGGTAACTATTTCTATTTTTCTGGACACCCGCAGGTGTCGTAAGGATGGAACCTATCCTTTAAAGCTCAGATGTACGAAATTTCCCAAAACAGCAATGGTTTCGCTGGATGTTAATTTGCTCCAACGCAGTGCAATGGGAGGGCAATATTGAATAAAAGCAATTTATCTTTTGAGCAACACAATCTTTACTTGATGTTGTGTCGCACTTCTTCAAGGAATTCTTTCATGGCTGTTGAGTCACGGCGCTCGATAATCAGACGCAGTTCCTCTAATTTCTGCTGAATTTGCTTAAGTTGTTCGGGTGTGTTCGGATTGAACAGAATTTCACTGAGCAGGAAGTCATCCTCGCTCATCAATCCTTGCGCTATCGCCAGATGACGCTTGAATGTGGTGCCCGGAGCATCCTGATGTTTCATTATTGAACCGAAAACCAGTGTGGAGGCGAATGGTATGGAGAGCGAATAGGCTATGGTGGTGTCATGCTCTTCAAATGAATATTCCTCGATGTGGAGATGCAGCGAATTATAGAGGTCGCGGAAAAATTTCTTTCCCTTATCGCTGCTTTCGGTTATTATGATGGCATTTTCGTTCGAGAGGTTACTGAGCGATGCGAATGTGGGTCCGAACATCGGATGGGTCGACACAAACGGATGCCCGCATTGCGCATAAAACTCAGGCAGCCCGGTTTTCACCGATGCAATGTCGCTGATGATGCAGTCTGCAGGCAAATAGGGAAGAACCTGTTCGAAGGCAGGAATTGTATATTTAACCGTTGCTGCATTTATGACCAGTTCCGGCTCAAAATCGCGCACTTCTTCAAGCGAGCTGAAGCGGAGCGTATTGAATGTGTATCTGAGTCTGCGCGGGTCTATGTCATAAATGGCAACTTCGAGGTCAAACGAAAGCAGATCGGAGAAGAATGTGCCCATTTTGCCGGCACCGAGTATCAGGATTTTCATGGCTCAACGTTTGTTGAAAATTTCAAGCTGCTGACGCACCGATTCTTCATGAATTGCCCAGAGCAGAGTCCGCATGAATTCAGTGCTCATTCCCATTTCATTAGCCAGTTTCACACGCGACTGAATGATGGCATCAAAACGGTTTGTCTGGAGTACCTGCATGTTATGCTCCTTCTTGTATTGTCCGATTTCGCGACACACGCGCATACGCTTGTTCAGTACTTCAAGCAGGTCATTGTCGAGGCGGTCGATCTCCTGACGCAGAAGGGTTATGTTCTCTGTGGTGCTTTTGTCATTACGGAGCGAGATGGTGTTAAGGATGAAATTCAGCACGTCAGGCTCAACCTGCTGCGTCTTGTCGCTCCATGCGCAGTCAGGCGAACAGTGCGACTCCACTATCAGACCATCAAAACCCATGTCAAACGCCTGCTGTGCCAACGGTGCCACCAACTCACGCTTGCCGCCGATGTGTGACGGGTCAACGATAATGGGGAGTGCCGGCAGACGGCGACGTAGTTCCGCAGGTATGTGCCACTGTGGCATGTTGCGATAGAGATGCTTGCCGTAGGCTGTGAATCCGCGGTGAATGGCGCCTAACCGAGTGATGCCGGCATTGTAAAGTCGCTCCAGTGCTCCTATCCACAGTTCAAGATCGGGATTGACAGGATTTTTCACCAAAACCGGAACGTCAGGATTGATGCTTCCAATTGCATCGGCTATTTCCTGCATGGCAAACGGGTTGGCAGAAGTTCGCGCACCAATCCAGAGCATATCCACACCTGCTCCGAGAGCAGCCTCAACATGGCTGCGGTTGGCAACTTCAGTGGCAACTTTCATGCCGGTTTCCTCCTTCACTTTTTTCAGCCATTCGAGTCCCGGCTCACCAACCCCCTCGAAACCGCCCGGCTTGGTGCGCGGTTTCCATATTCCCGCGCGGAAATATTTTATGCCGTACGATGCCAGTTCCCGGGCAGTGGTCAATACTTGTTCCTCTGTTTCAGCCGAACAAGGTCCGGCAATGATGATGGGCTTGCCTGCTTCGGCACTATCGAAAAATATAGGTCTCAAATGATTATTCATGGTTGTTTTCTTTTAAGCTTTGTATTCTTTTCAGCGCGCGTTCCAGATTTTCCTCATTGGCGCACAGTGATATGCGGATGTAACGGTCGCCGTTGCTTCCGAAAATGAAACCGGGAGTGACAAACACACGCGCGTTGTAGAGTATCTCGTCAGCCATTTTTTCAGCACTCTCGGCGCTATCCGGAATTCGTCCCCACAGGAACATACCTTTTTGCGACGGCATGAAACTGCAACCCATGGCAGTCATGATTTTCTCAGCTATTTTTCGTCGCGATGCATACTGGCGGTTCAGATCGGCATACCAGCTGTCAGGAAGTGCGAGTGCCTCGGCAGCAGCTTTCATCACAGGTTTGAAACGACCTGAGTCCACGTTTGACTTCACTTTGACTATCCAGCTCACGAATTCTTTGTTTGAAGCCAGCATAGCCATGCGCCAGCCTGCCATATTGTGGCTTTTGCTCAGCGAGTTCATCTCTATGGCTATGTCAAGTGCTCCCGGAACCTGCAACAAGCTGATAGGATGGTCATTGAGGATGAAGCTATACGGATTGTCATGGGCAATCACTATGTTATGCTTCTTCCCGAACGTCACAATTTTCTCGAACAGCTCCATTGTTGCCTGTGCGCCGGTAGGCATGTGCGGATAGTTTATCCACATGAGCTTAATTTTATCCAAAGGCATGGATTCAAGCTGATCAAAGTCAGGCATCCACCCTTTTTCTTCTTTCAGATCGTAGTAAAATGTCTCAGCCTCAACCAATTTGCTTACTGACGTATATGTGGGATAACCGGGATTGGGTAGCAAGACTCCGTCGCCCGGATTCAGAAAAGCTAGCGATGTGTGGAGTATCCCTTCCTTAGAGCCTATCAGCGGCAGTATCTCGCTCTGCGGATCAAGAGTCACACCATAATGTTTCTTGTACCAGTCGGCGAACCCTTGGCGCAACTCCGGCAGTCCCATGAATGGCTGATAGCTGTGGGCGTCAGGTTTTGCAGCCTCGGTAACAAGTGTATCTATAACAGTCTGGTGAGGCGGCAGGTCAGGTCCGCCTATTCCAAGCGAAATAATATCCATCCCCTTAGCGTTCAGATCAGCAATCTCACGCAGTTTCCGCGAGAAATAATATTCCTTGACGGAATCAAGCCGTCGGGCAGGTACTATTTTTTTATTTGAGTTCGACATATTCTCCTAATATTTTAAAATCGTTCATCAGAGGTCTTACCGCCTGAATCGCTTGATTATAACGCACATAGCTGTCAAAAGTGACATCGATATAAAACCTGTATTCCCACTCCCGACCAATAATCGGAAGCGATTGAATTTTAGACAGATTGATGTCATAGAACGAAAATATTGTCAGCACCTTCGACAGCGCGCCGTTGGTGTGGGGCAACGTAAACACAAGCGATGCCTTGTCAAGTTTGTCCTGACGTGGCAACAGCTCCGGTGCCATCAGCGGGTCGGCGAGAATTAGGAATCGGGTGAAATTGCGCTTGTTGGTTTCAATCTCTTTTTCCAATATGTTGAGTCCGTAGAGGTTTGCTGCATATTCACCGCACACAGCCGCATGTCCGGTCAGCTTTTTCTCGGCGATTTCCTGTGCGCTACCGGCGGTGTCGAATTTTTCAATCATTTTCATTTGCGGATGGCGCAACAGAAATTGCTCGCACTGCATCAGTGCCATCGGGTGGGAATTTACTTCCGTAAGTGTTTCCATGGTCTCACCGGGCAATGCGCATAGCACATGAGATACTCTCATTTTGTGCTCACCCACAATCACCTGATTGCTCTGACGCAGCAGTTCGTGGTTTTGCAACAGCGATCCGGCTATGGTGTTTTCAATAGCCACTATTCCCAATAACGAGGCATCTGACGCAAGTGAATCAAAGAGGTTGTGAAATGTGTCAGACGGAACCACATCAACCTCGCGGTCGCCGAAGAACTCACGCGCCGCTGCATCATGAAAACATCCTGCAATGCCTTGGATGGCTACCTTGTACGAGTTTTTATCTTTCATGTTTCAATTGTATTTTTCAGGCTTCTTTCAATAAAAAATCCCGGTTGAGCTGACCGGGATTTATATAAATTATAGATTTATTTTCACACAGGCTCCCGATTTTATTTATTAC
>CAMWVE010000052.1 GCA_947177685.1 uncultured Porphyromonadaceae bacterium | reverse complement strand
AATATTTGCGGTCTGCAAAGTGCTTACGCAGCATGCACCGCCCTTCGGGCGACGTAAATTCTTTGCAGACTCGCGAATATTTACTATATTTGCAAAAAAATAAAATATTTGCACAAAAATAAAACATAAGGAACAAATTCAACCCATAAATCAAATATCAACAATTATGTCAAAAGTAACAGTTGTAGGCGCCGGTAATGTAGGCGCAACTTGTGCTAATGTTCTGGTTACCACTCAGGTAGCTGACGAAGTAGTTCTCCTCGATATCAAAGAAGGTGTTTCAGAAGGTAAAGCCATGGACATCATGCAGACCGCAAATATCCTCGGTCTGGAAACCCGTCTGACCGGTGTTACCAACGATTATGAAAAAACTGCCGGCAGCGATGTTGTAGTCATCACTTCAGGTATTCCCCGCAAACCCGGTATGACCCGCGAAGAACTCATCGGCGTTAACGCAGGCATCGTAAAATCTGTAACTGACAACGTTCTCAAGCACTCTCCCAACGCTGTTATCGTTTGCGTGTCAAACCCCATGGACACCATGACTTACCTGATCCACAAAACTTCAGGTCTGCCCAAGAACCGCATCATCGGCATGGGCGGTGCTCTTGACAGCGCACGCTTCAAATATTTCCTTTCAATAGCTTTGGGCGCTAACCCCAAAGAAGTTGAAGGTATTGTAATCGGCGGTCACGGTGACACCACCATGATTCCTCTGACCCGCTATGCTGCTTATCGCGGTGTTCCCGCATCGGACTACATCTCAGCTGAAAATCTGGCTGCCGTTGCTGCTGACACCATGGTTGGCGGTGCAACACTGACCAAACTGCTCGGCACTTCAGCATGGTATGCTCCCGGTGCAGCTGCAGCACAGGTGGTTGCCGCTGTTCTTCACGATCAGAAGAAACTCATCTCATGCTCGGCTCTGCTCGATGGCGAATATGGCGAATCAGATCTCTGCATCGGTGTTCCCTGTATCCTTGGTAAAGGCGGTATCGAAAAAATCGTTGAATTCGACCTCAACGAAGAAGAAAAAGCTCTCTTCCACAAGAGCGCCGAAGCCGTTCACAAAACCAACGCTGCTCTCGCATCAGCTCTCTAATTAACAATAAAGGGTGGATTCGCGGGAGTCAGCTCCCCTTATCCACCCTTATTATATAACATCAAATTTAACATATCGTCTATGAAAACTCTTAAGAAATTGTCTGCCATCGCCATGCTGGCGATTGTTATAATCCTCACAAGCTGCAGCGGTGCCAATGCGGAAGTGAAGGTTCTGGCTCCCGGCGAAAAGCTTGAAATCACCAAGCCTGAACGCCTGATGATCATTGATTTCAACGCAACATGGTGCGGTCCGTGTGTGGCTTTCGGTCCCATCTTCGAGGAGGCTGCCAAAAAGTACGGCAACAAGGTTGACTTCTACAGCGTTGACGTGGATCAGCATCAACAGCTGGCGCAGCAACTCAACATCCGTTCTATCCCCGCTATCCTATTCGTACATCCCGACGGTACCCGCGACTGGTCGATAGGTCTGATGTCAGCCGAGGAATTCGATCAGCGCATACAGGATGCACTGGCAGGCGGTGAATGACATGTTGCTGACGGCAGAATTGAACTAATCCCTGATGCAGGTGTTATAGCTATAAACATTTGATTATGAAAACAGTAAAAGACACCATGCTTGAACGGCGGTCAGTGCGCCGCTATGAACGGGAGCCTATCACCCCGGAGCAGATGGACTTCATTTATGAAGCTATCCGCAACACCCCCACCAGCTACAACGGTCAGCAATTTTCGGTTATCGACATTGATGATCAGGCAATCAAGGAGTCACTGTACTCCCTGACCGGTCAGAAACAGATAAAAACCTGTAACCGCTTTCTGGTGTTCTGCATCGATTACTACAAAATCACCATGGGTGCGGAAGCCAAAGGGGTGGAAATGCCGGAGTTTCCCAAGACGGCTGACGGTGTCATAGTTGGCGTTGTGGATGCGGCGCTGGCAATGATGAGTACCATTGTCGCGGCAGAATCGCTCGGTCTGGGCACATGCCCCATAGGCTATGCCCGCACGGCTGCGCCTGATGAAATCTCGCATCTGCTTGAGCTTCCGAAGGGTGTGTTCGTGGTATGCGGACTTGCCATAGGTGTGCCCCGCGAGCAGCCCGATCTAAAGCCAAAGCAACCCCACGACCTGATGTTTTTCCACAACAAATACAGTACGGAGAATGTCACCGCGCGTGTGCTTGCCTATGACAAAATCATCAAGGAATACAATGCCACCCGCTCCGGTCACAAGACCGACAATGACTGGGTGACCCACATGCTCGGCTACTACACCGAGGCGATGAACTACAACATCCTTGCCGCACTCGAAAATCAAGGATTAGGGGTGACAAGATAAAAGATACATTCACCAATCATTGAAAGGGGATGTCAAAATGCAAATTTTGGCATCCCCTCTTTAGGTTTGTCAGAATGAGTCAGATGCAAGCAGTTTCCGACAGCAACACCGCAGATGGTTTATTATGACACGCCGTCTCTTTTTTGGGGACCGGGGTCTAAATATGTGCGAAAAAAATTGTAACTTTGCACTATGGGAAGAATAATCTCTATTGACTATGGTCGCAAACGTTGCGGCATAGCGGTGACTGACCCGTGCCGGATTGTGGCAACGGGGCTCACCACTGTTGCAACGGCTCAGCTAATTCCCTTTGTCAAAAGCTATGTGGAGCGTGAAAACGTGGACATGATTGTGGTGGGGCAACCGACCACCATGCGCGGTGAGCCATCGGAATCGATGCGCTATATTACCCCCGGAATCAACCGGTTACGCAAGGAGTTGCCTCAGCTCGACATAGTTTTTTTTGACGAAAGGTTCACCTCGGTGCTCGCTCACCGAGCCATGCTCGACGGAGGAATGAAAAAGATGGACCGCCGCGACAAAGCCATAGTCGACGAGATTTCCGCAACCATCATCCTAAACGATTATCTACAAAGTAAAACCTATACCGATAAATGAAACTACCCGTATATTTATATGGTCACCCGGTGCTGAGGAATAAGTCGAATGATATTTCCAAGGATTATCCTGGCCTCGGCGAGCTGATAGCCAACATGTTCGAGACCATGTATGCCAGCGAAGGTGTCGGGCTTGCCGCACCTCAGATTGGGCGCAACGACCGCATAGTGGTCATCGATGCCGATCCTTTGGCTGAACTTTACCCTGAGTGTGCCGGACGCAAATTCACCCTTATCAATCCGGTGGTGGAGGTTCTCGACGGCGACAAAGTGACCCGCGACGAGGGCTGCCTGTCGCTGCCCGGACTCAGCGAGGCAGTGCCGCGCACGGAGCATATCCGCCTGAAATGGGTCGACGAGAATTTCGAACCCCACGAGGAAGAACTCAGCGGTTTCCTCTCCAGAATAGTGCAGCACGAATGTGACCATCTGGAGGGCAAACTCTACATTGACCATGTGTCGCTGATACGCAAGCAGCTGATACGCGGAAAATTACATAACATCATGGAGGGTAAGACCCGTTGTGGCTACCCCGCTAAATATGCACCCAAAAAGAAAAGATAAAATATGGCAGCAGCAGACGATAAGAAAGTGATTTTTTCAATGGTGAGGGTAAGTAAGACCTATCCTCCCCAGAAACAGGTTCTCAAAAACATCTCCCTCGGTTTCTACTATGGCGCCAAAATAGGCATCATAGGTCTGAACGGCTCAGGTAAGTCATCGCTCCTGAAGATTATCGCCGGACTTGACAAGAGTTTCCAAGGCGATGTGGTTTTCTCGCCCGGCTACAGCGTGGGTTATCTGGAACAGGACCCGCAGCTCGACCCTGACAAGACTGTCATAGAGGTGGTGCGCGAAGGTGTAAGCCACATCACTGACCTGCTCGCCGAGTTTGACCGTGTCAACGAGGCGTTTGCCGATCCGGAAGTTCTTGAGGATCCTGACAAGATGGATGCTCTGATTGCCCGTCAGGCAGAGCTTCAGGATAAGCTTGACGCAGCAGACGCATGGACCATCGACAGCAAGCTCGAGCGAGCCATGGATGCCCTTCAGTGTCCGCCCGACGACCAGAAAATCAGTACCCTTTCAGGTGGTGAGCGCCGCCGTGTGGCTCTCTGCCGACTGCTGTTGCAACAGCCTGATATACTGCTTCTTGATGAGCCTACCAACCACCTCGACGCTGAGTCAATCGACTGGCTCGAACAGCATCTGCAGCAGTATCCCGGCACTGTCATAGCCATCACTCACGACCGCTACTTCCTCGACCATGTGGCTGGTTGGATTCTGGAACTCGACCGTGGCGAGGGAATTCCTTGGGAGGGCAACTACTCATCATGGCTCGACCAGAAAACCAAGCGCATGGCAATGGAGGAAAAGCAGGCAAGCAAGCGCCGCAAGACTCTTGAGCGCGAGCTTGAATGGGTGCGCATGGCTCCCAAAGCACGTCAGGCTAAGGGTAAAGCCCGTCTGTCGTCATACGACCGCCTGCTGAACGAGGATCAGAAGCAGAAGGAGGAACGTCTGGAGATATTTATTCCCAACGGACCGCGTCTGGGTAACAAAGTCATCGAGGCAACCGGACTGAGCAAGGCGTTCGGCAAGAAACAGCTGTTCAAGGACCTCAGTTTCTCGCTTCCCCCTGCCGGAATCGTGGGTGTAATAGGACCTAATGGCGCCGGAAAAACCACCCTGTTCCGCCTGATAATGGGTCAGGAGAAACCTGATGCCGGAAGTTTCGATGTGGGCGAGACCGTAAAGATTGCCTACGTTGACCAGACTCACCACGACCTTCTGCCCGAGCGCACTGTCTATGAGGTAATCTCGCAGGGTGTTGACAGCTTCCGCATGGGCGGACGCGACATCAACGCGCGCGCATATCTCAGCAAATTCAACTTCACCGGTGCTGATCAGGAGAAGAAAATAGGAGTGCTGTCAGGTGGTGAGCGTAACCGTCTGCATCTGGCAATGGCTCTGAAAGAGGAAGGAAACGTGCTACTGCTTGACGAACCTACCAACGACATTGACGTCAACACCCTCCGCGCACTGGAAGAAGGCTTGGATGACTTCGCCGGATGTGCTGTGGTTGTCAGCCACGACCGTTGGTTCTTGGACCGTATCTGCACCCACATCCTTTCGTTCGAGGGCGATGGTAAAGTGGTGTTCTACGAAGGTTCATACTCTGATTATGAGGAGTATAAACGCGCCCACAACGACGGTAAAGAACCTGTGCGCCGCCGCTATCGCAAGCTGATGGAATAATAGCAAACGGGGTCTAAGCCAACAGAGTGACCACCATGCCTGAGAGAATCATAGCCACACTGCCCACGGCGTATGTCACGGTATATCCCATTACGGGGAGTGTGCTGTCGAGGCTGTCCTGAATGGCTCCGAGTGCTGCCACCGCATTTCGGCTTCCTGCCACACAGCCCAGTGTCACCGCAGCCGGGAATTTGAAGAGTTTGTTGGCTATGAAGATGCAGATAATCAGTGGGATGGTGGTGCAAGCCATGCCGTAAAGTATCATCTGCGGTCCAACCTCCTTCAGCCCGCTGATGAACGTGGGACCGGCTGAGAGACCTACGACCGCTATGAACAGATTCAGTCCGGCATTATCCATGAACCAGAGGACTGAACGCGGAATGTGTCCGAACGAAGGACGCTTGGAGCGAAGCCAGCCGAGAACCAGTCCCGAAAGGATTGCACCGCCACTTGTGCTCAACGACACCGGCACGTTGCCGAACTTTATGACAATAGCGCCTATTATGCAGCCGATAGCTATACCGAGCCCAATGAACACTATGTCGCTCTCCGAGGTTTGGCGGTCGCTGAATCCTATTTCCGGCACAGCCTCGTCGACATCCTGCGGAAGCCCTACCAGTGTGATGACATCGCCCTTCTCCAGAGTGAGTTTTCTTCTCAATGGCAGCGGCATGCCGTTGCGCAGAACCTTGTGTATCATCACACCGTGCATGAAAGGCTGATTTCGCAGCTCGCCGAGGGTGACACCCGCCGCTCCTGACTTCGACACTACCACGGGAAGGTTTTCAGTGCCGAATGTAAGCAACTCATGGTCAGAGACTTCGGTGCCTATCCACGAGGCGTCTTTCACGATGCTCTCTCTGCGTCCGCTCAAAACTATTATGTCGCCTTTGCGGACCCTTATGTCCGGGTCCGGATCCATTATTTCGCCGTTAATCCTGAGTCGTTCCACAAAATGGCGCAATTCACGGCTTTTAAGATGTTTCTCAATCTCCTTTACGGTTCGGGGATGATTGAAGAAGTCAGCCTCGACTCTGTAAGCCCTGAACGACACCGGGCGGTTGGCGATAATCTGTCCGGGATCAGGGACAAAATCGCCCGAATCCATTTCCTCTTCAAGTTTTCGGGTCTCCTCTTTCACTTTTTTCAATCCGCCAAGCAGTATAGGCCCGAGGTTGGCTATTATCCAAGCGGAGCCGATGGTTCCGAACACATAACAAACTGCATAACAGGCAGGAATTATGTTAATCATCCGGGAGGTCTCCTCTTCGGAATATCCCAGAGAGCGGATAGTGTCGGAGCCCACACCGATAACGGCTGAAACGGTCTGGGAACCGGCGTATAACCCTGCGGCTATACCTTTGTCGAACCCGAAAAGACGACAAATCCCCACCGTAACCCCGATTATGACAAGGCACTCAACAAGTGCGAAACATATCTGCTTGAGCCCTTCCCCTTTGAGCGAACGGAAGAATTGCGGTCCCACGCTATAGCCTATGGCAAAGAGGAACAGCATGAAAGCGAGCGACTTAACGGTGTCAGACATAGGAATTTCCATCTGTCCGATCAGTACGCCTACGATAAGCGTGGCAGTAACCGGACCGAGAGAAAGTGCCTTGTATTTCAGTCCGCCGAGCCAGAATCCGATGCCAAGCGTGAGGAATATGGGAATTACAGGATTTTGTCGGAATACATCTATTAACCAGTCCATAGTGAAAGATGAAGTTGAAACGTTTTGGTGAAATAAGTTCTCCTGCCGTTGCAACAGCAAGAACTGTTATCATAACAAATGTTAAAACAAAATTGTTTACCCCGAATGCCGGTGTCTGACAGTAGGTCGTTTCATGGGTTTATCCGGTAGCAGGGACATCATATTGCAATCGCAATATCGAAGGCTCGGATTTATTGGGTACTTTATAGGGTACTTTATTGGTTACCTGAAATTCATACAACGATAAAGTTGTATTATTGGTATAAATTTATTATCTTTGCACTATGATTACAAAAGAGCAAGTCGAGAAATTCTTAGAAGATTTCAGTCTGAAGGTCAAAATCTTCGGAATACGTTTCCGTGATGACCGACAGAAAAACC
>CAMWVE010000051.1 GCA_947177685.1 uncultured Porphyromonadaceae bacterium | reverse complement strand
GCAACCGGCGCCTGCGCCAAGCCGGTTCGTCCCCTGCATGCGGCGCTTGCGCCGCAGAAATCCACCCTCTTAACCCCTCTGCCCTGCCCAAGTCCGTCCCCCGCAACCGGCGCCTGCGCCAAGCCGGTTCGTCCCCTGCATGCGGCGCTTGCGCCGCGAAAATCCTCCCTTATCTCCGAACTCCACCCTCTCCGCACACTATTTTCTTGTCAGTTTTGATTATTCACCATATTTTTGTAATTTTACCGATACAAATGGGCAGTCCGTCCATTTGAAAACAGTTCCGACAGAGGTTCGGACATAGTTTTATTCTTGCAAAAGGCATTTTGCTCGGTTCTTTGATTCTGAAATCGCCAAAATAAAGAATTACCGAAGAAACCCTGCGAAGAATGCCCTATTGTCGTGTTCGTATATGCTTGCAGATGCCCACCCGCGCATCTTGATCCATAGACGATAACGGCGTGGGGTGGTTATGTTCTTCCGGAATCTTCAGGTAGCGTGTTTGGCGATACGCAGAATCAAAGGTATGGAGGCACAAAATCATACTCCACGCCTTTTGTTTTTATGTAACAAATCGCCTTTGGTGGAGCAAGGTAATACAGAGGAAATGCCTCACATTGGAAATCTGATAAAACAGGAACTTGAGCGACAGGAACGTACCCCAACTTGGCTGGCGCGCAAAATCAACTGTCAGCCTCCAAACATCTATTATATTTTTCGTCAGCACTCCATCAACACCGATCTGCTGATGCAGATTTCACATGCCCTTCATGTGGATTTCTTCAGGTTTTACTCCGCCGAATATTCTCATACTGAAGGAGATACCGTATAATATGTTTACAAATCCGTAAATTTCTTTTACGCACAACCCTGTAATTCCACTTATAGTTATACTACCTTTGTGACATGATAGTACACCGGAATATCTTCTGTGCAGTAATACAGATAACTCTTGGCACATTAATCTACATTTTGCTTCGTGAACCGGTCTATTTCACCGAACCAATCATCGGTTCTATGCCGAACACTCCCCTGATAACATTGCCTGATAACATGTGGAGTTATGCCCTAAAATTTATTTTGCCGGATGCTCTTTGGTGTACCGCATTGTTGCTTTACGCATCGATCATTGAGTATAAAGCCCTGCGGCTGGTTGTAATCATTCTTGCCCCTTCAATGGAGTTAGGACAACTTGCCGGCATCGTTCCCGGAACCTTTGATCCGGTAGACTTATTGATATATTTTTTATTAACACTAATATTTATAACACAATGGGAAAGAACAAAACAAAAGTCATTTTAGGACACTGCGCAGCCCTCTGTATCTTCGCATTAATTGCTGTTGCCTCATCATCATCGAAAGATGCAATCAGAGGAGTCGATGATTTTGTCGAAGGTTACAACTACGGGAAATCTCTTGTCAGCGATGCCTCTGACGAAATTGAGCCTGTAGAAATGGACTCTGTAATCACGGATACAAATTCTCCATTAGTTGCAACTATCAAATAATCAAACCATTAATTATCAAATTAATCATTATGAAGAAAATCTTATTATCATTTATCCTGCTTTTCTCAATGGCAGCAGCTGCTCTGGCAATACCCCGTGGCGTTTATGTTGATAACAGGGGAAATGCAAAATATCTCGTTGACAACAGTGGTACTGAGATATATACCTTGGATCGTAACGGTAATGTGTTAGTCACAAGGATGGTTGTACGCGAGGAATATGACTATAACTCCGGAAGTACCAAAGTTACTCTGCGGACAGCCGGAATGAATGTCGAAACTGTGATATATTACCGTGAAGAAAATGGTAACGTCTTATTGGATGATGGTTTAAGGGTGCTTCACCGTGAATAATATGCTGAAACGTTATTTGATTTGTGTGGTGGCTCTTATCAGTTACTGCATTTGTCTTGCCGACACAACAATCTGCAAGATAGGAGATAATGGCGATACGGTTGAAGCACAATCAGCTGAGTTTGTCGGAAACTCAAAAGTATGTGTGTCTCTTGCAAATGACAGCAACTTCTCAGCCGCCAATGTCACTGTGACCATCGAAGTAACCTATAAATACGGAGGTAGTAAAATAACGAAAGATTACTCCGGGAAAATCATGGTTCATCCACAAAGTACCGCAACTCTGAACATTCCCATTTCGGAAAATGCAGGTAGTAGTTATCACCCCTATTCGGTAAAGGTAATATCGATTTCCGGAACCAAATGTAAGCAATAAGAATTTAGTACAATCAAGCAGGAGGTAAACACTAATCGCAGCTGTTTATCTCCTGCTTTCGTGTTTACCAATATCTCCAACACAGGCGCTTGCGCCAAGCCGGTCCGTCTCCCGCATGCGGCGCTTGAGCCGCAGGAAGTAAAATTTTCTACTCCTTCACCCCGTAGGCGAGGTCACCAGCGTCACCCAGACCGGGCACTATGTAGCTGTGCGAATTGATTTCAGGGTCTATCGCACCCACCCACAGCGTAGTCTTATCCTTCGGGAACGTCTTGCGAACATAGTCAACCGCATGCTGCGACGCTATCACCGAGCATACATGGATGTGGGCAGGCTCACCCTTGGTGATCAGCGCACGGTAGCTCAGCTCCATCGAAGCACCGGTGGCGAGCATCGGGTCAGCTATAATCAGCGTCTTGCCATCCAGACGCGGCGACGCCAGATATTCTATGCACACATCGAAATTCTCCTTCTCCTTATATTTGCGGTAGGCGCTCACAAACGCATTCTCCGCATGGTCCAGATAGTTCAGGAAACCCTGATGAAACGGCACTCCCGCACGGAAAATAGTTGCCAAAACCACCGGAGTCTTGATCACCTTGCAGGTTGTGCGCGCAAGCGGTGTGCTTATTTCCTTATCGGCATATTCAAGCGTACGGCTGATCTCAAACGCCATTATTTCACCTATACGCTCAAGATTACGGCGGAAACGGAGCATATCTTTCTGTACGGTCACGTCACGCAACTCGGTCATGTACTGGCTCACCAGTGAGTCGGTCTCTGCAAAATTCACAACTTTCATATCTCTTCAAATTTATCTTTTGTTGTTGTATTTGACTATCCAAACGTATAATATTTCCTTCGCCCCGGTCATCCATTGATTGCCCTGTTTTTAACATAAACTGGAGAACGGGCTCTTAGTTTCTTCTATCATTCGTTTCAACACCAGCGGCGTCTCCGGTCCCATGTTGAATATCAGGTCTACTATCGACAGGTGTGCTATGAACCCAAGCCGTGCGCCACGCACCTGATAATAAGGCACTTCGGCTGCTTGCGGCAACCGTTTTCCACGGTAGTCCGCAGCCTCCGCCGGCAAGCCGCTCTGCGATGAACGCTCCACCGTTCCCTCCACACCGGCAATACGCGCTATCACATCGAACAGCGCCCGGTCATAGTCCGTCAGATGTTCATGCGTAGTCAGCGCCTCAGGCTGCCAGAATGGCTCGAAAAGCGGAGCATAATACTCGAAATAAGGAGTACCGCCGTAGGCTGACTCCATTGCCACACGGTGCTGATGCCACCATTCGCCGTGTGCCGACAGCCGTATCTGATTCCATCGAGCCGCAGTCATGCTGACCGGCTTCTCTATCGGCACAGTCAGTTGCATCATGCCGTTGACATCGGCAATCTCGCAGCGGTGGGTCGACTTGAGCCGCTTGTCAAAGCGTCCCGCATCGTCGATTGTCACACGCCCGAAAGCGCATACGGCTGCCCAGTAGTCCGTGGAGCCGAGGTAGGCAGGACTGACCACAACCGCGCCTTCGGGAAATCTGATCAGGTTCACTTCTTGTCAGGATTAGCGTCCTTCAGCACGCGGTTCCAGCGTATGCCGCCGTCGAACAGCGACTTATCTTTGTCAAACGAAATCAGCACCCGCATCGGTGTGCCTATGACATGGTCCTCCGGCACGAATCCCCAGTAGCGCGAGTCAAGCGAATTGTCGCGGTTGTCGCCCATCATGAAGTAGTAGTCCATCTTGAACTCATAGAACTCCACAGGCTTGCCGTCGATATGCAGCACGCCATTGACCATCTGCGCCGTAGGATTGTTCTCGTAAACACGGATGGCACGCTCGTAAGTAGCCCAGTTCTCGTCGGTTATCGGCAGCTGCATACCTTTGGATGGTATCAGCAGACCATCTTCGCCGCCATAGTCGGCACGGGTCCAACCCTCCGACACACCTGCCGGGAACAGCGGCTCGGCATGCGGCGACAGGCGATATAGCACTGCCACGGAGGGATCCTGCCTGAGTTTGTCAACCATTCCGGAGGTCAGCGGAACCACATAGATGGGGGGCACCTTGCCGTTATCCATAATAAGCCTGTTGGCAGCCAATGTCAGTGAGTCGCCTTCGGTCATCAGCTTCTGTTCCATGTAGATGTCATCCTTCGACACGCCCAACTCATCCCACTGCTCCTCGGTGATGGGAAAGCGGCGGGTCTGCACCACATGGTTGAACTGCGCGTCCTTGGGCATCTCCATCTTCACGCCGTCAACGAATATTTCACCGTCGACAATGCGTAAACGCTGTCCGGGCAGTCCCACACATCGCTTCACATAGTTCTCGCGGCGATCCACAGGGCGCCATATCCTTTCGCCGAACTGCTCGGGGTTGTTCAGCACCACATTCCGCCCGAACATGTTGATAAGCGAGTAATAGTCAGGGTTCTGAACCTTGGTCATGACGGTGTCACCCGCAGGGAAATTGAACACCACTATGTCGCCCTGCTCCACCTTCCGCAACCCTTTCAGGCGGTGGTAGGGAAGCGACGGATTGTCAAGATAGCTCTTGCAGTTCAGCACCGGCAACGTGTTGTGTACCAGCGGAAAGTTCACCGGTGTCATAGGCACACGCGGTCCGTAGACAAACTTGTTCACGAACAGGTAGTCACCCGTCAGAAGGGTCTTTTCAAGCGACGACGACGGTATCTGATAGTTCTGACCTATGAACGCGAACACGAAATAGACCAGCACAAGCGCATAGAGGATTGCGTCGACCCAGCTCATCACGCTCCTGACGGTCTTGTTCTTGCTTTTTTTCCACCATGTCAGCGGTATGTAGCCGGTGATGTAGATGTCAAACAGAAGGATGAACAGCAGCGCGACCCACCAGTTGCCGAGCCATGCCACCCATCCGAAAAATATCAATGACACTATGCCGAAACGCACCCAGCGGGTGGTTTTTGTCTCTTTGATTCTGCGGCGGAAATCCTCGCCGAAGCTCATTTTTTCTTCTTGTTGCTTCATAATCGCAAAAATACTGATTTTTCTCCGGTTTTACACTCCGGTTTCCCACTTTTTTTCACCGGCTACCCATGTGGCTGTTACTTTGTGGCACACTTCCATCCCGTCGTAGGGAGTCCAGCCGCATTTGCTGACGGTCTCCGCATCGCTGATTATGTGGGGTTCCGGCAGGCGTTGCACCATCACCAAGTCGGCACGCAGTCCGGCACGCAGTTCGCCACGGTCGCTAAGCCCGAATATTCGCGCCGCATTGCCGCTCATCAGGCGCGTCAGCTGCGTCAGGCTGATTCCCTCACGTTCTGCCATATCCATCATCAGCGGCAGCGAGAACTGCACTCCGGGCATCCCTGACATCGCTTTTAACGCCCCACCCTCCTTGTCAGCGATAAGGTGCGGGGCATGGTCGGTGGCTATCACATCTATAACCCCCTGTTTGAGGGCTTCTATGAGCGCACGGCGGTCAGCATCGCTCTTTATGGCAGGATTGCATTTAATCCTCGCTCCGAGCCGCTGATAATCTTTGTCGGAAAAAAGCAGGTAATGGGGCGCCGTCTCGCAGGTTATCCGCTTCTCTGATACGGAGCCGCTGTGAAACAGTTCTAACTCTCGCGCGGTCGAGAGGTGGCACAGATGCATCCCGGCTCCGGTTTCCTGAGCCAATTCCACAGCCTTGGCTGCGCTCCTGTAGCATGCCTCGGCGCTCCTTATCAGCGGATGACACTCCACGCCGGCATCCTCGCCATATCGCGCCCTGTATTCTGCCGTGTTACGGCTTATAAGCTCCTGATCTTCGGCATGTACCGCTATCACGCCCGGAAATCTCCGGAATAGCTCCCTGATGGTGCTGTCATCATCCACAAGCATGTTGCCTGTCGATGACCCCATGAACAGTTTGGCTCCCGCTATCGGATAATCCCTGTAAGCCTCCATCAGCTCCGGCAGATTGTTGTTCGTGACTCCGAAAAAGAATCGTATGTCACAGAGTCCCTTTTCTCCCGCAGCCTCTATTTTCTTGCGAAGCGCGGCAACGGTTATGGTCGGCGGCGTGGTGTTGGGCATATCGAATACGGTGGTCACACCGCCCGCCACAGCTGCACGGCTCTCTGTGAGCATATCCCCTTTCGGACTGCCGTCGCCGCCGTCACGGAAATGCACATGCGGGTCAATTACCCCTGCCATGACGTATGCGCCCGCTGCATCAATGACGTCGCAGTCGGCAGCAATCTCATCAGGCGTTCCTTCGCCAACCTCTTTTATCAGTCCGGTGGCTGCGTCGAATATAATAAAACCGCCGAAAACCTTTTCAGCGGTGACAATTGTGGCGTTAGTTATCAGTTTTAGCATGACGTTTCTTTATATTGCCCATACGCAGCTTCATCACGCCGAAAAGCGCTTCTCCAAAAATACTGCTGTTCATTTTGCTCGTTCCCAACACACGGTTGACGAATACTATCGGAACCTCCACCACCTTGAACCCAAGGCGATAGGCAGTGTATTTCATCTCAATCTGGAACGCGTAGCCCTTGAAACGGATTTTGTCGAGGTTCATGGCTCTCAAAACCGGTGCGGTCCAGCAAACGAAACCCGCAGTGGTGTCATGCACCGGCATCGAGAGCATCAGCCTTACATATTTCGATGCATAATACGACATCAGCACCCTACCCATGGGCCAGTTAACCACATTCACTCCGGTCACATAGCGCGACCCTATGGCAACGTCAGCTCCACCCTCCGAACAAGCATTGTGAAGTCTTACCAGATCCGCCGGATTATGCGAGAAATCCGCATCCATCTCCGTAATATACTGATAATCATGCTCCAATGCCCACTTGAAACCGGTGATATAGGCTGTACCGAGTCCCAATTTCCCGCTCCGCTCAATCAGATGCACCCGTCCGGGATACTCCTTGATTTTCTCCTTTACGATAGCAGCGGTGCCGTCAGGCGAATTGTCGTCGATAACCAGAACATCAAACTCAAGGGGGAGCGCCTGAACCGCGTCGATTATCGCGGCAGCGTTCTCCTTCTCGTTATACATGGGTATGATTACAAGCGATTTACTCATAAATTTGTCCGGTTTGGTTTTGACACACAAAGTTAGTCAACTTTAAGCAGAATTTCTCCTTCGCCCACAGTTTTTTATCATTTTTTTCTTTATAAACCTCTTATTTCACATTTTTTAAACATCTTAAATATATTTTTGTTTTGCAAAATAAAAAAGTTGTCTTAACTTTGCACCGTCTTAAGAGAATTAGGACGATAACGATTTGTTAGACATAAATATACTTGAATTTTGGTTATGAGGGAGGTGTGCTTCTGTGAAGAAGTGCACTTTCATTTTTTTATCCCCTTTTTCATCCCCGCACCAGCCGCTTGCGGCGGGCAAAAAGCTCTCCGGCTTCCACTTATTAGTCCCAT
>CAMWVE010000050.1 GCA_947177685.1 uncultured Porphyromonadaceae bacterium | reverse complement strand
CGTCCCTACATGGCATGCAAAATCCAACTGCAAATACTCATTTTGACACACCCTCTTGTCAGTCCGGAGAAAAAGCCTCCATGAGATTGCGGAGCGGATGCCTCCGGCTTCCGCAACTTCAAACAAAGGACTGATATTCACCATTTTTGTAGGGACGCTTCGTGGAGCGTCCGCAATTGCGGATCGGATGCCGGAGGACATCCGCTCCAATAAAAAAAGCGCGCCTTGCGGGCGCGCTTCTGGTGTTGATGAGGCAATTATTATTTGCTACCCTTTGAGAGCTGTTCCTTGAGGGCTGCGAGCGCTTCGATGTCGCCGAGAGTAGTTTTCTCGATGGGAGTGGTGAGCGCGGGAGCTTCTTCCTTGCGGGCGCGTTTAGCTTTGCGGGCGGGTTCAGCTGCGGGTGCTTTTTCAGCCTTAGCTTCATCTTCGAAAATACGGCTGTGGCTGAGGATGATGCGTTTGTTGTCTTTGTTGAACTCGATAACCTTGAAGTTGAGTTTTTCGTCAACTTTGGCAGTGGTGCCGTCCTCTTTGGTGAGGTGTTTGGGAGTTGCGAAACCTTCAACACCGTAGGGCAGAGCGATTACAGCGCCCTTGTCGAGCATTTCGGTGATTGTGCCTTCGTGAACTGAGCCAACGGT
Source organism: uncultured Porphyromonadaceae bacterium (assembly GCA_947177685.1). Classification (GTDB taxonomy): domain Bacteria; phylum Bacteroidota; class Bacteroidia; order Bacteroidales; family Muribaculaceae; genus CAJUPY01. Next base: position 7,211 of record CAMWVE010000050.1, on the reverse strand, counting down.
GAAGATGGTCTGGAATACATCCCAAGGATTTTCTTCGAGCTGTTTGTGACCGAGGCTGAGACGACGGTTTTCTTTGTCGATTTCAAGCACCTGAACATCGATGTTGGCACCGATCTGGGTGAATTCGCTGGGGTGTTTGATTTTCTTGGTCCATGAGAGGTCGCTGATGTGGATCAGACCGTCAACGCCTTCTTCAATTTCAACGAATACGCCGAAGTTGGTGAAGTTGCGTACTTTTGCAGTGTGTTTGCTGCCGACGGGATAGCGAACTTCGATATCTTCCCAAGGATCTTTCTTGAGCTGTTTGATGCCGAGGCTCATCTTGCGGTCCTCGCGGTCCAGAGTGAGGACAACGGCTTCGATTTCGTCGCCTACTTTCATGAAGTCCTGAGCTGAGCGCAGGTGCTGGCTCCATGACATTTCGCTGACATGGATGAGACCTTCCACGCCGGGAGCGATTTCGATGAATGCGCCGTAGTCAGCCATAACGACAACTTTGCCTTTGACTTTGTCGCCCACTTTGAGATCGGGATCGAGAGCGTCCCAAGGATGGGGATGGAGCTGCTTGAGACCCAGAGCGATGCGTTTTTTCTCGTCGTCGAAGTCGAGGATAACCACGTTGAGCTTCTGGTCGAGCTGCACCACTTCTTCGGGATGGCTTACGCGACCCCAAGAGAGGTCAGTGATGTGGATAAGACCGTCAACGCCGCCCAGATCGATGAATACGCCGTAGGTGGTGATGTTCTTGACGGTACCTTCGAGAACCTGACCTTTTTCAAGTTTGGCAATGATTTCGCGTTTCTGCTGTTCGAGTTCTGCCTCGATGAGAGCTTTGTGTGAAACCACCACGTTCTTGAATTCTTCGTTGATTTTGACAACTTTGAATTCCATGGTTTTGCCAACGAACATATCATAGTCGCGGATGGGTTTAACATCGATCTGCGAGCCGGGGAGGAACGCTTCGATGCCGAAAACATCCACAATCATGCCGCCTTTGGTGCGACATTTGATGTAGCCTCTGATGATTTCGTCGTTTGCAAGAGCCTGATTGATGCGCTCCCATGAGCGAGATGCGCGGGCTTTGCGGTGAGAGAGGATGAGCTGTCCTTTTTTGTCCTCCTGATTTTCAATAAAGACTTCCACAACGTCGCCGACTTTGATGTCGGGGTTGTAGCGGAACTCGCTCATGGGGATGATGCCGTCGCTCTTGTAGCCGATGTTAACCACTGCTTCGCGTTTGTTGAGCGCGATGATGGTACCTTCGATTACATCCTTGTCCTTTACGGTGTTAAGCGATTCATCATAAGTTTTGGTGAGCTCTTCGCGAGATTTCTCACCGGGGGTCTCGCCGTTTTCGTAGGCTTCCCAATCGAAGTCCTCGATAGGGCTGTTTTTTAATTCTTCAGTCATGTAAAAAGAATGGTTAATAAATAGGGTTAATTAAATCTGATTGTGCGCAGGGCACAATTTGCGAGTGCAAAGTTACGACTTTCCAAATGATTAGCAAATGTTTTGTTAACTTTTTTTGCACAATAAAATGAAAATGTGGGGAATTTTATGTAATTTAGCACCGTCAAAGGTCGGCAGCTGCCCCCGCAAGGGAGTGGCGCGACGCTGTTTCATGGATTATATAACTGAAAAACAAGCTTATGGCAAAAAATATAAAGGTAGGCATCACGCAGGGCGACATCAACGGCATCGGCTATGAGGTGATACTGAAAACGCTTGAGGACTCGCGGCTGACGGAGCTTTGCACTCCGGTGGTCTACGGGTCGGCGAAAATAGCGGCTTTCTACCGCAAACTTCTGGAGATGCCGCAGGTTCCTTTCGTGCAGATCGACTCGCCGGAGCAGGCTGATGCGCCGGCAAACTACATGATCAACGTCGTTGGCGAGGAGGTGAAACCGGAGCCGGGCGTTGACTCGCGGGCTGCCGGCGAGGCTGCCCTCGCGGCGCTGGAACGGGCGGTGCGTGACCTCAAGGAGGGTAAGATCGACGTGCTGGTGACGGCGCCTATCAACAAGCATAACATCCACGGCGAACAGTTTGATTTTCCGGGACATACGGAGTATCTGGAGTCGGCTTCCGCGGAGGGTAGCGCCATGATGATAATGGCGTCTGACATGATGCGTGTGGCTCTCGCCACCATCCATCTGCCTGTGGCTCAGGTGCCTGCAGCCCTCACACCGGAGCATATCACTGACTGCATCTGCCGGCTGGAGGATAGCCTGAAACGCGATTTCGGCGTGGTCAAACCCCGCATCGCAGTGCTCGCGCTCAACCCGCATGCCGGCGACGGTGGTGTGATAGGCTCGGAAGAGAGCGATGTGATTATCCCCGCAATCGACGCAGCCAAAAACCGTAAGGTGCAGGTCTTCGGTCCTTATCCTGCCGACGGATTCTTCGGCAGCAATAACTTCGACCATTTCGACGGCATACTCGCCATGTATCACGATCAGGGTCTTGTGCCGTTCAAGGCTCTGGTGGGTCAGGCAGGTGTGAACTTCACTGCCGGACTCCCCTTCGTGCGCACGTCGCCTGACCACGGCACTGCCTACGACATTGCCGGGAAAGGGGTGGCTGACCCTGAATCGATGCGTAACGCCATCTACATGGCTATAGATATCAGACGTAACCGCCGGAACTATGACGAGATGACCTCGAATCCGCTGCGCAAGCAGTATTTCGACCGTTCGAAGGATAACGTGGTTCTGGACTTAACCAAAGACTCATAAATCATGAATTTTGCAATCATTGCCGCAGGCGAAGGCTCACGCCTTGCACAGGAAGGGGTTCAGCTGCCCAAACCGCTGGTGTCGCTCAACGGCACTCCCATGATTCAGCGCCTGATCGACATTTTTCTGGAGTGCGGCGCGGAGTCGGTTTCCATAATAATAAATAATGAGATGAAGCAGGTGCGCGAATATGTCGAGTCGTTGCGCCTGCCGGTGCCGCTGAAAGTGGTGGTGAAGTCCACCCCCAGCTCCATGCACAGCTTCTATGAGGTGAGCCGCCATTTCACCACAGGCAAGTTCGTGCTGACCACTGTCGACACCATTTTCCGCCCCGATGAGTTCCGCGAATATGTCAAGGCGTTCGAGTGTGATGACAGCGTCGACGGCTACATGGCTGTCACCTCGTTCATCGACGATGAGAAGCCGCTCTACATTGACGTGAATGCCGACATGATGATTACCGCTTTCCGCGATCAGCCGTGGGATGGGGTAAAGTATATCTCGGGAGGCATCTACGGACTGACAGCCCCGGCGCTCTCCACCCTTGAGCGCTGCATAGCCGGCGGAGTGTCGAGGATGCGCAACTATCAGCGCGCGCTGGTCGACGACGGTCTGAAACTTAAGGCTTACCCGTTCCGCAAAATCATCGATGTGGACCATCAGCAAGATATTCTGACCGCCGAGAAATTCCTGAATGAATAACCCGATACACATTATATAATATATGTCAGAGATAAAAATAGCGGGAGTCATGCGCGCCGGAGCCTACTCCCCCAATCATATAGGTAACGACACTGCCATTTTCAACGCCACGGTGGAGCAACTGCGCAAACGTGGCTGTGAGGTGAATGTCTACAGCGAGGAGCAGCTCATTGCCGGTGAAGTAAAGGAGCGGATTGTGATGAACATGTGCCGCGAACAGCGCTCCATAGCCATCCTGCAGCAGATGGAGGACGACGGATGCTTGGTCATCAACTCAGGCTACGGCATCGAGAACTGCACCCGCGAGCGCATGACCCGCATACTGATAGCCAGCAACATACCTTATCCTGAGAGCCTGATTGTCAACACCAACGAGGTGGTGCGCGACCGCATGATAGAGGAGGGCTACAGTCAGGCATGGATCAAACGCGGCGATTTCCACGCCATGCACAAGGAGGATGTGAGCTATGTGCGTCATCCCGAGGAGGCGCAGGAGGTGCTTCAGGAATATTTCCTGCGCGGCATCAACCGTGCGGTTATCAACCGTCACCTTGTCGGCGACCTCATCAAGTTCTATGGCGTTCAGGGCACCGACTTCTTCTTCTGGTTCTATCCCTTCGACGAAGGTCACAGCAAGTATGGTCACGAGGCTATCAACGGCAAGAGCCGCGGCATCAAGTTCGACATAGAGCAGATGAAGCAGATTTGTCAGGAGGCGTCGGAAGTGCTCGATGTGAAAATCTACGGCGGCGACTGCATTGTGTCGCCTGAGGGTGAAATACGCATCATCGACTTCAACGACTGGCCCAGCTTCGCCCCCTGCCGCAATGAGGCAGCACCTTTTATCGCCAAATGTGTATTCCGGGCAATCAAGGATTTTAAGAAAAAGTAATGAGCAGCAACGACACGGAAAAGAAATCATCGTATCGCGACTCGCTGAAGTCGATGGATACGGAGGAGCATATCGACCTCGCGTTTTATCGCCCGATAGGATATGCGTGGGCTCTGCTCGCCGCAAAGGTGGGCATTACGCCTAATGTAATCACCATAGCATCGATATTTCTGGGTGTGGGCGCCGGCATCTGCTTCGGCTACGATTCGCTGCTGATCAATGTGGTGGGTATGCTGCTGCTGATCTGGGCAAACTCTTTCGACAGTGCCGACGGTCAGCTTGCCCGCATGACAAAGCAATATTCCCGCATAGGCAGGATTCTCGACGGACTTTCGGGCGACTTCTGGTTTGCCACCATCTACATTGCCATCTGCATCCGCGAAAACTACACTTCGGAGATTTTCATGTCACACCCGTGGCTGATATGGGTCGTAGCTGTGGCGGCAGGCGTGTGCCATGCCAAGCAGGCAGCCATGGCTGACTATTACCGCCAGTTCCACCTCTATTTCCTCAAAGGTGAGGAGGGGAGCGAACTCGACAGCTCCGTGGATCTGAAGAAAAAACTTGCCGACCTTTCGTGGAGCAAGGATTTCTTCAAGAAACTGACTCTGACCATCTACACCAACTACACGGTGCAGCAGGAGGCTACCGCACCTGCCATGCAGGCGCTGCGTGAAGAGCTCCACAGCCGTTTCCCCGATGGTGTGATACCTGTCGGGTTCCGCGAAGCATTCCGCAAAGCATCGCTGCCGCTGATGAAGTACACCAACATTCTCTCGTTCAACTGGCGCACCATTGCGCTGTTCACCGCACTGCTGCTGAAAATGCCGTGGCTCTACTTCGCTTTCGAACTGGTGGTGCTGAACGCGCTACTACTTTACATGATTCTACGCCATGAACGCATCTGCCGAAACTTCGCAATAGAACTGAAGGATGGAAAATATTAAAGGACTGATTTTTGACTACGGTGGCACCATTGACAGCTTCGGTCACCACTGGAGTCACATCATTGAGGAGGGATACCACGCGGCGGGCATAGAACTTGAACTGCCGGTGTTCCGCGATGCATACGTCTATGCGGAGCGTGCCCTCGCGCGTGAACGTATCATACTCCCCGTCGACAACTTCCTGACGCTGATGCTCAAAAAGGTGCGGATAGAGTTGCAGTGGCTTGTGGATAACGGTCATTTGCCCGCATCGGTCATGACTGACGGCAGCTGCGACACCATAGCCCGCTACTGTTATGACTATGCAGCGCGCTCGGTCAATGCCGCCCGTCCGGTGCTGGCGCGCCTTGCCGATCGCTATCCCATGGTGCTTGTCAGCAACTTCTACGGCAATGTGGAGGAAGTGTTGCGCGACTTTGACATACGCCGATATTTCCGTGGCATCATAGAAAGTGCTGTGGTGGGGGTGCGCAAGCCTGACCCGCGCATCTTCATGCTCGGCGTGGTGGCGCTCGGTCTGGAGCCGCAGCAGGTGATGGTGGTTGGCGACAGCCTGCGCAAGGATATTCTGCCTGCACGCTCCATCGGTTGCGCCACGGCATGGATAAAAGGTCGCGGCTGGACAGCTGATGAGGATGCCGCAACTGACCCTGCTCTCATTGCAGGACTTGAAATACTGCCTGAAATGCTTCAAGCTTAATTTGCATAATTTTGCAATTGCGGCGTAAAAGTAGTTATATTTTACATATATTCACAAAATTTACTATATATTTGGTAAAAGGGTGTGTAAATAAATATTTTTTAACCTTTTAGTCGTGTGCTAAATAAAAAACAATATGTACTTTTACACGCTCAAAACAAAAACGAATATTAAAACCAATTAAATATTACAGAAATCATGAGTAATGTAAAGAAAGCCGAGGGTAAACTCGGTGTAATGGTTGTGGGTCTTGGTGCTGTGTCATCAACCTTCATGACCGGTGTACTTATGGCTCGCAAAGGGCTTGCAAAACCTGTCGGTTCAATGACCCAGTACGATAAAATCCGTGTTGGCGAAGGTGAAAACAAAAAATATTTGAAATATAACGAAATCGTGCCCATCACTGACCTCAACGACATCGTTTTCGGTGCTTGGGACGTTTATCCTGCAAACGCTTACGAATCAGCTATCAACGCTGAGGTCCTCAAAGAAAAGGACATCAACCCCGTTAAGGATGAACTCGTTGCAATCAAACCCCTCAAGGCTGCTTTCGACAAGAACTACGCTTCACGTCTGGACGGCGACAATGTGAAAGAGTGCAAGGACCGCTGGGATATGGCTCAGCAGCTCCGCGAAGATATCCGCAAGTTCAAAGAAGAAAACGGTTGCGACCGCATCGTTGTTCTCTGGGCTGCATCTACCGAAGTTTATGTTCCGGTTGATGAAAAAATCCACGGCTCAATCGAAGCTCTCGAAGCTGCCATGAAGGCTGACGACAAAGAGCATATCGCCCCCTCTATGTGCTATGCTTACGCAGCTCTCAAGGAAGGCGCTCCCTTCATCATGGGCGCTCCCAACACCACCGTCGACATCCCCGCAATGTGGGAACTCGCCGAACAGACCAAGATGCCTATCGCCGGTAAAGACTTCAAGACCGGTCAGACTCTGGTTAAATCAGGCTTCGCTCCCATCATCGGCACACGTTGCCTCGGTCTGTCAGGCTGGTTCTCAACCAACATCCTCGGCAACCGCGACGGTCTCGTGCTCGACGAACCCGCTAACTTCCGCACAAAAGAAGTCAGCAAACTCTCTACTCTTGAGTCAATCCTCGTACCCGAAGAACAGCCCGATCTTTACACTGACTACTACCACAAAGTACGTATCAACTACTATCCTCCCCGCAACGACAACAAGGAAGGATGGGACAACATCGACATCTTCGGCTGGATGGGCTA
>CAMWVE010000049.1 GCA_947177685.1 uncultured Porphyromonadaceae bacterium | reverse complement strand
CCTTTTTCGTGTTTAATGGCGGGGGTATTTAAGTAATAAGTCAGAGTTATGAGTTTTGAAGTCAGAGCCAGCCGCAAGCGGCTGATGCGGGGGACGAAGTTAGAGGGGGGGGGATTTGAGGTAATAAGTCAGAGTTATGAGGTAAATTAAGTTAGAAGTCAGAGTTATGAGGTAAATTAAGTTAGAGGTCAGAGTTATGAGTTATGAGGTGATTGGAAGTATTAAGTTATAGTTGCGAGTTATGAGGTGGGAGGGTATGGAAATTTTTTTGCAGAAAAATTTGCGTAACTAAAAATTTAGTTATAAATTTGCCACATCAACTAAAGGTTTAGTTATGGCAAAGAAGAAAACCAACAGACTGACTGAGAAAGAGGCATATATAATGAATCTGCTCTGGGAGCATGGACCGATGTTCGTGCGGCAGATGCTGGAGCATTATCCTGACCCTCGCCCGCATTTCAACACGGTGTCCACTACGGTGCGTATTTTGGAGGACAAGGGTTATGTGGAGCATGAGGCGGTGGGTTCGTCATACCGCTACAAGGCGGTGGCTGTGCCTGACGATTTCCGCGAACGCTCGCTTGCCGAGGTGGTGCGAAGCTATTTCAACAACAGTTACAAACTGGCGGTTTCGGCGCTGGTGGAGGAGGAGAAAATCTCCGTGGAGGAGCTGCGCGAGCTGATAGATATGGTGGAATCAAAGAAGAAGGGATGAGCCATGGGTGCCATGTTCAGTTACAGCCTCGGAGCATCAGTGTTTCTGCTGACGGGCTATCTCGCTTACAAACTGTTCCTATCCGGAGAGAAGCAACCCGGACTGAACCGATGTGCACTGATAGTGGTGTATCTGGTCAGCCTGACTGCCATACCGCTCCTTTCGGTGGAGTGGAGCAGCGGAGCGCAACCCGTGGCAGGTCAGATTGACCTTGGCGGGATAATGGTCAGTGTGGCGCCGACTGAGCCGACCGAGGAATCAATGAACTTGCCGCGCCTGTTGCTGGCACTTTATCTTGCAGGGATGGCGGTGACGGCATGTTTCACGGTGGCAGGCATGGCTCGGATAGCGGCTCTGGTTAGCCGCGGCAGACATGAGCATCGCGGGGACTATATTCTGGTGAGGCTGCCGCAGTGTGAGGTGCCGTTCAGTTTCGGACGCTATATATTTATTGGTGCGGGTGAACAGACCGAGTCGTTCGCCATGGTGGAGGCTCACGAGCTGGCGCACCTGCGCTGCCGCCACTGGCTCGACCTGCTGCTTGCGCAGGTGGTGTGCGTGGTGCTGTGGTACAATCTGGCGGCATGGCTGATGCGCGGTTCGCTGCGTCAGGTGCATGAATATCAGGCTGATGCCGAGGTTCTATCACGCGGCTTCGACCCTTATACCTATCAGATGTTATTAATAAAAAAGGCTGCCGGCAGAAGATTGCAGTCGCTTGCCAACAGCCTGAATCACAGTAATCTTAAAAAACGTATCACTATGATGTACAAGTCAGAAAACCGAGGGATGCGCCCCATGCGTGCGCTTCTCCTCCTCCCCGCCATAGCTCTGGCGGTGTTTGCAGTAGAGCAACCTGTGGTTGCTGAAACCCTTCATTCGGTGGGCATGGCTACTGTTTTTGCCAACGATGTCAGCATCGATGACAAAGTTACGGAAAATTATGCTGACAACCAAGAGATGGTGGAAAATGTCATCGATCCTGCCGTCGAAGAAGATTTCATGGCTGAATCCTCGGATGAAATGGCGCCTGTTTCCGACGCGCTTGACGAGGGTGTTGAGTTGATGGAAAATCTTCCTGATATGTCGGATTATCCGGTGAAGATAATGAAGAAAATGCCGCAGTTTCCGGGCGGAGAGCGTGCTATGATGGAATTCTTGGTGGCAAATATGAAGTATCCGGAGGATGCTGCCAAAGCCGGCAAGGAGGGCAGAGTGATTGTAAATTTCACGGTGGAAAAGGATGGAAGCGTAAGCAATCCGAGTATTGTGCGCGGCATCTGTGAGTCGCTCGATGCCGAGGCGCTGAGGGTCGTGGGACTTCTGCCTAAGTTTGAACCGGGAATAAATGAGGACGGAGAGCCTGTGGCATGTGTCTACACCCTGCCGGTGTCGTTCAAATTGGGGAAGGATAAGGTTAAGCCAAAGGAGGTTACCACCTACACCGGCAACCTGACCATCAACACTGACAACAGTGATCAGAAGTATGAGTGCTATGTCGACGGCAAGCTCTTTGATGGTAACTTGAAGGATATCCCGTCAGAGAATATCGAAAAAATCACCGTGGTAAAAGATGGGGATCATCCTCAGGGAATAATGTATGTTGATCTTAAGCATTAGTTGACGGTTTACTGCGTTTTGTGAATGAATTCTCCCTGCGACGATGAGCGCGGGGAGATTTTTTGTTTTCGTGGGGCAGGAAATCGTAACTTCATCGTAACTGCTTGAACCACCGCGAAAAAAGTGATAAAAATATTTGGTGGTTTGCAAATTAAATTGTAATTTTGCAGTGCCTTTCGGAGGATTGTGTCGCAATCGCCCTGCTAACTGTTTGTGAGTCAGGGTTTTGATTGTGTCGTAGTTATGTCTGTTAGGCGCATCATAAAACAGCGTGAAAACGTAAAAAAGAGAATTAAATAACAAAAAGTAAAACAGAAAAGAACTAAGATGCCTACCATTCAGCAATTAGTAAGAAAAGGACGTGTAGCACTTGAGGATAAGAGCAAGTCACCCGCGCTTGACTCATGCCCCCAGCGTCGTGGGGTTTGCGTGCGTGTGTACACCACTACCCCCAAGAAGCCTAACTCCGCAATGCGAAAAGTAGCCCGTGTGCGTTTGACTAACGGCAAAGAAGTGAACTCTTACATCCCCGGTGAAGGTCACAACCTTCAGGAGCACTCAATCGTGCTTGTACGCGGCGGTCGTGTAAAAGACCTTCCCGGTGTTCGTTATCACATTGTTCGCGGTACTCTCGACACCAGCGGTGTTAAGGACCGTACACAGCGTCGCTCGAAATACGGAGCCAAACGTCCCAAAGCAGGTGCAGCTAAGAAGTAATCGCTGACCCGGAGTCAACGGTGAAGTAACTGAACGCACCACGAGAAATTATTTTTTAATCTCGTTTTTGATAAGCAGAAAGCTGCAAACGGTTGAGTAAACGTCCATTAGAGAATGGCGTTGAAGAAGACACCAGCCAAGCCTACAAAAACATCAAAACAACTTTCACTCACAATGAGAAAAGCTAAACCAAAGAAACGTCAGATTCTGCCCGATCCCGTGTTCGGCGACGTTCGTGTTTCTAAATTCGTCAACCATCTGATGTATGACGGAAAAAAGAACACTTCTTACACAATTTTCTATACAGCGCTGGAAATTGTGAAATCAAAACTCCCCAATGAAGAGATGGGAGCGCTCGATATCTGGAAAAAAGCCCTCGAGAACGTAACCCCGCAGGTTGAGGTGAAATCACGCCGTGTCGGTGGCGCCACTTTCCAAGTTCCTACCGAAATCCGCGCTGACCGCAAAGAATCAATCTCAATGAAAAACCTTATCCTCTATGCCCGCAAACGTGGCGGCAAGACAATGGCTGACAAACTCGCTGCCGAAATTGTCGACGCTTTCAATGATCAGGGCGGTGCTTTCAAACGTAAGGAGGATATGCACAAAATGGCAGAAGCTAACCGCGCATTCGCTCACTTCCGCTTCTAATACGCCACAAAATTACATTGACTTTTATTCTTTAATAAAATGGCAAAATCAGACGAACTTCTCAAGTATACCCGTAACATCGGCATCATGGCTCACATCGATGCCGGAAAGACCACCACTTCAGAACGTATCCTTTTCTACACCGGTCTGACTCACAAAATCGGTGAAGTGCATGACGGCGCAGCCACCATGGACTGGATGGAACAGGAACAGGAACGCGGTATCACAATCACTTCAGCCGCTACCACCACCTTCTGGAAGTATAACGACGAAAAATTCAAAATCAACCTCATCGACACCCCGGGACACGTTGACTTCACCGTTGAGGTGGAACGCTCCCTCCGCGTGCTCGACGGCGCCGTAGCCACCTTCTGTGCCGTAGGCGGTGTTGAACCCCAGTCAGAGACCGTATGGCGTCAGGCTGACAAGTACAATGTGCCCCGAATCGGTTATGTCAACAAAATGGACCGCTCAGGCGCTAACTTCTTTGAAGTAGTACGCCAGCTCCGCGAAATTCTCGGCGCAAACCCCTGTCCCATTCAGATTCCCATCGGCGCCGAAGAAACATTCAAAGGCGTCGTAGACCTCATCCGCATGAAAGCCATCTTCTGGCACGATGAGACCATGGGCGCTGACTACACAGTTGAAGAAATTCCCGCAAACCTCGTTGACGAAGCTAACGAGTATCGCGACAAGATGCTCGAAAAAATCGCCGAATATGACGAGGCTCTCATGGAAAAATATTTCGACGATCCCTCCACAATCACAGAAGAAGAAATCAAACGCGCCCTGCGTGCCGCAACCCTCAAGATGGACCTCGTTCCCATGATCTGCGGTTCATCGTTCAAGAACAAAGGCGTGCAGTGTCTGCTCGACGCAGTCTGCGCTTACCTTCCCAGCCCCCTCGACGCAGGTGCAATCGAAGGTACCGACCCCTCTGACCCCGACAAAGTTGAAGTGCGCGAACCCTCGGCTGACGCACCCATGTGCGCTCTGGCATTCAAGATCGCCACTGACCCCTATGTCGGTCGTCTGACCTTCTTCCGCGTTTACTCAGGTGACGTCGTTGCCGGCAGCTACATCCTCAACAGCCGCTCAGGCAAGAAAGAGCGCGTAAGCCGTCTGTTCCAGATGCACTCAAACAAACAGAACGCCAAAGAAGTGATCGGCTGCGGCGATATCGGCGCAGGCGTAGGCTTCAAGGATATCCGCACCGGTGACACCCTCTGCGACGAAAACCATCCTATCGTGCTCGAAGCAATGGACTTCCCCGATCCCGTTATCGGTATCGCCGTAGAACCCAAGACTCAGAAAGACCTCGACAAACTCGGCGTCGGTCTGCAGAAACTTGCCGAAGAAGACCCCACATTCCGCGTTCAGACCAACGAAGAAACCGGTCAGACCGTCATCTCAGGTATGGGTGAGCTTCACCTCGACATCATCATCGACCGTCTGCGCCGCGAATTCAAGGTAGAATGTAATCAGGGTCGTCCTCAGGTTACCTACAAAGAAGCCATCACCCGCCCCGTTGAACTCCGCGAAGTGTTCAAGAAACAGACCGGTGGTCGCGGTAAATTCGCTGACATCATCGTTCGCGTTGAACCCGTTGACGAAGGCTTCGAAGGAAACCTCCAGTTCGTTGACGAAGTCAAAGGCGGTAACATTCCCAAAGAATTCATCCCCTCGATTCAGAAAGGCTTCGTGACAGCAATGAAAAACGGTGTGCTCGCAGGCTATCCCGTAGAACAGCTCAAGGTGACCGTGATCGACGGATCATTCCACCCCGTTGACTCCGACCAGCTCTCATTCGAGCTCTGCGCCATCCAAGCGTTCAAGAAAGCATCGGAAAAAGCAGGTCCCGTTCTTCTCGAGCCCATCATGAAGATCGAGGTAGTTACCCCCGAAGAATCAATGGGTGATGTCATCGGTGACCTCAACAAACGCCGCGGACAGGTAGAAGGCATGGAAACCAGCCGCTCAGGCGCCCGCGTGGTAAAAGCCAAAGCACCTCTGGCAGAAATGTTCGGCTATGTGACCGCACTGCGTACAATCACCTCAGGTCGCGCAACATCAACCATGTCATTCAGCCACTACGCTGAAGTAAGCAGCTCAATCGCCAAAAACGTCCTCACAGAATGTAACGGACGAGTTGACCTTCTCAAATAAAAAACAACATCAATTATGAGTCAGAAAATAAGAATCAAACTGAAATCTTACGACCACAATCTCGTTGACAAATCAGCCGAGAAAATCGTAAAGACTGTGAAGGCAACAGGCGCCGTAATCAGCGGTCCCATACCCCTGCCTACTCACAAACGCATCTTCACCGTGAACCGCTCAACATTCGTTAACAAAAAATCACGCGAACAGTTTCAGCTCTCATCGTACAAACGCCTGATCGACATCTACAACTCCACAGCCAAAACCGTGGACGCGCTGATGAAACTCGAACTCCCCAGCGGCGTAGACGTAGAAATCAAAGTCTGATAACCGTTCAACCCGATATGACCGCCTTCCGCACTCCTCTCCCCTTCAAAAACAAACAACCAATAACACATTTATTATAAACAACCACAGAAATGCCAGGATTAATAGGAAAAAAAATCGGAATGACATCCGTTTTCGGTGCCGACGGTAAAAACATACCGTGCACCGTTATCGAAGTAGGTCCTTGTGTTGTCACCCAGGTTAAGACCGTCGAGACAGACGGTTACGAAGCACTCCAGCTCGGATTCGAGGAAGAAAAAGAAAAACACCTCACCAAGCCCGAACTCGGACACTTCAAGAAAGCCGGCGTGGCACCCAAGCGTCACTTGGCCGAGTTCAAAGGTTTCACTTCAGATTACAAATTAGGTGATGCCATCAGCGTCGACATGTTCTCAGAAAGCGATTTCGTCGACATCGTCGGAACCTCCAAAGGTAAAGGCTTCCAAGGCGTTGTAAAACGTCACGGATTCGGCGGCGTAGGTCAGTCGACCCACGGTCAGCACAACCGTCTGCGCGCACCCGGTTCAGTAGGCGCCTGCTCATATCCCGCCAAAGTGTTCAAAGGAATGCGCATGGCAGGTCAGACAGGCAACAAACGCGTGACCGTACAAAACCTTCAGGTAGTGAAAGTAATCCCCGAACACAACCTTCTGATGATAAAAGGTTCGATTCCCGGGGCAAAAGGTTCAATCGTATTAATTGAGAAATAATGGAACTCGCAATATACAACATCAAAGGAGAAGACACCGGTCGTAAAGCCGAGCTTAACGACTCAGTGTTCGCAATTGAAGCAAACGAGCACGCATTGTATCTCGACGTAAAGCAATATCTTGCCAACCGTCGTCAGGGCACACACAAATCAAAAGAACGCAGCGAAGTTTCAGGCTCAACCCGCAAACTCCACAAACAGAAAGGCGGCGGCGGCAGCCGTATCGGTGACATCAACTCACCCGTTCTCGTAGGTGGTGGTCGAGTATTCGGACCCCGTCCCCGCGACTACCGCTTCAAGCTCAACAAGAAAGTTAAGCAGCTCGCCCGCAAGTCAGCCCTCTCGCTCAAAGCCCTTGACGGACAGATCATCGTTGTTGAAGACTTCACTTTCGAAGCACCTAAGACAAAAGAATTCTTAAAAATTGCTAAAAATTTGAAGGTCGAAGGCAAAAAGACCCTTCTGGTTTTAGCAACTCAGGAAAAAAACGTATATTTGTCAGTCCGCAATGTGCCTGACGCATCAGTGATGAATGCGCGGGACATCAACGCGTACGTCCTGCTCAACAATAACGCTATTCTCCTGACAGAGAGTAGCCTTGACGTTATTAACAAACTTTAATCTCGAAGAGAAACTGAACAATGGAAATTAAAATTCAACCAATCGTGACAGAACAGGCGACCAAGTTAACAGAAAAACTGAATCGCTACACGTTCCGCGTATCATTGGATGCCAACAAATACCAGATAAAAGACCTGGTCGAAAAGCTCTATGGAGTTAAAGTTGTCGACGTGAACACAATGATAGTTAGAGCTAAAAACAAATCGCGCTACACCAAATCCGGCTTGCTCCGCGGCAAAAAATCAGCCTACAAGAAAGCCGTAGTCAGTGTGGCAGACGGTCAAACAATCGACTTCTATAGCAATATCTGATAAACAATGGCAGTAAGAAAATTCAAGCCCACCACCCCCGGGCAGAGACACAAAGTTATTGGCGTATTCAAAGGTACAATCACTGCTACCACGCCAGAGAAATCTCTTACAGTCGGTAAAAAAA
>CAMWVE010000048.1 GCA_947177685.1 uncultured Porphyromonadaceae bacterium | reverse complement strand
TTGTTGGTGTAGAAGTTGTAAGAGATAACGGCGAATGCACCGGTTGCGATACCGAATGCGGTGTTCACAAGTGCCTCAGAGATACCGGTTGAAAGTTCAGTTGAGTCAGGAGCACCAGAAGCAGACAGAGCCTGGAATGATTTGATCATACCGATCACAGTACCGAGAAGACCGACGAGAGTACCGAGGGTTGTGAGGGTAGCCACGATGGGGAGGTTCTGCTGGAGTGAAGGCATTTCCATAGCGGTAGCTTCTTCAACTTCTTTCTGGAGGGTAGCGACTTTCTGTTCTTTAGAAAGAGTGGTGTTTTCATCCATTTCTTTGTAGCGAACGAGAGCGGCAGAAACAACAGCTGCAACTGAACCTTTCTGTTTAGCGCAGAGAGCCTGAGCGCCTTCGATGTCGTTTTTAGCGAGACAAGCTTTGATGTTGCGAACGAAAGTGGTGATGTTACCAGTACCTTTAGCGCTGCCAAGAGCGATCCAACGTTCAACAGAGAGAACGATTACAGTGAGGAAGAGGGTCTGGAGGATAGGCACGATGATACCACCTTTGAAGATTGTACCGATAAGGTCATTGGGGTGATACTTGAGTTCTTCGGGTGCGAACCACATTGATGCACCGCTAAATTCGCCGTCAAAATCGAAGTGAGAGGGAGCGCCAAATACGAAGAGGAAGAGGCAAACTGCGATGATGAAGCAAGCGATGATTACGAGAAATGCGTTTTTGATACCGCGAACATTTCCACCGGTTTTAACAGCAGGTGTAGAACCTTTGATTGCGGACTTTTCCATAATTAATTTAAATTTGTTTGATTAGTTTTTAAAATGATAAATGATATTATTTAATTTAGATTTATTGCTTTTATGGCTTTCAATTTGAAAGGTTGATGTTTGATTTTGTTCTCGTTTTTAATTTATGATGGTATTAATTATTTAATCTACAAACTTTTAGAGCAGCACAAAACGGATTTCAGATTGACAGCATCTGCATGAGTCCACCCGATTCCGTGGTTTTACCTATGCAAATGTATTATTATATTTTCAAATTACAAAATTTTTTGCGACGGTTTTTTCAATTTAAATGATTTTTAAGATGCCGATGCCTGATATTTGTTTATGCCGTGGAACGGGTTTCGGACCCTCAGGTTTGTTCGAGGCGTTTGCGGAGCAGTTCGGTAAACTGATAGTTTTTCAGTCCCCAGCGTGGTGTGATCAGCAGATTGTCAGGCGACTGCGATGTGAACCGCTCAATGGCTATGTGGCTCGGCAGCCGGCGAACGATTGCCGCACATAGGTCAAGATAGCTCTCGACGGTGAAATGTGGCAGCTCCACACTCCCCTGCTCCATCATCTGAGCCAACCGGGTGCCACGGATGACCTGCAACTGATGGAATTTTACCGTCATCAGCGGGAGGGTGGCTATTCGGTCAACGGTTTCGAGCATCATGGTTTCTGTTTCTCCGGGCAGACCCAGTATGAGATGGACTCCGCAGTGGATTCCGGCGTCGGCAGTCCGTTGGACGGCATCGACAGTATCTGCCCATGTATGACAGCGGTTGATCAACTGAAGCGTGGCATCGTGCGACGATTCGGCGCCATATTCGACCATAACCCTGCCTGGGCGGGTATTCAACAACCGTAACCGCTCAAGCAACTGCTGCGGCATGCAGTCAGGACGGGTACCGATAATGATGCCATCGACTCCCGGCACCGACAGTGCCTCCTCATAGAGGGCAGTCAACCGGTCTATGTCAGATGAATGGGTGTTTGTATAGGCTTGGAAATATGCCAGATAGCGCATCTGCGGGTACTTTCGGGCAAAAAACTGCTTTCCTTTAAGCAGTTGCTCGGTGACGGAGTCGTCGTGAGAGGCAAATGTGGGGTTGAACGACTGGTTGTTGCAGTAGATGCATCCTCCCCTCCCCTTCGTGCCATCGCGGTTGGGACAGGTAAATCCGGCGTTTACAGTCAGTTTCTGCATTTTTTCAGGAAAAAACTCAGCCAGATAGTCGGAATAGGTGCGATAGAGGGGCATGAAGTTATATTATATATATGTGTGCAAGGGGAATATTATTTGCAAGGGGAATATTATATATGTGTGCTGCGGTTCATGAGCCATGCGTCGAGCAACACCATGGCAGCCATAGCCTCGACTATGGGCACCGCACGGGGTACGGCACACGGATCGTGGCGACCGCGAGCTTTCAGCACGGTTTCTTCGCCGGTGTCAGTCACCGTGGGCTGCGATGTCAGCAGGGTGGCTATGGGCTTGAACGCCACACGGAAACAGATTTCCTCGCCGTTGGATATACCTCCCTGTATACCGCCGGAGTTGTTGGTCAGGGTGCGCACACGCCCGGTCTGCGGATCCGTGACAAAAATATCGTTGAGTTGGCTACCTCTGCCGGTGGCACCTTCAAATCCCATGCCGTACTCAAATCCTTTGGCAGCGTTTATGCTCATCATGGCTGACGCCAACAATGCCTGAAGTTTCCCGAAAACAGGGTCGCCAAGTCCGGCAGGAACACCGGTCACTACACAGCGGATGACACCGCCAACGGTGTCGCCCTCATGTTTCAGCTCTTTCAAAAGTTCGGTCATTGCTGCGGCAGTGTCAGCATCGGCACATCTGACCGGATTATCCTCGATGATGGAAAAATCAGGTGTTTTATCACGCATGGAAAGTTCTCCGATGCTTTCAGTGTAGGCGGTAACGGCGATTCCGAGCTTCTGCAACGCCTGACGGGCAAAAGCGCCGGCTACGACACGCGCAATGGTTTCACGCGCCGATGAGCGTCCGCCCCCACGGTGGTCGCGTATGCCATATTTCTGCAAATAAGTGAAATCGGCATGCGACGGACGCATAACGTGGCGCATCTGCTCATAGTCAGCCGAGTGATGATCAGTGTTGCGGACAATGAATCCTATGGGTTGACCGGTGGTCTTGCCTTCAAAGATGCCCGACAGCAACTCCACGCGGTCCTTTTCATCGCGCGCGGTGACTACTGCCGACTGACCGGGGCGACGGCGGTCAAGCTGCTGCTGAATCAGGTTGACATCAATTTCTATTCCTGCCGGCATGCCGTCAATGACGCCTCCTACGGCTGCTCCGTGTGACTCGCCGAAGGAAGTCAGGGTGAAAATTCGTCCGAAACTGTTGTTCATGTTATAAGATTATATGTTGGTTACTCAGCAGACTCTTCCTTGACAAGGTCGGTAAACGCGGCGCCTACAAACTCGGCAAGCTGTTCAGGATTGATTTTCAGCTGCAATCCGCGTTGCCCGGCACTGATGAAGATGGAGTCGAAACCGTGGGCTGAATGGTGAATGAACGTTGGGAACGGCTTTTTCATGCCTATGGGCGAGCATCCGCCACGGATGTATCCGGTCAGCGGAAGCAGTTCCTTCATTGGTATGAGGTCGGCTTTCTTGGCACCTGCCGCTTTGGCAGCCTTTTTCAGGTCGACCTCAGTGTTTCCGGGCACCACACAAACGAAATGTCCGGTTTTTTCGCCATGCAGCACAAGGGTTTTGAAAACCCGGTTTATATCCTCGCCGAGCGATTCAGCCACATGGTCAGCGGCAAGATTATTCTCGTCGACCTCGTAGGGAATCAGTTCGTATGCTATGTGAGCCTTGTCGAGCAGTCGGGCTGCATTTGTTTTTGCCGGTCCTTTCATCACCATTTAAAATCAAGATTTTCAAACAGACTGCGGTCAGAATCGATGTTGTTACCCACTGTGGTCAGCATGTCACCCACAAGGGCGCCATTCATGCCGCCGCGAAGTATTCGGCGTGTGGCTTTCTCGCTCAATCTAAGACGCCCGCCGGCAAAACGGAGTGCGCAGAGAGGTGCCACAAGCCGCAGCAGTGCCACGGTCAGGATAATCTCCTCCTCGGACAACGGCGTAGTGTCCTGCAGCGGTGTTCCCTTGATGGGGTTAAGGATATTCACAGGTATGGAGCATGCGCCCGCTTCGCGAGCGGTCTCAGCCATTTCAAGGCGGTCACGCATGGTCTCACCCATGCCTATGATGCCACCTGAGCATACTTCCATGCCCACTTCGCGGGCAGCCCTGATGGTGTTCAGCTTGTCCTGCATGGTGTGGGTGGTGCAAAGGTGAGGGAAGTAAGAGGGACCTGTTTCAAGATTGCAGTGATAGCGTGTCACACCGGCATCCTTGAGTTGCTGCAGCTGCTCCTTGTCAAGCAGACCCATGGAGGCGCACAGATGAATGGGCGACTCCTGACGGATACGGCGGTAGAGCGAGCAGAAGCTTCCGATATCGGCTTTTGACACTTTCCTGCCGCTTGTCACCATTGAAAAGCGGTTCACTCCTTTTTCCGTGTTCACCTTTACGGCATTGAAAAGCTCCTTTTCATCAATCTGTTCATACTCGCCACAGCCGGTCTGATAGTGACGCGACTGTGCGCACCACTTGCAGTCCTCGGTGCAACGACCTGACCGTGCATTCACAATGGAGCAAGTGTCAACGGAATTTCCCTGAGTTGCGATTCTAACTTCGTCGGCAGCATCGCAAATATCGTTTATATCGTATAATTCGCTGATTTTCAAAGCATCGTCAACAGAACAAGGTATTCCCTTGATTGCATTTTCCTTAACGCGAGACAATAGGTCCATAGTTTTTTCTTTTGATTTAAAACAATCTCACCACAAAATTACGAATTATAGTTGTAAATTAAAAAATTATTCGTACCTTTGTGGTCGGGAAAGTCCATCACGACATGCTCCCTCTGAATTCCGCCAGGTCCTGACAGAAGCAACGGTAGGAGGTTGTAGCGGTGCGATGATGGTCGCTTTCCCTTTTTTTGTGCCCGTACATTTCCCTGCGGACGCTCCACGAAGCGTTTTTCAGCGGACGCTCCACGAAGCGAATCTTTCAGCGGACACTCCACGAAGTGTCCCTACGAGGAGGGGATAATTTATTACATTTACAACAATGGACCGCTGTCAGAAAAGAGAACAGGGTGTGCCAGCGGGCACACCCTGTTGCAGTTTTCTATGTGAGTGTCAATTACTTAACAACCACTTTTGTAGCTTTCTTACCAACTACCTTGACATATATGCCGGGGGTGAGTTCACCATCGACACGCACGCCCATCAGGTTGTAGTAGACCGGAGTTGCATCCTGCTCATCGTAGCCTACGTTCTCAACAGAAGTGACCACCTGCATTGTGAACGGTTCAGCAGCGGCAGTAGTGGCAATGTTTTCATCCTGACCGAGAATCACCTGATAGTAACCGTTAGTCTGGTTGATTACATGGATGTTGTTTCCGGCATCGAATTTCAGATCAGTATAGTTACTTGCCTGATATTTTGACGGAATAGACTTATATGGTTCTAATACCGGCATTTCGCCATCCCAGCTGAGTTTGTAAACATTGATGCCGGTGTAGGTAGAAACAGCCAGCAGATCACCAGCGGGGTTAATGTCAACACCGCCGGTTGAGTTTACAAGAAACTCGGGATATTTGGCAGATTCACTCGATGCGTTCCAGATGACATCACTATATCCTAATGGTTTTGTTTCGCTGTTGATTGTTTCCGGAAGCACCAGATAACCAAGACCTGTTCCGGTTGATTCCATGCCATTGGTTCTGATCTGAGAGAAAAAGATGGCGTTTTTGCCTTTTACAGCAACCATGCCTACATTGTGATTCACCATTGCACCACTGCCCAGACCAAGGTTTACGGCAGCTTTGCCGGTAGTCATAGATGCGCCGATGGGGTTTGCTGCGAAATTATTGCCGAAGATATCCTCGTCCATGGTGTAAAGGACGGTGTTTTCACCTTCACCAACATAAACAGCGCCGGGAGTTCCCGAACCTACGGCAATGTCACCGTTCATTATTGCACCTTTGCCGTTATTAGTACCTTCAAAGACACCGAAAGGAGCAGCATCAATGTTTGCAAGGTCAAGAGCGACTACACCATTTGCAGCATCACCCCAGCAAGCGAACTGGGCGGTTGTGCCACGCTGAACGCCACGCATGGGACATGATGTGTTAGCGGCAGTGCCGCCCATAGCGGCATTTGTTTTATGAATAGCGCTATAAATTTTCTTACCTGTTGGATCATAAATGTCAAAACCGCCGTTTTGTGTACGTCCGATAACAGTGAAGCCATAGAACTCATTGGTGGGATCAGTCATGCAGACAACGCCACCGCGGTTGCCACCGATACTAACTGCTTTGGTAACTTTGTCAGCAACAATCGCATTGTTGTGAATCTCTATTGACCAATTGAATTCAGCAGTAGTTTCAGGAGCATAATCCGAGAGGTCGACATTGAATTCGTTTGCGCCTTCCTTCACTTCACCGAGATCTATCGAGTTCACTTCGTCACTACCGGTTTGTTTCAGTATCAGAACCGCTGAAGCAGCGTCGCCTGTTGCGTCGAAAGAGAATGTGTAGGTGTTGGCAGTCAGCAGAGTCTGTTTGAGATTGTAAGCGAACTGACCGCGGTCAGAAGTAACTTCAGGTTCTTCAAAAAGCTCAACAGTATTATCCTGCATTGCGGGAGTTGTGATCACACTCTCCTCATTGCCGAGTACAACTTCATAGTATCCGTTTGTTTGATTGATGACGTGCAGGTTGTTTCCGGCGTCGAATTTCACAGTAGTGTAATTACTTGCTTGATTAGCTGTGGTGATAACTTTATAAGGCACAAGGATGGGTTTACCATCATCAGCCCAGCTGAGTTTGTAAACATTAATACCTGTATATGTTGAAATTGCCAGCATGTCACCTGCGGAGTTAATATCGACACCACCTGTAGTGGTGGGGAGGAAAGCAGGATAGGCTGCAGCCTCGTCTGACGCCCTCCATATCATTTCAGGGTTGCCACCTTCGCCATCGCGGATTATATAAGCGAGTCCAACAGTAGATTGGTCCATACCATTGGCACGAGTTTGTGATACAAACAGACCGTTCTTGGTTCCAACCATGCCGACATTGGTATTTGACAATTCCGATTTGAAGCCCCAGTTAACGGCAGCTTTGCCGGTAGTCATAGCTGTACCTATGGGATTGGCAGCAATACTGTTTTTAAAAATATCCTCATCAAAGGTCATCAGCAAAGTGTTTTCTCCTTCGCCGACGTATGCAACACAAGGAGTGCCTGAACCCACAGCAATGTCGCCGTTCATTGTGGTACCGTTTTCGATTTTTGTACCTTCAAAAACGCCAAAAGGAGCGGCATCGATATTTGCGAGGTCAAGAGCAACCACTCCTATACCTGAGTCATGCCAGTCAGCGAACTGAGCGGTTGTGCCACGCTGAACACCGCGCATAGGGTTAGAAGTTGTGGCAGAGGCGCCACCCATTGCGGCATTGGATTTATGTATCGCGCTATGTATTTTCTTGCCTGAGGGGTCGTAAACATCAAAACCACCGTTTTTAGTGCGTGCAATAACCATGTATCCGTAGAATTCGTTGGTGGGGTCAGTCATGCAGACAACACCACCTCGGTTTCCGCCGATAGATGTTTTACCGGAAACAATATCCTGAGGTATAGGATAGTTATGGAGTTCAATTGACCAAGTGTAAGTTGTGCCTACCGGGTCATCGACATAGTCTGTGAGGTTAATGTCGTAGGAGTTCTCACCTTTCGTAACCGTGCCGGGAAGGGTGATGGCTTTCACTTCGTCTGTACCTACCTTTTTCAGATAAAGCACGGCAGAAGCAGCATCGCCACCCGAATAGAACGAGAAGGTGTTGACGTTGACAGCCTGATGGGTAGCCCTCAGACTGTAAGGAAAATAACTGTGATCAGCAGTTTGGGCAAGCGTCACACCTGTACCGAACAACAGTGTAGCAAATGCCAGATTCCGTAAAGAAAATCTCATGGATAATGATGAATTATTAGGGTTAGTTAAAAAGGGTCAATGTAAAAAGTAGGTTGTTAAATTGTGGGCAAAGATAGTTAACTTTGCG
>CAMWVE010000047.1 GCA_947177685.1 uncultured Porphyromonadaceae bacterium | reverse complement strand
ACTGACGGTCCCATGCCCCAGACTCGCGAACACATCCTTCTCGCTCGTCAGGTGAACGTTCCCCGTATCGTTGTGTTCCTGAACAAATGCGACCAGGTTGACGACGAAGAAATGCTCGAACTCGTTGAAATGGATATGCGTGACCTTCTGTCAGCATACGAATATGACGGTGACAACACTCCCGTTATCCGCGGTTCAGCTCTCGGCGCTCTCAACGGCGAACCCGAATGGGAAGCTAAAGTTATGGAGCTCATGGATGCAGTTGACTCTTGGATTCCCCTGCCTCCCCGCGACGTTGATAAACCCTTCCTTATGCCCGTTGAAGACGTGTTCTCAATCACCGGTCGTGGTACAGTTGCTACCGGTCGTATTGAAACAGGTGTCGTAAAAGTTGGCGACGAAGTTCAGATCATGGGTCTTGGTGCTGACATGAAGTCAGTTGTGACCGGTGTTGAAATGTTCCGCAAACTCCTCGATCAGGGTGAAGCCGGTGACAACGTTGGTCTGCTTCTCCGTGGTATCGACAAAAAAGATATCAAACGCGGTATGGTTATCTGCCACCCCGGAGTTGTTAAACCCCACAGCAAATTCAAAGCTTCAGTTTATATCCTGAAGAAAGAAGAAGGCGGTCGTCACACTCCCTTCCACAACCACTACCGTCCTCAGTTCTACATCCGTACACTTGACGTAACCGGTGAAATCACTCTTCCCGAAGGTGTTGAAATGGTAATGCCCGGTGACCACGTAGAAATCATCGTTGACCTCATCAACCCCGTAGCATGCGATCAGGGTCTCCGTTTCGCAATCCGCGAAGGTGGTCGTACAGTAGGTTCAGGTCAGATCACTGAAATCCTCGACTAATACACAGTCGGTAAGATAACACCAAAAGATTCACCGCCGGAACCGCGGTTTCAGCGGTGAATCAATCTACGGGAATAGCTCAGTCGGTAGAGCACTGGTCTCCAAAACCAGGTGTCGGGAGTTCGAGCCTCTCTTCCCGTGCTAAAAATAACGACAAAATGAAATTAGGTATACTTACGAATATCAAGGAGTCTTATGACGAACTCCGTTACAAGACTTCTTGGCCAACTCAGAGCCAGTTGATCAAAAGCGCCTGTATCGTGTTGATAGCTTCCGTTATTATCTCGATAATAATTCTCATCATGGATATAGTTGTCAATTGGTTTATGCACTCAATCTACAGCCTTGCATAATTCTTCTTTGCTAAAATGACTGATTCAACCGAAAAGACTACAAACACTTCAACAGACTCTGTTGAAGTTTCTAATGTAAAGCCCGTTGCTGAAGGTGCCTCCCAGAAAGGGTGGTACGTTCTGCGTGCTATTTCCGGAAAAGAGGCAAAGGTCAAAGAAGTGCTGGAGGCAGCGATGCGCAACACTGATTTGGGTGACTATCTCTTTCAGGTGCTGATCCCCACCGAAAAAATCATGACCGTTAAAAACGGCAAGAAAGTGGTGAAGGAAAAGAACCTCTATTCAGGCTACGTTTTCATCGAGGCGAATCTCACCGGTGAAGTGCAGCACGAACTGCGCAACACAACCAATGTGATCGACTTCCTGAAAGGACGTGGCAAGGATGCCAAACCCGAACGTCTCCGCGAAAGCGAAGTGCTCCGGATGTTAGGCACCGCTGATGAACTGACCGATTCAAACGATGGCGAAGTAAACGACTATGTTGTTGGCGAAACCGTCAAAGTCAACGATGGTCCTTTCAAAGGATTCAACGGTGAAATCGATGAAGTTTATCCTGAAAAGAAGAAACTGAAAGTGATGGTGAAGATTTTCGGTAGAAAAACTTCGCTTGAGCTGGATAACTCGCAGGTAGAACGAGAATAATGTGTCGCAGGTCGCGAAGATGAATGTTACGCATCTGTCAACACCGATTACGACACACTCTAACTTAATAAAAACAACAAATAAAGTTTAAAGAAAATGGCTAAAGAAATTGCTGGACAAATCAAATTGCAGATTAAAGGTGGAGCTGCAAATCCTTCACCTCCCGTAGGTCCCGCACTCGGTTCCAAGGGTATTAACATCATGGAGTTCTGCAAGCAATTCAATGCCCGCACACAGGACAAAGCCGGTAAAGTTCTCCCCGTTGTAATCACTTATTACACCGACAAGAGCTTCGACTTCGTTGTAAAAACTCCCCCCGTTGCAATTCAGCTGCTTGAAGCTGCCAAAATCAAAGGCGGTTCAGCGCAGCCCAACCGTAACAAAGTGGCTCAGATCACTTGGGAGCAGGTGAAGGCTATTGCTGAGGACAAAATGCCCGATTTGAACTGTTTTACTGTAGAATCCGCAATGCGTATGGTTGCCGGAACAGCCAGAAGTATGGGTATCACCGTTAATGGAACATTCCCTGAGTTAAACTAAAAAACTTCAATTGAAATGGGTAAACTTACAAAAAATCAAAAGTTAGCTTTAGAGAAAATTGAAGCAGGTAAGACTTACACTCTGGCAGAGGCTGCGGAAAAGGTTAAAGAAATCACCTTTACTAAATTCGACGCGTCTCTCGACATTGATGTTCGTCTCGGCGTTGACCCTCGCAAGGCTAACCAGATGGTTCGTGGTGTGGTGACTCTCCCCCACGGAACCGGCAAACAGGTAAAAGTTCTCGTTCTCTGTACACCCGATGCTGAAGCAGCTGCCAAGGCTGCCGGTGCTGACTATGTAGGTCTGGACGAGTATATCGATAAAATCAAACAAGGCTGGACTGATGTTGACGTGATCATCACTCAGCCCGCTATCATGGGTAAAATCGGTGCCCTCGGACGTATTCTCGGTCCCCGCGGTCTGATGCCTAACCCCAAGAGCGGTACTGTGACTGTTGACGTTGCCAAAGCTGTAGAAGAAGTGAAGAAAGGTAAAATCGACTTCAAAGTTGACAAAAACGGTATCGTTCACTCTTCAATCGGTAAAGTATCATTCACTCCAGAGCAGATGCGCGACAACGCTCGCGAATTTGTCGCCACTTTGATCAAACTGAAACCTGCTACAGCAAAAGGTACTTACATCAAGAGCATTTATCTCTCAAGCACAATGAGTCCCGGTATCAAGATTGATCCCAAATCAGTCGATGAATAACCCTTTAAAATGACTATGCAATGAAAAAAGAAGATAAAGCCCTTATAATTAACCAGATTGCTGAAACACTGAAGGAATACTCCTGCTTCTACCTGGCTGAAACAGCAGGTCTGGATGCAGCAGCCACAAGCGATCTCCGTCGAGAATGTTTCAAAGACGGCATCAAGCTCATGGTTGTAAAGAACACCCTTCTCCACAAAGCACTTGAAACACTTGAAGGTGACTATTCAGAACTTTACCCCGCGCTGAAAGGCTCTACTTCGATCCTTTTCTGCAACACAGGTAACGCTCCCGCAAAGCTCCTCAAGCGTGTCAAGAAAGATGGTCAGACTCTTCCCGAACTCAAAGCCGCTTACGTTGAAGAAACATTCTATCTGGGCGCAGACCAGCTCGAAACCCTCTCCAACATCAAGAGCAAAAGCGAACTTATCGCAGACGTTGTCGCTCTGCTTCAGTCGCCCGCCAAGAACGTGGTTTCTGCTCTTACTTCAGGTGGCACCAAGCTCCACGGCATCCTTGAAACTCTCTCCAACAAAGAATAATTCATTAGAAAACAAAACAAATAAATACATACTAAAATGGCAGATTTAAAAGCTTTTGCAGAACAACTCGTAAACCTTACTGTTAAAGAAGTTAACGAACTCGCTCAGATCCTCAAAGAAGAATACGGTATTGAACCCGCTGCTGCTGCAGTTGCTGTTGCTGCAGGTCCCGCTGCAGGTCCCGCTGTTGAAGAAAAGACTTCATTTGATGTAATTCTCAAAGCCCCCGGCGCATCTAAACTCGCTGTTGTAAAACTCGTGAAAGAACTCACCGGTCTTGGTCTTAAAGAAGCTAAAGAACTCGTTGACGGTGCACCTAACACCATCAAAGAAGGTCTTGCTAAAGCTGATGCAGAAGGCCTCAAGAAACAGCTCGAAGAAGCTGGCGCTGAAGTTGAGCTTAAATAACATTGCCTGATAATCAGGCGATTAGGTTAAGAATCCTCTCGTTTGAAGATTCTTAACCTTTTTGTGTTATAATTTAAGTGAGTGTTTTTCAGAGAGGTTTCAACTACTTTAATCGCCTGTGTAACCCCCTCTGATTTCTGCGCAATTCCGGTCATCTTTCACAGCGGCTGAACTGACTTTCCGGGCACATGAGTACCGGATTTCCCAGCCCATAAGACTTTCATTTTCACAACCAATCAGGTGCCGGAAACTTCGCGCCTGTCACTTACCCCGCCTCTGTTCCCAAAATCAAATTTTAGATGTCAGTAACTTCAAACAAACCCCGTATAAACTTTGCATCGGTAAAGAATCCCCTTCCTTACCCTGATTTCCTTGAGGTGCAGTTGAAGTCTTTCCGTGACTTCCTTCAGTTGGATACTCCTCCTGAAAAACGTAATAACGAAGGACTTTTCAAAGTTTTCGCCGAAAACTTCCCCATCGCTGACACTCGTAACAACTTTGTTCTCGAGTTCCTCGACTATTACATCGACCCGCCCCGTTACACCATCGAAGAGTGTCTGGAGCGCGGCTTAACCTACAGCGTGCCCCTCAAAGCCAAACTCAAACTTTACTGTACTGACCCTGACCATGAGGACTTTGACACCGTCATTCAGGACGTTTACCTCGGTCCGATCCCTTACATGACCGAGAAAGGTACGTTCGTCATCAACGGCGCCGAACGCGTTGTCGTGTCACAGCTCCACCGTTCTCCCGGTGTGTTCTTCGGTCAGAGCACCCATGCTAACGGCACAAAACTTTACTCAGCCCGTATCATCCCGTTCCGCGGTTCATGGATTGAGTTTGCTACAGACATCAACAATGTAATGTATGCTTACATTGACCGTAAAAAGAAATTACCTGTTACCACTTTGCTCCGCGCCATCGGTCTGGAGTCTGACAAGGACATCATCGAAATTTTCGGACTTGCCGAAGAAATCAAGGTGACAAAGTCAAACCTCAAGGCTGCCATGGGTCGCAAACTCGCTGCCCGCGTGGTTCGCACATGGATGGAGGACTTCGGCGATCAGGACACCGGCGAAGTTGTTTCCATCGAGCGCAACGAAGTAATCGTTGACCGCGAAACAGTAATAGGTGAAGAAGAAATTGAAAAAATTCTTGAGTCAGGCGTGAAAACCATCCTTCTCCACAAGGAAGATGCCAACACCAATGACTACTCAATCATATTCAACACTCTCCAGAAAGATACCACCAACTCCGAGAAGGAAGCTATCCAGTACATCTACCGACAGCTGCGCAACGCCGAGCCGCCGGATGACGCTTCCGCACGCGAGGTGATCACAAACCTGTTCTTCTCCGAGAAACGTTATGACCTCGGTGAAGTGGGTCGTTACCGTATCAACAAAAAACTTGATCTGGGAACATCGATGGACGTTAAAGTCCTTACCAAAGAGGACATCATCGCCATCATCAAATATCTCATCGAGCTTATCAACTCAAAGACCGACGTCGACGACATCGACCACCTCAGCAACCGTCGTGTCCGCACCGTCGGCGAGCAGCTCTATCAGCAGTTCGCAGTTGGTCTGGCTCGCATGTCGCGCACCATCCGCGAGCGCATGAACGTCCGTGACAATGAAGTGTTCACCCCCATTGACCTTATCAATGCCAAGACCATTTCATCAGTCATCAACACATTCTTCGGCACCAACGCCCTCTCACAATTCATGGACCAGACCAACCCGCTGGCAGAAATGACACACAAACGCCGTATGTCTGCGCTGGGTCCCGGCGGTCTGTCGCGTGAGCGCGCCGGTTTCGAGGTTCGTGACGTTCACTACACCCACTACGGTCGCCTCTGTCCTATCGAGACACCTGAAGGACCCAACATCGGTCTGATCTCATCGCTCTGCGTATACGCCAAAATCAACGACCTCGGCTTCATCGAAACCCCCTATCGCGAAGTCAAAGACTCAGTCGTTAACCTCAATAACGACGAAATCGTCTATCTCGCAGCTGAAATCGAAGAAGGCAAGATCATCGCACAGGGCAACGCACCGCTGAACGACGACGGCACATTTGTCCGCGACAGAGTCAAAGCGCGTCTCGATGCCGACTTCCCCATCGTGGCTCCTGAAAAAGTAGAGCTGATGGACGTGTCGCCCACTCAGATTGCCTCCATCGCCGCATCACTCATCCCCTTCCTTGAACATGACGACGCGAACCGCGCCCTCATGGGATCGAACATGATGCGTCAGGCAGTACCCCTGCTCCGTTCCGAAGCGCCCATTGTCGGCACCGGTCTGGAAGGACAGCTCATCCGCGACAGCCGCACACAGATAACCGCCGAAGGCGAAGGCGTAATAGAATTTGTCGACGCCACAACCATCCGCATCCGCTACGACCGCACCCCCGATGAAGAATTTGTTGCCTTCGAAGATGCAGTCAAGGAATACAGCATACCCAAATTCCGCAAAACCAACCAAAGCACAACCATTGACCTCCGACCCATCTGCAACAAAGGTCAGAGAGTCAAGAAAGGCGACATCCTCACCGAAGGTTACTCAACCGAAAACGGCGAACTCGCCCTCGGACGTAACCTCAAGGTAGCCTTCATGCCTTGGAAAGGCTACAACTATGAGGACGCCATCGTGCTCAACGAACGCGTGGTTCGCGAGGACATCCTGACATCAGTCCATGTCGACGAATATTCACTCGAAGTGCGCGAAACCAAACGAGGCATGGAAGAACTCACCTCTGACATCCCCAACGTCAGCGAAGAAGCCACCAAGGACCTCAACGAAATGGGTATCATCCGCGTAGGTGCGCATGTCGTACCCGGCGACATCATGATCGGTAAAATCACCCCCAAAGGCGAATCCGATCCCACCCCTGAGGAAAAACTCCTCCGCGCCATCTTCGGTGACAAAGCAGGCGATGTGAAAGATGCTTCACTCAAGGCTTCGCCCTCACTGAAAGGTGTCGTTATCGGCACAAACCTCTTCCAGCGCGCTGAAAAAACAACCGGCAACCGTCGCGCCACAAATGCACGTCTGCCACAGCTCGACGAACAGTACGAGACCAAGCAGGACGAACTCCGCGACATACTCATCGACAAGCTCATGACACTCACAAAAGATAAAAACTCTCAGGGTGTCAAAGACTTCCTCGGTGACGAAATCATCGCTAAAGGCGCATCATTCACAGCCGGCACACTCCGCGACATCAACTACGACACCGTAAACCTCAGCAACTGGACCGATGATGACCACACCAATGACCTCATCTCAAAAACCATCGTCAACTACCTGAGAAAATCAAAAGAGATCGACGCTGAACTCCGTCGTAAGAAATTCGACATCTCCATTGGCGACGAACTCCCCTCAGGCATCATGAAGATGGCTAAAGTCTATATTGCCAAGAAACGCAAAATCTCCGTCGGTGACAAGATGGCAGGTCGTCACGGTAACAAAGGTATCGTGAGCCGCATCGTCCGTCAGGAAGATATGCCGTTCCTTGCCGACGGTACTCCGGTCGACATCTGCCTTAACCCGCTGGGTGTGCCTTCGCGTATGAACCTCGGTCAGATTTTCGAAACCGTTCTCGGATGGGCAGGTCGCGAACTCGGCGAGAAATTCGCAACACCCATTTTTGACGGTGCCACACTCGACGACCTCAACGACTGGACCGACAAAGCCGGACTGCCCCGCTACGGTAAGACCTACCTCTACGACGGCGGTACAGGCGAGCGCTTCGACCAGCCTGCAACCGTGGGCGTAATCTACATGCTCAAACTCGGTCACATGGTCGAGGACAAAATGCATGCCCGCAGCATCGGTCCGTACTCACTCATCACCCAGCAGCCGCTCGGTGGTAAGGCACAGTTCGGTGGTCAGCGCTTCGGAGAAATGGAAGTTTGGGCGCTCGAAGCATTCGGCGCAGCCCACATCCTTCAGGAAATCCTCACCGTCAAGAGCGACGACGTCACCGGTCGAAGCAAAGCCTACGAGGCAATCGTCAAAGGCGAGGCTATGCCCCCTGCCGGTATTCCCGAGTCACTCAACGTGTTGCTCCACGAACTCCGCGGCTTAGGCTTGAGCATCAACCTCGAGAACTAAGCTTCAACCCATAAACCAAAATATGCCGGGAAGTTGACACAAAACCAACTTCCCGGACATATCACACAAACATCTACTTAAGGACAACTCTCTACTTAAAATATGGCTTTTAGAAAAGAAAAAAACACCAAGTCAGGTTTCTCCAAAATCTCAATCGGCATTGCTTCGCCCGAAGAAATTCTGGAAAAATCAAGCGGTGAAGTCCTCAAACCTGAGACCATCAACTACCGTACCTACAAACCGGAACGCGACGGACTCTTCTGCGAACGAATCTTCGGTCCCGTAAAGGACTACGAATGTCATTGCGGAAAATACAAACGCATCCGCTACAAAGGCATCGTCTGCGACCGTTGCGGTGTGGAAGTCACTGAAAAGAA
>CAMWVE010000046.1 GCA_947177685.1 uncultured Porphyromonadaceae bacterium | reverse complement strand
AGTAACTAAAAATCAGAGGCTGCGCCGTAAAACTGAATTACGACACAGCCTCCTTTCCGGTTGTTGATTATTATCGAATCAATAGGAACCTTTCAGAACGCGGATTGCCGCGTCGTAGTCGGGTTCATGGGTTATTTCACTTACAAGTTCTTCGTAGAGTATCTTGCGGTCGGTGTCAAGGACTATGACGGCGCGCGCAAGGAGTCCGGCGAGTGGTCCGTCGACCATCTGAAGCCCGTATTGCTGGGGGAAGGTGGGTGAACGGAAGGCTGAGGCAGGAATAACGTTTTCGATGCCTTCGGCTACGCAGAACCGGCTCATGGCGAAGGGGAGGTCCATGGAAACGCAGAGCACAACGGTGTTGTCGAGCGCGGCTGCCTCCTGATTGAAGCGGCGCACTGACATGGCGCATACGGCTGTGTCAAGACTGGGGAATATGTTCATTACCACGCGCTTGCCTTCAAAATCTGAGCATGAGATTTCCTTGAGATCGGCTGCGGTGAGGTGGTAACAGGGTGCTTTGGTTCCGACGGCGGGCATGGTGCCGTAGGTGTGACAGGGTGTGCCTTTGAAGTAGATTGTTTCCATATTTCTGTTGTTTTGAATTTCGGATTATAATACTGCTGTTTTCTCTATAACGCTTGTGGATAGCGCTTTGTTGAATCCGATGATAATATCTTTGACTATACCTTGTTGATTTACTATGATTATGGAGGGAGTTGAGGTGACGCCGCAGTTTCGGGCGAGTGACTGTGCTGACATCAGGAGTTGTTCGCCGGGCTGGAGGGTGCCGATCAGTTCTGTGGCGCCGTCGCGGTCAGATCCGAGGATGGTGTAGATGACATCGATGCTGCGGGGCATCATCAGCTGTGCTTCTCTGATTTGCCTGATGGTTTCGGCAGCTGTGGCTACCGAGGGATCGATGAACACCACGAGTGTGGGGACGCGGAAGGGGTCGGTCTTGGCTCGGGTGTAGCGTTGGTTGGCTATGGTGGGTAGTGAGAATCCGGGCAGGTATTTGTCGCGCAGCGACTCAAGGCTGAAGTTACTTTCGCGGAATTTCTCGAACACGGTGGGATAGCGTTCTATGAGGGCTTCCTCACTCATGCCGGCGGGCTGGGTGCGGTCGGTGATGTCATATTTCATTATGAGCATCTGCTCCGATATGCTGCCGGGGTTGTTTTCGCGTTCGATTTTGCGGGGCATCAATGTCTGTGGGTCAAGGATGTAGAGGATGTTACGCGCAACTACGCCGTGGACCGTCTGGCGTGCTTTTATCACTGCTGCCGGTTCACCGCCGCAGATGGTGTCCGGAGTGAAGGTATAGGTCCAGTCAGGAGCGTTGGCAATGGTCTGCAGTTCTTGCGCCAGCAGTTGCGGGAGCATGTCGGTGAACTGTGAGCTGCTCTGCACGGGGTGTCGCATCAGAAACGGTATGGAGTCCCACTGGAAATGACATTCCTGCAGGCGCTCGTCGCTGTTGCGGTAGAAATTTCCGTCGTGATAGGCGGTGAAACCTTTTGAGGTGCCGTTGGCAGTTGTCAGATTCCAGTCTATCAGATAGTTGCATGCGTTGAGTGTATCGCCTGCGACAGATGGTGTGCTCCACAGTTCCAGATTGTAGACCACGTCATCGCCTCCTTGCGGAAGCTGCACGGTGACGGTGCCGCGCGAGTGATAGTCCACGGCATTTGACAACGAGTC
Source organism: uncultured Porphyromonadaceae bacterium (assembly GCA_947177685.1). GTDB lineage: Bacteria > Bacteroidota > Bacteroidia > Bacteroidales > Muribaculaceae > CAJUPY01. The sequence continues at coordinate 7,161 of CAMWVE010000046.1, read as the reverse complement.
GATCACACCTTCTATTCCCCGCGAAGCAGATATGCGGGGAATAAAAAGTGCGAGCACCATTAACAAACAAATTTCCCTCTTCATAAACATAATAGTGTGAATTTAACATAATAACGCAGTTTTGTGCCCGAATGTTTAAAACCGGGATAACAATAAATGTTAAAGAGCGGATGAACGATGATTTTGTTGGAATATAAACGGGCATGTAAAAATAATGTTGAAACATCAAAAAATTTGATTATCTTTGCATTATCGAACTATAAACGAGTTGTCAAACCACCCAAGGAGAGTAATGAGATAAAAGAAACATGAATATCGAGGAGGTAATCATAAAGATAAAGGAGGTGTTGAACCGCATAGCCCCCGAAGCAAAAGCCATTCTATATGGCTCACAGGCTCGTGGGGAGGCGAGGGCGGATTCTGACATTGATCTTCTTATTTTGCTTCCTGACACTTACGAAGGGAAAGAATTTGTGGATAAAAAGCTTGACATATCAGGTCATCTCTATGATTTATCTTTAGCCATGGGAGTGGATATTTCATCTTTGATTCTTGTTCCCAAGGTGTTTTATTCTCGTAAAACTCCGTTTACTGAAAATGTATTATGGGAGGGCATAGCATTATGAAAGATCAATTGCAACCGGAAATTTCTCCGATCTCATAAAATACAGAATTAAGAGGGCTAAGGAAACCCTTAAGGAGGCTGATTACAATGCGGCGGGAGGTTATTATAATGCGGCTGTAAACAGGCTTTATTATGCATGTTATTATTCTGCGTCTGCATTAATGGTGTCTCAAGGCTTGGAAGTGTCCACTCACAAGGGGATAAAGACAGTGTTCGGGTTAAATTTTATTTCTACCGGAAAATTTGCCCCAAAATATGGTCGCATCTATCAGCAGTTGTTTGAAAACCGTCAGTCAGGCGATTATGAGGATTTTGTTTATTGTGATAAAGAACTATTTGACACGTTACGTCCTCAGGCTGAAGAGTTTGTAAACACAATATCTTCTTTTGTTGAAGTGAAGGAAAAGGATGACTCAGAGGGTCAGACCTGCGGTGTTTTTGATTTACATATTGCCAATTTTGGGAAATAGGTGAAAAAATATTCCCCGGACACATTTTGGCTACCAAAAATTGAGTAATTTTGCGGAGAATTTAATATATGCTGCAATGACAAAGATTACAAAAGGAGTGTGGCTGAATGTCCGCGATTATTTCTTTATTATCTTAGGTATTTTTCTTTACGGTTTCGGATTCTCGGCATTTCTTAACCCTGAGGGTGTTGTAATCGGCGGAATGGCAGGTCTTGGACAGGATGTTTATTACCTGACGTTGCGGTTGTTTGGCTGGGGAGTGCCTGTTGCCGTGACCATGTATGCGGTCAATCTGACTCTGTTGGCATGCGCCTACAAGGTTGTGGGCAGACAGTTTGTTTTCCGCACTGTTTTCGGTGCCACGGTCATTTCGATCATGATCGGTATCATGGTGCCGTTATTTCCGGAACCGCTTGTGCATGGTCAGAAGTTGCTCAGTGTCATTCTGGGTGGTATTCTCTGCGGTGTGGGCATAGGAATGGCGTTCGTTCACAACGGCTCGACCGCCGGCACGGATATCATAGCGGCAATGGTGTCGAAGCGGACTAATGTCAGCATAGGCCGCATGATTCAGTACACTGACTTTTTCATTGTCACCGCCATACTTGTTATTGTTCCTGATGCCGACTTCGAGAATGTGGTGTTCGGTTACATCACCATCTTTATTGTTTCAGGTTCAGCGGATTATATGATTAACACCAACCGTCAGGCGGTTCAGTTCACCATTTTCTCGAAATACTGGGAGGAGATAGCCACAGCCATCAACAATGAGGCTAAACGCGGCTGTACTGTGGTCAACGGCATGGGCTGGTACAGCAAGCATGAGGTGAAAATCCTGCTTGTGATGTGCCGCAAAATTGAGTCGGTCACCATTTACCGCATCATAAAAAGTATTGACCGCGACGCACTTGTCACTCAGGCAAATGTTAATGGTGTCTACGGCAAAGGTTTTGATGAGATGAAGGTCAAAATCAATCCGCACACCCACCATCACACCGAAAATGCCGAGGTGACTGCCGGCGAAGGCGACAATAAGACCAATTAGAACAATTACTCTGATAGCAGGAGATGATAGATAGCACCGGCATAGGGTCAGATAATCTGTATGAACAAATCAGTCAGATTTTAAAGGCAGCGCGCACTAAGGTCGTTACTACGGTCAATACGGCAATGGTTCAGTCGTATTGGCATATTGGAAAACTGATTGTTGAGGCACAAGGTGGAGAGGAACGTGCCACATACGGAGATGATTTAATCAAACGATTATCTATGCAGTTAACTTCAGAATTTGGGAAAGGATTTACACCTACAAATCTGAAGTATATGCGACTATTCTACAATACGTTCCCAAATTGTCACTCACTGCGTGACGATTTGAGTTGGACGCATTATCGCGTACTCACAAAAGTTGTGAATCCCAAGGCAAGAGAGTATTACTTGGATGAGGCAGCCAAAGGGGGGTGGAGTGTGCGTCAGCTTGAAAGACAAATTGAAACACAATATTATGAACGACTGCTTGCTTCGCATCGCGATGATGAGGAAATAAAAGAAATCATAAAAAGGAATCTTCCGGCTCATCCCGAAAAATTCGATCCTTTGAAATTATTGCATGATCCATTCGTGCTTGAATTTCTTGATATGAAAGAAGATCCGGCTTTGCAGGAACAGGAACTCGAAAATGCAATTCTAACCCATATTGAGGATTTTTTGCTCGAACTTGGAAGAGGTTTCGCTTTTGTGGGTCGACAGAAAAGATTTACATTGGAGGGAGATCATTTTTATCCTGACTTGGTGTTTTACAACATACATGCACGTTGCTATGTAATTATAGATTTGAAAATGACAAAGGCAGGTTATGCCGACGTAGGGCAAATGCAGCTATATGTCAACTATTTCAATAAGGAGGTATGTTTGCCGGATGACAATCCTACGGTAGGGGTAATATTATGCACGGAAAAGAATGACACTGTAATTGAATACACGTTGGGTAATCGCAATGATATTGGTGTATTTGCTTCAAAATATAAATTAGTGCTTCCCACGGAGGAGGAATTGAAACGTGAAATAGAGCAAACAAAGGAGAATTTTAAGCGTCTTAAAGGATAAGTCAGGCTTTAACCTAAATTCAATATATACTCTCTTTTGTACAATTACATTCCATTGTGGATAAGGGTCAGGAATAAAGGCACAATTTTTTAGCTTATTCGGTTATGGCTGTTTCGCTGAAAATGAGTAACTTTGCACTCTAATCACATAAAATATTATATTCAGCTAATCATATATGGCACTTCAATGCGGCATAGTGGGGCTTCCGAATGTAGGAAAATCCACTCTTTTCAACTGTCTGTCAAATGCTAAGGCTCAATCAGCCAATTTTCCGTTCTGCACCATTGAGCCGAATGTCGGCGTAATCACGGTTCCGGATGACCGGCTCACCAAACTGGTGGAGATGTGCAACCCGAAGAGTATTGTGCCGGCTACGGTGGAGATTGTTGATATTGCCGGACTGGTTAAGGGCGCAAGCAAGGGCGAGGGACTGGGCAACAAGTTTCTTGCCAACATTCGCGAGACTGATGCCATTCTGCATGTGTTGCGTTGCTTTGACGATGATAACATCACCCATGTCGACGGCTCGGTGGATCCGGTGCGCGACAAGGAAATCATCGACTATGAGCTGCAGCTCAAGGATCTGGAAACGATTGAGAGCCGACTGGCTAAGACGCAGAAGGCTGCGCAGACCGGCGGCGACAAGGTTGCAAAGCTGCAATATGATGTGCTGAAGGCTTATCACGATGCTCTGACTCAGGGAAAACCGGCTCGCTGGGTGAAATTCGAGACTGTCGATGAGCAGAAGTATGCGCGTGAGCTGTTCCTGCTTACCAACAAGCCGGTGCTTTATGTGTGCAATGTCGACGATGCGTCGGCGGTCAGCGGCAACCGTTATGTTGAGGCTGTGCGCGAGGCTATCAAGGATGAGGACGCGCAGCTGCTGATTGTGGCTGCACAGACTGAGAGCGACATTGCTGAACTCGACACTTGGGAGGAGCGTCAGGAATTCCTTGCGGAGATAGGTCTGGAAGAGTCGGGTGTGAGCCGACTGATCCGTGCTGCCTACGCGCTGCTCAATCTCAAGACATATTTCACCGCTGGAGCTGACGAGGTCAGGGCATGGACTTTCCTCGACGGCATGAAGGCACCGCAGTGCGCGGGCATCATACACACTGATTTCGAGAAGGGTTTCATTCGCGCCGAGGTCATCAAATATGATGATTATGTGGCGCTGGGTGGTGAAAACGGAGTCAAGGAAGCCGGCAAGCTTTCAGTGGAAGGCAAGGATTATGTGGTTCAGGACGGCGACATAATGCACTTCCGCTTCAATGTTTAATCTGACGCCACCGCGTTTCAACAACCATTCAACAGCGTGCTGAGAATAAACCTGCTGCTATCATTTCTGCTGACGGCTGTGTTAAGCGCTATCGGTCAGATTGTCGAGAATCCGGAATTTCCGAAACTCGACACAGACTCGCTGCGCGAAGAGTTTGACAATCGTCCGCTCATTTCAATGTATAAGGACAATTACTTTGTGTTCGGGTGCCCCACCAATCACACCCCCAACAAGGAAAACACGAATGTAAAATTCCAGATTTCGCTGCAATGCAAGCTCACGCGAAGCACTCTGCCCGGAAACACCTACCTTTTTCTCTACTACACGCAGAAGGTGTTCTGGAACGTGCTCGAGAACTCCATGCCCATGACTGACCTGAATTTCAATCCCGGCATAGGTATAGCGAAACCGCTCTTTTCCAAGGATCGCTACATAGGTAGGCTGAGCTTGATGGTAGAGCATGAGAGCAACGGTCGCGACTCCATCTGGTCACGTTCGTGGAACCGTGTGTCGTTAGGTGCGAGCATCGCTCTGGATCAGAACCTGATTATTCATGGCAAGACATGGATTCCGATTGTCGACGGTCAGAACAACCGTGACCTGCTCGACTACTACGGCATTTATCAGGTGGGCATACAGGTGATGACCAACGACCGTCGCTGGAAATTCAGCGAGATACTGGTTAAGCGTCGCGGATGGAGACTAAGCTATAACTCCGTGACCGAGGTAAGCTTCAGATTTCTGCGCAACGCTGACTGGAACCTGTTCTTCCAGTATTACAACGGCTATGGCGAGGGGTTGCTTGACTACAATCAGTTCCACTCCATGGCGCGCGTGGGAATTGTGTTCCGCCCCACTTTCTTCAGTGACTATTAGCAGTCTCCATTTACTAAAAGTGCCAATATTGGCAAAAAAAGTAAATGGACTTTTGCAGAAAGGGAAAGTCTGTCGGATTGTACTAACAAAGTTTAACACAGATGTGCTTGGTAGCTGCACATCTGGCATGTAACTTTGCATCGTGAACATCAGGTAGACTCTCGTCAGAAACCTTTGACATCTTTTTTACACTGAAAAGTTGGATGATTAACCTAATTACATTACCTTTGCAATAAACAAAAACAAGATAGAAAATGGAGAAACCTAAGAAAACAACCGCTAAAAAAGCGGCAGACAAGACACAGGATCCGCGTCAAGCCCGACTGAATGCCCTGCAACAGGCTATGGCGAAGATTGAAAAAGACTATGGTCGCGGAGCAGTGATGAAACTCGGCGATGAAGCGATTGAGGATGTGGAGGTAATCCCCTCAGGTTCAATAGGTCTGAACTACGCTCTGGGCGTTGGCGGCTATCCCCGCGGCCGCATCATCGAGATCTACGGTCCGGAATCATCAGGTAAGACCACACTTGCCATCCACGCCATGGCGCAGGCACAGAAAGCTGGCGGCATAGCTGCCATCATCGATGCCGAGCATGCCTTTGACCGTTTCTATGCCGAGAAACTTGGTGTGGACACCAACAACCTGCTCATCTCACAGCCTGACAACGGTGAACAGGCTCTGGAAATCACCGAGCAGCTGATCCGCTCGTCAGCCATCGACATCATTGTCATTGACTCCGTAGCCGCCCTGACTCCCAAAGGTGAGATAGAAGGTGAGATGGGTGACCGCAACATGGGTCTGCAGGCACGCCTGATGTCGCAGGCTATGCGCAAGCTCACCGCCACCATTGCGCGTACCAACACTACCTGCATCTTCATCAATCAGCTGCGTGACAAGATAGGCAGCATGTTCGGACCCTCGGAAACCACCACCGGCGGTAACGCCCTGAAGTTCTACGCTTCGGTGCGCATCGACATCCGTCCGTCATCATCGATCAAGGACGGCGAGGATGTGCTTGGTCGTCATGCTAAAGTGAAAGTGGTGAAAAACAAGGTAGCACCTCCTTTCAAACGCTGCGAGTTCGACATCATGTTCGGCGAAGGTATATCGCGTGCCGGCGAAATCCTTGATCTCGGCGTGGAATATAACATCATTGCCAAATCAGGCTCATGGTTCAGCTACAACGGCAGCAAGATTGCTCAGGGGCGAGACGCTGCCAAACGCGCCATCGAGGATAATCCCGAACTTGCCGATGAACTGGAAGCAAAAATTATGGAGGCGCTGAAAGGTACCGCTCCGGCGCAGAAAACACCTGCTGCCAAAGCAGAAGCGGCTCCCTCGGTAGATGATGATATTCTGGATGATCTCCCTGATGATTTCAGCATAGAAGAGGATATAGACAATCTCTGAGAACCGGGATGTAAGATCCCCGTTCCCCCAATATTTGTAACCGCTGACAGGAGCGTTACAATTCAAATAACAAATGTTAAAAAGGTGTTACGATTGAACAACAATTGTAACACCTTTGTTATATAGTCAAAAGCTACTCAGACGAAGAGTCACACAGAGAGATCAGAAATCTCAGGAGATGCGTTGGAAGCGACGCAAGCTGTAGGGACAGAAGAAAGAGGGGAGTGGTAAGAAATCACGATGACGCACAACCGGAAGGTTCGACGTCATCTTTTTTCATTTATAGGAGTTGGGTGAGGTCGGGGGGAGCCAAATCAAGGCGTGGTTAGTTGATTATTACGCGAGTTCGGGATAAGAAATATATGAAAAAGATGAATCGGCAGCTTGAAAAAG
>CAMWVE010000045.1 GCA_947177685.1 uncultured Porphyromonadaceae bacterium | reverse complement strand
TCACAGAACAAAACCTGCTCCGAGATATGCGACCCTGTTTTTAACAGAAATTGGGAAATGGGCTCTTAAACTGTCGACTTCATCGAGCCACACCCGTGAGGAGGCATCGGAGGGCATACGCCAGTCACCGCGAGGCGAAAGACACACGCTGCCCACCTTGGGTCCGTCAGGCATGCATGAGCGCTTGAACTGCTGGGTGAAGAAGCGACGGTAGAATGTGCGCATCCAGTGAAGAATGGTTTCGTTGGAGTAGCGGTCAGCAAAGGCATGCTGCGCCAGATAGTAGATTTTGGCAGGGCGCCGTCCGTAGCGTAGCGTGTGGTAGAGGAAGAAATCATGCAGCTCGTAGGGACCCACGGCGTCCTCGGTTTTCTGCTTAATGGTGCCGTCGGTATTCGCGGGGATAAGCTCCGGGCTGATGGGTGTATCGGCAATGTCAGTCAGCGTGCGCCGCTCGGCAGGACTGGTGCTACGCTGCGCAAACCACAGCACAAGAGAGCGTATCAGGGTCTTGGGGATTGAAGCATTTATGCCGTACATGCTCATGTGGTCACCGTTATATGTAGCCCAGCCCAAGGCAAGCTCGCTCAGGTCACCGGTGCCTAACACCATACCGTTGACCTGATTGGCTATGTCCATCAGCAGGTAAGTGCGTTGGCGTGCCTGCGAGTTCTCATAGGTTATGTCGTGGTTTGACGGATCGTGGTCGATATCCTTAAAATGCTGGGTTACTGCCGGAACGATGGAAATTTCGCGCACAGTCACTCCCAGCTGCTCCATCAGGTCGGAGGCGTTGGTGTGTGTGCGCTCGGTGGTGCCGAATCCGGGCATGGTCACTGCCACAATCCCTTTGCGGGGTAGTCCGAGCAGGTCGAAAGTGTGTGCTGCCACCAAAAGTGCCAGTGTGGAGTCAAGTCCGCCCGAAACACCAATGACCAGACTTTTGCATCCGGTAACCTCGAGGCGTTTTGCCAGTCCGAGCATCTGTATGTTGATGATTTCCGTACACCGTTCGTCGAGATGATCGTCATGTGCCGGCACAAACGGCATGGGATCGATTTTGCGAAGCAACGGCTCAGTGCCGCTTTGCGATGCAGGAGTTCCACCCAAATCAATAACCCTCACCGGCTTACGGACTTCACGCGACGCACAGTCGAAGAATGTTTTCTTGTGCATGCGGTCGCGCCGGATAGCTTCCATATCAATGTCAGCCACAGCGCTCTGGAAGCCTCGTTGCCAACGTTCGTTACGGCACAGCAGCGAACCGTTTTCAGCCACGACGGCTTTGCCATCGAAAACCACATCGGTGGTAGACTCGCCGAACCCTGCACCGGAATAGACATATCCAGCCACGAGACGTGCCGACTGCTGGCGTATCAAATCCATCAGATAGCCATACTTGCCCACATTGTCATTACTTGCCGAAAGGTTCACAATAACCTCCGCTCCGGCGAGCGCCAGATGAGTGGAGGGAGGCAGCGGTGCCCACAGGTCCTCACAAATTTCCACACCTATTTTGACCCCGTCAAGTTCCACAAGCAGGTCAGTGCCGAACGGCACATCTTCCCCTTCAAAGCTGACGCTGCGGGGAGTGGCTTCAGTAGGGGCACTCCACCATCGTTTTTCATAAAACTCGTCGTAATCAGGCAGATAAGTTTTGGGCACAACAGCCATAAGTTTTCCGCCACGAATAACGGCGGCGCAGTTATATGCCTGATTGTCAACCACAAAAGGTGTGCCGACCACAATCACTGAAGTCAGCGACGCTGTTTGTCGGGCAATCCGTGAGAGAGCTTTCTTCGATGCCTCAAGCAACATGCGGTTATGGAAAAGATCGCCACAAGTGTAACCGGTCACCGACAGCTCAGGAAACACAATCAGCTCTGCTCCTTTGCCGGCAAGTTCGGTGGCAAGTGTCACAATCGATTCAGCATTGGATTCTGGGTTAGCCACACTGACAGGTATCACACCCGCGGCTACGCGTAAAAAGTCAAAATACATCAGGTCAACAATTTAAGGACTGTGAAATTATTCACCTACAAAGATACACAAATTTTCTCAACTTTGCACAAGAATTTTGTTTCGGAGTTCGCCGAAGCTCTCTGAATTCTTTGGGTTCTCCGAGCTCTCGGAGCTCTCGGAGCAAAAAAAATGCGCCCTGTAGAGGCGCATTTCTTATTGACTTTTGTAGTTATCAGGATTTCATGGCAGCGAGGGTTTCCTCGATGGTCTTGATCTTTGATTCGGCATCGGCTTGCTTGCGACGCTCGGCGTCAACCACGGCAGCGGGTGCGTTGCTGACAAAGCGTTCGTTGACGAGTTTTTTCATAACGGAGTTGAGGAATCCGCGCAGATAGTCGAGTTCTTTTTCCAGTCGGGCTTTCTCGGCATCAACATCGATGCTGTCAGTCAGGGGGATGTTGAACTCTGTTGTGCCTACCATGAATTGTGCCGCAGCAGGATCTTTTTCCTTAACCGCCTCGATTGCAGAGAGGTTGGCAAGCTTGGCAATTATGCCTTGCAGCGCAGGAAGCTGCGAGCCTATCACATAAAGTGTAAGAGCCTGCTTGGGCGGAATGTTTTTCGATGCACGGACAGCACGGACACCTGAGATGATTTCCTTGGCATGTTCCATCTGACCGAGTATCTCATCATTTTCAGTTGAGGCTTCGGGCATGGGAGCATACATGATTGATTCGCCGGGACGACGCTCTACCAAGTGCTGCCACAGTTCTTCGGTGATGAAGGGCATGAAGGGGTGAAGCAGTCGCAGAAGCGAGTCGAAGTAGGAGAGCGCCTGTGCGTAGGTCTGCTTGTCGATGGATTCGCCGTAGGCAGGCTTGATCATTTCAAGATACCACGACGAGAATTCATCACGGAAGAGTTTGAACACTGCCATCAGAGCCTCGCTGATGCGGAATTTCTCGAACAGGTCGTTGATTTCGATAATGGTCTCGGAGAGTTTGGCACGGAACCATCGGTCTGCAACAGCGCTTGTCTCAGGCTGCGGTTTGTCAGCCACTTCCCATCCTTTGACCAGACGGAAGGCATTCCAGATTTTGTTGCAGAAAGCGGCACCCTGCTCGCAGAGTTTATCATCGAACATGATGTCGTTGCCGGCAGGTGCAGAGAGCATCATGCCCATGCGCACGCCATCGGCGCCGTATGTGGAAATCAGTTCCAGCGGGTCGGGAGAGTTGCCGAGCTGTTTTGACATTTTTCGGCCGATCTTGTCGCGTACAATTCCGGTGAAATAAACGTTTGAGAACGGACGTTTGCCAATGTATTCATAACCAGCCATTATCATGCGGGCAACCCAGAAGAAAATGATGTCCGGACCGGTTACCAGTGTGCTGGTAGGATAGTAATAGTTGATTTCTTCGTTGCCGGGGTTGTTGATTCCGTCGAACATGGTTATGGGCCAGAGCCAGCTGGAGAACCATGTGTCGAGGGCACCTTCGTCCTGACGGATGTCATCTGCCTTAAGGTCAAGTCCGGATTCGGCGCGTGCCATTTCGAGCGCTTTTTCGGCAGTTTCAGCCACAACGAACTTCTCCTCACCGTCAGCAGCGGTATAGTAATAGGCAGGAATACGGTGACCCCACCAGAGCTGACGCGATATGCACCAGTCCTGAATATTTTCAAGCCAGATGCGGTAAGTGGTCTTGTATTTCTCAGGCACGAAGCTGATTACGTCATCCATGACGGGAGCCAGCGAAATGTTGGCGAAGTGCTTCATGTTGATGAACCACTGGAGCGAGAGGCGCGGTTCGATGGGCACCTTGGTGCGTTCGCTCATGCCCACTTTGTTGTTGTAGTCCTCAACTTTTTCCATCAGTCCGGCAGCCTCAAGATCCTTGGCTATCTGCTCGCGCACGGCGAAGCGGTCCATGCCGCAATATTTTCCGCCGAACTCGTTGAGCGTGCCATCCTCGTTGAAGATGTCGATGGTTTCGAGGTTGTGGGTCTTGCCGAGCATGTTGTCGTTCTTGTCATGCGCGGGAGTTACTTTCAGACAGCCTGTTCCGAACTCGATTTCCACATAGCGGTCCTCGATGACCGGAATCACGCGGTCAACTAACGGCACGATGACTTTCTTCCCTTTGAGCCAACGGTTCTTGGGGTCCTTTGGGTTAATACACATTGCAGTGTCACCCATGATGGTTTCAGGGCGGGTGGTGGCGACAACGGCATAGCGGCGACCCTGTGCATCGCGGTGCACAACTTCATTTTCATCGCCGGTCTCACCGCTGAGATCATCATCGGCGACATAGTATTTCAGATAGTAGAGTTTCGACTGTTCGTCAACGTAGAACACTTCATCGTCAGAGATGGCGGTGCGGTTCTGCGGATCCCAGTTTACCATACGGAGTCCACGGTAAATCAACCCTTTGCGATACAAGTCGCAGAACACTTTGATGACACTTTCGGAGCGTTTTTCATCCATGGTGAAAGCGGTGCGGCTCCAGTCACATGATGCGCCGAGCTTGCGAAGCTGCTGCAGTATTATGCCGCCGTGCTTGTGGGTCCACTCCCATGCATGTTTGAGAAATTCCTCGCGCGTGAGGTCGGTTTTCTTGATTCCTTCGGCAGCGAGTTTAGCGATCACCTTGGTTTCAGTGGCGATTGAGGCATGGTCGGTGCCGGGTGCCCAGAGTGCGTTTTTGCCGAGCATGCGGGCGCGGCGCACCAGAATGTCCTGAATGGTGTTGTTGAGCATGTGACCCATGTGGAGAATACCTGTCACATTGGGCGGAGGAATAACGATGGTGTAAGGTTCGCGAGCGTCAGGAACTGACTTGAACAGGTCATGTTCCATCCAGTAGGCATACCATTTGTCCTCTACGTCAGCCGGATTATATTTTGAGGGTAATTGTTCCATTATTATAAATATTAATCAGGGCACGGGGACCGCCGTCAGGCGGCTCCGGGCCCTGATAGTTTGTTACTTATTTCAGCCGGATCCTATTATTTGCCCTGATGCTCGTATGTAAGCGTCAGAGTGGGCTGGTCACATACTTCGGCAGGACCGAAGTATTGGATGGGTCCGGGATAAATGTAGCATGTTTCAAGAGCCCATTTGTCACGTTTATGCTCAAATTTGCGGAAGGGAGCACCGTCAAGACGCACGAGGGCTTTCTGGATAACGGGCTTCATTTCGCCGTGACGGCGTTCCATGTTCATCATCATGGTGATGGGTATACCGCCGGCAATCCACTGAACCGAGGGTTTGGAGAGGTTGCGCACCGATGACATGTAGCCTGTCACACCTGCTTCGATCAGGCAAGCTGCGTTGTAGCCCAGAGCGTAGCAGTAGTCAGCATCGAAGTTCGAGGGAGCGGCGCAGCGACCTTCGTAACCGAAGAAGTGGTGGAGAGCGGCGAACTTGCCGTTGTATTTACCTTCGGCACGAAGTTCTTCCAAACGTTTGCCCACCATTTCGCTGAGCAGTTTCTCGGTTTCGATCAGCGACACCTGCACGTTGCCGTGGGGGTCACGGTCGAGGCTGAGCTGACGGGCAACGCCTGCGGGGAGCGAAGCATAAATCTTGGCATTATCGCCTGACAGATTGTCAATGATCCACTGACGCTGTTCTTCGGCAGGAACTGCAGCGAATTCAGCACCCTTGGCGGCGAGCAGATCGTTGAGTTCGGCGATGAGCGCCTTCATGGCAGGGATAAACTCTATGAGACCTTCGGGAATCAGCACTGTACCGAAGTTGTTACCGTTTTCGGCACGTTTCACAACAATGTCGGCAATGTAGTTTACTACATCCTGAAGTGTCATGTTCTTGGCTTCAACCTCCTCGGAGATGATGCAAACGTTGGGCTGAGTCTGCAGGGCACATTCCAGTGCGATGTGTGAAGCAGAACGACCCATCAGCTTGATGAAGTGGTAGTATTTGCGGGCAGAGTTGCAGTCGCGTTCAATGTTGCCGATTACCTCAGAGTAAACTTTTGTGGCTGTATCGAATCCGAATGAAGTCTCGATTACATCATTCTTGAGGTCGCCGTCGATGGTTTTGGGGCAGCCGATAACCTGCACACCTGCGCCGATAGCCTTGTAGTATTCGGCGAGCACGGCAGCGTTAGTGTTGGAGTCATCACCACCGATGATTACCAGTGCGGTGATGTCAAGCTTGCGCAGGATTTCCAGACCCTTGTCGAACTGCTCTTTCTTTTCCAGTTTAGTACGACCGGAGCCAATGATGTCGAAGCCGCCGGTGTTGCGGTATTCATCGATAATATCCTTGGTCAGCTCAATATAATTATGGTCAACGAAACCGCCGGGACCCATGAGGAAACCGTAGAGGCGGCTGTCTTTGTTGAATTTCTTGATACCGTCAAATAAACCGCAAATCACGTTATGACCGCCGGGAGCCTGACCGCCGGAGAGGATCACACCCACGTTCAGAGGTTTTGAGGGAGTGGGATTACTGTTTTTTTCAAATGTGATTTCGGGCAAACCGTAAGTGTTGGGGAAGAGTTTTTTGATTTCTTCCTGATCAGCAACTGACTGAGTGGGGTTGCCTTCCACAACTTTCACCGCGCCGGTAAGCACCACGGGGAGCTTGGGCTGATAAGCGGCACGAGCTTGTTGCAATGCGCTCTTTTTCATCTTGTATATAAATTATTGTAAAATGTTTTGTTTTTCCGATTGCAAAATTACATAAAAAATTCCGCAAATACACATTTTTATATCGCAATTATGCTGTTAAGGTGAAAAAAATCCTTACGCTCTTGCCTGAGGCAATAACCAAACGCGCATCAGGGAATCGTTTAAGACCCTGTTCCCCAATTTATATTCTCAAAAATGATGTTGTTATTGCATTGAAAACATAATTTTTATATTTTTGTACAATAATCATATTCCGATGATTAAATTAGAATTGTGAGTTGAAGAAATAACCTAAGGGGAAGAATAAGATATAATGGACTTAAATCATACACTCCGTACTGCGAAACAGGCACTTCTCAATGAATTAGATTCACTGATTATTGAAGCTCATAATTATCTCGAATCGCGAGCTAAAACCTGTAAACGTTGGTCGGAATTCTTTAGCCTTATCCAAAAAGATTATCCGGAATGGATGAGATCTAAATTCCTCGAAATTTCAGATCATTATGACATTGTATTCTCGCAATTTACGGAGTCAAAAGAAATAATAATTCATATTGAGCCTATTGTATTTTCTCTCAAACGAAGGTGTAAGATAACCACAGTGCCTCCGCTCTGCTCAGATATTCATGAAACCGGATATATTGACGATATTATTGAGCGAATAGATAAGAATACACGGGAGTCGATTGATAAGACATCTTCATTACTATCGGAGAAAATCGATTTGATAATAGATGAACATCAGGGACAACGGAATGGTCATAATTGGAACAGAACTCCATCAACTGCTGATGAATCTGATACGCACATGGCTCGACCTGTCCGTAAATATTCCCCTTCTAACCATAAAGCTAATAGCCGCATACCGGATTGCTGTCCACCCATAATTCATCCCAACAGTGAACCTGAAAAGGAGAATCTTATTTCCTATTCTGCTACCAGTGGTGGGGAGTTCGAATCAACTGAAAACGTCATTGATTCGCCAAGCGATTCACCTACTAAAGTAAACTCAGCAGTTTATGCTCCTTCTGAGGTAAACCGGAATGAATATGCAATAATACAAATTTACATTTACAAGCCATCAGAAGAAACGAAAGTTGAAAAGGTCGCTTATGAGATTGATAGCGATGCAACAAGGCGTAATTACATCCCGCTTTCCAGTATGATTAAACCGGGAGACAATATAAAACTTCTATTCCGGTGCTATTCTAAAAAAATAGAATTAGAAGAATCATCCATAGAAGGGATATGGATGGATGAAATGTTTAAACACGAATTTGTAGCATATATTCCTGAAGATTTCAATAGCTCAAATTTCATTTGTGGCATAAATCTTTTAATCAACGACATACCGGTTGGAGATATGAAATTTAAAATCAATGTCGTTGACTCTAAACCTCGAAAAATTTGGGCTGAGATAAAAAGCGAAGGGTATAGAAAAAGCTTTATATCATATTCCCATGCTGACGCAGAAAAGGTCAGATTTCTTGCTGAAGGATTCAGAATTCAGGGAATTGACTACTTTTTCGATGAACATTCTTTAAGAACAGGTGATAACTTTCCCAAAGAAATTGAAGAGTACATTTCATCATGCGATGTATTCGTGCTTTGCTGGTCAGAGAATGCTAAATCTTCCGATTGGGTAAGAAGAGAGTGCAACATGGCGCTGCAACGCTACAATAGCGAGTCAGACAAATTTAAAATCTATCCTATAAGCATAATTCCAAGAGCAGACTTACCCTTATCACTACAAGAAAAGTTCCATTTCGGCACAATCGAATGATGGGTCGTACAAGTATGAAATTACGATTATAGAATATCTCGAACCTGAGTCTCAATCAAAATTAAGCGTGAATGCATGCTGATAAGAGATTGCAGAGCGAGAATCAATATTCTCAATCCATCCTTTTTCAAGATGACTTGTCTGTGATATTTCGCCGGCACTCATGTTTGAGAATAAAGCACATACTCTATGGATTGTGTTTAACTCAGATTCATTGAGTATATTATCAGCGGTACCTGTCGCTTCCAACTTAATACCGCTCTGACCACTTGGATAAACAAATTCTTCCATGTCAATACCGGGGAGGGAGCTGTATAACGTACCCCAAAGTTCAGGAACCGGACCAAACGGTAATGCCTTGTAAGTAATGCCTGTTATGCCATATCCATGCTTCTTGTAGTGAATGAAATCGGCGTAAAACAGGAGCTTGTTCATTTTAGTGACAAATGTCGAGCCAACAGTTGAAATTATCAGTCGCACCACACTTGCAACTTTATCAGCGGACAGAGAGCGATAGCCGGAATATTCCGATGGCTGAACAGTTGACTTATAATCACCATCAGCTGCCTCAACCTTCTTTTTGACTCGCAGATATTCCTGTGCGCTCATCTCTGATTTTGAAGCCTCGACAAACGACATGAACACATCCTTCTCACCAGCTGCTATAATTGTGCGGGCATTTGAAACGCTTGGCACCTCACCATCTTCATACATACGATATTGGTTTATGCCGAAACCAAGTATTTGCGACATTTTCGCTGCCGAGAGACCGTAGTGTTCCCGTATTCCTGAAATCTCATCCGGGAAAGGAATACCATGTTTGACCCTATACTGATTATATACCTGAAAAATGTTTGCCTCATCCATTTCGGTCGTAGTCCACATCTCACCTTCCTCATCAATGATTCCGGTATGAATATAGTAATATTCCTCCTTTCGGAAAGTAGTGGTTCTTACTTCCTGAAAGTATTTTTCTCCGGGTAACAGTTTGCTATTTTCCATCGCCTTTATTCTTTAATGGGTAAGACATCGGATGTTCCGCTTTATGGAACAAAATACATATCGTATGGGAGTTCGGTTTTCCAAGAGTAATCTTGATATAGACTTCATTCCCTCTCACATCTTTGCCAAACACCCACATTTCACCTTGATTATTCAGTGCATCCACAATCGGACCCTCGGAATAATCATAGCAACTTAGGTTCATAATAACCTCCATGCGCTGATTAGGGGTTATGCCAAGTTCAACAAGGCTGTTCTGGTTTTTCTGTCGGTCATCACGGAAACGTATTCCGAAGATTTTGACCTTCAGACT
>CAMWVE010000044.1 GCA_947177685.1 uncultured Porphyromonadaceae bacterium | reverse complement strand
TCCTCTCCGCAAAAAAGCCAAGCTTTCGCTTGGCTTTTTTGATTTCGGGAGGCGAGGTTGACTGTTTGATAGAAAAAATTGGCGGACACACCACGGTGCGTCCGCCGGAAAGGGATGTTTAGGTCTGAAACTTATTTTTTGATTTTGAACCCGACGGTGGCGCCATCGTAGCTGTCGAGGACAGCTGAGGCTGCTTTAAGAGTGGAGTTGTTGGAGAACTGGGCGATTTTTTCAACGATTACGATAAGTTTTGAGGCGTCGAAGGTGAGGCTCACTTCGTCGGTGCCAGTCTTGACGATGTAGGCTGTCATCTGACCCACATTCACCTTGCCGATAGCCTTGAAATGGAAGATGTAGTTGCCGTCGTCACCCATGGTGATGGTGCCCTGCGCCTTGATTTTCTTGACGCTCATGACAAAGGTGCTGTCATTGTTGAAGGTGATTGTCATGCCGGTGATGCCTGATTTGGCATAGATGCCTGACAGTTTATCCTCAAGTTGCTTCGATGCGGCTGCACCACCCGCTTTTTTGAGAAGGTTTTCGCTCTGGAATACTACTGCCGGAGAGGAATATTTCCATGTTCCTGTGAGCTCTTCAATGGTAGGCTTCTGGCTGGTTACGGTGTTGATAACGCCTGTAATGACTCCTCCGAGCGATGTCTGCGTGGAGTCGTTGTTGCCTTTGAGTACGTTTTTGAGGTCCCATGCCGAAGCGTTGAAGGCAGCTGTGGCGAGGATGGTTGCCACGAGGGCGAGTCTGATGATCTTTTTCATTTCGGTTAGTTAAATTTTTCCTTGATCTCTGTAAGAGTAGTATCCGGAAGGGGTTATTATTAGGTGATCTAAAACGTTGATGTCAAAGAGTGCGGCTGCATTGACAATCTTGCGAGTGAGGGCGTCGTCCTGTGCTGATGGCTTTGGGTTGCCTGATGGATGGTTGTGAACAAGGATAAGCCCTGATGAAAGTTTGTCAATCGTTTTCTTCATTAACAATTTTATGTCGACAAGTGTTCCGGCAATTCCACCTTTACTGAGACATTCGCGAAAAGTAACACGGTTGGATCGATTCAGATGCAGTATCCAGAATTCTTCATAGTCGAGCAGTTCCAGTTCGTGACGCATCAGTTGGTAAGCGCTGTTGCTGTCGGTTATGACTGCATCGCGGGCAGCTCTTTCCTGCAGTGCACGCTGGCAACGGCGACCCAGTTCGATGGCGGCGCTGAGGGTGGTGGCTTTGGCTGTGCCCACACCTTTGTATTTCGATGTCATCTCGTGAATGGAGAGTTGAGCCAGACGGTCTATGCGGTAATCAACTCCCATCAGAATGGACTGACTCAACTCAAGCACCGACATGCCGCGCAGCCCTGTGGCGAAAATGATGGCGAGCAGTTCGGAGTCAGAGAGGGTCGATATGCCGTTTTTCAGTGCTTTTTCACGCGGTTTGTCATCGTCGGCAAGGTCGCGGATAAGCAAGCCGTGGCGAGTGTTGTCGTCAGTTGTATCTGTTTTTGTCATAGTCATTTCCCTCGTCTCATTTCAATTTCCTGATTGATGTCGCGCCCGCGCGTCAATATTATTTTTGTGAAGAACGCGCGGATGAACCCCGCACCGTAGCCCCACAGTTGTATAAGGCTCGCTGGTACTGCCTTTGCTGCGATTATCAATGACCCGGTGGAAATCCATGCGGTCACAAAAATGGCAAGCAGGTAGATACCCAAGGGAAGAAACCACCACGGGCTGACCGCCACGCCGAGAATAAGCAGCGCAAGGCATCCGAGCAGGAAGAGCGCCGGAAGGGTGTGGACCGCCTTCATGGAGCCGGGGTAGAGCAGGTGCAGAGTGATGCGGCTCATACCGAAAACATAGACCTGACGTAGAAATTTCCTGAAATTGATGCGACGTTTGTGCCACACATATAGTTCGGGATAGAGGGTTATCGAGAACCCGTTCTGCTTGATGCGCGTGCTCATGTCGATATCCTCGGAGAACATTTCGCGGAAGCCGCCCACTTTTTGCCATACCTCCTTGCGGAAACCCATGTTGAAGGTGCGTGGCACGAATTTTTCCAGACTCACCTTTCCGCCGCGTATGCCGCCGGTGGTCAGGAATGATGTCATGGAGTAGTTGATGGCTTTCTGGGTGTTGCTGAACGAGTCATGTGCCGCGTCGGGACCACCGAAGCAGTCGGCAGGGTTCTTTCGCAGGTAGTCGCGCAACTTGGCGAAGTAGTCCGGCGGGATGACGCAGTCCGAGTCAAAGAAAATGAAATAGTTGCCACAGGCATGCTCCATGCCATGGTTGCGGGCTATGGAACGCCCCTCGTTTTCCTTGTAGAAGTAACTGACGTTGACCTTATTGGAATACTTTTTCACTGCGGCTTCACACGGTTCTGTCGAGCCGTCCTCCACAATTATCACTTCAAAGTCCTTGTCGGTTTGCGCGGTAAGGCTGCGAAGCAGCTCGTCGACTTCCAAGATGCGGTTGTAAACCGGTATTATGACTGAAAATTCGGGCATGATGACAGCAGGTTATGACATTCGGTGTTTGTAATCCTCGTATGTGAAATGCCGCAGCGTCTGCAGTGAGCCGTCGGCGCCACAGAACACAATGTCAGGATGTTGCAAGCCGTTGAACATGGTGGTTTTAACCGTGGTGTAATGGTTCATGTCCTCCAGCGTAAGGCGTTCGCCCGGTTGAAGCTCATGGTCAAAGTTCCAGTCGCCTTTGTAGTCACCGCTCAGGCATGAGTTGCCTCCGAGCCTATAGGTGTAAGTTCCTTCGGCAGGCTCGACACTCTCGGTTATGGCAGGCTGATAGGGCATCTCCAGTGTGTCAGGCATGTGGCATGCGAAGGAAGCGTCGATGATGGCTGTTCTGACTCCCTGATTCTCAACCACATCCACTACTGAGGTGATGAGGTCGCCGGTGCGCCAAGTGAAGGCGCTCCCCGGTTCAAGTATTACCTGCAGGTGAGGGTGACGGCTCTTGAAACCGCGTAACAGCTTTATCAGATGCTCCACATCGTAATCGGCGCGAGTCATGAGGTGTCCGCCCCCCATGTTTACCCATTTTATGCTGTCGAGATATTTGCCGAACTGACTCTCAAACGCGTCAAGTACTTTTTCAAGGTCGTAGGAACTGCTTTCGCAGAGCTGATGGAAGTGAAGCCCTTCTATTCCGTCGGGCAGCCGGTCGCCAATCATGTCGGCAGTCACCCCGAACCTCGAGCCGGGCAGCGCAGGGTTGTAGATATCTGTCTCTATCACCGAACACTGCGGGTTTACTCGCAGCCCGGGTGACACCCTGTGGTTGCCGGTGTGGTGGTTCCACTGCTCCACATCACGAGCGAACCTTTGCCACTGCGACAGAGAGTTGAAGGTTATGTGGGAGCTTCCGGCGAGGTATTTGCCTATGGTGTCGTGAGTGTAAGCCGGACAATAAGTGTGGACTTTGTCGCCCAATTCCTCGTTGCCGAGCTGCATTTCGTTGAGTGAGCTTGCGGTGCTTCCGAAGCCATACTCGCGGAATATGGGGAAAGTGCGCCAGAGCGCGTTGGCTTTGAAAGCCATTATGATGTTTACTCCCGCCTCTTTGCGGACGCGGTCAATAAGGGTGAGGTTTCGACGCAGGCGATCCTCATAAACTATGTAGAACGGGGTGGGTAAGTCGTTGATAGTCATGCTATAATATATTGAATTTTGCCCATTTCAGAATCAGGGTCTTGTCTCCTTCGGTTTCAAAATGAACCGTTATGCGTGGGTCAGACATCTCGGTGTTGATGGCATTGATGGTGCCTTTGCCGAACCGTGAGTGCTCGATGGTCATGCCTACGGTCAGCTCGCTCACGTCGTGAACCGTGAAGTTGCCTGACGATGGCTGCGGTGCGGTGCGGGTAGTGGGAGCTGGTGTAAATACAGGGGTTCGCTCGGCAGGGCGCTGACGGAAGCTGCCTGTGGTGGTTCGGCTGTAACTATCTGTGTAAGAGTCGCTGAACGATGAGGATTTACTTCCCGTATTCAGCATTTTCAGATACTTGGGGTCGATGTCGCCGAGGAACGGCGACGGGCGGCTTGCAGTTGTCATGCCGTTGCGGAAACGCGATGAGGCATAAGAGATTACGCAATGGTTGCGTGCGCGTGTGATGGCTACATAGAGCAACCGCCGTTCCTCCTCCACTTCGTTCAACGAGTTCTTTGCCATCATGGAGGGGAAGAGGTCATCTTCAACGCCCACAATAAGCACATTGTTGAATTCCAGACCTTTAGCCGCATGAACTGTCATAAGTGACACATGGTCATCGTCATTGCCTGACTCATCCTGATCGGTGGAAAGCGATACGAGCTGAAGGAAAGCGCTGAGTGTAGGCACTGTGTCGCCATCGGTTTCGAGCGTGTTGTCGACAAACTCCTTCACAGCGCTTTTCAACTCCTGAAGGTTCTCCAGTCGCGATATGTTTTCCGGTGTACGGTCGTGAGTGAAAAGCTCCATCAATCCGCTTCGTCGAAGGATTTCATCGACCACACGGTCAGCATACTGATTTTCACTGACCATCTCGGCGAAATTACGTATCATGCCGGCGAAAGCCATCAGTTTGGTTGCTCCGGCAGGTTTCACTTCGGGGGCATAACGGCGAATGTCAGAGCATGCTTCCATCAGGCTCACCTGACTGTTCATGGCTCCTGCCACAAGGTTGTTGACAGTGGTTTCACCGATGCCTCTTGCCGGATAGTTGACAATGCGGCGGAACGCCTCGTCGTCGCTCGGATTGACGGCAAGCCTGAGGTATGCCACGGCATCCTTGATTTCCTTTCGCTGATAAAACGATACGCTTCCGTAGATGCGATAGGGGATGTTGCGTTTGCGCAGCGACTCCTCCAGCACGCGGCTCTGAGCGTTGGTGCGGTAAAGGATGGCGAAGTCGCTGAAAGAGTCATGGGTGGTCATCCGCAGCTGTGATATTTTTGAGGCTATGGTCCCTGCCTCGTCAAAGTCGCTGTAACATTTAATCACGCTGATGCGTTCCCCGGGGTCGTTTTCAGAGAAAATTGTTTTCTTTATCTGATTTTTATTCTTGTCGATCAGTGAGTTGGCAGCGTTGATGATGTTCTGCGTAGAGCGGTAGTTCTGCTCCAGTTTTATGGTTTTCAGGTTCGCGTACTGCTGGCGGAGATTGATTATATTGCCTATGTTGGCGCCGCGGAACGAGTAGATGCTCTGCGCGTCGTCGCCCACCACACACAGGTTTCCTGATTCTGCCGTAAGACTTTTCACTATGAGATGCTGGGCGAAATTGGTGTCCTGATACTCATCGACAAGCACATAGCGGAAAAACTCCTGATAGTGGCGCAACACATCGGGATAGTCGCGGAAAAGCAGGTTGGTGTAGTATAGCAGGTCATCGAAATCCATGGCGTTCGCTTCGAGGCATCGTGCGCGATACATCCGGTAGATTTCATGGAGCAGGGGGCGCTTGGCATGCCTGTCGAGTTGCAGCAGCTCAGAGTTGGCGCTGTACATTTCAGGCGAGATGAGCCTGTTTTTAGCCCATGAGATAATGTTCTGCACCATCGATGGCTTATAGACTTTGTCATCGAGGTCCATGAAGCGGATGATTGACTTTATCAGCGACTTGCTGTCCGCGGTGTCATAGATTGTGAAGTTGCTTTTGAACCCTAATTTTTCAGCGTGAGCGCGCAGTATGCGGGCAAAGATGCTGTGGAATGTTCCCATCCACAGTCGCGCCGCGGTTTTCTCACCCACCATAGCCTTGATTCGGTCGGTCATTTCGTTGGCAGCCTTGTTGGTGAATGTCAGCGCCAGTATTCGCCACGGCTCATAGTCGTTGACAAGCATATGCACTATCTTGTAGGTGAGCACACGTGTCTTGCCCGAACCTGCGCCGGCAATTACCAGCAGCGGACCGTCGCAATATTTAACTGCCTCACGCTGAGGCTTGTTGAGTTCTTCAAGATAGTTTTTTCCCATCAACGGAACTGATTGGTTTCGGGGTTATAAATGAAACCGGCTTTCATCAGCTTTTTCTCCAGTTCATCCTTGTCAATGTCAAGGTCGTCACACAGCTGTTGCAGCGATTCATAGCGGTCGCGCAGCATGGTGTTGACATAGCTGAAAAGCATTATGGGGTCATGTGGCAGATTATCCATAGTGTTTATGATTTACTAAACCACGAAATTACAAAAAAATATGCGCTCTACCAAATTCGGAGGGGGAAATAAGTTAGAAGTTAGAGTTATGAAGTTATGAAGTAGTAAGGGGGGTGGGGAGATTTTAGCAGCCACAAGCGACTGGGGGCAAAATTAAGAGGGTGTGACAAAATGATTTTGACACACCCTCTACAGAGGTTATAAGGGTTTGGGATTATTCAAACTCAATCATGACTTGGTCAGTGGTGACAACATCGTTGGGGGCAACGAAGATGCGTTTAACTGTACCTTCGATTTCAGAGTTAACGTCGTTTTCCATCTTCATTGCCTCGTAAACGAGCAGAAGCTGACCGCGTTTAACTTTGTCGCCGGGTTTAACGTTGATGCTGACAATCTTGCCGCCCATCATTGCTTTCTGAGTGGGACCGGTGATGGGAGCCTCTTCTTTCTTAGGTTCTTCAGCTTTTACTTCCTTAGCGGGAGCTTTGGCGGCATTTTCTTCTTCACGACGTTTGCGGAGGAATCCGGTGGCAACGTTGGGAAGGAGTTCGAGCAGCAGCTCTTCCTCTTTGTTTGATGCAAGTTTCACGCCGAGACCTTCAACAACGGGGTTCTCAGGTTTCTTGTAAGAGGTGACGTCATAAGCTTTTTCAACGGGGCTGCCGGTGATTTTTTCACGGAACGCCGGGTCAACGGGCACGGGAGTCTTGCCGTATTCGCCTTTGACAAGCGAGATGAACTGGTTGCTTGCGTTTGAGTAGTCGGGGTTGCCTTTTTTGCGGTCGATGGCGAGGTTAACAGCCTGTGCGCCCACAATCTGGCTGGTGGGAGTAACCAGAGGCACCAGACCTGCGTCGCGGCGAACCTTGGGAATGAGCGCCATGGCATCTTCGAGGAGGTCAGAAGCGTTGAGCGCCTTGAGCTGTGCCACCATGTTGGAGTACATACCGCCGGGAACTTCGGCATGTTTGACGATTTCGTTAGGTTTGGGGAATCCGAAGTAGTCCTCGATGGCATGGCAAGCGTCGAGCAGTGCGTTTTCGTCGCCTGCTTTTGCGGCAGCGATAGCTTTGTCAAACAGAGCGTCGATTTCGGCAGGAAGTTTGTCTTTGAGGGGATCGAAATCTTTGGGGAAGTGGTCTTTCTGGAGGTCGAAGGCTGCCAGTGACTTGCGGATTTCCTTCAGTTCGGTGCGGATTTTGCCCACAGCTTCCATGTTACATTCAACTTCTATGCCTAACTTGTTACAGAAGATGTAGATAAGCTCGATTGCAGGAGCAGCCGAACCACCTCCGAACCACCAGATGTTGGTGTCGAGGATGTCAACGCCGTTGATGACAGCCATCAGTGCCGATGCCAGACCGTAGCCGGGAGTACAGTGGGTGTGGAAGTCCACGGGAACTTTCACGCTGCTTTTCAGCTTGCTGATGATTGAAGCGGCACGCAGGGGGTTAACCAGACCTGCCATATCCTTGAGGGTGATGATTTTAGCACCCAGTTTTTCCATAGCCACAGCTTTTTCAACGAAGTATTCGTCAGTGAAGATCTTTTTGGGTTCTTCAGGTTTTTTACCGAACAGTTTGGCGAAGAAGCCGGTTTTCTGGGGAGCGGCTTCGTTCTTGGGGTCAACGGTGTAGCAGACGGCACCGTCAGCAATACCGCCGAGTTCGTTGATGAGCTTGATTGATTCCTTTACGTTGTCGATGTCGTTGAGGGCGTCGAAAATACGCATCACGTTCAGACCGTTAGCGATAGCTTCTTTGTAGAAACCTTCGAGAACGGAGTTGGGGTAGGGTACATATCCGAACAGGTTACGACCGCGTGAGAGAGCTGACAGAAGTGATTTGCCTTTCATCACCTTGCTCACCGAACGCAGGCGGTTCCACGGCGATTCATCGAGATAACGCATCACTGAGTCGGGCACTGCGCCACCCCATACTTCCATTATGTAGAAGCCGGCGTTTTCGTAATAGGGGAGAAGTTTGTCAATGTTCTCCTGTTTCATACGGGTGGCAAACAGCGACTGCTGTCCGTCACGCAATGTAAGGTCGCGAATCTGTAGTTTTTTGGTAGCCATACTTGATTTTTATTTTTGTTTTATGTTAGATTGTCGGATTGGTTTAAAGAACACCGCAAATGTATATATAATTTTTTATTTAAGGAATTTTTTCCGTAAAAATTTTTCTCATAAAATAAAATAAGTTCGGTCGAAGCAGCCACAAATTGGTAAAAAGGGAGAAAAAATGATTTTTTCTAAAGAAATTTTTCCTTAATAGTTGTAAAAACGGCTTAAATATTATAATTTTGCAGACCATGAACATAAATCAAATCATTAATAATTTTAACTCTTAGCTTTTATGTGGTTATTTAACTCATCCATAGGCAGGAAGTTCATCATGTGCCTTACCGGCGCCTTCCTTGTCCTATTCGTTACGTTCCACTGCGTTATGAACAGTGTCGCCATTTTCTGGCCTGCTGCTTATAACTGCATTTGTGAGTTCCTCGGTGCCAACTGGTATGCCCTTGTGGGTACACTGGTTCTTGCCGCCGGTTTCATTCTTCACATTATCTATGCTCTCTGGCTTACCATCCAGAACCGTAAGGCTCGTGGTAACGACCGTTATGCAGTGACATCAAAACCCCCGCAGGTTGAATGGGCGTCACAGAACATGCTGGTGCTGGGTATCGTCATTCTGGCGTTCCTCGCCATCCATGCCATCCAGTTCTGGTACAAGATGCAGTTCGCCGAAATCGCAGGAATGCACACAACATGCGATTGCTGCGGTCTGCCTGTTCCCCACGCTGCCGGCACCCTGTTCCTGCAGATGGCATTCGGCGAATGGTACACACTGCCCATCTATCTGATTGGCTTCATCGCCCTCTGGTTCCACATGACCCACGGCTTCTGGTCAATGTTCCAGTCATGCGGATGGAACGGACGCATCTGGTTCAACCGCCTGAAATGCATCGCAAACTGGTGGACCTCAATCGTTGTGCTCCTCTTTATTGCTGAAGCTGTTGTGTTTACAGTGAATGCCAAGAAGCATGCATATAGCGAATGTCCCGCTCTTCAGGAACAATATATGGAGATGATTGATGGCGAGTACGGAGCGAAAGTGTTCCTTCAGGAAGTTCTCCCCGCTGCACCCGTAGAGGCTTGCTGTGCTGAACAAACCTGCTGTCAGGGCGACAGCTGCGTTGCAGAAAGCGAATGTTGCGGAAAATGCGCAGCTGAAGGTCAGGAGTGTTGCGGCAAATGCGCAGCTGAAGATCAGCAGTGCTGCGGCAAATGTGAAAAAAATGTTGAATCTGAAAATAAATAATCGATATGGCTGACTACAAAAAACTGGAAGGGATGATCGATTCTACTCCCATAATGAAGGATTATGCCGACATCGAATCATCGGCTTTACCCGAATTCCAGATAGATTCCAAAATCCCCGAAGGTCCCATCGCTGAGAAGTGGACAAACTATAAAGCTCACCAGAAACTGGTGAACCCCGCTAACAAACGTCACCTCGACGTGATTGTGGTTGGTACCGGTCTTGCCGGTGCTTCAGCCGCATCGACTCTTGCAGAACTCGGTTTCAATGTGACCAACTTCTGTATTCAGGACTCACCCCGTCGCGCTCACTCTATCGCAGCTCAGGGTGGTATCAACGCCGCCAAGGACTATCAGAACGACGGTGACTCGGTTTACCGCCTGTTCTACGACACCGTTAAAGGTGGTGACTTCCGTGCCCGCGAAGCCAACGTTTACCGTCTGGCTGAGGTATCGAACAACATCATCGACCAGTGTGTTCAGCAGGGCGTTCCCTTCGCCCGCGAATACGGCGGTCTGCTTGCCAACCGTTCATTCGGCGGCGCACAGGTTTCACGTACGTTCTACGCAAAAGGTCAGACCGGTCAGCAGCTTCTGCTCGGTGCCTACGCATCGCTCAACCGCCAGATTGAGAAAGGCAAGGTAAAGAGCTACAACCGTCGTGAAATGCTCGACGTTGTCATTGTTGACGGTCGCGCACGAGGCATCATCGTCCGCAACCTCATCACCGGTGCCATTGAACGCTATGCAGCTCACGCTGTGGTTCTCGCAACCGGTGGCTACGGTCGTGCATTCTTCCTCTCTACAAACGCCATGGGCTGCAACGGCTCAGCTGCAATTCAGGCATTCAAGAAAGGTGCATATCTCGCCAACCTCGCCTTCACTCAGATTCACCCCACCTGTATTCCGGTTCACGGCAAAGACCAGTCGAAACTTACCCTGATGAGTGAGTCGCTCCGTAACGACGGTCGTATCTGGGTTCCCAAAAAGAAAGAAGATGCCGAAGCAATCCGCGCAGGCAAGAAACGCCCCACCGACATCCCCGATGAGGACCGCGACTTCTATCTGGAACGCCGCTACCCCGCCTTCGGTAACCTCTGCCCCCGTGACATCGCATCACGCGCCGCCAAGGAACGTTGCGACGCAGGTTATGGCGTGGGAACAGGCAACGCCGTTTATCTCGACTTCAAATATGCCATCGAACGCGACGGCATCGATGCAGTACGCGACCGCTACGGCAACCTCTTTGACATGTATCAGATGATTTCTGATGACAACCCCTA
>CAMWVE010000043.1 GCA_947177685.1 uncultured Porphyromonadaceae bacterium | reverse complement strand
AAAGGTACAATCACTGCTACCACGCCAGAGAAATCTCTTACAGTCGGTAAAAAAAGCACCGGCGGCCGCAATGCCGAAGGACATCTGACCACTCGTTACCTTGGTGGCGGACACAAACGCAAATACCGTTTCATAGACTTTAAGAGAAACAAAGACGGAATTCCCGCCGTAGTAAAATCAATCGAGTATGATCCCAACCGTTCAGCACGCATCGCACTGCTCTACTACGTTGACGGCGAAAAATCATACATCATCGCACCCAACGGACTCCAAGTTGGAACAACCGTAGTCAGTGGCAAAGATGCAGCCCCCGAAGTAGGAAACGCACTCCCCCTGAGCCAGATTCCCGTCGGTACACTCATCCACAACATTGAACTGCGTCCCGGTCAGGGAGCCTTCATGGCACGTTCAGCCGGCACATTCGCCCAGCTCGTGTCACGCGAAGGCAGCTACGCCATCATCAAGCTCCCCTCAGGAGAAACCCGCAAAGTACTTGCAGCATGCAAGGCAACCGTAGGCGTAGTCGGCAACTCAGAGCACTCACTCGAACGCTCAGGCAAAGCAGGACGCTCACGCTGGTTAGGCCGTCGTCCCCGCAACCGCGGCGTTGTCATGAACCCCGTCGATCACCCCATGGGTGGTGGTGAAGGTCGCGCATCAGGCGGTCATCCCCGTTCACGCAAAGGCCTCTACGCTAAGGGTCTCAAGACTCGTGCTCCCAAAAAGACCTCTTCTAAGTACATAATCGAAAGAAGAAAAAAGTAACCTGACCAAAACAAAACAACTATGAGTCGTTCATTAAAAAAAGGCCCGTTTATTAGCGTAAAACTCGAAAAGAAAGTCAACGCCATGGACGCAAGCGGCAAAAAAGCAGTTATCAAAACATGGAGCCGCGCATCAATGATTGCCCCCGAATTCGTGGGACATACATTTGCCGTTCATAACGGAAACAAATTTATTCCCGTTTACGTCACCGAGAACATGGTAGGTCACAAACTCGGCGAATTCGCCCCTACCCGTAACTTCCGCGGTCACGCCGGCAATAAGAAAAAATAAACGAGCCCCATAAATAATATAATTCTGATAAAAAAAAGAAAATTAAAATGGGTGTAAGAAAAAGATTAGCAGCCGAAGCGCGCAAAAGTGAACGCAAATCACAAGCCTTCGCCAAATTACTCAACATACCTACCTCCCCCCGTAAAATGCGACTGGTCGCTGACCTCGTACGCGGCAAAGAAGTATTCCGTGCATTAGGCATACTCAAATTCTCCAACAAAGAAGCAGCCGCCAGAGTAGAAAAACTGCTCCGTTCAGCAATCGCAAACTGGGAAGAGAAAAACCAGCAGAAAGCCGAGGCAGGCCAGCTCTACATCAGCACAATCTACGTAGACTGCGCCCCCATGCTCAAACGCCTCCGCACAGCTCCCCAAGGTCGTGGCTACCGCATCCGCAAACGCTCAAACCACGTCACCATCTTCGTAGACACAATCGATAACACTAAAGAAGCCTAAAACATGGGACAGAAAGTAAATCCAATCAGCAACCGCTTAGGCATAATCCGCGGCTGGGACTCAAACTGGTTCGAAGCTGACAAAAAGAAAGCAAGCGCAGCACTGCTCGAAGACTCCAAGCTCCGCAACTACCTGAACGTGCGTCTCGCCAAATCAAGCGTATCACGCATAGTTATCGAGCGTACCCTCAAACTCATCACCATCACCGTCTGCACCAACCGTCCCGGTCTGATCATCGGTAAAGGCGGCGCAGAAGTTGACAAACTCAAAGAAGAACTCAAGAAAATCACCGACAAAGACGTTCAGATAAACATCTTCGAAGTAAAACGCCCCGAACTCGACGCACAGATAGTCGCAAGCACCATCGCACGCCAGATCGAAGGCAAAATCGCCTACCGCCGCGCAGTCAAGATGGCAATCGCCTCGACAATGCGCTCCGGAGCCGAAGGCATCAAGATCCAGATCTCAGGACGTCTCAACGGCGCCGAAATGGCACGCTCAGAAATGTTCAAGGAAGGACGTACCCCCCTGCACACACTCCGTGCCGACATCGACTACGCACTGGTCGAAGCCCACACCAAAGTAGGCGTAATCGGCGTTAAAGTGTGGATCTGCCGCGGCGAAGTATACGGCAAACGCGACCTCGCCCCCCAGTTCACAGCCACACAGAAAGAAAGCCGCCCCAGCCAGCCCGCAGGACAGCGCCGCGGCGGATTCCGCAAACCCAAAAACAACCGTTAAACCCGCTAATTGAAGTAAAAAATGTTACAACCCAAAAAAACAAAATTCCGTCGCCAGCAAAAAGGCCGCATGAAAGGCAATGCCCAGCGCGGTAACCAATTGGCATTCGGTTCTTTCGGCATCAAAACACTCGAATCCAAATGGATAACAGGTCGCCAGATAGAAGCAGCTCGTATCGCCGTGACACGCTACATGCAGCGTCAAGGACAAATATGGATCCGCATCTTCCCTGACAAACCCATCACCAAGAAACCCGCCGAAGTCCGCATGGGTAAAGGTAAAGGTTCACCCGAAGGATTCGTCGCACCCGTCACCCCCGGACGTATAATCCTCGAAGTTGAAGGCGTAAGCTACGACATCGCAAAAGAAGCACTCCGCCTCGCCGCCCAGAAACTTCCCGTGACCACCAAATTCATAGTTCGTCGTGACTACGACCCAACCCAAAACGTGTAATCCAGACATGAAAAAAGAAGAAATAAAAGAACTCAGCACAGCAGACCTCAAAGAGCGCCTCGTTGAAATGGAAAAAGAGTACCGTCAGCTGACAATCAACCACTCCGTATCGCCCATTGACAACCCCGCAAAAATCACTGCTGACCGCAAAATGATTGCACGTGTCAAAACCGAGTTGCGTCAACGCGAAATCAACAACAAATAAACCCCCGAAAAACCATATAAACAATGGAAAAAAGAAATCTTAGAAAAGAACGCATTGGGGTAGTTTCCAGCAACAAAGGTGACAAAACAATCACCGTTACCGTCAAGTGGAAAGAAAAACATCCGATTTATGGCAAATTCGTCAACAAATCAAAAAAATACCACGCACACGACGAAAACAACGAATGCTCAGTCGGTGACACCGTACGTCTGATGGAAACCCGTCCTCTCAGCAAAACCAAACGCTGGAGATTAGTAGAAATAATCGAAAAAGTAAAATAACATGATACAGACAGAAACCCGCTTAACAGTAGCCGACAACAGCGGTGCCAAAGAAGCACTCTGCATCCACGTCCTCGGCGGAACCGGACGCCGCTACGCCTCCGTAGGCGACATCATCGTCGTATCTATCAAAAGCGTCATCCCCTCCTCCGACGTCAAGAAAGGCACCGTCAGCAAAGCCGTTGTCGTACGCACCAAAAAAGAAATCCGCCGTCCCGACGGATCATACATCCGCTTCGACGACAACGCCTGCGTGCTGCTGAACAACGCCGGAGAACTCCGCGCAACCCGCATCTTCGGACCCGTAGCCCGCGAACTCCGCGCCACAAACATGAAAATTGTCTCACTTGCACCCGAAGTGCTTTAAACCTTCACCATTAAAACAATGAGCAAGACAAACATAAAAAAAGGAGACACCGTTCAGGTGCTGGCAGGTGACGACCGCGGAAAACAAGGCCGCGTAGTCAAAGTCGATGCCGCAAAACAACGCGCCATCGTCGAAGGTGTCAACATGGTCACAAAACATGCCAAACCCAGCGCTAAACACCCACAGGGCGGACGCATCCAAATGGAAGCACCCATCCACATCTCTAACCTCAGCCTCCTCGACCCCAAAAGCGGTAAGCCCACACGCGTAGGTCACACCATCGCCGACGGCAAAAAAATCAGAGTGGCTAAAAAATCAGGAGAGGAAATAAAATAATGGCAGCAACAAACCTCAAGAAACAATACGAAGAGCAGATCATACCCGCTCTGACCAAAGAGTTCAACTACACGACACCCATGCAGGTGCCCCGTCTCCAGAAAATTGTCATCAACCAAGGATTAGGACAAGCCACCCAAGACAAAAAAATCATCGAGACAGCCATCAACGAACTCACAGCCATCACCGGACAGAAAGCCGTAGCGACCCTATCGCGCAAAGACATCTCGAACTTCAAAGTCCGCAAAAAAAATCCCATCGGCGCCCGCGTAACACTCCGTCGCGAACGCATGTACGAATTCCTTGAACGCCTCATCCGCGTGGCGCTTCCCCGAATCCGCGACTTCAAAGGAATCGAAGGCAAGCTCGACGGACGCGGCAACTACACCCTCGGAATCACCGAACAGATCATCTTCCCCGAAATCAACATCGACAACATCCAGAAACTCCTCGGCATGAACATCACATTCGTGACCACAGCCAACACCGACGAAGAAGGATACGCCCTGTTGAAACAATTTGGATTACCCTTTAAAAACAAATAACCCCCTATGGCAAAAGAATCAATGAAAGCGCGCGAAGTAAAACGCGCAAAACTCGTTGCCAAATACGCCGCGAAAAAAGCAGCCCTCAAGGCAGCAGGCGATTATGAAGCACTCCAGCTCCTGCCCAAAAACGCATCAGCAGTGCGCCTTCACAACCGCTGCAGCATCACCGGCCGTCCCAAAGGATACATCCGTCAGTTCGGCATCTCACGAATCCAGTTCCGTGAAATGGCGTCAGCCGGACTCATCCCCGGAGTGAAAAAAGCCAGCTGGTAAACACCGGCGGCTTTTTTCAAGCCCCCGGCGCGACGACCATTATCACACAGAGCAACAAAACAACAGAGAGTATTAAATATTGTTGGGAACATCCCAATCAATTTAAACCAAAACAAAATGACAGATCCAATAGCAGACTATCTGACAAGATTGAGGAACGCCATCAAAGCCAACCACCGCGTGGTTGAAATCCCCGCCTCAAACTTGAAAAAAGAAATCACCAAGATTCTCTTCGAGCAAGGCTACATCCTGAACTACAAATTCGTAGAAACAGACACCCCTGCCGGCACAATCAAAATCGCGCTCAAATACGACCCGATTGACAAAGTAAACGCAATCAAAGACCTCAAGCGAGTATCACGCCCCGGTCTGCGTCAGTACACAGGCTACAAAGAAATGCCCCGCGTGCTCAACGGACTCGGAATCGCAATCCTCTCCACCTCAAAAGGCGTCATGACCAACAAACAGGCAGCCGACCTCAAGATCGGAGGAGAAGTCCTTTGTTACATCTACTAAAAAAAGGAGGAACAGACAATGTCAAGAATAGGTAAAGCCCCCATTGAAATCCCCGCAGGCGTAACCGTCAAGATCGACGGACACAAAATCACCGTCAAAGGACCCAAAGGAGAACTCACACAGCAGATCAACCCCGAGCTCGAAGTACGTCAGGAAGACAACCACATCATCGTCACACGCCCCACTGACGACCGCCAGCACCGCGCACAGCACGGACTGTACCGCGCGCTGATCCACAACATGGTCGTAGGCGTCAGCACCGGATACCGCAAAGAAATGGAACTCGTCGGTGTCGGTTACCGTGCCACATCCAACGGACAAGTCCTCGAACTTGCACTCGGATTCTCCCACGCCATTTTTATTAAGCTCCCCCCCGAAGTAAAAGTAGAAGCCAAGACAGAACGCAACAAAAACCCCCTCATCATCCTCGAATCAGACGATAAACAACTGCTGGGGCAAGTATGTGCAAAAATCCGCTCACTGCGCAAACCCGAACCCTACAAAGGCAAAGGTATCAAATTCGTTGGCGAAATCATTCGTCGCAAATCAGGCAAATCGGCAGGCGCTAAATAATTAAACTGACACCATCATGATATCAAAGATAGAAAGAAGAAACAAAATCAAGACACGCATTCGCGGCAAAATCTCAGGCACAGCCCAGCGCCCCCGAATGACCGTGTTCCGCAGCAACAAACAAATCTACGTCCAGCTCATCGATGACCTCGCCGGCAAAACCCTCGCCGCAGCATCCTCAAAAGGCATCGAAGAAGGAACAAAGACAGAAATAGCCGCTCAGGTAGGCAAAGCCATCGCAGCCGCCGCCCTCGCAGCCGGCATCACAGAAGTAGTTTTTGACCGCAACGGATACCTCTTCCACGGTCGAGTAAAATCACTGGCTGACGCAGCACGCGAAGGCGGATTAAAATTCTAATCACAATGGCAAAAAGAAACAACAGAGTAAAATCAACCAACGACATCGAACTCAAAGACCGTCTCGTTGCCATCAACCGCGTTACTAAAGTAACCAAAGGCGGACGCACATTCACATTCGCCGCAATCGTTGTCGTAGGCAACGAAAACGGCATCGTAGGCTGGGGACTCGGCAAAGCCAACGAAGTAACCGCCGCAATCCAGAAAGGCGTCGAAGCAGCCAAGAAAAACCTCATACAGGTACCCGTTCACAAAGGCACCATCCCCCACGAACAAATCGCCAAATTCGGAGGCTCACGAGTACTGCTCCGTCCCGCCTCACACGGTACAGGCGTAAAAGCCGGCGGTGCGATGCGCGCCGTACTTGAAAGCGTAGGCATCACCGACGTCCTCGCAAAATCAAAAGGCTCCTCAAACCCCCACAACCTCGTCAAAGCAACCATCGCAGCCCTCGACGAAATGAGAAGCCCCGCAACCATCGCCCAGAACCGCGGAATCACAGTAGAAAAAGTATTCAAAGGCTAAGCACCCACAAACCATGGCACAGATAAAAATCAAACAGACAAAAAGCCGCATCAACTGTCCCGCCGTACAAAAGCGCACACTCGATGCACTCGGACTCAGAAAAATGAACCACGTCGTAGTCAAACAAGACACCCCCGACGTGATGGGTATGGTAAACAAAGTACGTCACCTCGTAGAAGTGACCAAAGCCTAAAAACAACAAAAACTATGAATCTAAGCAATATCAAACCCGCCGTTGGCGCAACATCCAACTCAAAACGAATCGGCCGTGGTCCCGGCTCCGGCAAAGGCGGCACATCAACCCGCGGACACAAAGGAGCAAAATCACGCTCAGGCTACAGCCGCAAGATCGGCTTCGAAGGCGGTCAGATGCCCCTCCAGCGCCGACTCCCCAAATTCGGCTTCAAAAACATCAACCGCGTTGAATACAAAGCCATAAACCTCCGCGACCTCACCGCACTGGCAGAAGCCAAGAACCTTACCAAGATCGGACTCCAAGAACTCCGTGAAGCAGGATTCGCGAGCAAAAAACAGCTCATCAAAATCCTCGGCGTCGGAGAAATCAACCGTCCCCTCGAAGTAGAAGCCAACGCATTTTCAGCCACCGCACAGCAGGCAATCGAAGCCGCAGGCGGCAAAACAAACAAAGTATAAAAACAAATGAGATTTTTTGAAACCATAAAGAACATCTGGACAATCAAAGAGCTTCGCGAACGGATCGGCATCACACTGATGCTCGTCCTCGTGTATCGCCTTGGCTGTTACATCGTCCTGCCCGGCATCTCACCAGCCGACCTCGATGCACTGTCAAACTTCACAAACAAAAGCGGGCTCATGCAATTGCTCGACATGTTCTCAGGTGGTGCATTCTCACAAGCCTCAATCTTCGCCCTCGGCATCATGCCCTACATCACAGCCTCCATCGTCATACAGCTGTTAGGCATGGTGCTTCCAAGCTTCCAGAAACTCCAGCGCGACGGAGAAAGCGGACGCCAGAAAATCAACCAGTACACACGCTATCTCACCGTGCTGATACTCGTGCTCCAAGGTCCCGCCTATCTGATCAACCTTCAGGTACAAGTCAGCGCCGCCGGCGGACACGCCGCCATGACCCCGTGGACCTACTTCTACCTGACCATCATACTGGCAGCAGGCTCCATGTTCATCATGTGGCTCGGAGAGCGAATCACAGACCGAGGCATAGGCAACGGCATCTCCTTCATCATCCTCGTCGGAATCATCGCCCGCCTGCCGAATGCACTCCGCTTCGAATTCATCAGCCGCCTGCCCGGATCAACCGGCTCAGAAGGAGGACTCATCATGTTCATCGTCGAGATCATCCTCCTGTTCGCCGTAACCGTAGGCGCAGTCCTTCTGGTCCAAGGCGTCCGTAAAGTACCCGTACAA
The DNA here is from genome assembly GCA_947177685.1 of uncultured Porphyromonadaceae bacterium. Taxonomy (GTDB): domain Bacteria; phylum Bacteroidota; class Bacteroidia; order Bacteroidales; family Muribaculaceae; genus CAJUPY01. The sequence continues at coordinate 2,702 of CAMWVE010000043.1, read as the reverse complement.
TACGCCAAGCGCATCGTCGGCAACAAACAATACGGAGGCGCCCGCCAGTACATACCCCTCAAGGTGAACGCCGCCGGCGTCATGCCCATCATCTTCGCCCAGGCAATCATGTTCATCCCCATCACCCTCTCCGGCTTCGGCGCCAGCCAGCAGACAACCGGATTCTTCGCCGCCTTCTCAGACGTCAACGGATTCTGGTACAACGCAGTCTACTTCATCATGATCGTCGCCTTCACCTACTTCTACACAGCCATCACCGTGCGACCCACCCAGATGGCAGAAGAGATGAAACGCAACAACGGCTTCATCCCCGGCGTCAAACCCGGTAAAAAGACAGCCGAATACATCGACACCATCATGTCACGCATCACCCTGCCCGGATCAATCTTCCTCGGAATCGTAGCAATCCTGCCCGCCTTCGCGCGCATGCTCGGCATCAGCCAGAACTTCGCCCAATTCTTCGGCGGCACATCACTGCTCATCCTCGTCGGCGTAGTACTCGACACCCTCCAGCAGATTGAAACCCACCTGATGATGCACCACTACGACGGACTGATGAAAGACGGCCGCATCAAAGGACGCACCACCGGAAGCATGTACTAACCCACCCAGCTGACCTGAATGATTTATCTCAAGACACCCCAAGAAATAGAAAAAGTCAGAGCAGCCTGCACACTGGTCAGCCGCACCCTTGGCGAACTCGCCAAGTGGGTGGCTCCCGGCGTCACAACACAACACCTTGACAACATAGCCAGAGAATACATCCTCGACAACGGCGGCAGACCCGCCTGTTTAGGCTACGGCGGCTTCCCCGCCACCCTCTGCATCGAAGTCAACGAAACAGTCGTACACGGATTCCCCTCCAACTACACCCTTCGCGAAGGCGACATCATAGGCATCGACACCGTAGTCGAACTCGACGGATACAACGGCGACACCTGCTACACCTTCCCCGTAGGAGAAATAGCCCCCGAAACCATGCGGCTCCTCCAAGTCACACGCCAGAGCCTCCAGAAAGGCATCGCGGCATGCAAACCCGGAAACCGCATCGGCGACATCTCCCATGCCGTACAAACCTACTGCGAACGCAACGGCTACAGCATAGTCCGCGAAATGTGCGGACACGGGATAGGCAAAAAAATGCACGAAGACCCCAACATCCCCAACTACGGACGCCCCGGCATAGGACCCGTCATCAAAAACGGCATGTGCCTGTGCATCGAACCCATGGTCAACCTCGGAAGCAAAAACATCGTCATCGAAGCCGACGGATGGACCTGCCGCACAAAAGACCGCAAACCCTCAGCCCACTACGAGCACACCGTTGCAGTCCTCGACGACCAGACCCACATCCTGACCACCTTCGATTACATCCAGCAGGCACTCGGAGATAAATTTATTTAAAACCAACACATGGCAAAACAAGCAGCAATCGAACAAGACGGAACAATCGTAGAAGCCCTCTCCAACGCAATGTTCCGCGTAGAACTTGAGAACGGACACGAAATCACAGCCCACATCTCAGGAAAAATGCGCATGCACTACATCAAAATCCTGCCCGGCGACAAAGTCCGCGTCGAAATGTCACCCTACGACCTGTCAAAAGGCAGAATCGCATTCCGTTACAAATAAACAACAAAAAAACCACCAATATGAAAGTTAGAGCGTCAATCAAAAAACGCACCCCCGACAGCAAAATCGTACGTCGCAAAGGACGTCTGTACGTAATCAACAAAAAAAATCCAAAATACAAACAACGTCAAGGATAACATTTTATTAACTTTGCAAAAAAAAGAAAAATAAAATATGGCAGTAAGAATCGTGGGAGTTGACCTCCCCCAGAACAAAAGAGGTGAAATCGCCTTGACTTACATCTTCGGAATCGGACGCAGCGCAGCCACCAGCATCCTCGAAAAAGCCGGAGTAGACAAAGACATCAAAGTAAAAGACTGGACCGACGACCAAGCAGCCCGCGTGCGCGAAGTCATCAGCGCCGACTACAAAGTCGAAGGAGACCTCCGCAGCGAAATCCAGCTCAACATCAAACGCCTGATGGACATCGGCTGCTACCGAGGCATCCGTCACCGCATCGGGCTCCCCGTCCGCGGACAATCAACCAAAAACAACGCCCGCACCCGCAAAGGACGCAAAAAAACAGTCGCTAACAAAAAGAAAGCAACTAAATAAAAAACAGATATGGCAAAAAAAACAGTCGCAGCAAAAAAACGCAACGTCAAAGTTGACGCAGCCGGACAACTCCACGTACACTCATCATTCAACAACATCATCGTGTGTCTGGCAAACAGCGAAGGACAAGTCATCTCATGGTCCTCAGCCGGCAAAATGGGCTTCCGCGGATCAAAAAAGAACACCCCCTACGCCGCACAGATGGCAGCACAGGATTGCGCCAAAATCGCCTACGATCTGGGTCTGCGTAAAGTAAAAGCCTACGTCAAAGGACCCGGCAACGGACGCGAATCAGCCATCCGCACAATCCACGGAGCAGGCATCGAAGTAACCGAAATCATCGACGTTACACCACTGCCCCACAACGGATGCCGTCCCCCCAAGAGAAGAAGAGTATAACCCCGTCACACAACCGGCGGCGACACAACAACGCTCATAACTTCAACAACAACTCAATTCTCTAAAACAAAACCAACCGGAAACACAGACCCGTCAGGCACCGCGCCCCCACAGGG
>CAMWVE010000042.1 GCA_947177685.1 uncultured Porphyromonadaceae bacterium | reverse complement strand
TTTCAAGCTGCCGATTCATCTTTTTCATATATTTCTTATCCCGAACTCGCGTTATTACCTCATAACTCGTAACTCTAACTTCGCCCCTCCCAGCCGCTTGCGGCAGGCAAAAGTCCACAAAAAAAGCTGTGTCGCAATGTTGCGGCACAGCTTTTTGTGCTATTGGTTCAAGGACCCTTAAAGCTCCTTGTATTCAGAAACAGTTTTAATACCCTTCTGACCGAAATATGCCTCAAGATTTCCCTTCAGCAGGAAATGTTTCTTGTAGAGTTCCGGATGGTCCTGAAGGTTGAGGGCGTCACGGACAGCGCCGGCAGGCAGCTGCACGGGAACACATTTGGTCAAATCTGTCTCCGAAGCTGATGCTGCAACAAGCAGGTTTGTCTTGATGGTGGCAGATCCGTTGAACTTAGCGGTGTCATAGCTCTTTCCTTCGATCCAGCCCACCACATAGCAGTCAACCCAAACACCTGTGCCCGACGCGCCTGACAGCACGTCAGCGATTGTGTAAGGCGAGGTTTCGGTGCCTGCACCGGGGTCAGTCGACGGGGGAGTGACAGGGGTGTCGCCACCACCGTTACCGAGCGAATATTCAGATACAGACTTGACGCCTGTCTGACCGAAATATTTCTCAATCGAACCTTTCAGTTTCACCTTCTGCTTGTAGTTTTCAGGGTGACTCTGGAGGTTGAGAGCGGTGCGGACAGCTCCTGAGGGAAGCTGCACGGGAATACACTTTGTAAGTTCAGTTTCATCGGGGGTGGGAGCCAACAGCAGGTTGGTCTGCACGGTCGCGTTGCCGTTGAACTGAGCGGAGTCAAAAGTCTTGTCAGCAATCCAGCCTACGATGTAGCCTTCAACCCAAACCGAGCTGCCTGTGGCAGTGCCGGCGATCACCTGACTTACTGAGAACGGTTCGGTTTCTGAACCTGCACCTGTCGAAGGACCGGGATCGGGCGTAGTGCTTGAGCCGGGACCGAACGAGGGTGTTCCGCTCATCTCGTAGAGAGTGGGCATATAGCCGTTTTCCTGCGGAGCGTCGTATGCGCCGAACGAGGTGTAGTTCTTTGAATACTGGATATATTTGCCGTTGCCCGCGTTGGTGATTTTGAATGTGCCGTCGCTCTGCATCACGGGGTTCCACACGAAGGTGTTGTCACCCGCAATCAGTGTTGTAGAGAGCTGGAAGCTTGAATAGCTGCCTGACATGTAGAGGTAGCGACCCTTTGAGTCCACGATGTTGTAGCCTCCTGAGGTTGCAATGAACAGGAATGCGTTATCCTCAACCGACTTGATTGTACCGCCATTGTCGGTCACGGCAGTGGTGTAGAGATAGCCGTAAGCCGCAGTCGCGTTGCTCACAGGGGTAGCGCAGATGCCGTCGGCATAGATCATATAGCCTTTGCCACCCATCACTGAGGTTGCCTTGGTGAAGGTAACATCGCCTGAAGGTTGGGGGGTATCGCTGCCGCCACCGCCGGCAAGAACATATTCCGTTACTGTCTTGACGCCTGCCTGACCGAAGTATTTTTCAACCGAGCCTAACAGCGACACTTTCTGTTTGTAGTTTTCAGGATGATCCTGAAGGTTAAGTGCGGTGCGAACCGCTCCGGTCGGAAGCTGTACGGGAATACACTTGGTAAGTTCTGTTTCATCGGGGGTGGGAGCCAGCAGCAGGTTGGTGGTCACGTTTGCATTGGCGTTGAACTGAGCGGTATCAAAGGTCTTGTCAGCAATCCAGCCTACGATGTAACCTGAAACCCACACTGATGAGCCTGATGCAGCACCTGAGATTACCTGACCCACATTATAAGGTGTAGCCTTCTGACCGTCACCGTCGGGGATGGTGGCGCCGGCAGGTTCAACTCCTTCAATTTTCCATTCTGAGGTTGTGCCCATGTTGTCAAGCACAGCGTAGGTCGACATGTAGGTGCCGAAGTTACCGCTTACCCATATCTGCTTGCCGTAGTTGCCGGGGTTAGAAGCGAGGTTACCGTATTCGCGCAGTGATGAACCGTCAGGCAGAGCTATGATCACACACTGGGTGAAATCCTTGCAGTCAGCTGTGGGAGCAATCACAAGCGTATTGTTCAGGGCTACTTCGCCGCCCCATTCGATGTCATCATTTGATGTAACCTCAGTCACGGCAGGAGCAACCGCACCCACGATGTAGCCGGTAACCCAGCCTGAGGCAGCTGTTCCGTTCTGAATCAGATCGATTACGTCACCCACGTTATAGGGGTTGTTCTCGGTGCCTTGGTTTTCAGTGGGAGTGCCTATGTTCATCAGACCCTCGGCATCGTTCAGAAGCAGCTGCCAGCCGGTGGTGCCGTAGTAGCTGAGGATACCGACAACGTCAAGTTTCTTTTCAGGAACTATCATGTTCCAGAAGCGTGCGTAACCGCTGGTGCGTACAATGATTGTGCCGCCGCTTACGTTCAGCGACTGGTTGTAGCCGCTTGAGTGATACTCATCAACCAGTGTGGTGCCCGGAGTGGCGAACTGGCAGTCGTTGAAGCGCACGAGCTGACCCTGATATTTACGCAGTTCCTCAGGCGACGACCCTATCATGCTGAAATCCTTGATGGTGATGGTGTCGATTTTCTCAGGTTCGGGAAGTCCGTTCAGTTCGGTGTGGCTGTTGAACAGCGCAGGTGCCATGAACGAGGTCTCCCAGCAGTTGCCCTGTGCATACCATTCGGGGAAACCGAACTGCTGCATGCCGTTGTATTTACCGACATACATTCCGGTAGCGTCGATGACTACTTCCTGACCCTGACGGTAGTTCATGTAAAGGTTATACTGGTTGATTGACAGCGCTATCGCAGCAGTCTCATCCTGAATGTAGAGACATTTGAAAATATTGCCGTCATAGTCGCTTGAAATCACGCGACCGCGGATGATGTAGTGTTCGCCGGCATGTTCGCCTTCTTCGATTACACCCACTTCCTGACAATAATTCGTTTCATCCTGCCAATACTTCTCTTTGAGCTGGGCTATGGTGGTGTTCACCTTGTCAGCGTTGGCTGCCACGGGAACCTTAATTTCCGGCGTATCGAAATCATCCTGACATCCGGCAAAACCGAGTGCAGCAACCGCCAAAAATCCGTATATTATATTTTTGAATGTTTTCATGTCCTTGTTCTATTAGAGTTTTTCGTAGAGTGAAGGCAACACGGCTCCATCCTGTGTGGAGGAGTATGCGCCGAACGAGGTGTAGTTGGGTGAATACTGAAGCCATTTGTTCATCCCCTTGTTGGTGATGGTGAAGGTGCCGTCAGTGTTAGCCGCGATATCCCACCATCCGGCATTCGCGTCGGTCAGGCTTGCGGTCAGGTTGAATGAGTTGTAGGTGCCTTCCTGATAGAGGTAACGCTTGTCTGAATACTGCTGGATGGTGTAACCCTTGTCAGTCAGTGTGATGACAAACGACTTATCCTCGCTCACGGTGATCACATCGTTTTGCGGGGTGGCTGCGGTGACATAGAGCCAGCCGTAGTTCTTGTCGGCTGCGATCGGACCGGCTACCTGTGTGCCGGCTACAATCAGATACTGCTTGCCGGAGGTGACTGCGGTCACTTTCTTGAACTCTACGCCGGTGACCGGGGTAGGCTCTACACCATCTATTACATATTCGCTGACGGATTTGATACCGGTCTTGCCGAAGTATGCCTCAATGTTACCTTTCAGCTTCACGCTCTTCTTGTAGTTGCCGGGGTTGCTCTGCAGGTTCAGTGCCGAACGGACGCTGCCTGAGGGGAGCTGCACTGCTATGCAGTTTTCAAGCGCGGTCTCATCAGCCTTCGCTGCCAACAGCAGGTTGGTCTGCACGGTCGCGTTGCCGTTGAGCTGACCGGTGTCGAAGCTCTTGTCTGCAATCCAGCCGACAATGTAACCTTCGGTCCACACGCCTGTGCCGCTCGCTGTGCCGGCTGCAATCTGGCTCACGGTGAAAGGTTTCTCCAGTGTGCCTGCACCGTCGCCGGGACCGGGCTGCGGTACGTCGGGAACCGCATTGGGGTCGAAGTTCATAACCGAGTTCTTGTCAATCAGCACCATCTGGAAGTCGGTGCCGTAGAAACTCAGGATACCCACCACGTCGCCATAGCCGTAGGGGAGCTTATCGTATGAGAAGTCGCTGTAAGCCGAGTTGCGCACAAGCAGCTTGTTGCCGCTTGCATCCACGAGGTTACGGTTTGCGTTGGCGCTTCCTGCAAACTCCTTGCCGGCATCCTCCCAGCGCACGTTGTTGACGCGGATCAGTCGGCTGGTCCACTTGAGCAGTTCGGCATGATTGCTCTTGATGGTGGAGAGTTCGGGAATGGTCACAAGGGCGGTGTCGACTTTCGCCGGATCAGGCAGACCGCTCTGGAAAGCATGAGCCTTCAGCACATCCTCTTCCATGAAGGTGGTCTCGTAGGTGTTGCCGGCGGCATACCATTCGGGAGCGCCCAGCTGCTGGAGTCCGTTATATTTACCTATGTGCAGACCGGTGGCGCGGATAATCACCTCCTGACCGAACTTGTAGGTCTGATAGATTTTCTTCATGTTCACACTGATGGTCATGGCGCCTGACTCGTCCTCGATGACGAAGTTCTTGTAGATGTTGCCTGACTCGTCCGATGAAACCACACGACCTTTGATGACATAATCCTCGCCGGTGGCATCGTTGACACCTATTTCAGTACAGTAGTTTCGCGCCTCGTCCCAGTAGATTTCCTTGAGGTCAGCAATGGAGATGTTTGCCTCAAGTCCATCCGGAGCTTCAGGATACACCATCGGCGGTATCTCGAAGTCATTGTCACAGCTGATGAATCCCATGGTGCCCATCAGCAGAGCTATGCTGTAAAAAACTGATTTTTTCATGTTTTTGACGGTTTAAGTTATTAGAAACGTATGCCCACGTTGACAAACACCTTTGTTCCCTGCGAGTAGCTGTACTTGTTGGGATACTTGTTAAGGTTCCAGTTGGTGCGGTCTATACGTCCCTGCTGATAAGCATTGTTCATGATTTTGGTGTTGTTCAGAACATTGTCAACATTGACGTTGATGTTCATCGACACCTTGCGGTTGATGTAGATGAGCTTGCCCACAGAAACATTCATCACGAAGGCATCGTTCATCTTCGCCTGATCGGCTATCTCGCGCAGTTTGGCTTCCATCTCCTCTACGGTGCCGAACGCTTCCCACAGTTTGGGCTGAGTCTCGTGGTAGACGGGCGCTAATTTAACGTATGCGTCACCCATCCACGATGCGTTGATATTGAAGAACCAGTTCTTGGGAGCCTGCCAGTCGATGCCTACGTTCACCGCCGTCTGAGGTGTGCCGCCGGTGTAGAAATTCTTCAGGTACACGGTCTGGGTGGTGTCGGCATACATACCGTTCTCGAACGAGCGGGTGCCTTCAGGATTGTTCTTGTACTGGTAGCGTGAGTAGGTACCGGCAAGCGATGCGGTGATCGACGGGGTGATCTTGTATGCCATACCTATCTCCACACCCTTGTTCACCTTGCGCACATCGCTCAGGATGTAGTTGGTGAAAGTGGAGTAGTTGTCATCGTAGAATGCGTTACGCTCGGTTGAGTTGTAGAACTCGGTCCAGTAGCCGGTGATGGCACCGCGGAAGCGGCGGTAGTTCCATATATAAGAAATGTCACCGGTCAGAATACGCTCGCTCTGAGGATTGTTGATCACGTCATCCTTGATGCGGGGCGAAATGTACACGGTCTCGATCAGCGGTGCGTATGTGCCGTATTCGGCATGCGCTTGGAAGTAGTTGCGTCCGTCAACCTTGTAGGTGGCGCCCACTTTAAGCGATGCGTCGTCGAAATGATGGGTAGCGCCTTTGCCCAGTGAGTTCTGGGGCGAGCGACCGTTGCGCATGTGACCGTCGCGGTAGAACTGGGTGTAGGCAATGTTCATGCCGTAGTTGATGTCCCATTTCGGCAGGTTGATCATGTTCTGAATCCATGCGTTAGCCTTGATGGCATAGATGTTGTAGTCATAGCCGAAGCGGTCACCTTTGTAGACCTTGCGGTTAGGATTGTCGAGGTCGTTCTGAAGCATGTCGGGCTTGATTGAGATTTCGCGGTCCGAGAAGGGGTCCACGTCAACCCAGTATTCGCCGCCCAGCAAATCCTTCACAGTCTTGTAATAGTCAGCCTTGGTGTAGTTCACGTTCACACCTGCCTGCATTGTCAGGTGGTCGTTCAGACGGTGGTTCAGGTTTGAACCGAACTGCAGCTGGATGTTGTTGCTGTGGCGGTTCTCCAGAATGTAGCTTGAACCCTTCTGGTTATCGATATTTTCAGGCAGGGTGTTCAGATAGTTGTTGAGTTCGTTGACCTGATACATACGACCCCAATCGATCTGGCGGAACGATTCGTCGGTGCGCCACTTGTTGGCGAGGTATTCGCTCTGCTCTGTAGGCTCGCCGTCATCGAAATAGTTCGAGGGGAGGTTGCGGTAATAGTCAGGTTTGGGGTCGTTGGCATTATACCAGTTCAGGGCTGAGTTGGCATAGTTGACAGCGCGGAAACCTATGGTGGTGTTCAGCGATGAACCCTGACCGTTGTCCCAGAGCCAGTTGAGCTGGAAGGTGGGGTCGAAGGTCTTGGTCACGCGGGCATTGCGCTTTTTGCCGTCCTGCCATCCCCAGTTGGGGTTGTAGAGGTTTGAGCCCGCAAGGTCGAACGCCTCCTGATATGTGGGCGATGAGCCGGCGCGTTCGGTCGGTGCGCCGAAAGCGGTCAGCGTCAGCGAATGTTCCTTATTGAGCACTTTCTCCAGTGAGATGAAGTAACCGAACGAATTGTAGAACGTACCTTCCACAACACCCTCGTCGGCATAGCGACCGATGGCGCTTACGGTCAGACCCCATCCTTTTTCGCTGATACCGGTGGAGTAGGTTGCCATGGCGCGGAGCATATAGTTGGAGTTGGTGTATGCCACGCTACCGTTGAAACCGGGTGCATAGTCCGCTGTCACGGTGGTGATGCTGGTGCTACCGCCGATTCCGCCGAAACCGAAGGTGGCAGGAGCGATGCCTATGGCATTGGTGCGGTTACGGAACGCGCGCGAGGTCATACCGCCCAAGGTGGAGTAGTTGAAACGTCCGCGGATAGGGTCGTTCATCTCCAGCCCGTTCATGTAAACCTTCTGATACTGCGAGTCATAGCCGCGGAAGCGGAAATACATCGTGGAGAAGTTGTAGTTCGACGCATTGTAGAAAATGTTGTCCGAAGCTCCGGTCAGAGCCGCAATGCTCTGCGCGTCGCCCTCCTCATCTTCAAGAACATTTTCATCGAAATACATATCCTGCTGCTCCTCGTAGTAGGTGTCGAGAAGATTCTCGTCAACCATGAGGATGGGAGCGGCGCTGACAGCCTGTCCGTTGAACAGTGTCACGGCGGTTGAGCCGTCAGTGAAGCCTGCTGCCTTAGCGGTCAGAAGTACTTCGCCCGGAAAAAGATTACTGATTCGATAATCGCCGGCAGGTCCAGTCACCACTGACTTGGACTGCCCCTGAATTGTTACCACAGCACCGGCTATCGGGGCACCGGTGTCCGAATTGACAACCGTGCCGCTCACTGACGCAGTCTGCGCCAATGCCGGAAACACTGCCGTCAACAAAAGCATAAGAAACAGTTTCAGTCTCATAGAGATTTTGTTTTAGATTGCTTATTTTTATGAATATTTATTTCGATTGGTTAATACTTTCCACTTGCAAAAACCCACTGTCAGTCAACAGGTTACAAAAAATCGGCTTTTCATGGGTCCAAATCAGTTCCAAAAGTAGCGTTTTTTTTTCAAATTTATGCTACTTTATGCAAAAAAATATTTCATAATCTCGCTTTTATGTACTATCTTTGTCCCGTAAAATCCAAAATTATCTCAATAACAATCAATCTAAATTTTATGAAGAAATTCTTACTCTCGCTTTTCGCAATGGTTGCCTTTGCCGGAATGGCTGTGGCAAACACTGCTACCGTGACTTTTTCCACTCTCGGCTATGACAACGCCGCTGATGTGGCTGTCGTGAAGGTCAATGACGACATCACCCTCACATTTGACAAAGGTGCCGGCTCAAACGGTCCCAAATACTACAATTCCGGAAATGCCGTACGTCTCTACGGCGGCAACACCCTCACCGTCAAGGGTGCCGACGGCGTGACACTCACAAGCGTTGAATTCTCTTGCGGCTCAGGCAACCCCATGACCGATGCATTTACCGCTGCCCCCGGCTCACTCGCCATCGATGGCGCAAAAGCAACTTGGACCGGCAATGCAAATGAATTTGTAATCACAAACACAAACAAAAGCGGTCACGCTAAAATCGAAACCATCACCTTCACCTACACCGGTGGAACAGGCGGTGGCGGTGGCGGCACCGTTGACCCCGACCCCGATCCCGACCCCGAAGTGCAGACCGTTGACAACCTCGCTGCATTCCTGCAGTGCGCCAAAGGCGACACACGCATCATCAAGAGCGACGCCGTGGTAGTTCGTCAGCTCGGCGCTAACCTCTGGATCAAAGACAACTCAGGCTGGATGCTCGTTTACGGCAACATCAACGGCTCAACAGCTCCCACTTTTGAAAACGGCGACGTTATCAAAGGCGGCTACAAAGGCACACTCGACATCTACAACAACCTCCCCGAAATGAAGGATGTTACAAACTTCGAGAAATCAGGAACAACCACTCCCGTTCAGCCCGCACTCGTTAACACCGGCGATGCTGATGCAGAACCCCTCAACTCCTACATCAAGATGACCGGTTGCACCATCACCGGCAAAGGTCGCAGCTACAAAGCTAACGACGGCTCAGGCGAAGTTGCCCTTTACACCAGCTCCGCTTCATTCACCGTTCCCGAAGGCGAAAACATGACCGTTTATGCTTTCGTTTCAGTTTTCGGCGAAAACAAGCAGCTCACACCCGTTGAAGTAACAACCGCTTCAGGTCGTGAAGTTGTAGCAACCCCCTACTTCACCCCCGCGGCAGGTGCCGTTAACAAAGGTGACCAAGTAACCATCAAATGCTCTACAGAAGGTGCTACCATCTACTACACCCTCGACGGAACCAACCCCAACGCCGAATCAAACGTTTACTCTGAGGCCATCACCATCACCGAAGATGTCACCATCAAGGCACTCGCAGTGAAAGAAGGCATGGACGACAGCGACATCGCTACCGCCAACTACACCATCATCGTACTCTCTGACAACGACGTTACCTTCAACTTCGCTGACATCTCCACACTCACACCCCTCTACACTGACGCTGACTACGAAGACGACGGTCAAACCGGCAACTTCCTCATCAACGTAGAAAATGTAGCATTCACCGCCAAAGGCGTTTCTGTAAAAGCAGTTTACACCGATCCTACAGCTGAAGGAACACAGGCACGCCTCTACAAACAGTCATCAGGCACATGCTCTTACCGCGTTTACAACAAATCATCGATTGTCATCACCGCTCCTGAAAACAACCCCATCACCAAGATAACCTACGAATTCTACAACGGCAAGACAAGCTACAGCAAACTCACTGCACCCGCTGAAGGCACTTGGGAAGCACCCGTTTGGACAGCTCCCGCAGCAGGCGCCTCAGAAGCAATCTTCGTTTGCACCGGCACACAGCAGATCAAAACCATCACCGTGTCACTCAAGGACATCCCCTCAGGCGTTGAAGCCGTAACCGTTGAAAACGAAAACGCACCCGTAGAATACTACAACCTTCAGGGCGTACGCGTTCAGAACCCCGAAAACGGTCTCTTCATCCGTCGTCAGGGCAACAGCGTTTCAAAAATCATCATCCGCTAATCCCGAACCCTCTACCACACACGAACATTCCACCATAACAAACAGGTGTGTCAGCCCCCCTGACACACCTGTTTATTTATCCATCCCCTTTTCGTTCCCCGCACCAGCCGCTTGCGGCTGCCTCCCCTCCAACTAAAAACTACCTCATAACTCGTAACTCTAACTTCTGACCTAACAATTCTCTCCCCCGAATCACCATTTTCTGAAAAAAAAATCGTATATTTGTGGCAATGGAAAACTATCTCGTATCAGCCCGTAAATATCGCCCCTCGACATTTGACTCCGTTGTCGGGCAGAAAGCGCTCACGCTCACGCTGCGCAACGCCATAGCCACCAACAAGCTCGCCCACGCCTACCTGTTCTGTGGCTCCCGAGGCGTAGGTAAAACCTCATGCGCACGAATCTTCGCCAAGACCATCAACTGCCAACACCCCACCCCCGACGGCAACCCCTGCAACGAATGTGACTCCTGCCGAGCCTTCAACGAAGGACGCTCCCTGAACATTGTCGAGCTCGACGCAGCCTCGAACAACAGCGTCGACGACATCCGCTCCCTCACCGAACAAGTGCAGGTACTGCCCACCAACGGCAAATATCGCGTGTTCATCATCGACGAGGTCCACATGCTCTCATCAAGCGCCTTCAACGCCTTCCTCAAAACCCTTGAGGAACCGCCGGGCTATGTCATTTTCATCCTCGCCACCACCGAAAAACACAAGATACTGCCCACGATTCTCTCCCGATGCCAGATCTACGACTTCAACCGCATCACCGTCGCCGACATGGTCGACCATCTGGAATATGTAGCCCGTCAAGAGGGATATACCACTGAACGACAGGCGCTTAACGTCATAGCCTCGAAAGCCGACGGCGCCATGCGCGACGCCCTTTCCATTTTCGATCAGGTGGCAGCCTCCTCCCGTGGCAACATCACCTACCGGCAGACAATCGACAACCTCAACGTCCTCGATGAGAGCTACTACACCCGCCTCATGGAAGCCTTCATCACAGCCAACGTACCGCAGGCACTGCTGATTTACAAGGAGATACGCGACAAAGGATTCGACTCACACTTCTTCATCAACGGACTGGCGTCATTCCTCCGCGACCTGATGATGGCGCAGACACCCGTCACATTGGAGATGCTCGATGCCGAAGTCGATGTGAAACAGAAAATGGTGGAACTGGCGGCGAAATGCCCCCCACAATTCTTCTATGCCGCCATGAGCCTGTGCAACGACGCCGACCTCAACTACAGGCAGGCATCAAACAAAAACTTTCTCGTCGAGCTGCTGCTCATCAAACTGTGCCAACTACAAAGCCCCTCCCAAAACTTTAGCGACGACGGCGAGGGGCAGTTGAAACCCATAGTCGCTGACAAAACCGCTGCCGCAGCGCCACAGCCGGCGCCCAAAGCCGCTCCTGCGCCACAACCCTCTCCGGTCCAACACCCCCGACCTGCCACACCACCACCTGCGCCCGCACCCGCTCCACAGCCTGCCGCAAGACGCAAAACCACACTCATGTCCGGCGGTCCCTCGCTGCGCGACCTCAAGAAAACGCCGCAGCAAGCTGAGACACACACTGCCGCAGCCGTCACACGTCGCACCGGTTCATACACCGTAGAGCAAGTGCTCAAGGCATGGCAGGACTACATGACCAACCATCCCACCGAGCAAGTACTCGTCAACACCATGCGCGCGTCGCTCCCAGTCAAAATCAGCGGCGACACATTCCGCATAACCGTCGAGAACCATGCCCAGACCAATCTGATGTCGGCGCGTATGCCCGAGCTGCTCGCTTTTCTGCGCGACAGCCTCTCCAACGACCTCATTACCATTGAAATAGCAGAAAACCACGATGCCGGTTCGCCCCACACATGGAACGACCGTGAGCTCCTGCATCACATCATGCAGCAGAATCCCGCCATCCGCGACCTCGTGGACTCATTCAAACTCACCCTCTGAGTCCCCTCTTACCGCTTCTGCGCCCCCCAAGTTCGTCTCCTGCAAGCGGCGCCTGCGCCAAGCCAGTCCGTCCCCCGCAAGCGGCGCTTGCGCCGCAGAAATCCACCCTCTTAACCCCTCTATCCTGCTCCAAGCCGGTTCGTCTCCTGCATGCGGCGCCTGCGCCACAAAAAACCTTTTATTTCCCCTGTGCCAAGCCGGTTCGCCCCCGCAACCGGCGCCTGCGCCAAGCCGGTTCGTCCCCTGCATGCGGCGCTTGC
>CAMWVE010000041.1 GCA_947177685.1 uncultured Porphyromonadaceae bacterium | reverse complement strand
TGTTTTTCAACATATTATACGAAAAGAGGCTGCGCCTATTTTGACACAGCCTCCTAAATTCTTTTACCGGACAATCAATGAATCAATGGACGGCTTTATGATTTCTGGAACTGCGAGGGCGACATTCCTGCAAGATGCTTGAAATATTTGCCGAAAGCACTCTGGTTCCGGAAATTCAGGGCGTATGCCACCTGCTGGATGTTCATTCCTGAAAACTTGAGCATATTCTTTGCCTCAATCATCACATACTCGTCGATCCATTCGGCGGCACTCCGGCTTGTGCTTTCCTTGATAATGGTGGAAAGATACTTGGGCGAAATGCATAGTTTGTCGGCATAGAACGACAGTGAGCGCTCCGTGGCATAATGCTCGTGGATAAGTTCCATAAAAGCCTTTACATAGTTCATGCGACGCGAGCCGCTCTCGGTTTTTCCTGAAGTCATGCGGTTGCTTACATCGCTTACATAGTTGCGGTCAGCAATCTGCATGAGCTGATAAATCAGAGCAGCCATCAGTGAACGCGATATGTTCTTGGTGTACAGACTGTTGGGAGGATTGTTGACGGCATTCTCGTTGAGCATATCCAGATAACCGGCAATGATGTTGACCTCCTTGATGTTCTTCATGATCATGAAGTCAGAGGTGGTGCGCAATCGTGCATGGCTCAGCACATTTATGTCGATGTTGAGGTTCTTCAGGAACTCCTGAGTCAGAATCAGCATATAGATGACGGCATCCTGTGATTTGATGGCACGGATTTTCTGTACGGTACGCGAGTCTGTCACCCATAGGGTTCCCGAACTGAGTGTGTGGACATCCGTGTTAAGTTCCACCTCAATCTCTCCATGCCTCAGAAGCGTGAGTGCAAGTCCATGAATAGCAATCGGTTCCTTCGCCTCCAGTGCCGCAAACTCCTGCGAGGACACATCGAACCTGCACACATGATAGTCACTTGCCGCCGTGGTGAAATAAGCTGCCCCCTGTCTCAGAATGTCAATTACCTCCGACAGCTTTTCGGGCTGTTTAATCGTTATCATTGGCTGCGCGTTTGACGGTGAGCGGTATCATGATAGAAGTATAAACCATAACGGCGCCCCCGGCAAGGGTAAAGGCAAGCCAGTCACGGGCAGCATTCGGTTCATAGAACATGAAGAATGCCGCCACGCAGAAGAAGATTGCTGACCATGACTCCAGCCTATAGAGCCTACGCAACCGTTCATGTTTGCCGGTATATTTGGTGAAAAGGCGACAAACGAGCAGTAGCACCGCGCCTGCCGAGTAAATATATTTGTAGACCGAGCCATAGAAATAATTACCGAACAACGGCAGCAGTGTGCCCACAACAATAAGCAACATTCCTATGGTAGCCAGTATTAGCCATATTTTTGCAGGCTGTTCGCCCAAAATATCTTTTCTGTTCATTCCTTGACGATTATGTAGACGTCCTCATCAGCGCGTTGCATGTGATACTGCTCCCTGACAATCTTCTCCATTGTCGCGGGATCGGTTTTGAGTCGGTCGTTCTGTTTACGATAATATTCAGTGGAGTCGCGGTTCAGCTTTATCTGAGCCTTAAGTTCCTCGATTTCACGTTTATACTCCATGGTTTTCATGACTGAGTGTTCATTGAAAAACAGAATGAACACAATGAACGCCACCACTGCCAGCAGAGTGAATGAGAAGTAGCGCTTACACCAGAAGAATATACGTTTTATCTTTTCCATCTATCGGCAAAGATACGCAAAGTTTCTGAAATGGTGTAAATCTTTATGTGAATTTAACAATTGCAGTCGACTATGACTACTTAGCTCCGGCTCTTATTCTTTTTCAGGCTCACGACTCGCTTTCAGAATCAGACGGAGGGCTTGCGAATAGGTGAAATATGACCACACCCATGAAAGGAACACGGTGATGCGGTTACGCATGCCCAGTATTGAAACCAGATGTATAGCCATCCAGAGCATCCATGCCACCCAGCCGCCGAAATGCAGACCGGGCAAATCGACCACGGCTCGGTTGCGTCCTACGGTTGCCATCGTTCCCTTGTCCTTATAGCGGAACTCCCGCTTGGCAGTCCCATTGTTGAGGTTGTAGGCAAGTGTGCGCGCCTGCTGTATAGCCACCTGAGCCAGTTGCGGATGTCCCTGCGGAAATGACGGGTCAGCGGTCATAAGCGATATATCGCCCACTGCATAGACATTGTCAAGACCCGAGACACGGTTATAGGCATCGACCTCCAGACGTCCGCCGCGACCTATGGCGGGTGCATCGCCTGTGAAGCTGAACGGCACGGCTGACACTCCCGCGGTCCAGATAAGCATGCCTGCAGGCAACTGCGTTCCGTCGCTGAATGTGACCTGTTCGCCGTCGTATGAGGTCATATTGACACCCAGACGGGTGGTGACCATCAGTTTTTCAAGATAATTCTTCGCCTTGACCGACGACTTTTCGCTCATGGTTCTGAGCAGCCGGTCAGTGCCTTCGACAATAGTGATTTTTATCTCCTCACGTTTCAGTTCAGGGTATTCGCGAGGCACGGTGTAGCGTTTCATCTCCCCGAGAGCACCGGCAATCTCCACGCCGGTGGGACCACCGCCCACCACCACGAAGCTGAGCAGCCGATGTCGTTTTTCAGCATCATGAGTGGCTGTCGCCTCCTCCAGACGCAGCAATATGTCGTTACGGCAACGGATTGCCTGTTCAACCGATTTGAGTGTATAGACTTTTTTTTCAAGATCAGGCATATTGAAGAAATTGTTGGTGGTGCCGGCGGCAATAATCAGTCGGTCATACGCTATCTCCTCGCCCGTTTCCGTGTGGATTACCTTTGAGCGGGTGTCGACATCGGTGACTTTACCCATCTGGAAACGCGCTCCTTCATCAATGAAATGACCCACCTCGCGGCGCAGAGGGAAGCAGATGCCTGCGGGCTCCACACCTCCCGATGCAATCAGATAAAACAGCGGCGGGAAACTGTGGTAGTTCGTAGCGTCAACAATCGTCACTCTGTATTTCCGGCGGTCGAGGCTCTTGAGCAGTGTCAGCCCGGCGAAGCCTCCGCCCACAATCACAATATGTTCCTTCTCATTCATAAACAGTTGTTTATCAATGGAACAAATTGATGTAACGATTGGTTTTCCGAAATAATGATTTTAGGTTCTAAGCCGAACCCGCGGTCAGAGCCGGCTCTTAATTTTCGCGGGTGATGACAAAGTCGAACAGCTGACGCAGAATCTCCACAGTGTCAGACTGCGGCAGCTGACGCAGAACCACTTCAGCTTCATCGCGCATCCGTTCCATGCTCTTGTAGGCATACTCTATTCCCCCGTTGGCTTTGGCAAATTCAATCAGGGTGGTTATTTCCTCCTCAGT
The DNA here is from genome assembly GCA_947177685.1 of uncultured Porphyromonadaceae bacterium. Lineage (GTDB taxonomy): Bacteria > Bacteroidota > Bacteroidia > Bacteroidales > Muribaculaceae > CAJUPY01. The sequence goes on along the minus strand of CAMWVE010000041.1, from coordinate 9,377 downwards.
CAGCTGCTCTTTAGCCACCAGCTCTTTCATGGCATCGCTGCCGGGGATTCCGGGAGTGGTGAGGGTGTGAAGCAACGGCAGTGTTATTTTCCCTTCCCGAAGGTCATTGCCCGTGGGTTTGCCTATTCCCGGGTCATCGAAATAGTCAAAAATGTCATCACGGATCTGGAAACATAGTCCTAACAGACGCGCATACTCCGCCATCAGTTTGATTCCCTCTTCAGGAGCATTGGCAGCGAAAGCGCCTATCTCCACACAACTCACGAACAGTGATGCGGTCTTGTGGTAGATGATGCGGTAATATGCTTCCTCGGAAAGGCGATGCTCCATAGCGTTGAAAATCTGGTCAAGCTCGCCTGTGGAGAGCAGCAGACCCAACCGGGTCACGGAGTTGATGATGCGGATGTTGTCCGTTTCTATCGCCTTGCAGAGCGCCGTAGAAACGAAAAAGTCACCCATAAGAACGGCTATACGATTGTCCCACAATCCGTTGATGGTCATTTCGCCGCGGCGCATCTTGGTTTCGTCAATGACATCGTCATGAACCAGCGAGGCATTGTGAAGCAGCTCCACCGATGCTCCGGCAACGATAGCCTTCTCCGAGATTTCGCCGAACATGCGGGCGCTCAGCAACACCAACAACGGGCGCACCTGCTTCCCCTTGATTCGGAGGTAGCGGGCAACAATGTCGTTTATGAGCGGATTTGACGAGTGCAGCATGTCGCGAATCTCTTGATTCATGCGATCCAGTTCCGGTGCCAACTGCTGTCGTATCTCGTTTAATGTCATTCTTAACAGGTTCTTTTGCAAATTCCGGTACAAAATTAGCAATTTTATTACAGAAATTCACTAATTTTATAACCAAATTTGAAGAAAGGCTATTATGGAACAGAAAAAACTTTTTCTTCTGGACGCTTATGCGCTGATTTACCGCGCCTATTACGCCCTGATTCGTGCGCCACGCGTAACCGGCAAAGGTCTGAACACATCGGCTATTTTCGGATTCTGCAACACTCTGGACGAGATTTTGCGAAAAGAGAACCCGTCGCACATAGCCGTGTGCTTCGACCCGAAGGGAGGACACACTTTCCGCCACGACGCTTATCCTGAATATAAGGCGCAGCGCGATGCACAACCTGAGGATATAACCCTCTCCATACCCTACATCAAACGTATCATCGAGGCATACCGCATACCCATCGTGGAGATGGAGGGCTACGAGGCTGACGACATCATCGGCACTCTCTCGCGTCTTGCCGAACCTCAGGGTTTCGACACCTACATGATGACCCCAGACAAGGACTATGGTCAGCTCGTTACCGACCATGTGTTCATGTACCGCCCGTCGCTGAAAGGTCAGGGATTTGAAATCCGTGGCGTACAGCAGGTGTGCGAGCGCTACGGAATCGACTCTCCCCTGCAGGTTATCGACCTGCTGGCGCTGGAGGGCGACGCATCGGACAACATCCCCGGCTGCCCCGGCGTGGGCGAGAAAACCGCTGCCAAACTGATCAAGCAGTTCGGAAGCGTGGAAAATATGCTCGACCACACCGATGAAATCAAGGGCACACTGCGTAAGAAGGTGGAGGAAAATGCCGAAAAAATTCTGTTCTCGAAGTTCCTTGCCACAATCAAGACTGATGTTCCCGTCACCGTCACACCTGACTCGCTGGAGCGCCATGAGCCTGACTACGATGCCCTGCGCAGCGTATATGAGGAGCTGGAATTCCGTTCATTTATTGCGCGGCTCAATGGCACGGCACCTCAGAAAGCACCCGAACCGGTGAAGCCTCAGACAGAGCCAACTCTGTTCGATTTCCTTGATGAACCGGCACCGGCAGTGGCTGCTACGCCCGTAGCCTCAGAAGTAGTAACCGTTGAGGGCAACGAAGCCATTAGTCGCACTGTCAGCGAAGCGATAGCCGCAAAATCTGTAGCGGTAGCCCTTTACAGCGTGGGCGCCGAAGCCATGTGTGCCGAATGGCTCGGCATAGCCATCGCCATAAATAAGGGACAGACCGTCTACATCACCCTACCTCCCGCCGGAGATGACCGCCGTGAGGTGATAGAGCTGCTCAAACCATTGTTCCGCGACGCGAAATGCGTGGTCAGTCACGATGTGAAGCGCGACATGATACTGCTGCAGCGCGAGGGAATCAGTTTCGATGCCCCGTATTTCGACACCTCGGTGGCACACTACCTGCTTCAGCCCGAAATGCGCCACAGCCTGACACAGGTGGCGCTGACCATCATAGGAGTCACCCTCGACGGCCTTGACGACAAAAAGCCTTACGCACCGCTCACCGTTGACCCTGCCGCGCTGATGGGACGATGCGCCGGAGTGGTTCTGCAGCTCCATGAAATATTGTTGCCCATGATAGAACAGTCAGCGATGACCGAGCTTCTCAACGCCATCGAACTCCCCTTCGTGCGCGTACTCGCGTCAATGGAAATGGAAGGGGCGCGCATCGACGTGGCAGAGCTGAACCGCCTGTCAGTGCAGCTTACCGGGCGTCTCCACGAAATAGAGCAGGAAATCTATCGACTCGCAGGCACTGAATTTAATGTGGCAAGTCCCTCGCAGGTAGGCGAGATACTCTTCGAGCGCCTGCGTATCGACCCCAAGGCAAAGCGCACCAAACGTGGCGCTTACTCCACCACGGAAGAAATACTGGAGCATTATGCACCGTTCCACCCCATCGTAGGACTGATCCTGAAAAGCCGCGGACTACGCAAGCTCCTCGCCACCTACATCAATGCCCTGCCACACCTTATAAACCCCGCAACCGGAAAAATCCATACCACCTACAACCAGACCGTCACAGCCACCGGACGCATTTCCAGCACCAACCCCAATCTGCAGAACATACCAATCCGTACTGACGACGGCAAAGAAATACGCCGGGCATTCATCGCCGATCCCGGCGACCTTTTCATATCGGCTGACTACTCGCAGATAGAACTGCGACTGCTCGCCAACCTCAGCAAGGATGAAGCCATGATTGCCGCATTCCACAGCGGCGCCGACTTCCACACCGCCACAGCGGCGCTAATCTACAAACAACCGCTCGACCAAGTAACGCCGGAACAACGCCGCCATGCCAAGACAGCCAACTTCGGCATCATCTACGGCATCTCAGCCTTCGGACTGTCAGAACGTCTCGGCATAGCCCGCAGCGAAGCCAAAACACTCATTGACAACTACTTTGCTTCATATCCCGGAGTAAGTCGTTACATTGCCGAGTCCATAGAGAAAGCTCGTGACAACGGCTATGTCACAACCATCATGGGGCGTCGCCGCTACCTTCCCGACATCAACTCACGCAACGCCGTAGTTCGCGGATATGCCGAACGCAATGCCGTGAACGCACCCCTTCAAGGCTCCGCCGCCGACATAATCAAGAAAGCGATGATCGACATTTACGATGAAATATGTCGTCGCCAACTCCGCTCACGCATGATCATGCAGGTCCACGACGAACTTATTTTCAACGTTGTACCCGATGAGCTCCAGCAAATGCAACAGCTGATAACCGACAAAATGTCAGCCGCCTACCGTGCCGAAGTCCCCCTCGAAGTTTCAGTAGGCGTAGCAACCAACTGGCTCGACGCACATTAAAGATAAGTATTCGTGTGAAAATTAGTGTAAATTTACTAATATTAGTTAAATATAGTATTAGGATTAAATATTATTATTACCTTTGTACACGAAAAATGGCTCCTAAATCCAGTTTTTCAAATCTAATTAACTTTTACACTCACGGATTTGAGAAAAAGGCAAGTTACAGTCGGGAACAGTTGTGAAACTCTTCTACGGGTAACATTTAGGAGTGATGTGAAAAATGTAAGTATGATATAATCTCAACATTAAGTTGTAATTCAACAATTTTCAAATCATCAAACTGCCTTTTGGCTCAGTCCGAGGTTCCTTGTTGAAAGGAGTACACGGACTTTTTTTATGCCCATAAGTGTAATGGAACCACCGTTATAACCCATTATTTCCCAGTCAGTTGTCATTAGTAGGCGCACTACGGTGCTTCCTTCCAATGGGTAGCAAATACTTGGCTTTAATGGGTGCTATATCAGTCTGTGGTGGCGATGAGGAAGCCGGAGGGGGTGTGTTTCATGGTGATGTTGCCGAGGGCGAGCAGGCGGACGATGAGTTGTTCGGCACGCTGACGTGAGATGCGGACTCGGCGGTAAAATTGCTCGGGGGTGAGGGGCTGCAGGGTCTCGATTACGGTCATGGCGTCGAGTTCTTCGTTGCTGAAACTGAATCCGGCTGAACTGTCGCCGGCACTGAACTGCCACGCGCGCACCATCAGCGGATGGGCGGCTATGTTTTCGTCTGCAACTCGGAAATAGGCTATGTGACGGTCTAACTCTTCGCGGCAATAGACGGGACGCACGTCGGCACGGTCTATGTCAACGCGAAGCACTATGGCACCGCCATCGGCTAAGAAGGCTGTGACACGGACTTTCTGCGGCGGCTGGCAATAGGCTTCGGCGGCATGCTCGACCATGTAGATGTCCTCTTCGTTGGGCACACCAACCACCGCACCGTTGTCTTTGACACCAATGAGCAAACGTCCGCCGTCGTTGTTGGCGAAAGCTGAGATGGAACGGGCTATCTTTCGGGCATCGGTGATGGCGAATTTGAAGTCCTGATGCTCGTGTTCCCCTTCTTCAATGAGGCGGCGGATGTAGAATTTCCCTTTTATTGCCGGGATATCTTTCATTCCGGATAGTTGAGGTTTTCGGGTTGCGGGTCGGTCAGCACTTCATCGAGAAAGCGTTGTGCTTCGATGCGTGCCTGACTGAGGTCATTGAATGTGTAGTTGCCGCAGTCGCGGGGTGTGGCGCCGGGTATCTCTCCCTCGAAATCGGCTATGAACCGGAAGGTCTGACGCATCAGCGGCAGTATGTCGGAAGGGGTGAGATCGCCTGCGAGGATGAGATAGTTGCCGGTAAGGCATCCCATTGGTCCCCAGTAGATTACGCGGTCGCGCCACCGGGGCTGGTTGCGCAGGAAGGTTGCTGCCAGATGTTCTATGGTGTGAATAGCCTTGGGGTCAAGCGGTGTCTCGCGGTTGGGGCGTTTCATGCGTATGTCAAATGTGGTGATGACGTCGCCCGAGGGTGTACGGTCCTTTCGGCTGACAAAAATGCCACGCTCAAGCAGGAGGTGGTTGACGGTGAAACTGGCTATTTTTTCCATGTTTTTCAGAGTGAGAGGATTAGTTCTTTGAGCAGCTGGAATGTGGCGCGTGGCGCATCGTTCCAGAAGTTTTCATATTGTGCGATATTGTCGTCGGCTCCCGGGGTGTCTGAGATGACGCGCATGATGAACACGGGCACTGATTTCATGTGGCATACCTGCGCTATGGCGGCTGACTCCATGTCGACGGCGAGTGCGCCGGGGTAGAGGCTCAGCACATGGTCCACCTCGCTTTTTTTGCTGACGAAGATGTCACCGGAGGCTATCAGCCCTTTTTTCACGCGCGGATTACCGCTGAACAGGGGCAGTTGCACCAGCGGCTCGGATGAGCGGAAGCGTGGCGGACAGCCTGCAGCGGCGCCCCATTCTGTTCCGGGACCGCACCAGCAGTCGTGATAGGCAATCTCCTCGCCTATGACCACGTCGAGAATCGAGGCGTTGCCTGTGCCACCTGCCACGCCGGTGTTGATGATGAGCGCCGGATGGAAGTTCTCAATCAGGGTGAGGGTGCCGATGGCGGCATTCACTTTGCCTATACCGCACTTGACGGCTATGATCTCGTGGTGGTTCACGGTTCCGCAATAGTAGCGGAAGTCGTTGAGTATCACCTCGCTTACGTCATGAATAAGTGGGAGAAGGAGGTTGAGCTCCTTCTCCATGGCTACTATTATTCCTATTTTCATTTTTCTACGAACGGACGGAGTTCCGGAATCATTTTTTCAGCGTAATATTTGAATCCGAGGTCAGTGAGGTGTATGCCATCGACTGTGCCGTCGTCTTCCACGCCGTCAAGACCTTCCGAGGTTACATAGTAGAGGTTCTTGGGATTTTCAGCCTTCAGCTTTTCGTAGTTGCGGTGGTAGGCTGCGTTTTTCTTGGGGAGGTAGTCGCGGAAGAAGGAGTCATAGCGGGCATAGGGGTAGATGGGACCTTCGAGCATCACAATGGGCACTTCCGGGCGGAGCGTGCGCAGCAGGTTGATGAAGCCGTAAGTCAGTGTGTCACACATCATTTCGGTGCAGTTGGGCACGGGGTCGATCAGGTAGACGTCGACATCGGGGATTTCAGCCAGTGCGCGTGCCATGTAGGTGTCCATTTTGCCCTCGCCGCTGAAGCCGAGGTTGACCACTTCGCAGTTCAGCTCGCGACCGATGATGTTGGTCGATGCCATGCCGGTGCGTGATGCGCAGCCACCTTGCAGAATCGATGTGCCGTAAGCCACGATTTTCTTACCCTTGTCAATGATTTCGGGGTTGCCGGGAGTGATTACGGCTGTTGAGTCTACGATTACGTCAATATCGGTAATTCCGTCGTACAGAGGCAGATAGATGATGTATTCGTGCATCTTGCCATCGAGGTTCGACACATAGGTGGCTTCACACGATTTCTCGGTGCCCTTTTTGATGTAGGGGCGGTTGGTGTTGACATGGCGCCACACGCTGTCGCCCTCCAGAATGTAGAGGTCGGTGCCTTTCAGACCGGTGTCAGCCATGTGGATCATGTGGGTGTTGTAGAACAGATCGTAGCGCACGCCGATGCTCTTTGAGTCAGTGGCGAAGCGAAGCCCCATGCCTGCGGAGCACTGCTGGCGTTCCCACAGATCGGCGCGGGCACTGTCCTTCAGTGTTTCAGGCAGGCGCGAGAACACACGTTCCGAGTTGTCGAAACCCTTGTTGATTATGCGCAGGTCCTTATAGTTGACTGCTTTGACCGGAGTTTTCTCTGCCTCGTCACACCAAGCGGCGAAGGTGCATGCCAAGGCAAGAATGGCGATGATATACTTTTTCATAACTATCATGATTTAAGGAATTTATGTACTTCGTTGCGGATGTTTTCAGCCGTGTAGCCGAATTTCTCGTCAAGCACCTTGTAGGGGGCTGACGCACCGAAGCGGCTCATGCCGTAGACATATCCGCGAGAACCTACGACGCTGCGGAGAGTCGACGGAAGTCCGGCTGTCAAGCCGAACACGGGGATGTTCTGCGGTATTACGCTGTGGCGGTAGTCGGCATCCTGCTCGTTGAACAGTCCGATGGAGGGCACCGACACCACGCGCGCTGCAATGCCGTCCTTGTCAAGCATCTGCGCTACCTCGCACAGCAGCGACACTTCTGAGCCGTTGCCCACGAGGATCACTTTCGGTATGGCGGTGTCCATCACCACATATCCGCCACGACGTGTTCCCTCGGCTTCCATCAGGCGGTCGCCGGTCACCGAAGGCAGATCCTTCACATCCTGACGCGACAGAATCAGACCCGTGGGAGTGTGGGTGTTCTCCATAGCCATAGCCCAAGCCACCGAGGTTTCGGCAGCATCAGCGGGGCGGAGCACCAGCATCGACGGGCGACCGGCAAAGTTGCGTATCTCCTCCATCAGGCGTATCTGCTCTTCCTGCTCGATAGGCTCGTGGGTGGGACCATCCTCGCCTACGCGGAACGCATCGTGGCTCCAAACATATTTCACAGGCAGCTCCATCAGGGCAGCCATGCGGATGGCAGGTTTCATGTAGTCGCTGAACACGAAGAATGTGCCGCAGGCGGCAATCATACCGCCGTGGAGCACAATGCCGTTCATGATGGCAGCCATGGTCAGCTCCGACACACCTGCGTGGAGAAACGCTCCGCTGAAATCGCCGTGGGTGAGCGCACCGGTCTTTTTCAGGAATGCCTCGGTCTTGTCGGAGTTAGCGAGGTCGGCGCTTGAAACAATCATGTTCTTGACCTTTTCGCCCAACACCGAGAGCACGTTTGCCGAGGCGGTACGGGTGGCTACGTCAGCCTTATGTACAATGGCGCGGTAGTCCAGTTCGGGCACCTTGCCGTCAATGAAATCCTTGAGAGTTTTCGCTGCCTCAGGGTTGGCGGCAGCCCAGCTTTTCTGCTCGGCACGGCGCAGTGCCACGATGCGGCGCAGCTCCTCGGCACGCTCGGCATAGAGCCGGCTGACCTCTTCGCGTATGATCCACGGATTTTCAGGGTCACCCCCAAGGTTACGCACCGTGGCGGCATAATCCGCTCCGGATTTGCTGATAGGCTGACCGTGGGTAGAGCATTTGCCTTCGAAGTTTTCACCTGCGGCAGTGACACATCCTTTGCCCATGACCGTGTGACCTATTATTATAGAGGGGCGCGCTGTTTCCTTCTGTGCCTTCTCCAGCGCATCGGCTATAGCCACCGGGTCAGTGCCGTCGATTTCCTGCACGAACCAGTTCCATGCCTCATATTTGCGCGCTATATCCTCGCTTGACACGGCGTCGACGTCGGTTGAGAGCTGCACGTTGTTGCTGTCGTAGAACATTATCAGGTTGGCGAGACCCAGATAGCCGGCAATTCTGCCTGCACCCTGCGATATCTCTTCCTGAACGCCGCCGTCAGAGATGAACGCGTAGGTCTTGTGGGCGAACAGTTCTCCGAAGCGTGCTGCAATGAAACGCTCCGCAATGGCAGCGCCCACAGCCATGGTGTGACCTTGTCCCAGCGGACCCGAAGTGTTCTCGATGCCATGCTTCACGTCATGCTCCGGATGCCCGGGCGTGATGCTTCCCCACTGGCGGAACTGCTGCAGGTCGGCAATATCATAGCGTCCGGCAAGCGCCAGCACACTGTAGAGCATCGGCGACATGTGACCGGGATCAAGGAAGAAGCGGTCGCGTGAAAACCAGAACGGATCGTCAGGGTCGGTGACCAGAAAGCGTGAATACAGGACGTTGACAAAGTCGGCGCCACCCATGGAACCACCGGGGTGACCTGATTTTGCCTTTTCAACCATTGTGGCAGCCAACACGCGGATGTTGTCGGCAGCTGAGTTCAGCAGTTTAGCGTCTATTGCCATAGCCATAAACAGGTGTTAAATTTGGTTTTTGCCGCCTGATGCAGTTTGCCGTGCAGCAGACGAGTGTTTTTGTGATATTCTATTCAGTAGTCTTTCGCCGGCAGGAGCTTCTGCCGCCAAACGACCTTACAAAGGTACTAAATCCCTGTCACATTGCAAAACAAGTTGGTGCAGGATTGCGGTTTAAAAGAAAAATTCACAGAAATTGAAAAATTTTTGCCCGAAAACTTGCAGATGTCAAAAATTCGCCGTAAATTTGCATCGCTTTTCAGAAATCGGGGTGTAGCTCAGTTGGTTAGAGTACGCGTCTGGGGGGCGTGAGGTCGCT
>CAMWVE010000040.1 GCA_947177685.1 uncultured Porphyromonadaceae bacterium | reverse complement strand
ACTCCTTCACAGCGTGAATAAAATTAATCAATGCCTGACCGCCCTGTTTTAACATTAATTGGGGAACGGGCTCTAAAACCATAAAACCGATAATAATGATTCAGGAAATATTAGAACATAACAAGCAGTTCGTGGCTTCGGAAGGCTATCTGAAATATGCCACCAACAAATATCCCGATAAGAAAATCGCCATTGTCACCTGCATGGACACCCGCTTGGTAGAGCTGCTGCCTGCGGCTCTCGGTTTTCGCAACGGCGATGTCAAAATCATCAAGAATGCCGGCGCCACCATCACCAACCCGTTTGACTCCACCATGCGCTCGCTGCTGATAGCCGTCTATGAGCTTGGCGTCAATGAAATTATGGTTATCGGTCACACCGGTTGCGGTGTTCAGGGCATGGATGCCACCGAGATGCTCCATGCAATGACAGAACGTGGTGTAAGTCAGGAACACATCACCCTGATGGAGCACTGCGGCATAAACTTGCGCGAATGGCTGCACGGTTTCGAGGATACTGCCGATGCCATCCGTGAAACGGTCGACCTCATTGAACGCCATCCGCTGATGCCACCCTCAGGCATAAGTGTGCGCGGATTCATCATGGATTCCTACACAGGTGCGCTTGAACCGCTGTAAACAGCTTACTGATAAAAAACTCTTAAAGTCCTTAGACCCCATTCTCCAGTCTTAACAATATTGGGGAACGGGGTCATAAAGTATCTAAAGTCTTTAAGGACCTTATTTTTGCTATATTCGTGGTTTGCGGTTGCGCTGCGTGATCATGCGCTTTTTCGCCGTGTTGAGCCTGTCGAACCAATGGGCGAGCTTGACGCGCAGTGGCGATGGAGCCGAGGTGAGGTCAAAGGCATGCGGGTCGGAGAATGACTGAATTTGGGTTTCTTCGCCGAATTGCTCGGGATAGATGACCATAAGGTTGTTACGCGAGAAGTAGCGATGGAGGAAGCCCGGCATTTCGGCAGTGTGGGTGCTGTAGGAGAGTGAGTTGATGCGGGCACTGACCACCACAAACAGGTCGTCGTCGAGAATTTTGTTGCTCAGGAGAATGAAGTCATCGTATTGCTCCACTATCTCGAACTCGGCACGGATGGCAAATTCGCCCTGACGGATGATAGTGTAGATCGGGGGTCGCTGATCCTTGCGGCATACGAAAATTATGCGGCATCCGAGCTGACGTGTCAGCGATGCAAGCAGGGTGACCCACCGGCGGAAGCCTGTTTCGAACTGTGCTTTGTCAGGGATATAGACCACGATGCGGGTGATGGTGTTAACCGGGATGTAGCAGCGTGAGATGAGCACCATTTTGTTTGTCAGGTTGAGCAGCTGCTCCAGTTTGGCGCCGAAAAAGCTGTCCATCACGGTTGCCTTGCGGTGCATGCCCAGTATGACGGTGTCGATGTCTCGCTCTGCCATAACGTTGACCACGCCGGTGACTATGTTTAGGTCATAGCGCTCTATGGTGGTGATTTCCGTATCCATCGCCGCAGCTGTAGAACGGGCTATGCTGAGGCTCTGTTTGCCTATGGATTTGCTTGTGGCTGAGTTGTCGTTGCGGACATGCAGCGCGTTGAGTGTGGAGTTGGGAATTCCTTCGTTCATCAGCAGCGCCAGTTCCACAAGTGGCTGTGAGGTGACGGGGTTGGCAATGGGTATGAGGATGTTGTTGGTGGTGGAACTGCTCCCTTCGGGAATCTGCTGGTCATCGGATTCCATCATTCTGATTTTCTCCTTGGCAGCGGCGCCGGTGGTCACGATGGGGGCTATGGCGCATGTCACCAGAATCACCAGAATGGTGGCGTTCAGTATCGACTCCGGCATCATGTGGCTGCCGTCGGGGTTAAGCATCTGATAGCCGATGGTTACCACGGCGAGAGCCACGGCTGTGTGGGCTGTTGACAGACCGAACAGAATCTGCCGGCTGGTGTGGTTCATGTGGTAGACGAGCTGTGTGAGCCATGCTGCAAGCCATTTGCTGGCGAGTGCCACACCGAGGATGTACATGGTCACCGTCAGTGTGTCGCCCTGACTTACCACCGAAAGGTTTATCATCATGCCTACACCTATGAGGAAATATGGTATGAACAGGGCGTTACCCACAAATTCTATCCTGCCCATCAGCGATGAGCCTGACGGCACATAGCGGTTCAGAACCAGTCCGGCGAAGAAGGCTCCGAGCACCTCTTCCAGACCTATGTAGCCCGCTATCCATGCCGAGCAGAACACCATGGCGAGGATGTAGACAAACTGCGTTACATAATCGGAGTAATGCTTGAAAAAGTAGCGTGTAAGGCGGGGGAACAGATAGAGGACGCCCAGACAGTAGCACACCAGTTTCAGCAACAGCCATCCCATGGATAGGAAGCTGAATTCACCCATCTGGTGCATGTTGACCGCGGCGGCAAGCACTAACAGTGACCCTATCACGGCTATGATGGTACCCACCACGGCTATCAGCACTGCCGGCGACTTGGTGATTCCGAAGCGGGCTGCCACCGGATAGGCTATCAGCGTGTGCGAGGCAAGCACGGAGCCTAACAGTATTGATGTAATCCACGATAGGTCAAGCAGGTAGATGCTCAATAGTATACCCATCGCCATTGGTATCATGAACGTCAGTATGCCGAACGTCAGACCGCGCTTGAGGTTCATGCGCAGGCGGTACATGTCAATTTCCAGACCTGCCAGAAACATGAGGTAGAGCAGTCCTACCTGACCGAAGATGCGGAAACTGCTGTCGCGTGCCAGAATGTCGAATCCGTAGGGACCAACCAGCACACCGGCTGCTATCATGCCTATGATGTGCGGAATCTTGAGCTTGGTGAGTATGACCGGAGCAAGCAATATGATTACCAGCACAATAAAGAATATTGTAACCGGATTGGTGACTATGGCGGCGGCAATCATGGCGGAGCGAGGAGTTGGAGGGGTGAGAACTTATTTTCCGGCAGCAAGGATATACTGTGCAATCTGCACGGCATTCAGCGCGGCGCCTTTCTTTATCTGATCGGATACGGTCCAGAACGACAGCCCGTTAGGATTGGTGAGGTCAGCACGGATGCGACCTACATAAACGGGATTCTCGCCCGCAAGGAACAGCGGCATCGGATACTGCTTCTGCGCGGGATTATCCATCAGCACTACTCCCGGAGCAGCCGCGAATGCCTCACGCGCCTCTTCCACTGTCAGCGGTCGCTCGGTCTCGACCCAGATGGCTTCAGAGTGGGCGCGCATAACCGGCACGCGCACACAGGTGGCTGACACATTCAGCTCCGGCGCATGCATGATTTTCTTTGTCTCGTGATACATTTTCATCTCCTCCTTGGTGTAGCCGTTGTCGGTGAAGATGTCAATGTGTGGGATTACGTTGTAGGCAAGCTGGAAAGCGAACTTTTCAACCGTGGGTTCCTCGCCGCGCGTCAGTTGTGCGGTCTGCTGCTGCAGTTCCGCCATTGCCGATGCACCGGCTCCGCTGGCAGCCTGATAGGTGGCTACATGGACCGAACGGATTCCGGCGAGGTCATATATGGGCTTGAGCGCCACCACCATCTGGATGGTGGTGCAGTTAGGGTTAGCTATGATGTTACGCGGTGCATGCAGCGCATCGGCACCATTTACCTCCGGCACCACCAAGGGCACATCGGAGTCCATGCGGAACGCGCTCGAGTTGTCAATCATTATTGCGCCGTGGCGGGTGATGGTGTCGGCGAACCGCACTGATGTCGACGCCCCGGCTGACACAAAGGCGAAGTCCACACCCTTGAAATCGTCATTGTCGCACAATTCTCTGACCTTCACCTCCTTGCCGCGGAAGTTGTAGACGCTTCCGGCACTTCGGCTCGAACCGAACAGAAGCAGTTCTGTAACAGGGAATTCTTGCTGGTCAAGGACACGGAGCAGTTCCTGACCCACGGCGCCGCTGGCACCCACAATAGCTATTTTCATTTATTTTGCCGATTAATCAATTATAGTGATAATGCTTGTAAATCAGGGAGATAAATCTTTTCAGATGAAGAATCTCCTAACTTTGATACAAAATTACAATTTTTTTTTGAAAAAATGCCGATGTGATTAAACCTTTTGAAGGATTGATAGTCAAACTAACAGATAATAAAACAAAACTAACATAATTTACCCGGTATGCCGCGAAGGTTTAAGCCGGTACCGAGTTTCAATTACTATTATATGTAATATTTATATGCAATAGTCGAAAAGACGGCGTGTCGCCCTGAAGCAGACACGCCGTCTTTCGGTATTTACAGATCAAATCAGTCGTGGATATAGAGCAGTGAGGTCATCGATTCTTTGCCGTAGTAGTAATAGCGGGCGCGGATTTCGGTGACACCGTCGGGGAGAGTGATTTCGCCGACATAAAGGGTTGATTCGGCAGTGGGTTCGGAGCCGTCGAGGGTGTAACGGATTTCTCCGCCGGGATAAGCCGAGTTCATCAGTATTTTGCCATCTTCGACCACTATGCCGGGTGCCCGCAGGTGATAGTTGATGTCGTTGCGGTCAAGGGCAGGAAGAACTTTGGTGTAGATGACTTTGTTGAAGTCGGCGTTGTCGTAGGTGCGGTCCGCGTTCCATGCGCGTTCAGCCAAACCGAGCGATTTGGGAAACAGGTGCGACTCTACGATGCCGTTGTTGCGGATGGTTTCGCCGAACAGCTGACCTTGCAGACCGAGGATGGGAGCCTTGCAGGTGGAGTCGACGGGACAGATTTCGTAGGGGTAACCGCCGAGCGAGGTGAACTCATCGACGGTGCCGCCCCAGTAGAGTCCGCGTTCCATGGGATGATGGGTGTAAAGCATATCCATGTAGAAACGGTCAACGTTGGAAATGATTACCGGGAATCCGGCGCGGAGCGCGCGCAGAGCCTTGTTCTGCTTGGGATCGGCTGATGCAGTCCAGCAGTTGACACCCATGGTGACGGGTGCCACTTCGGCATTGAAATCCTCATCGTAGCCCACGCCTACTTCCTGCCAGCCCATCATCGGTATTCCTTTCTTTTTCAGTATGGCTGCCACACGGCGACCGAATTCGCCCTGCATCAGGTGACGTCCGGAAATGCCCAGTTCGGCGCACATTTTCTGTGCGGAGGGCGAGCCGTCCCATGCCCCTTCGGGAACCTCGTCGCCACCGATGTGTATGGCAGGTAGTTCCACTCCGGCTTCTTCGTACATGAGAGCTATCTCATCGAACACCTTTTCCAAGAACCGGTAAGGACCGGGTAGGGCAGGGTTCATCAGGTTGTCGTGGAACGCCTGTGCCGAGGTGTAGATCGATGTGTCGCCATCCTCGCGCAGACGGAATGTGTCATCGCCGGTGCGGCGGAAACGTGCCTCCATTGCCTTGATGGCAGCGCGGGCATGTCCGGGCGACTCTATCTCAGGGATAACCTTAATTCCCTGCTCGTCGCAGAACTGAAGGAAGTCGATGAACTCCTCGCGCGTGATGAACCCGTTTGCTGAGCCATCTTTGGAGTCGGGATTGCCGTCGCCGGCAAACAGCTGGACAAGATAGTCGTTTTCATCGGTGGTGTAGCCGCGGCGCGAACCCACCTCGGTCAGTTCGGGCAGACCGGGAATTTCAAGGCGCCATGCCTCGTCGTCAGTGACATGGAAGTGCAGACGGTTCATGCGCATGTCCGACATCTGATTAACCAGTTTTTTCAGCTCGTCGACCGAGTAGAAATTGCGCGCTACGTCAAGCATCAGCCCGCGATAGTGAAAATCCGGATAGTCCTCAATTACGGCAGCGGGTAGCTTTCCGCCGTTAGGTTTCAGCAGCTGCTCGGTCAGCACGCGATGTGCCATGGCGAGCGCCTCAGGTGAGGCTGCCTCCACCACTGCGGCACCTCCGGCAGGAAGCGTAATGCGGTAGAATTCAGGGTTTTCGTGACGTATCAGCGAACCCTGCACAGGGCGGCTGTGGGTGTAGGTGCCACCGGTTAGAGTAACTTTTTTGAACGAGGGGACGATGTCGTATGGACTCAGTGTGCGGGCATCGGCAAGCGATTGGTTGAAGCGGAAAATGGAGTCGGCATAAACCATCACGTCGCGACCCGGATAGTTGCGGCGATGCGGTTCCACCACCAGCGAGGCGCGGGTGTGGCTGATGGGGGTCACGGTGCCGTCGGCAGCTACGTTGTGGAACCCGTCAGGCGCATAGTTGATTGACTGAATCCACCCTTTTGTCTTTATGTCGACCACTATTGGCTCATCGGCATCGGCGAACCGCGAGCTTTCAATGCAGTAGTAGCCCGGAATAATCTCATAGATGGTGTCAGCCGGGTTTGTCATCTCCATTTTGCGTGCGAACTCGTTGAAGCATAGCTTGTTGAGCTGCGATGGTTCGGTAATGGTCAGCCGCTGTATGTAGTAAGTGTCGCGACCGGACCCGTAGTTGTCGACAACTTCCCAATGCACGGTGGGAGTGGCTGCGTTGATGCCTGTCAGCGATGCTGCTGAGGCTAAGGTGGCAATGATTGATTTAAGGAATGGTTTCATATAGGTTATTATTTAGAGCCCGTTCCCCAATTTCTGTAAAAGTTGCTAACTTTTGTTGAGTTGACAGGCATTACTATTCTAAAAAATTTAACTTTTGTTGTGGTATTTGACTATCCTGACGTTTAATATTTCCTTCGCCTCGGTCATCCATTGACCTCCCTGTTTTTAACATAAATTGGGGGATGGGCTCTAAGTTCGTTGTAAAGGTTGCGGCATCCGTTCTCAAGCAGGTCCAGCACAAGCTCGAACCCTTCGGCACCCTCATAATATGGGTCAGGCACATGGTCGTAGCGCGACGCGAGGTCGATAAACTCAGCCATAGGAACAATTTTGCGTTCACACTCCGGGTTTGGCGCCATGGCATGCAGATTCCGTTCGTTCGAGGCATCCATGGGCAGGATGATGTCGAACTCGTCGAAGTCCGATGACCTCACCTGCCGGCAGATATGGTCGAAGGTGTATCCCCGGCGTGCTCCATGCACTCTCATGCGTCGGTCGGGCAGATCGCCTACATGATAGTTGCCTGTGCCGGCTGAGTCAACCACAAATCGGTCGTCGGCGTTATTTGCGTCTATCACCGCCTTCATCACACCTTCAGCCGCCGGTGACCGGCAGATATTGCCGAGACACACAAAAAGTACTCTGATTTTCTCTTTGCTTTTCAGCGAGTTAATTAGTTCTATTGTTTTATGGTTTACTTTGTGGTTTACCATTTTTATTCTTTACTTGATGAGGTTGAAAGCCTTAATAATGAGTGCAAAGTTAATAAAATTTATCCGAAAATGCCGTATAGAGGGCTGACAAACACCGATATATCAAGAAAATTTCGTATCTTTGTACCCAAATAACTAAATAAAAAGCCTATGTAGCATAGTCAGATAAAAGACATATAAAATAGAAAGCGTTAGCTTGTATTCTTGTTTCTGAAAATCGGCAAAATTTAATGAAACATCCAAGAGTAAAAGTTGATGCCTACGGTATATCCGTGGGCTTTTACTCGTATATGGATGTAAGGTGTTTGCCGATACCTCAGAAACGTAGACGAAGCGAAAAGTCCACGTTTTTTATTTGTCTATACCTCAGCAAAAGGACTTAACAGAGTTAATAACAATCAAAATTACAAGAGCAATGAAAAAATTAACTTATTTATTCGTGGCTTGTATGGTGTCTTTGGTTGTGGCAAGTTGCGGAGGTGGTTCTAATTCTTCCGATGCCGATAGAATTGCCCAACTGGAAGATAGCATCAAAATATTGAACAACAAGTTGCAATCAAATATCACATCCGAAATCCAAGGGGACGAGGAGAGATCTTCCTATGATCCTTCGAGTCCAACTTCATCAAATGGTACTTATCAATTCACCGATGTAGAAGGTACTAAGTGGAAATTACACATCAATTCCGATAAGACAGCAACTCTTGAAGGCAATGGAAATATATATTATGGGAGTTGGTATTATTCCGACGGAAATCCTAGAGTGAATTTTGATGAAACTCCTCATATCGGTTTCCCTCATTCTGAAAGATTAGATTCACATTATATGACAATTATTGGAGAATATATATATGGAGGTGATAGTGGCGGAACTAATTCTAAAGCAAAGAATCCTCGCAAAAGACTTTCCATTACCAAATAAGTGGATATAAATTCCGTAGATATCGACTCTAAGAAAATATGTTGTATTCTAAATCCAAGAGTACACCCTTTTATTAAAGATAAAACTCGGCTTTTAACCGCTGAACTGTGCTGACGGATACATCACATAGTTTGGCGGTTTTTCTGATGCTGATGCCTTGTTTCAATAACTTAATTACTTGCTTGTATTCTTCGGCTTTTTCTTCTTTTGACTTTATAGAGCCTTCCTTTCTGCCGAGTTTACCGCCTTTATCAATGTAGAGTTGACGGCCACTATTCAAACGGAGCTTAATGTTTTCTCTTTCCAACTGAGCGCAGGTTGAGAGGGTAGCAATCATAACGGGGGCAAACATAGACGGCTTGCCTTCCTCGTCTAAAAGCGTGAATTGTTCCTTCTGCATATAAAGGTTAATTCCTTCATCAACTAACATCTTCACGGTTTCAAGAACTTCAAAAGCGTTTCTTCCGAGTCGTGAAAGTTCCGACACCAAAAGCATATCAACCTTATTAGTCTTGCAGTAGTCAAGAGCCTCAACAAAGATGGGTCGCTCGTTATTCTTCTTCGCTCCACTAACCTTTTCTTCAAAAGTCTTTACGACTTCCATACCCTTATATTCTGCATACTTGTTGAGGTCGGCTATCTGGCGAGCCGTGTTCTGTCGGTCAGTGGTGCTTGATACTCGTGCGTAGATTATTGCTTTCATCGTCTTTGTTATTTTTACAATGCAAAGGTAATAAAAATATCTGACGTATGCAAATAATTCTTTGATTATTTTGACTACATAATTTTGTATTCTACGAAAGCGTTTGTAGATTTATTTGAATACACTTTCTAAAGAATACAATTTTGGGACAATAAAATATCTAACACTCCGATATATAAAGAAAACATTAAGTTGTAAAATTTGCAGGATTCAATACCTCAATTATTTTATTTTCAATAAATAAACTAACCTCGGATATGGTAAAAAGCTACTGAAACAATTTCACTAAAGCAATGATAGATTAGTCGGTTGGTATCAACCGCCAATAATCTGTCAATGCCTTACTGATTTTACGCTTGGCATCTTCAGTGTGGTGTTTGCCGTACATGGGGTTCTTACTACCTAATTTTGCCAACCTCATCTTAAACTTGGTGCTTTCCGATAATTTTCTTCTGATTCTCTTTGACATATTTTGAACTTTAATGAATTATTCGTATATTTATAAATAGTTCATAACTCTAAGAAATTACAATGGGCAAAAGACAATATCTATATCAAGTATCAATAGATGCTCTTGAAATAACATATACGACAACTGACGAAATGAAAGAATATCTATCGTCAGACGATACGACATATTATTTTGGCGAAAATAAAGAGATTATTCTCAAACGGTCGGATTCTCGTTATTACAAAAATGAGTTTACTATATGGTGTAAAGATTGGAACGAAAACAGAGGTAATTTCAAGAGAATAGTTGGATATATGCGTTTCGGCTCTTTTAATAAGAATCGGCAAAACGTGTATATAACTTATGAAAATGAGGCTCTTTATTCGTGGTTGGTGTCGGCTCGGTATTATATTGAGGAGGCTCTGAATTTGGAGTTTTTGCAGATTTCTAAATTTGATATTGCCGTGGATTTCAATTTCAACGTAGAAAAACACCTTATTCGGCAATATAAAGATGATTCTTATGACCTTATTATAAATGGTAGGTTAGCCGACAATAAAGCGGTGTATGGGGTCGGCTTCTTGTCTTGGTGGAATCCTCGGCATAGACTATTTGCTAACCCCCAAATGCTTGTCAAGAATGACAAAAGCACCTTGACAATGAAAACGTATAATAAGAAAAAGGAGATAGAGCAAGAGAGCAATAAATATTATATTCAGGAGAAAACTGGATTTCAGTCGGTAATGTATAGGGTTGAAATAACGTGCAAAAATCACAAATTATTAAAGAAAACTCTTGATGCACTTGGTATAAGCGATGAGTTTCTTTATGTTCACCTCGATAATGAAGATGTGTTATTAACCGTATTCAGACACCTACTTGATAGGGTCATACACCTACGCAAAAACCGAAAGCCTATAAATATACTTGATGAGGCTCTTAAATGCTTGTAAACTTATGTAATAAGTTTGGAAATGGCGTATTTTGGGGCTATTGGTTAATAGACCGAAAATGCAAAATTGGGAAATTTTTTACACGGCTAACGGATAGTTCGTTAAAGGTCAATTTGAGATTAATCTATCTGAAACAGAGGATACCTTGAGCCGAGTTAAATAAATTAATTTTCCGATTTCCATTTCAGATAAGCCTCGTATCTTTCTAACCCTTCTGTATCGCCCTTTGCCTTTAATGCTTCTCGGATTTCGTCTTGATGTTTTTCTTCTTCCTTTGACGAAATCTCTTTGAATAAGTCTTGACCGACAATTAACGACTTATTGTTAGCCTCAACAATATTAATTGTATCAAACTCTTTAAGGTAAGTTTGAATTTCAGACGGATTGCGCCCCATATTCTGTGCGATTAAACCAATGGGGACATTAGCGTGGTACAACTGACTTGCATAACTATGACGTGCCGAGTAAAATGTAATCGGTGGCATACCTAACCGTTTGGCAATACGTTTGAGATTAACATTAACTAAATAATTCATGTAAGTCATACGGCAAAATTTTACTTCAGCCGAGTCGTTCTGATAGTCAAAAATCGGAAACAAATAACGCTCTAAATCGTAATCATCTAATTGGTCGTAATCGTCAAAATAACTTCCAAACGGATTAAGGTAAGGCAACATATTAGCGGTTTCGACTACGATCCGTGTATGGTGGTGCGTCTTGGCTCGGTAGGTACTGATGTCGTAATGTAGGATGGTGCGCTTATGCTTTTCAGCATAGTCAACACCATATAGCGCTGAATCTCGCTGATATTTTTCGCTATCAACTACCTCAACTAAATGTAAATCTTTTAACTTCAAATTGGCAATATCTACTAATGCCAAACCTTGAAACAGATAACTTGTAAGATATAACGCAAGTGAAAATTGCTCTGCGTTTATCGGTGTGAGTTTGTTCTGACCTTTCAATTTGAACTTTTGATTAACCCAATATTGCTTGAGGTCGTTTTCTCCGAGTACGTTGTTATCTTCAATTCCTAACCTACCATAGCGGAGGTGATAATACCTCATCAACTTGGTAATTTCGTCAATGGTTAAGGCTCGCTTCCGAGTCTGAGTATTTAACTTTTTACTAAAAGTAAAGTTTGAAAATGGGTTTTCCTTAATGTAATCTTGCCTCTTGGCGTAGTTGAAAATTGCCTTGAAACAATCAAAAAATTTTCTTATGGAGTTATCCGAGTAATGGCATCGGAGGTGTTCTTCAAATTCAGATAGCCAACTTGGAGTTATTTCAAACAACTCTAAATCAACATTATTAGTATATTTTTTGATACGGTTAAGTAGTGTACGATATCCAACCGCATTGTTATGACTTTGTTTTTCTTCCTTGAAAAAAGTAATACGTTCTTCAAAAAGAGAATGTAATGTTATTTTAGTGGGGGCTGATTTGGTGAGGTGTTTAACGATGGTGGCCGCTGTGTAATCGTCTTTACCTTCTAACGATAAAACATAATCGTTTGCCTTTGTCAGTTCTCGGGTTATAATGGTGTTGAGGCAACTTGCACGACTTCCTTTAACCTTGTTTTTATCCTTGTTCCACTCGGATGGTTTGCATGAAATACCGATACTCTTATAGGTGCGTTTACCGTTATAACACACTCGCAACATTATAGGGTGTTCACCGTTGGCAAGCGTCTTGCTTGTATATAATATTGGTGTAATGGTCGGTAGGTTACGTTTCATATCTTGCAAATGGTTTACCTTGTGGTTTACATTATTTGAAATAAAACCGATGATTTGGTTTACACTGCAAAGATACAAAATAATCCTAACACTATGAGTATTAGGATTAAATAATTTATAAAATATCTTCTATTCGTTGCCCAGACACACGAACAGAATTTTTATTTTCTCCTTGTTCTTCAAAGAGCTTATCAAATCAATTGTTTTTCGGTTTGCCATAATCAGATATGCTATGATATGCAAAGTTAAATAAATTCTTTCGTAAATGCACTATTTTACACGTTTTGTCTATCTCTGACTGCACTATTTTACATAATTCGGGGGTTGCAGACTGCACTATTTTACATGTTTTGACTGCTTATGACTGCATTATTTTACAAAACTGATTTTTGTGGGGCGGATGAAAAATAAAAATGGAGTAAAGATGCATGTGTTTAATAATTATTTCGTATATTTGCAAAATCTGACTCGCAAATATTTGCATAATGAAGAAATATGTTGTCAGCCATGTAACTTTTTCGGGAATGGCGCGTCATATTAAGTGACTCCTTCCGCAAGGGTTAATGACACATATTTTAAACTTAAAAGCATATAAACCGGAAATGTTAAAGAAATTTTTCATCGTTATCATGGGCTCGCTGACGGCAATTTGGATTTCCGCCGGGCTTATGTTCTTCTTCTTTTTTATGTTCATCGGTGTGATTGCCGCCATGGGTGACAAGGATGCGCAGGTCGAGGTTAAGAAACACTCGGTTCTGCATGTCAAACTTGAGGGCGAACTGGTTGAACGCCCCGTGCCTAACGACATCTGGAGCGAGCTATACGGCATGGGTAATACCTCCGTGGCTCTGAGCGAAATCAACGGAGCCATCCGCACCGCTGCCAATGATGACAAAATCGACTGCATGTTCCTCGAGCTCCCCGGCTCCGAGGGCGGCATTGCGATGCGCAGCGATATTGTCGACGCTATCCGCGTGTTCAAGCAATCAGGCAAAAAAATTATCGCTTATGCTGACTCATATTCACAGGGCGACTATTACATTGCATCGCTCGCCGACGAGGTGTTCGTAAACCCTGTCGGTGCGGTTGACATTCACGGTCTGAGCAGTCAGAACCTTTTCTTCAAGGGCGCTATGGACAAGCTTGGCGTGAAGATGCAGATTGTGAAGGTGGGCACATATAAGAGCGCCGTGGAGCCTTTCATCCTCACTGAGATGAGCGAGGCTAACCGCGAGCAGACATCGCTCTACCTCAACAATATCTGGAGCAACATGACCGGCACTATTGCCGAAGCTCGCGGCACTGACAGCGAAACTGTCAACCAGTGGGCTGACTCGCTGATTATGTGCGCTGCCCCCACATTCTATGTCGACAGCCGCATTGTCAATTCGCTTGCTTACCGCAACGAGGTAATCGACGAGTTAAAGACACTCACTGAAAAGGATAAAGATGAGAAACTCAATCTGATTACCCCTGCCCAATATTGTGCTTCAGTGACTCTGGAGCATCAGAAAAGCGAGAAAAACAAGATTGCCGTTCTCTATGCCGTTGGTGAAATCAGCGACACCGGCAACGAGGGCATCGTGGGACCGACCATGGTCCGTGAAATTGAGAAACTGATCGATGACGACGACAATGCCGGACTGGTGCTCCGCGTGAACTCGCCCGGTGGCAGCGCTTTCGCATCCGAACAGATCTGGGAAGCTCTGCAGCGCTACAAGAAAACCGAGCGTCCGCTTTATGTTTCCATGAGTGACTATGCCGCATCGGGCGGTTACTACATCTCATGCGGTGCCGACAAGATTTACGCTCAGCCCACCACCATCACCGGTTCAATAGGCATCTTCGGCATGATTCCATGCGTAGAAGGGCTGATGACCAACCATCTGGGCGTGACTACATCCACCGTGCAGACCAATCCCAATGCCACACTGTCGCTCTTGACTCCGCTCAACACTCAGCAGATGGCTAAACTGCAGCAGCACGTCAGCCGTGGCTATGAAACTTTCGTGGGCAGATGTGCCGCAGGTCGCGGTAAGACCGTCGACGAAATCAAAGCTATTGCCGAAGGTAGGGTTTGGGACGGTTCCGAAGCTCTCAAACTGGGTCTGGTAGACGAATTGGGTAACCTCGACGATGCCGTTCAGGCTATGGCTGACGAACTCGGCTTTGAAAAATATGAAGTGATAGCCTATCCCAAACTGAAACTCTCATTCTGGGAACAGATGGAGGAACTTCAGGAAGAAGGTGTCATCCGCGCCATGGTCCCCGGCTCAATGTCAGAGGAATACCGCATGTATCAGCAGGTTAAGTCGCTCACCGAAAAACCTGTGGTTCAGGCGCGAATGGATTATGTCATAGTTCGCTAACAATTAACCACCACCATCACCGTTTGGCAAGAAACAAACTACTGGCACGGACAATTCTCTACCCCCTCTCGATTCTCTACGGAATAGGGGTTAGAACGCGGAATCTCATGTTCAAGTGGGGACTGCTCAAGCGCCGTGCGTTCAGCGTGCCGGTGATTGTGGTTGGAAACATCTCTGTGGGGGGTACGGGAAAGACCCCCCACACCGAGTATATAATAAGCCTGCTCAAACTGACCCGGCATGTGGGTGTGCTCAGTCGCGGCTATGGCAGGAAAACCAAGGGATTCATTCACATCACCCGCAACTCCACCCCCAACGATGTAGGCGATGAGCCTTATCAGATGTTCACCAAGTATGGCGACGGAACCATGTTTGCCGTCTGCGAGGACCGTGTGGCAGGAATAGAGGAGATGCTGCGGCTTGACCCTGACATCGACGTAATCGTGCTTGACGACGCCTTCCAGCACCGCTATGTCAAGCCGTCGCTGTCAGTGGTGCTGACTGAGTTCCACCGCCCGTTTTTCCTTGATCACCTGCTCCCCTACGGGCGACTGCGTGAACCGGCGAGCGCCATCGAGAATGCTGATGTGGTCATTGTCACCAAATGTCCCGAACAGGTGAAACCGCTGGAGCAGCGCATATTCAAGACCAACCTCAAACTCTACCCCTATCAGCGGCTCTTTTTCTCGCACTTCGTCTACCGCCAGCCGGTGCCGTTGTTCCCTGAGGAGACCAACTTCCATCCCACGCTGGAATATCTCAGCTCTGACGACACTATTCTCTCCGTGTCAGGCATAGCCAACCCGCGACCATTCGTGATGTATCTGCGCAGTTTCAAGGCTAAAGTGAAGGTGAAGCTGTTTCCTGACCATCACGACTTCACACGCAAGGACCTCAGCGTGATTGAGGAGAAGTTCAAGTCAATGAAAGGTGTCACCAAGCTTATCATCACCACGGAGAAGGATGCCGTGAGGCTGATCAACAACCCCTATTTCCCCACTCGCCTGCGCAAATACATCTACTATCTGCCGGTTGCCGTCAAGGTCGATCCGGCTGAAGATGGCACCTTCGACGAGCTGATTCTGAAAAATGTTCCGCGCCGGAAGAAGAAAACAATCTGACCTTCCGCGTGTTTTAAAATAGATTACTAACCAAATTACTAAAAACCATGTTACAACAGATAAACCAGACTGCGGATTTCCTCAGAAGCCGCGTAGATGGCAAGATGCCTGAAATAGCTATTATTCTCGGAACAGGACTCGGTCCGGTAGTTGACTACATCGATGAGAAACAGTATATCCCCTATGCTGAAATCCCCAACTTCCCCATCTCCACAGTAGAGGGTCACTCAGGTAACCTCATCTTCGGAAAAATGGGAGGCAAACGAGTAATGGCAATGCAGGGTCGCTTCCACTACTACGAGGGCTACGACATGAAGCAGGTTACTTTCCCTGTCCGCGTGATGCGCGCGCTCGGCGTAAAGACTCTGTTCGTGTCAAACGCTGCCGGCGGCATGAACAAGGAATTTCAGGTTGGCGATGTAATGATTATCACCGACCACATCAACCTTTTCCCCGAAAATCCCCTCCGCGGTCACAACTACAAGGAATTGGGCGACCGTTTCCCTGCCATGACCGAGCCTTACAGCAAGAAATTTATTGCCCTTGCCGATAAGATTTCGGAAGAAAAAGGACTGCGTCTGGTTCACGGCGTGTATGTAGGCACCACCGGTCCCACATTCGAGACTCCCGCTGAATATGAATATTTCCGCATCATCGGCGGCGATGCCGTGGGTATGTCAACCGTGCCCGAAGTAATTGTGGCAAAGCATGGCGGCATGGATGTGTTCGGCATCTCCGTTATCACTGACCTCGGCGGCAAGGATATCACCGATGTTCCCTCACACGAAGAGGTTCAGCAGGCAGCCATCAAGGCACAGCCCACCACCGTTGCCATCATCAAGGAGATGGTAGCCCGCGTGTAGTTCAAAGTTGTGATACACATATATTATATATGTAAGCTATGGAGGAACCAAAACTGACTGAAATATCGCAGCTCGGCGAGTTCGGGCTTATCGACCGCCAGACTGCCGGATTGACAAATGTCAATGAGTCGACCGTGTTGGGGGTGGGCGATGACTGCGCCATAATGCGTTACAAGGACACCGACCTGCTTGTCAGCACCGACCTGCTGCTCGAAGGCGTGCATTTCGACCTCACCTATGTACCGCTTAAACATCTCGGCTACAAATCGGTGGTGGTAAATCTGTCAGATATATACGCCATGAACGGCACACCCCGTCAGATCACAGTGTCGTTGGGTATCTCCAAACGGTTTGCCGTAGAACATATCGACGCTCTCTATGACGGAATCCGTCTGGCTTGTCAGGTCTATGGGGTGGATCTTGTCGGAGGTGATACCACAGCTTCACGTCAGGGGCTGGTCATCAGCATAACTGCCATAGGCGACGCACCGGCTGATATGGTGGCGCGTCGCGATGGAGCCCATGACACCGACCTTATCTGCGTCAGCGGCGATTTGGGTGCCGCATACATGGGACTGCAACTGCTTGAACGCGAGAAAGTGGCGTCAGCCGGACAGAAAGATTTCCAACCCGATTTCAGCGGCAAGGAATATCTGGTTGAGCGCCAGCTCAAGCCGGAAGCACGTCGGGATGTTGTGGAGGCACTCCGCAAGGCGGGTATCAAACCCACCTCCATGATTGACGTTTCTGACGGGCTCTCCTCAGAACTGCTCCACATCTGCAAGCGCAGCCACACCGGCTGCCGCATCTATGAGGACCGCATACCCATTGATTATCAGACAGCTGTAATGGCAGAAGAGCTCGGCATGAATCTTGTGACCGCCGCTCTCAACGGTGGTGAGGACTACGAACTGCTGTTCACCGTGCCGTTGCACGAGCACGAGAATGTGGAGAAAATCCCCGGTATCAAGGTCATCGGTCACATAACCAAAGAAGATTTGGGGTGCGCCATGATCACCCGCGACGGCAATGAAATCCCACTCCGAGCACAAGGGTTCAACCACCTCGGGTAAGAGCCGTTCCCCAAATTCTGTTAAAAACAGGCAGGCTCTAAGTATTAACGGACGCTCCACGGAGCGCCCGTTTTTTTTTTGAGTTGTCGGAGAATCCTGACCGGTCGGGGTTCGCAAAGCGCTTTGATATGACTGCTCCTTAAGCGGACGCACCACGTTGCGTCCCTACAGGGATGGCGTCAAATTTGGCGTTAAATTGTAGGTATTAAGTATGTTGTAGGGACACTTCGTGGAGTGTCCGAGGTTTTTTGAGTTGTTGGAGAATCCTGAGGTCGGGGTTCGCAAAGCGCTTTGATATGACTGCCCCTTAAGCGGACGCACCACGTTGCGTCCCTACAGGGATGGCGTCAAATTTGGCGT
>CAMWVE010000039.1 GCA_947177685.1 uncultured Porphyromonadaceae bacterium | reverse complement strand
ACAACAACTAATGATATGCTCAAATAAGAAGATTTAAAGGTGAAAGGGAACGACTTCCTCGCAACCGAAATTCAAGAAAGAAACAATAGCGTGTCGCGCCATGGATGAGATGTCCGGGGCGCGACGCTGTTTTATTAAAAAATGTTGAATCTCTATCCATAATTTGGAAACTACGGGTATATTTTGTAATTTTGCATGTCTATGGCTAAAAGCGAACGGCAATCTGCCGTAGTCTTACCGTGATGAACGAACAATAAATTAATCATAACACTATCTACTTACATTTCAACGACATGAAAAAATTTTTCTCAGTTCTTGTTGCTATGTTATGTGTGGCAGTGATGGGCGTGTCCGCTCAGGTAATCACCACCTCACCTGCATTACTTCAGGAAAAAAGCAAGAATGTGGTTCTGACGTTCCATGCTGACCAGTGTGGCGTGGCTGCTTTGCAGAATCTCCCTTCTTCAACTCCGCTCTATGTTCACATTGGTGTGACAACAAACAAGAGCAACGGTACATGGAAATATGTGCAGACTGACTGGAGCGTCAGCAACGCTGCCAATCAGCTCAAATATGTGTCAAAAAACACTTATTCATTCACCATCCCCGATCTTCGAACTTACTTCAAGATGACTGATGCAAGCGAGACCATCTCGAAAATCGCATTCATAGCCCGTACTGCCAATGGCTCGGCTCAGACCAAAGACCTTTTCATTGACGTTTTGCCCGAAGGTTTCCAGATTGCGCTGACTTCAAACGTGGAATCATACGTAATCAATAAGGCAACCACCATTACATTCACCGTTAACTCTACCGAGAATGCGCAGCTGACTCTCGATGTCGACGGCACTTCTATCGGTACCGCTACCGGAAACTCACTCACCAAGAGCCACACCTTCTCGGCTCAGGGTTACTACAAGGTCAACGCCACCGGCACCTTCAACGGCACTACTCTGAAAAAGACCATCACCGTTGCATGGCCCCGCGCCTCACAGGCAGGCACCTATCCCGGCGGTGTACCCAAGCAGGGTGCTGTCCGCAACGGCGACGGCACCGTTACTTTCTGCCTTGCAGCTCCCGGCAAAACTTCTGTCATCCTCATCCCCTCATGGGACAACTATGAGACAATGAACAAGAACGTGATGAAATATCAGGATTACCAAGGCAACCGTTATTTCTTCATCACTGTCAGCGGTCTGAACACCACCACCGCTTATCCCTACTATTATCTGGTTGACGGTGTGACAAAAGTGGCTGACCCATACGCTCACCTTGTCCTCGACCCGTACAGCGACAAATGGCTCACCGACGATGTGTATCCTGATCGCCCCCGTTACCCCTACGAACAGATGGACGATGCCATGCTGGCAGTATATCAGGAAAATATCGACGACTTCAAATTCTCGAATTTCACAATTCCCGATCATAAGAACCTCGTGATATATGAGATGCTTTTCCGTGACTTTACCGGCACTGACGCCACTGCTGACGGCACATTCAAGGCAGCCATCGAAAAGATTCCTTACCTCGCCGAAATGGGCGTGAACTGCGTGGAACTCCTTCCCGTCATGGAATTCAGCGGAAACAATTCATGGGGCTACAACACCAACTTCTACATGGCGCCCGACAAGTCCTACGGCTCGCCCAAAGAACTCAAGCAGTTCATTGAAGCGTGTCACTGCAACGGCATCGCCGTGGTGCTTGACATCGTGTTCAACCAGAGCGACGGTCTCCATCCTTGGTATCAGATGTATCCCATTGCCTCAAACCCCTTCTACAATGCCACCGCACCTCACGACTATAGTGTGCTCAACGACTGGAAGCAGGATCATGCGCTGGTTAAGCAGCAGTGGAAAGACGCGCTGACTTACTGGATGACCAAATACAATGTCGACGGTTTCCGTTTCGACCTCGTAAAAGGTCTTGGCAACAACGGCAGCTACTCTGGCGGCACAGAGGCTTACAACTCATCGCGTGTGGCTAACATGAAGGCGCTCAATGCTGTCATCAAGTCAATCAAGCCCAACGGCATCCACATCAACGAGAACCTTGCCGGCGATCGCGAAGAAAATGAAATGGCAGCTGACGGTCAGCTCAACTGGAGCAACGTGAACGATGCATCAGGCAAATATGCACAGGCTGTTGCCAACGTTGACAACCAGATGTCAGGCTTCTACGCTCCTTATTGGAACCGCACCGCATTCTCAACCGTCAGCTATGCCGAAAGTCACGACGAACAGCGTATCGGTTACTATGCAAGCCAGCACAGCGCGCTTAAGAACAATATCAACATGCGCATGCGCCGCCTCGGTTCTATCGCCGCTCAGATGCTCATCACCCCCGGTCCGAAAATGATCTGGCAGTTTGCTGAGTTAGGTGCTGAGGAAAGTACCAAAAACTCAGGTGGCAACAACACCGATCCGAAACTCGTTTGCTGGGATAATCTTAACGACCAGTATCGCAAGGCTCTGTACCAGAACTACAAGGAACTCTGCCACCTGCGTCAGGATAACGCTGAACTGTTCACATCAGCTGACGTTCAGTATATCCGTAGCGGATATGCCAACAACATTACCTCGGCTCGCAGCATCCGTCTGACCAAGGGCGATAAGGAACTTATCCTTCTGGTTAACCCCGCTGTCAGCGGTAACAAGTCAGTATCAGCAGCCGTTACAAAAATCAGTAGCGGAAACTATCAGCTGATGTCCGCTTCAGAAGGTTTCGACCGCAACACCGTTCCCACTTTCGCCAGCGGCAAAATCACTGTTACCGTTCCTGCAAACTCCTATGTAATCTACGGTTCTAAAGCAACCTTAGGCGTTGATGAGGTATTCACCGATGGCGATTCTGATGTGATTGTCAAAGGCGGTTACGGCGAAATCATCATTCTCGGCGAATATGACAATGTTCAGGTCTACACCATTTCTGGTCAGGCAGTAAACAGCCTCAATGTTGCTCCCGGCATGTACATTGTCAATGTCGACGGCAATGTTCACAAGGTAATCGTCCACTGATAACCTATAGTTTCCAAATCCATATAACAAGAGCGGTGCATCGTTGCAACACGATGCACCGCTCTTGTTCTTTAGTTAAAGAATCTTAATATTGTTTGCGGTCTGATAAAAAGTTGGTAATTTTGCGGCATAATTGAACAGTTAGAACGCGAGAAGCGTTATATGTCTAACAAATTAAAAGTAAAGATTATGAACACAGAAACAATTGGTACATGGGCTGGTGCAGTCTGGAATGCTCTTAATGAGGCAGACGCATTAGGTCTGAAACAGATCAAAAAGATTACTAAACTGAAAGAAAAAGAAATTTATGCAGCTATCGGCTGGCTCGCGCGTGAGGATAAAATCATCATCAACGTGAACCCCGAAGATGAAAAAGAATATATATTTTCTCTTGCATAAATTATCATCCCGTCATAAGTGAGGTGTACCCCTGTTAAAGATTCGGTACACCTTTCTTGTTTATGAACCACGTTATTCATGGCTACGCTTTATCTTTTCAACCCTGAAAATGATCTTGCGCTCGGCAGCGGTCACAGCAACTATTTTCCTCCGCGTAATGCGCTGGAACTCAGGCGTAGCGGTGCCATGCTTCCGCTCTGGTATGCTTCCGGGGACGACAAGGTGTTGACAGATTCGCTACCCCCGGCTGAATGGTTTGAGACCATCACAGAAGCTTTCGGTTTGGGGGCTTCTCCGGTTCTCGCGGCTGACCCATCCATTGAGCGCTGTTCGCCATGGGGCTGGTCATCCTACGTCCGCAGTCAGTTTCTCAAAGCAGGGGTAAATACTCATTGTTTGCCTGACGAGAAACGGTTGGAACGAATCAGAGAACTGAGTCACCGGCGCTCGTCCGTTGCGATATTGCAGGCACTCAGGGAGCGCGGACTTTACAAAGGTGAGCTTCCCGCAGTCGTGACAGAGGTAGATGAGGTGAAGCGTATGCTCGGCAATGCCGGCAGTGAGGGGATTTATCTGAAAGCTCCATGGTCGAGCACCGGACGTGGTGTGATACCGAGCAGTTCGCTCCCTGCGGACACCCTATTGACTCAGGCAGAAGGCATCATCCGCCATCAGGGAAGTGCGGTGGTTGAAACCGGCTATGCACGTCAGCTCGATTTTGCAATGTTATTCCATAAAGCGGAGGGTGGGGCAGTCCGCTATATCGGGCTTTCGCTGTTCGACACCTTATCGCGCTCTTACTCAGGCAATCGGCTGCTGACTGATGACGCCATTAGCGCAATTATCGGGCAATATGCCAGCATCAGTGAACTCGACGCTGTGGCAAATGCTCTCCCGGAAATCCTTAACGACCTTACAGGGCAGGATTATGCCGGATATTTCGGCGTAGACATGATGGTAGTCAGGGATGATGACGCAGGTGCGTGGATTCATCCGTGTGTGGAAATCAATCTGCGTATGACCATGGGTGTGGTGGCTCACATTTTCCGTGAACGTTATCTGGCGCCTGACGGCACCGGCTATCTGACGGTAGCTATGGGAGAGCGGTCGACCCGCATACCGGTTATTGAATGTGGCAGGTTGGTTGAGGGTGACCTGAATCTGGTTCCTCCGGGTGGTAAGTTCTCACTGATTGTCAGCGCAGATCGGGTCTAAGAGCCCGTTCCCCAATTTATGTTAAATACAGGGCTCTAAATCATTGGCTCTCAACACTGCCGAAGCCTCGCTGACATATCCTTCCGGAACATAAATGTCAATCGAACTCCACGACAGTGTGGTTGGGTAGACCGTAGCCATGGTGTCGCTCGGAATCATGGAAGGAATCTCCTCGGCATCAAGTGCCCCCTTGATGATGTAGGCTGTCTGCAGGTCGGAAAAAGAATAAATCTTGACCCACTTGGGCGAATCGCTTTTCATAGGCTTATCTTTTTGAGAACTGAATCTTGGCGGCTGTACAGAGTGTTTCGTCGCGGCATATATCCACTCGGAGCGTGGAGTCATCCATCTGTTGAGCAACAATTTTCACAAGATCGCCCCCATGAGTCTCGGCATGGAACGAAATGTCGAACCGGCTCACACGGTGTGTGTCGTAGAACTCGAGATCGTGGAGATTGACAATCTGTTCTATGTAGCGGGTGGTGGTCACATGGCGGTTGCAGTCCATATCCGAATATTGAAACAGATGCTCACGGCTCTCTGTGGGTTCGGTGATTTTTGCCATTCGCTCACTCAACTCAATCATTATGGAGTTGTCATGGATAGGCAGTCCTTCGGGGAAAAGCCGGTCGAGTCGCATGGCTCGCCGTTTGTTTATGTCGATAGCTACCCAGCAAGTGATGGCAAACCCTATCTCCTCGCCATCCTCGCCTATGACTGAAACGGCACGTTCGCTGGTGTAAGGATTGCAGTTGACAATCCATGTGCGGAGGGTAAAGGTTTTGTTACAAGCCGGGAAACGGTTAATTCGCATTGAGAGGCGTCCCAGTACCCACGCCGCGCCATGCTCAATCATGTAGTCATAGCCAATTCCGAGTTCGTTGGCATGCTCGGTGGCTATGTCAATGATTTCCTCCACGAGTGACTTGAGCGGAAGATCCTGTTGCGGACCGCAGTGCGATGCTTTAACGAAAATTTGTCGTGAATAGAGTTTGTTAACCTTGTTGAGATCCATTTTTGCGTTGATTTTGTTTTTCGATATATTCGCTGACAAACTCGCGCTCGCTCTTGGTGATTGTCACCCTTCCGGAACGCACGAACTGCCGGAGGTTATATCGCTTTAGCTCCTCGAAAAGAGCGGTGGTTTCAGAGTAATGTCCGGTTTTTTCAATAACCGTGAAGTCGCGGTTTATGTCAAGTATGCGGGCGTTGTGATTGCGGATTATCTCCTCCAGATGCGGCTCGTCCATCAGTAGCGAAGTGTCAACTTTATAGAGCGCTACTTCCTGATATACAATTTCATCATCGGTGTAAAGAAACGCTTTAAGCACCTCTATGCACTTCTCTATCTGCAACACTACCTTTTCCATCGCATGGCGTGTGGCTATCGATGTTATGGTCCATTTGATTACCCCGGGAATGGAGCATGTCGAAGCCGAAATGGATTCGATGTTGATGCAGCGGCGTGTGTAGATCAGAGCCACCTGACTGAGCAGACCCACGGTGTTTTCCGAGAATACCGAAACGGTGAATAATTCTTTTTCGCTATCCATGTCTGTTTGCTATAAGGAGAGTTTTGTGGTTGGATTCAGAATGATGGTGTTGATGGAACCTCCTGCTGGAACCATCGGGAAAATCATGTCATCAGCATCTATGCTTATGTTGAGCAGATAGGCGCCCTTGTGGTCGAACATGCGGTTTATTGCCCCTTCGAGTTCTTCGCGAACGGTGACATTTTCACCTGCAATGCCGTATGCCGATGCCAGTCGCACAAAGTCGGGGTTGGTCATCTCGGTCTGCGAGTATCTGCCTTGGAAAAACAGTTCCTGCCACTGCCTTACGTTGCCTAAGAAGCTATTGTTGAGCAACACGATCTTCACGTTGACATCGTATGCCATTATCGTGCCTAACTCCTGAATTGTCATCTGCAGACCGCCGTCGCCAACAAACAGAATCACCTCGCGGCGGGGAGCGCCTATCTTGGCTCCTATGGCTGCCGGAAGTCCGAATCCCATGGTGCCCAGTCCGCCTGAACTGATGAAGGCGCGATGGCTGCGGCATCCGAAATAGCGGGCTGCAAACATCTGGTTCTGACCAACGTCAGTCACGCAAATGCTGTTTTCGGGAGCATGCTCGGAAACAATGCTGATAACCTCACCCATGTTCATCTTCTGTTTATTAGGATGAAGCTCCGGGTCAATCACCTCGCGGTGCTCTATTTCCTCACATTTCTTGAACAGCTTCAGCCATTCATCGCGGTCGCGGTGCTTCATCAGAGGCAGCAGTGCGGTCAGCAACTGACCGGCATCGCCGTGAATTGCCTTGTAGGCATGCACTATTTTGTTGAGTTCCGAGGGATCGATGTCGACGTGTATGATTTTTGCATCGGGAGCATATTGCTTGACGTCGCCTGTGATTCGGTCATCGAAACGCATGCCCACGGCAAGTATGACGTCAGCCTTGTTGGTGGCGATATTCGGTCCCAGATTGCCGTGCATACCCAGCATGCCTTTGTGCATAGGGTGGTTGAACGGCAGATTTGAACGCCCGAGCAATGTGGTCGCCACAGGGATATTGCCTTTCTCGGCAACGCACATCAGTGTCTGTTCGGCGTTAGCTATGGTGACGCCGTGACCTGCAAGAATCATGGGGCGCTCGGCGTTGTTCAGCATATCGGCAATTTCGGTGATGTCGCTCACCGGGATTTCGGGGTGGGGGTTATAGCTGCGGATGAAATTGCAGCTGCGGTGGCTCCACTCGGCAAAACCTGCCTGTGCGTCCTTGGCAATGTCGAGAACCACCGGTCCGGGTCTGCCTGAGGAGGCTATGTAGAACGCGCGCGCCACCATCGAGGGGATATCCTCCGGACGCCGAATCTGGACTGCCCACTTGGTGAGCTGCTGAGTGATCGCCACCACATCAGTTTCCTGAAAGGCGTCCGTGCCGAGAAACGCCGATGCCACCTGCCCGGTGATAACCACAAGCGGAGTGGAATCCATCAGCGCATCGCCCAGCCCCGTCACCACATTGGCAGCCCCGGGTCCGGAAGTGACAATAACCACTCCCACTTTGCCCGTTGAGCGGGCATAGCCCTGTGCGGCATGAATGGCACCCTGTTCATGACGAACCAGAATATGTTTTATTTCCTTCTGATAATCATAGAGTTTGTCATAAACGGCGATAATCTGACCGCCGGGATAGCCGAATACCGTGTCTACCCCTTCGCAAATCAGTGATTTTATCAGCCCTTCTGCTCCTGATATTTTCATTGTAACCTATTGAAATGATAATGTTTATTTACGAACTCCGCCGCGGTCGGCTGACGTTACTGTGTTGGCGTAGCACTGCAGTGCCTTTGAAATCACCCTTTCGCGGTGGTGAGGTGTAAACCGTTTGTCACCTCGCTCCTCCTCGGCAGCACGTCGCTCGGCAAGTTCCTCGGCTGAGAGTCTGACATTGATGGTGCGTGCCGGAATATCTATCTCGATTATGTCGCCGTCACGGACCAGTCCTATGTTGCCTCCGGCAGCCGCCTCCGGCGATATGTGACCTATGGAAAGACCTGAGGTGCCTCCTGAAAAACGTCCGTCGGTTATCAGCGCGCACTGTTTGCCAAGGTGTTTTGCCTTGATGTAGCTCGTAGGGTAAAGCATCTCCTGCATCCCCGGTCCCCCTTTCGGACCTTCATGGGTTATGACCACAACATCGCCGGGCTTGACTTTGTCGGTCAGAATAGCCTCGACAGCCTCATCCTGTGACTCATAAACCTTTGCGGTGCCGTTGAACCGGAAAATGGAACTGTCGACACCTGCTGTTTTTACCACGCAGCCGTCCTCGGCAATGTTGCCGTAGAGCACTGCCAGACCGCCGTCCTTGTCGTAGGCATGATCCATGTCGCGGATACATCCTTTGGCACGGTCAAGCTCAAGTGACTCGTAGCGTTGCTCCTGACTGCCCATCTCAACCGATTTTTCTCCGCCCGGGGCAGCTGTCCACAGCGGCATCGCTTTCTCGCTGTCAAAACGCTCGGAATCAGGTGTATAAACATCGATAGCCTCGCGCAGCGTCAAGCCGTCGACACGTTTGACATTGGTGTCAAGCAAACCATTGTCGGCAAGAATCTTCATTATTGATAAGATACCGCCGGCGCGGTTCACATCCTGAATGTGATAGTGTGAGTTTGGAGCTACCTTGCACAAAACCGGGGTGTTTCGCGACAGACGGTCAATGTCAGCCATCGTGAACTCTGCCTCAGCCTCATAAGCTATGGCAAGCAGATGAAGCACCGTGTTTGTCGAACCACCCATGGCAATGTCCAGAGTCATGGCGTTCAGAATAGATTCGCGTGATGCTATGCTTCGTGGCAACACACTCTCGTCATCATTTTGATAATATGCGAAAGTGTTGTCGACCAGCTTGTTAGCAGCTCTTCGGAAAAGATCTTCCCGCTCTTTGTGGGTGGCTACTATGGTGCCGTTTCCCGGCAGAGCCAGTCCGATTGCCTCATTGAGCGAATTCATTGAGTTGGCAGTGAACATTCCTGAGCAGGAGCCACATGTGGGGCATCCCTTCAGTTCATATTGTTCAAGATCCGAATCGCTCACCCGGTCATCAGCCGCAGCCACCATAATGTCAACCAAGTCCGACGGTTTTCCGTTCACATCGCCAGCCTCCATAGGTCCGCCCGAAACAAATATCGCCGGAATGTTGAGACGCATGGCAGCCATGAGCATGCCCGGCGTAACCTTATCGCAATTCGAAATGCATATCATGGCGTCAGCCTTATGCGCGTTGACCATATACTCCACCGAATCAGCTATCAGGTCGCGTGACGGCAGAGAATAAAGCATGCCGTCATGCCCCATGGCGATGCCGTCATCAATAGCAATGGTGTTGAATTCCGCAGCGAAACAACCTCGGCGTTCAATCTCTTCCTTGACAATCTGACCTATTCGGTGAAGGTGGGTGTGACCCGGCACAAACTGTGTGAACGAATTGACAATAGCTATTATCGGTTTGCCTAACTGCTCCTCTTTCATGCCGTTAGCCCTCCACAGAGCTCTTGCCCCCGCCATGCGGCGACCTTCAGTGCTTGTGGCACTTCGTAACTTCTTCATATACTTAATCTTTGCACGGGGACACAATCCCCATCTTTCTGCAAAGATACATCAATTCTGATAAATTACCAAATCGCCCCCTCAATTTCTTGCCCCGCAGGCGTCAAAATGCAATCAATTCATTCTCTTTCCTATCTGTATTGCAACTTTGCCCCTAAGAACGGCGAGCGAAAGCGTTTATGCTCACTTCCCGATAAATACTCCCTCCCCAATAAACACTCCCTCCCCGATTAAAAACCTATAGCTGCTACTCGTTCATTTTCTCCCATTCGTGCCATTTGCGCTCGCGCTCACGTTCGTGTTAAAAAATTCTATATCAAACCACAACCCCACACGCGATTGCGCAAATCTATCAAGGTTGTAAAGTTAATAAATTCTATATCAAACCACAACCATGAGAGGTATCTATTATTAACCGTACTTGTTGTAAAGTTAATAAATTCTATATCAAACCACAACATTAATGTGTTTTGATTTTCTGTTGGCAAGTTGTAAAGTTAATAAGTTCTATATCAAACCACAACATACATCGTTGAGTCCTGCATTCCGGATGAGTTGTAATGTTAATAAATTCTATATCAAACCACAACTGAAGTGAATACGTCATTAGTTACGATTGTGTTGTAAAGTTAATAAATTCTATATCAAACCACAACATGGAAAAATCAAACAGCAAAAAAGCAACGTTGTAAAGTTAATAAATTCTATATCAAACCACAACCTTGCACCAATTGATAAGGATGTGAGAACGTTGTAAAGTTAATAAATTCTATATCAAACCCAACCTTGGCGCGCAAATGTCTCATGATTCCAGGTTGTAAAGTTAATAAATTCTATATCAAACCACAACAATGCAGTGTTCACCTCAGTTTTCAAAAAAGTTGTAAAGTTAATAAATTCTATATCAAACCACAACTAACTTTAGCGTAGATCTGCGTCGTCGATAGTTGTAAAGTTAATAAATTCTATATCAAACCACAACTGTAATCTTAAAGATGATGAAGTAAAGATGTTGTAAAGTTAATAAATTCTATATCAAACCACAACTGGTGTGTAAGTAATAATTGACCGTGCCGGTTGTAAAGTTAATAAATTCTATATCAAACCACAACTGTCAATTTTCTATTTCAGGAGAAGGTGTAGTTGTAAAGTTAATAAATTCTATATCAAACCACAACGAAAACGGTCAAGAAATCCGTCAACAGCGTGTTGTAAAGTTAATAAATTCTATATCAAACCACAACCTCCGGGTCGAGGTTGCAGAGCAGGAATATGTTGTAAAGTTAATAAATTCTATATCAAACCACAACTTTGCCGTTCCCCTTGATGTGTAAACCGGGTTGTAAAGTTAATAAATTCTATATCAAACCACAACTTCTCGACTTTCGGGCAAGACTTGGGGCATGTTGTAAAGTTAATAAATTCTATATCAAACCACAACACATCGCGTGCGCCGGATTCATCACCGCGTGTTGTAAAGTTAATAAATTCTATATCAAACCACAACAAGAAAGGTTCTCAGGAATGGCAACTCTCGTTGTAAAGTTAATAAATTCTATATCAAACCACAACTTTATCAGGTCTCCCTCTTCACACATTTGTGTTGTAAAGTTAATAAATTCTATATCAAACCACAACTTAATAATTCGTGGCTCGGCAGGGAAACGAGTTGTAAAGTTAATAAATTCTATATCAAACCACAACTGAAGAGAACACGTCATTAGTTACGATTGTGTTGTAAAGTTAATAAATTCTATATCAAACCACAACAATCGCAGTATTTCAATTTTTATCAGACTGTTGTAAAGTTAATAAATTCGATATCAAACCACAACTTGTACCTAGTCTGTAATGTCATTCCCATTGTTGTAAAGTTAATAAATTCTATATCAAACCACAACTTTAATAAGTATATCCTTGTCAAGCTGGTGTTGTAAAGTTAATAAATTCTATATCAAACCACAACATGAAAAAGATGATATTAATTAGCCTGATGTTGTAAAGTTAATAAATTCTATATCAAACCACAACTAGTTTTGAAAACGTTGTTGAAAACTTCGTGTTGTAAAGTTAATAAATTCTATATCAAACCACAACCTCGGTTGATTATTCTTCTAATTTCCAGTAGATTAGAGCGATTCTTATGAAAATAAAAATGTTTTAGTCCAAGGAAGTGGTTGATTTTATTGAACTTTTTGCAAAGATAATCAAAATAGTTCTAATTGTTGTGGTGTCGACGGGAAAAACTTTTTTTCTTTTCCGGAAAAATTTATAATATCACCATACTGTTTATCCGTAATTTTTAATATGGATACTTTCCCTTGCTCCGGTATTATGCTTTTAACTCGTTTGACATGGACTTCCGCACTTTCTTTTGATGGGCAATGTCGCATGTATACGGAGTATTGCATCATTGTAAAACCACATTTTTCAAGTGACTTTCGAAATTTTGCTGCATCTTTACGCTCTTTTTTTGTCAATACAGGCAAATCAAAAAATACAATAAGCCACATTATGTGATACGCATTTAGAACCTTGAATTCCATTATATATCAAACAAGTTCAGGGAGGCTAAGGGTAGATTTTTTCCCTTCCATAACATCCATCACAGAAGTGCACAACATGCTTAAAGCTATTGACATTGGATGATGTCGATTCCCAACTTTCGTATCGCAATATATTATTTTAGTAAGTTGTGTTTTTGCTTCTCTTGTAAGTATTTCTTTATTGTCTGGCAGCATGCTGAATACAAGTTCGTCAACCCATGGTCGAAATGGCTCCATCAGATCATCAGCAAGCGGAAAAGCATTATAGCGATTCTTGTGGTGGATGCCAAGTGACGGTAGCAACCCGCTACCGACTATGGCGCGTGCGGTAGCGGCACGAAGAATGGTGTATCCGTAGTTTAGGTAGTTGTTGGGAAAACATCCTTTCGGATCACGAATGAACGTTTTTCCAAAAAGCAGTTTCCAATACATTGCAGCTGCAATGCCCT
Source organism: uncultured Porphyromonadaceae bacterium (assembly GCA_947177685.1). GTDB lineage: Bacteria > Bacteroidota > Bacteroidia > Bacteroidales > Muribaculaceae > CAJUPY01. The sequence goes on along the minus strand of CAMWVE010000039.1, from coordinate 5,764 downwards.
CGCGGTTATCTGAATCACCGCTTTTTACATTTTTATAAAGTGGTTTAAGCAGGTCTCCGTCTTTACCAATCTTAAGGAGTAACTTTGACTGGTTTTGGATTTTGGATTCAACAATCTGTCGCCAAATGTTTTTCTTTATTGGCAGTGATGAGTTAATTTGAATGCGATAGCGCTCACCTTGAATGGTGTTCCCATCCAAGGCATGTATCAACCCTGCGGGCATTGCTTTGTTATCACAAATAATTACTGCCACATTGTTACCTATAAGCGCGTTCATGGCAGGAATTGTTATCATTGTTTGCTGGTTTTCAATTACAACATAGCCCAAATCTTCAATTGGCACGGACGATGTGTTATCTTCAGACTCAACAACTAACTGGCACTTGCTAAGGCTAAGTTTGCATGGGGTGGATATAACGATGGTTCGCTTAAGCATACAATTTAGATTGAAGGATGCAGGAATGTAATTTTGCCCGTTGGTGAGATTGTGAAATCTTCGCCTTCAACAAGCGCTCTGAATTGGGTATGAATCATAGCAATTCCAATACGGAGATCTTCAGCAATTTCCCATTTACCACTTTTGTATGAAATTTCTGATGAAGAGTGGCTATCCTGATGATGTCGGAATGTGAATCTCCCATACTTATGCTTTCCTGAAGTTAAGATACTTAGTCCAGTAACAATATATAAACGTCGTGAAAGATCACGTTCAGAAGCTGTGTAAATTTCTTTAGATGATTTCTCATAAAACAATACCATTAGTCCCGGTTTTAGGGTGTGTTTTAAGGTGAAACCATTACTGTCAGACAGCGGCAAGATTTTTTCTCTATTCAAGTTTTTTCTAATGGCATCAAGATTGTTAACCAAAATGAATGACCGCTGTGACTTACCTTTGTTGTTAAAGCCTTCATATATTCCCATGCAATAATTAGAATCGTTCATCACATGATAATCCTGTTTGTAGGTTTTACTTGATATGTCACGATGTTTTTTCAAATGCAGAGGCTGTGTCACGGAATCGGCATAGATGCGTACTCGTTTAATCTCAACGCCTTTTTCTTTGTTGAGGTAAACCGGCTCTGAGCAAAGATTTTTGAATCCTCTGAGGTTTGCAGCATATTCCACAGCCTGACGAACTGCAGGATCCACAATTTTGCTTATGTCTGCTTCCGAAAGGTCACCGAGAGCTTTACGTATCACATATTTGACTGTGCCATTCCGTTCTATTGCACCATAGAAGGTTTCTTTGTGGAGCTGTGTACGGGCAGTATCTCCTTGTTGGTAAACCGGTCTGCCATCAGGAGTTCTAACTATTTTGCCACGTTTGCGCAAAATCTTTTTGGATGCGCACAATCGCCTGTCATCTGTGTGGTGCGCTACTAACAGACTGTCGGTGATTCGTTTTACATCTTCGGTGAAAGTTGTCCAAGGTTTGGGAAAATGTGGCTTGGGTTTGCCAAGGAACGTGTGTTCGTCCAAAGCACGTTTATATTCAGCCCATTGTTGATACTGGAAACGCCCGATACATGCAATTACTATGGCATCAATCGTATGGTGACAATGGTTGTCTCGTTCTTTTGCTTCATAATCTTTCTGCAGACCCCACATTACACGGAATTCAGCCGTCGTAGCACCTTTCACGGTGAATATCTGACGATTCTCGCTTTGGAAAACCGTCCGGAGATAGTGACAAGCATATTTTCCGATGATTCCTATATCAACGCCTTGGCGGTTTGTAAAACCTTCAGGAACTTCAGTCATTTTGAAACGGCTGACTTTGTCAAGTAGATATTTTAGCCTTAATTTTTTATAATTCCTATCACGGATAATTTTATCTTTAGTCTCTTTGGTCATATATCCTGATGTCCTCTTTCTGGCTATCTCGTTCTTAAGCCTGTCTATTTCCGCGAACCAGTCAGTGTGTTGTTTTATCCGTTCCATGATAATTTCGTGATCCGGAAGTGAAGAAGGCAATAGGTTGCGTTTAACTGACCGGTTGTATTGGCTGTCACACAAAGTCTTGTTAGCTTGAGAGTCGTCTCCACCTAATGACCGTGGTATTGTATGTTCAATGTCAAACTTTGGATTGTCTCCTATGAAATCAGAAATATTAATCTGTTTGCCAGTGTAAAGACAAACATGCTTTTGCTCTTCCCAGAGAGCATATTTCAGTATGTCATTCTCTGTGGGCTGAGAATTAATCTGGTTTTCAAGGAAGTATTTTTTGATTTCGTCGCGGTACCTGTTCTTTCGGGCTTCTGTTTCCCGTTCATATCGGGTTATGGCAGCACGCATGTTCGCATTATTCAACATTCGTGATAGTTCGATGTTTATGCGAGTGTCACGGTTGATTTTCCCTTCGCGGAGCAAAGTGTTGACAAGGTGACGCAATCGGAACAACGCGCGCATTGCCATGGGATTACGGATTGCCGATATACGCGGACTTCCTAAAAGCAATTCACCTTTGTTATTTCTCTCGGCATCAGGATAAGTTTCCATCCGTGAAGGATGATAGAGCCGATCCGCACGATTAAACAGATAATCGGGCTGATCTTCAAGATAACTCTTTATTGCGGTGGTGATATCAGGGACACTTTCAGTCTTTTTAAAGTTTCTGATGATATCAGAGATGTTATCAATTATTCTTTCTTGTTCCATTTCATCTCTTTCACCCCATTTGTCGAGGACGGCTGGCAGGTTAGCTGCAAAAACAGCTTCATCATAGCGCATACCTCTTTTCAGGAATGGGGTAATCTTTCGGATTGCCTTTAGGCTTAGTGAGGCGTAGCCTTGTGGAATAGGAATTTTTATGAACTTCTCTTGTTCTTCCTCATTCAGCGAAAGGTTATTTTCAGCCCATTTTTTCAGTAGTTCATCAGAATCGAAAGAAAATAGAACATGCCATACGTCACTTAATATTTCCATGTCAGATTTTCCATCGGCATGGCGATACCTTTTTCTCAGCTCTTCCTCCGGCTTGTTGCCGAAAATTGTCATGAGAGAAGATGTTACCGGACAGCCTGCAACGGATTGGGTCATCTGATAATTAAACTGAATCTTACCGGGATCTTCATCTCGGAAACAATAGTTATTCTTGCCGGCAAGTTTCTTTGCGATATCCTCAAAATCAAAAGTTTCTTTACTCTTGCGGAAGAACAGAGGCAAAATCTTTTCTTTTTCGCTACGGTCCAATCCTCTGAATTCATCGGATCCTACATAACGGATTTTAATGTTGTTAATGAATGAAAGCATGCGGAACTCTTCAAATTCAGGATGAGACACAGCACATCTTTGTCGTGACTTTTCAAAAGTGCATTTTCCAATGGTGCCTTTTTGTGATTTCAGTGGACGTTGATAAAATATTGCCTTATGCAGCTCCTTTACAGTGGTTTCATCCAACCCTTGTTTCTCACACATCGCATAGAACTCATTCTCCACATGTAGGATGCGATGCTGATAGCGGTCACGAATTTTTTCACCATTCTGATATAATCTGTAGAAGTATTCACCCGGAAATTTCATTCCGGCATCTTCTATTTCCGCTGATAAAGAATTTATTCCTTCACTGACTTTTCCATCAGATTCTTTTGAAAGGTCTTTGCGGTTACTGAGAAATCCTCGTCGCTGTGCAAGATGATAAAGTGCGCGTCCAAGTATAAACCTGTCAGATTCCAACGATAAATCAAGAATTCTCGAGAGGGCATCATGGCGGTCGTGATACGGATTTTTGAATATATTGTCATCAGTGCGCTGCCATTTCAGGAACTCAGGATTCATTGGGTATATTTTATGTCGTCGCCAATTTTCCAGCTCTTCATCAGAGATAGGTGGACAAAAACCTTTCTTTACCAGTATTTTCAGCAACTGAATTTTGTGCAGACGACGCCGGGCGTAGTGTCGGCGAGCAGCTCTGGCATTTGTACGCTCCTGTACTGCCGGCATCTCATTTTGTTTGTCTCGTGCTACACCTTCCTGAAAAATGTGAACTCCGTAATTGAGCAACGAAATTGACGATTCGTCATTTTCAGGTCGTGAAATCACAGCCCATCCTATAGAGTTTGTGCCTAAGTCTATACCTAAAGTTTTTTGTTCCATATCAGTGAATTAGTGAGAGAATAGTTTTGTATTGCAGTTACAAATTTATTGAAATTTTTGCAAAATAAAAATTTTATTGCGATATTTGCAAACAATTCTATATCTTATCACAATAAGGCTATATGCCGAAGGTTTAGAACCTACAGTCTCTGCGTACTCCGTGGAGACTTTTTGCTAATAAATCTCTTATTTATCTTATAGGAATATTTAGTTTAACATTTTTTCAAGCATCTATAACTTTTATTTTAATAAAAAGTTGTAACTTTGCAAATTGAAATAAAATTGACTCCCATGAGTAAAGCTATATATATTGTCATGTTGCTTGTCGGCGCTTTGAGCCTGTCGTCGTGCGGTGAATATCAGAGAGTGCTTAAAAGCGATGACTATAACTACAAGTTCGATTATGCGAAACGGGCGTTTGAACGTCAGAAATATGCTCAGACTACAACAATTCTGAAGGATATTGTGACTGTGTTCAAGGGCTCTGACAAGGCTGAGGAATCGCTCTACCTGCTGGCTCTGGCGCATTATGAAAATCATGAATATCCTGATGCCTCGGCTTATTTCCAGAGCTATTACAACCGCTATCCGAAAGGGAAATACACTGAACTGGCTCGTTTCTATGCAGGTTACGGCTACTATCTCGACTCTCCTGATCCGCAGCTTGATCAGTCAGGTACGCTCAAGGCAATCGAGGAGCTGCAGAATTTCCTTGATTATTTCCCACGCAGCGAGAAGGTGTCAATAGCGCAGAATGCAATTTTTGAGCTTCAGGACAAGCTGACTCTTAAGGAGTTGCAGAACGCTCAGCTCTATTACAATCTCGGCACCTACATGGGCAACAATTATGAGAGCGCCATCATCACGGCTCAGAATGCGCTTAAGGAGTATCCTTATTCGAAGTATAAGGAGGAGCTGGAGATGCTGATATTGAAATCGCGCTATCAGGAGGCTGCCTTAAGTGTCATAGAGAAGAAGGCTGACCGTTTCCGCGATGTTATCGATGAATATTACAGCTTCATCAACAACTATCCTGACAGCCCCAATCGCGAGGAGGCTGACAATATCCTGAAAATCGCCCGCAAATACGTTAAGGAATAAAACAAACTTCACATTATATATATTTTTTTCTCGACTATGGACTACAAAAAGACCAATGCTCCTCTTAACACCGTTACACGCGACATGATTGAGTTGTCTGCCGACACCGGCAACGTCTACGAGACCGTTTGCATCATTGCCAAACGAGCAAATCAGATTGCTCTGGAAATGAAGCACGATCTTGAGAAGAAACTTCAGGAGTTCGCTTCGCTCAACGATAATCTGGAGGAGATTTCCGAGAACCGCGAACAAATTGAAATTTCCCGTTATTACGAGAAACTTCCCAAACCCACCCTCATTGCCGCTCAGGAGTATCAGGAAGGTAAGATTTATTACCGTAACCCTGCCAAGGACAAACTTAAAATGGACTGATTCAGCTGTTTTTCTTATAGAAAACTGAATTTTTGCATATTTATATTTGTCTGTCTGAGGATTTATTATTACCTTTGTGGCGCAATTTCAAACATCATTATTAACACTACTAAAACTCCAAAAGAATGCACTTGAATTCTGAAGAAAAAGTAGAAATCTTTGAGAAATACGGTAAGGGCAAGACTGACACTGGCTC
>CAMWVE010000038.1 GCA_947177685.1 uncultured Porphyromonadaceae bacterium | reverse complement strand
CATGCACCGCCCTTCGGGCGACGTTCATTCTTTGATAATCCGCGAATATTTGCTATATTTGCACGATATTTGGGTAGGTTTGCCCTGTCACGAACCTGAACTGTCAGATGAAGAAAAAAAAGAGGAAAGGTTTCCAAATTCTCAATGCCCGCGTGACTGCCACTGTCAGTGTGGCTCTGGTGCTCGTTATTCTCGGCTTGGTGAGCCTGCTTGCCATCGCTGCCGAGAATGTGACGCGTGAAATAAAGGAAAATCTCGGCTTTAATGTGGTATTTGTCGAGGAGGCAGGAGAACGCGAAATCGACCATATCACTGACTTTGTCGCTATCCAGCCTTACACAAAATCTGTTGAATTGATAACACCGGAACAGAGCCGCCTGCGATGGCAGGAGGAAACCGGCGAGGATGTGCTTCAGGTGATAGGCGTAAACCCGTTTGCGGCAGAACTGGTGGTGAAGGTCAATGCCGAACACTCGTCGACGGCTCAGTTGCAGGCTTATGCCGATGCCTTGCGGGGACACTCCTCAGTGGAGGATGTGACTATGCACGCCGAAATGGTTGACTCCGTCAACGACAACCTGCGGAGCATCACTCTGGTGCTCGCCATCGTGGGGTGCGCCATGCTCTTCATCTCGTTCATGCTCATCAACAACACCATCCGTCTGACCATCTACTCACGCCGGTTCATCATCTACACCATGAAGTTAGTTGGTGCTACTGACGGATTCATACGCCGCCCGCTGATTGTCGCCAATATTGTCAACGGCATCATTGCCGGCGTGGCAGCCTCGCTGTTGCTCTCTCTGCTACTGTATTATATAAACGAGTTCGATCCGTCGATAGCCGGCGTGGTGCCTGTGGCTGACATACTGATGGTTTTCGGCGCGCTCGTACTCGCCGGAATACTCATTTGCGGTGTGACATCGCTGTTCGCAGCCAACCGCTATCTGCGCATCGACTACGACGATATGTTCCACTGAACCTCATCTTTTAAACTGAAAAAACAATGTCAAAAATGAATAATAACACTCCCCGAATACCTGAAACTCCGGAGGAAAACAAACGTACTTTTCCTCTGGGTAAAATCAACTTCATTCTGATGGCTATCGCCGCCGTGGTGATTATAACCGGCTTTCTGCTGATGCTCGGTGCCCCTTCAGGCGACGTGTTCAACGCCGATATTTTCTCAGTGCGACGTACTGTGGTGGGTCCCACCATAGCTTTCCTCGGATTCATTTACATGGGTTTCGGTATCATCTATAAAGGAAAGAAATAATCCCCGGCGTCTGAGCCGGCAATCATTCACATTAAATACTTCTTCACTACAATGAGTTGGTTAGAAGCCCTTATCCTCGGCATTGTTCAAGGACTTGCCGAATATCTGCCCATCAGTAGCAGCGGTCATCTGGAAATATGTCGTCAGATTCTTGGCGTAGACCTTGAGGGAGGCGTATCGCTTGAGTTCGACGTGATGCTCCATGTCGCCACTGTGCTGAGTACCATCGTGGTGCTGTGGCATGAGTTCTGGCAACTGTGCGTGTCATTTTTCACGTTCCGCCGCGATGCTGATTTCTACTATGTCTGCAAAATTCTTGTTTCCTGCATACCTATCGGCATTGTCGGAGTCTGCTTCAAGGACTATATCGAGCAGTTTTTCGACGGTAACCTTACGGTGGTGGGCATCTGCCTTTGTGTGACAGCCTGTCTGCTCGCGTTTGCCTACTTCTTCCGCACTTCGCCGCTGATAAAGAGCAAACCCGGTCATCCTGCCTACACACCGCGCCCCATCGGCTGGTTCGACGCTTTTGTCATAGGTTGCTCGCAGGCAGTGGCAGTGCTCCCCGGACTTAGCCGCAGCGGAACAACCATTGCCACCGGTATCCTCATCGGCGACCGCCGCGAGGATGTGGCTCGCTTCTCCTTTTTCATGGTCATTATTCCCATTCTCGGTGAGGCTCTGCTTGACATGAAGAAGATTGTGGCACCCTCGGTCGATGCCGTGTCACAGGCAGCCAGCGTGGGCACCGTTCCCATGATCGTTGGTTTCCTCGCCGCATTCTTAGTGGGTTGCGCAGCCTGCAGCTGGATGCTCAAGCTGGTCAAGAAAGGTAAACTCGTGTGGTTTGCCGTTTACTGTCTTATCGTAGGCTTAATCTGCATTTTCTATTGATGGACCTGATAACAGGAGAGATATTTTACGTTGACAAACCGCTGGAGTGGACCTCGTTCGATGTGGTCAAGCGCATACGCGGTGCGGTTTTGCGACGCCTCGGACGCAAGAAGTTCAAGGTGGGGCATGCAGGCACTCTCGACCCGCTCGCAACGGGGGTGATGATTGTGGTGACCGGCAAAGCCACCAAGCGCATAGAGGAGCTTCAGGCAGGCGTGAAGGAATACGTTGCCACAATACGTCTGGGCGCCACAACCCCGTCGTTCGACCTCGAAACGGAGATCGACGCCACATATCCCACAGCCCACATCACCCGTCAGCTCGTGCTTGACACGCTGGAGAATTTCAAAGGTGAGATAAGTCAGGTGCCACCTGCCTTCTCGGCATGTAAAATCGAGGGGGTCAGGGCGTACGAAATGGCACGTCAGGGCGAGGAGCCGCCGCTGAAACCAAAATTGCTTGTCATTGACGAGATTGAACTGCTGGAGTTCGCTCCGGAGGAAATCAAACTCAGAATAGTGTGCAGCAAGGGGACCTATATCAGGGCGCTTGCGCGCGACATTGGTAAAGCGCTCGGTTCAGGCGGACACCTGACAGCACTACGCCGGACAAGGGTAGGCGATGTGAGCGTGGAGCAGTGCATGACCATGGAGGAGGCTGTTCAGAAAGTCAAGACTGACGAGCTGGTTTTTCCGGATGAGGAGCATGGCAGCAAAGATAAATTGAAATAAACAACCATTAGATATTCAAAAATGAAACTTTCACAGTTTAAATTCCGTTTGCCGGAAGATTTGATTGCCCAATATCCGTCGGAGCATCGCGATGAATGTAAACTGATGGTGCTTCACCGCAAGACGGGTGAAATAGAGCATCGTATTTTCAAAGATATATTGGAATATTTCAACGAGGGTGACGTGATGGTGTTCAACGACACTCAGGTGTTTCCCGCACGTCTCTATGGTAACAAGGAAAAAACCGGTGCCCGCATCGAGGTGTTCCTTCTCCGCGAACTCAACGAGGAGCATAAGCTCTGGGATGTGCTGGTGGAACCGGCTCGCAAGATTCGCATCGGAAACAAACTCTATTTCGGCGATGATGAGTCAATGGTGGCTGAGGTGATTGACAACACCACCTCGCGCGGTCGCACTCTGCGCTTCCTCTACGATGGTCCGCATGACGAGTTCAAGGCTGCGCTCTACGCCCTTGGTCAGACTCCGCTGCCGGAATATATCAAGCGTGAACCGGAACCTGACGATGCCGAACGCTACCAGACAATCTTTGCCCGTGTGGAAGGTGCGGTGGTGGCTCCGTCGGCTAACCTTCATTTCTCGCGCGAGCTGATGAAGCGCTTGGAAATCAAGGGGGTAGAGGAGGGTTTCATAACCGTTCACTCAGGATTGGGTAACTTCCGCGACATTGATGTGGAAGATTTGACCAAACACCGCATGGACTCCGAGCAGGTCATCATCACTGATGAACTGGTCAACATGGTCAACCGTGCCAAGGATGCCGGTCACAAAGTCTGTGCCGTGGGTGCATCGGTGTTGCGCGGAATCTCAAGCGCGGTATCCATGGGCGGTCACATGAAAACCTTTCAGGGATGGACCAACAAATTCATCTTCCCCCCGTATGACTTCACCGTCACTGACGCCTTCATAACCAACTTCCATCTGCCTTATTCCACTCTGCTGATGATGACATGTGCCATCGGCGGGTATGATTTGGTTATGAAGTCATACGCCGAAGCCATCAAGGAGGGCTACAAGTTCGGTGCCTACGGCGATGCAATGCTCATAATCGATTGATGCCATGCTGATTAACGAACGAAGTAATCGCAGCGAACGCATTTTGCATGCAGCCATGCAGATGCTCACGACAGCCCGTACGGCTCCGAAAGGACGTGGTGCCGACACGCTTGAGGTGGCGCTTGTCACAGGCGATGACCTTGAACGGCTCGCGAGCGAAATGGACCGACTGGTGTCTGAGGAGGGTAAGGCGCCTTTCTTCTCCCGTGACGCCGGATGTCTGCGTAGATCGGAGGCTGTAATCCTCATTGGCAGCCGCAATGTGCCTCTCGGACTCAACTGCCGTCGCTGCGGATTCACCTCATGCGGCGAAAAACCTGCCGCAGTGCCCTGCGTGTTCAATAACGTGGATGCCGGCATTGCCATCGGCAGCGTGACAGCCATGGCGGCGCAGCTCCACATCGACAACCGCGTGATGTTCTCGGCGGGTGTGGCTGCCGAGTCGCTTAATCTGATGAACGGCGTGCGAGGCATCTGTGCCATACCCCTGTCTTGCTCCAGCAAAAGTCCGTTTTTCGACAGATAATAACAAATCATCCAACCAAAATATTTCGAACGAATGTCAATAGATAACATAATAGCAAAAGCCGTAAGCTGTGCGCTCAAAGAACTTTACGGCATTGATGCTGACCCTGCCGGAATTGTTCCGCAGTCCACAAAAAAAGAGTTTGAGGGAAACCTCACCATCGTAGTGTTCCCGTGGGTGAAGATCGCCCGCAAGTCACCGGAGGCTGTCGGTAAGGAAATCGGCGACTGGTTGGTGGCTAATGAGCCTGCCGTGGCTGACTTCAACGTGATCAAGGGATTTCTTAATCTGGTCATCGAACCCACGTTCTGGAACTCGGTTCTGGAACATATCGACGGTGAGAAGGATTATGGAATCACTCCTGTCACCGATGATTCTCAGCTGGTGATGGTGGAATATTCATCGCCCAACACCAACAAGCCGCTCCACCTCGGTCATGTGCGTAACATTCTGCTCGGGTGGTCGCTTTCACAGATTCTTGAAGCCTGCGGCAACAAGGTGGTCAAGACAAATATTGTCAATGACCGCGGCATCCACATCTGCAAGTCGATGCTCGCATGGCTCAAATGGGGCAATGGCATCACACCTGAAACAGCAGGCAAGAAGGGCGACCACCTGATTGGCGACTTCTATGTCCTCTTTGACAAAAACTATAAGGAGGAGGTAAAGAAACTGATAGCTGAAGGGATGTCGGAGGATGAAGCCAAAAATGCCGCTCCGCTGATGCAGGAGGCGCGCGAGATGCTCCGCAAGTGGGAGAACCACGATCCGGAGGTGCGCAAACTCTGGGAAATGATGAACAGCTGGGTTTATGCCGGTTTCGACCAGACCTATGACCGCATGGGCGTAGGGTTCGACAAAATATATTATGAGAGCAACACCTATCTCGAAGGTAAGGAAAAGGTGCTTGAAGGTCTGGAGAAGGGCGTGATGTATCGCAAGGACGACGGTTCGGTGTGGGCTGACCTCACTGCCGACGGTCTGGACCACAAACTGTTGCTCCGCAGCGACGGCACCTCGGTTTACATGACTCAGGACATAGGCACAGCCAAACTCCGCTACATCGACTACCCCATCGACAAAATGATCTATGTGGTCGGCAACGAGCAGAACTATCATTTTCAGGTACTCTCGCTCCTGCTTGACAAACTCGGGTTCAAGTGGGGCAAGGAGCTGGTTCACTTCTCCTACGGCATGGTGGAACTCCCCAACGGAAAAATGAAGAGCCGCGAGGGTACGGTTGTCGATGCCGATGACCTTATCGAGGATATGGTCAGAACCGCCCGCGAGGTGTCAGCCGAACTCGGCAAACTCGACGGTGTTTCAGAGGCTGAGGCTGCCGATATATGCGAAATGGTGGGTCTGGGCGCCCTGAAATATTTCCTCCTGAAGGTTGATCCCCGCAAGAATATCACTTTCGACCCGAAGGAATCGATAGACTTCAACGGCAACACAGGTCCCTTCATCCAGTACACCTACGCCCGCATCCGTTCGGTTCTGCGCAAGGCAGCCGAGGAAGGTATCGAAATCACTCCCTATGCAGCCGTGGCACCGAATGAAAAGGAGATTGCCATAATCCAGACACTTGCCGATTTCCCGCAGACAGTTCAGATGGCAGGTCGCAGCTACTCTCCCGCACTCATCGCCAACTACACATACGAACTCGTTAAGCAGTACAACCAGTTCTATCATGACTGCTCCATCCTCCGCGAAGAGGATCCGGCGGTGCGCTCGCTCCGACTGGTAATCTGCCGCAATGTGGCGCGCGTGATCGAAACTGCCATGCGCCTGCTCGGCATCCGTGTGCCTGAACGCATGTGATTAAACTTTTTACCGATTTAATTGTCTAATGAATAGATAAAAAGAAAACTTGATTTATGAATAACTACAACAACCCTTACCCTTATGGCGTTGGCGGCACTGATTCCGCTGCGCTGTCGGCGCATGTTAGTGTTATCATGCGCGGGGTGTATCTGAAAATGTTTTTTGCCCTGTTGGTGACCGCACTCACCTCCTGCGGCATGCTGCTGCTTGCCCCCGGGTTCACCGAAGCACTCGCCTCGAACAACATCTTTTTCTGGGGGCTGCTGATAGGTGAAATTGTCCTTGTGATGGCTATTTCCGGTGGCATCAACCGTTTCTCGGTAACGACCTCATCGCTGCTGTTTTATCTCTACGCTATAGTCAACGGATTGGTATTCAGTGTGATACTCGGTGCTTATTCACCGGTCAGCGTCATCAAGACATTCATTGTCTGCTCAGCCACCTTCGGTGCCATGAGTGTCTACGGCTATACCACCCGTCGCGACCTGACCCGCTTGGGCTCAATTCTGACCATGGCTCTCATCGGACTTATTATCTGTCTGGTGGTCAACATGTTCTGGTATAACAAGATGCTTGATGTGATCATATCGTTCGTCGGTGTCATCATTTTCGTAGGTCTCACCGCATGGGATACACAGCAGATCAAGCGGATAGCCGAGGCAAATCCCGGAGCCACTGACGGTCGTCTCGCCACCATCGGCGCCCTGACCCTCTACCTTGACTTCATCAACCTCTTCCTCTATCTCCTCCGTTTCTTAGGAAACCGCGACTAAACTTGATATCTATAAATAATAAGGAAGCTGCCTGAATTTTCAGGCAGCTTCCTTATTATATCATCAAAGTTTAGGACTTGTCTGACACGGAGCGGATGCCTGTGGCTTCCGCCATATCACATTTAGTATCCAATTTGGAGGCATTGCGGATGCCGGAGACATCCGCTCCGCCATGGTTGACGATCTGATACCCGGATGCTCCACGAAGCGTCCCCCACTGTCAGTGGGGTTGCTCCGAAGTGTCGCTCCGGCGGAGTAGTGAGATTTATTTCTGGGCTTCTTCGGCGATGGTTTTGAATTCGTCGAAAGAAACGGTCTTGGCATCAAGGTTGACTTTTGCTTTGATGGCGTTGTAGAGTTTTTCTTCCATCACGCTCTCATAAACGCGGCTGCGGGTCTTGGATTCGTTGAGCATGCGCTGTGCATAGTCGCCGAGAACAGAGTCATCCATGTTGGTCATGCCATACTGTGCGAACTGCTGTGCGGCAATGGCTTTGGCGAAGTTGATCATGTCCTCTTCCTGCACCTCAATCTTGAGATCTTCGGCGATGTGACCGCGGATGAGTTCCCACTTGAACACGGGAATCAGTTTGGTGTATTCTTCTTCGATGTTTTCAGCTGTGAGTTCTTTGGGGTTGCGCAGCATGAGCCATTTTTTGAGGAATTCAGCTGGCAGGTCGAAGTTGCCGAATTTGTCAATGAGTGCTTTTTCTGCCTGATAGCGGAAAAGCATGTTGGAGTTGCGGGCGAGCTGTGCGGCGATGCGTGCCTTGACTGCTTCGGTGTATTCTTCTTCGTTGTGTACGACATCTTTGCCGAACACGTTGGTGAAGAATTCTTCGTCATGCTCAGCTTTCTTCACAACGATGATTTCTGAGATTACGAACTGGAAGTCACCGGTGATGGCAGCCGCTTTTTCCTTATCTTCGATGTGGAGCATCGATGCGATTTCTGCGGCGTTGTTGTTGCAGGTCTTGGCAGGGTTGAACACTACCTTGTCACCTACTTTTTTGCCGATGAATTTTGCTTCTTCCTCTTTGTCAGTGAAGTAGAAGGGAGCCACGATGCCGTCGACAACCTGAATTGCATCCTCGGTTTCTTTTACTGTACCGTCGGGGTTCAGTTCAAAGATGGCGCCTTTGACAACTGCTTTGTCATCGACTTCTTCACCGGGAACCTGTGCGCCGAAGCGTTCGCGATAGGCTTTGTCCTCATCTTCGACCATCTTGTCGGTTACTTCAATCTGATAGTAGGGGATGGTGGTTTCGGCGAGGTCAACGTTGATTTCAGGTGCGATGCCGATTTCATATTCGAAGGTGTAGTCCTTCTGGTCCATGGATATTTCCTTGAGTTCCACGGGGATAGGCTCGCCTAAGATCTGGAGTTTGTTATCTTGGATGTATTTTATTACGGCGTCATAGACTTCGTGGTTGAGGATGTCGCTTTTCACTTCTTTACCGAACTGGCGCACGAGCTGGTTGAAGGGCACATGACCTTTGCGGAAACCGGGGAAATTGTGGGTTTTGCCGATTTCTTTGAGGCGTTTGTTGAGGGTTTCGGCGTAATCGTTTTCGTTGACTGTGACAACGAATTTTCCGGTATATTCACCGATTTTTTCTAATTCTACGTTCATAGTTATTTTAAGTTATTGTATTCTTTATTTGTTGTGCAAAGATACGATAAATATTTGACATTCGGCGCTATTTTTATTTCTTTTGCATTACTCGCGCCAGAGTGCGGCGGTCCTCACGCTCTTTGATGGTCTGGCGTTTGTCATATTCTTTTTTACCGCGACCTATGCCTATGACAACTTTTGCGTATCCGCGCTCGGAAATGAACAGCCGGAGCGGGACAATGGTGAAACCGCTCTCCTTGCCTCCTTTTTCCAGAGTGCGTATCTCTTTTTTTGTCAGCAGCAGTTTGCGGTCGCGCCTCTCGGTGTGGTTGTTGTAGGTGCCGTAGAAATATTCGGCAATATACATGTTTTTTATCCACACTTCGCCGTTGTTGACATAGCAGAAGGTGTCAGCCAGCGAGGCTTTGCCTTGGCGGATTGACTTGATTTCGGTGCCTGTCAGGACTATACCCGCGGTGAAGGTGTCGCCGATGGCATAGTCGAATGTGGCGCGCCGGTTTTTTATGTTTATTTCTTTAAGTTTCATGCTGTCAGGTGAATAGATGGAAGAAATAGCCTAAGGCATAGACCGGGATGATGAGGCTTGCCACGGCAATTATCATGAACTGACCGATGTTTTCTTTGGCGATTCCCAGATATGGGGCGCCTTTCCAGATGACGTATGCCGAATAAAGGGGCAGATACTGCAACAGGGAGATGTCCAGCGGAATGAGATTGCTGACAAGGGTGATCAGCAACAGTATTCCCACTATGCCTGCCGAGAATATATCCACCTTGTTGTTGTTCTCGGCGGAGTCACCCGGCTCGGTCTGCATATAGGGCAACCGCAGCGACAGTAGGAATGTGGCTATGAAATAGGTGCCGAAAAAGGTCACGGCGTTGATGACGGCGTCCTGCAGCGCGTCGACCCATGTGTAGTCGCTGAAGTAGCTTATCCTCACGAACGAAACGGCGGCGGTCAGCAGTATCAGGGGTATCAGCCCCGACACCAGCAACCGGCGCGCGGAAAAATCAGCTTTCGCCAGATCCTCCCACCCTCGCTGAGGCTTTATCATCAGCTGAATTATGTAACCTATGAATGTCAGCATGGCAGTAAGGTGCAAAGTTACACAAATTTCCTCACTTTTCGGCTCTCCGGTCAATATTTATTGCGCCACGACGGGTCAGAGCGAACGCCGCCGGGCGTCAGATGGTCGATAAGCAGGGCTCAGTCGGTCGTCAGATGGTCGAGAAACTGAATACGATGGTGTTGACGTAGGTCTCGCCGGGATTCAGCACTGTCGATGGGAAGTTGCCGTGATTTGGAGCGTCGGGATAGCTCTGGCATTCCAGTGCCACGCCGTCATAGGCTTGGAACGCTTTGCCTGTGCGTGATGCGGGCGCTCCTTTGAGCCAGTTGCCGGTGTAGAGCATCAGTGCGGGAGCGTTGGTGGAAACTTCCATGGTTATGCCGCTCTTGTCCGATGTCAGCGAGGCTTCGGTCTGCAGGAAGTCGCGGTTGGTGTAGTCCAGCACAAAGCAGTGGTCGTAGCCGTTGGCATATTTGAGCGGGGCGAAATCTGATTTAATATCTTTGCCGATGGGCTTGGGGGTTATGAAGTCCAGCGGCGTGCCCTCCACATCGGTAATTTCGCCGGTGGGCGTAAGGTTTTTGTCGGTGACCAGATACTCCGAGGCGTTGATTTGCAGGATGTGGTTGAGTATGGTGCCTTCGCCGTTAAGATTCCAGTAGGCGTGATTGGTGAGATTGACCACAGTGGGCTTGTCAGTCACGGCAGTATAGGTTACTTCGAGGGTGTTGAGGTCGCTCCACCGGTAGGTGGCAGTGGCATGCACGGTTCCGGGATAGCCCATGTCGCCGTCGGGCGATATGAGCGAGAACACCACCTGCCTGTCCGAAGCGGATTCCACGGTCCAGAGTTTGTTGGCGAAACCTTCGTTGCCGCCGTGCAGATGATTCGGCTCGAGGTTTACCGGCAGTGAATAGGTTTTGCCGTTGAGGGTGAATCTGCCGTTGGCAATGCGGTTGGCGAAACGTCCCGGTGTCTTGCCGCAGTTCGGACCGTCCTGAATGTAGTCGGTCACATTTTTGTAGCCCAGAGCCACATCCACCGGGTTGCCGTTGCGGTCAGGGACTATCACTGAAATTATGCCGGCGCCGAGATTCGACAGGGTGACGGTTGCACCGTTGGCATTTGTCATCGTTATCAGGACTATCTCGCCAATGGGCGAATTGAATGATTCCTTTTTCATGGTAGTTTGTGTGGTTGTTCGGTTATCGGTTATGCATATATAAAACGTCACGACGGCATCCTTGTTCATTGGTCAGGATACCATCGTAACATAATGTGGAGCTACCGGAAATTTTTGCTCCGGGAGCAATTGGGAGGGAGAGTGTATTATTTGAGGAGGTCCTTAACGGCTTCGTTGGGAACCATTTCTTCTTTGAATACGTAAGCGCCGGTTTTGGGCGATTTCTCCATTTTGATTACCTTGCTATAGGTACGACCTTCACCTTTTTGGAGTGATGCCACGGTTTTCTTTGCCATATCTTAGAGGGTTAAATTCGGTTTAAAAATGAGATGAAAGAAATTTACCTTCGGGAGGTATTATTTGATTTCTTTGTGAACAGTAACGCGTTTGAGGATGGGGTTGTATTTTTTCAGTTCCAGACGCTCGGTAGTGTTCTTGCGGTTTTTAGTAGTGATGTAACGCGATGTTCCGGGCATACCGCTTGCCTTGTGTTCAGTACATTCCAGAATAACCTGAACGCGATTACCTTTTGCTTTCTTTGCCATTTTCTTAGAATACTAATTGTTTGATTTCGGTTAAATAGCCTTTGTTTGCAGCGAGTTTGATAGCGGCGTCAAGACCCATTTTGTTGATGGTGCGGAGACCGGCTGCAGAAATTGTAAGAGAAATCCAAGTGTCCTGTTCTACCCAATAGAACTTCTTTGTGAACAAGTTTACATTGAAACGACGTTTTGTGCGACGTTTAGAGTGCGATACATTGTTACCTGTAATCGCTTTCTTGCCTGTAATCTGACAAATCTTTGACATGGCTGATATTTATTCTTTTATGTTTATATTAACAGTTTGACGGGAACTCAAGCCGCTCTCATATCGTGGCTAAACGCATCATTTTTAGCCACTTTTCGGTATGAGCCACAAAACAGAGTGCAAAGTAAATAATTTTTCTTCAAATGGCAAAATTTTTTGATAACTATTTCTAAATAGAGGGGGATTTATTGCGGCGCAAGCGCCGCATGCGGGAAACGGAGAGGGGGTTGGGGGAAGTCAGAGGTTAGAGTGATGAGGTGGTGGGAAGGCAGAAGTTAGAGGTCAAAGTGACGAGGTGGTGGGAAGTCAGAGGTTAGAGTGATGAGGTAGAAGGTAGTCAGAAGTCAGAGTGACTATATAGTAGATGAGAGGAGGCGCATCCGATTGTGGTGGGATGCGCCTCCTTGTAGGGGTTAATTTCAGCCGGAGTGGTGGTCTGCTACGGTCGGCTGATGGTTATTTTACGGTGATTTTGCGGGTGTAACGGGCTGTTTCGCCTGCGATTTCGAGGATGTAGATGCCGCTGTTGAGGTCAGATGCGTCGAGTTCCATCTGAGAACCGGAGGTGGCATCGGTTTTCACGAGTGATCCGCTGAGGCTGTAGAGGCGGGCGGTGAAGCCGTTTTCGCTGCCTACGGTGATGCTGAATTGCTTGCCGTTGTCGGTGGTGACAATCAGTCGGAGGTCTTCGTTGTCATAGATGGTGCCAACTCCGTTTGAGTTGAGGATTTCCTTGATGCCGTTGAGGGCGTTGAGTTTTCCTGCACCCCACTTGACGGGATTTCCGGCGAGTACCTGAGCGTCGCGTACGGAGGTTTTGTTGAACAGCTCGATCACTTCGTTGCGGGTGAGTTCGGGTTTAGCCTGCAGCCAGAGTGCGACGGTGCCGGCAGCAAAGGGTGTTGCCATTGATGTGCCTTGTTCGCAGAGCCAGTAGTTGTTGCGTCCGTTGGCTGTTACCTGCGCGCAGATGTAGGATTTCTCTGAGGCGCCTGCTCCTTCCATGTAGGGTGTGGAGTAGGATGAGATGATGCCCATGCCGGGAGCGCAGACGTGGGGCAGGTTGATGCCGTCGAATGTGGTGCCGCTTGATGAGAAGTCGGATACCTGACCTAAGGCTGATTCGTTGTAGCCGTTATATGACACGGTGGTGGGATTGTTGTTGTTGAAAACATACCAGCTGAGGCGGGTGGTGTACGCGCCAATGGCTATGACTCCCTTGGCTGTTGCCATGTCGTTGATGACGTTGTCAGGGCTACCGTTGTCAAAACCTGCCAAGTTGTTTGAGGTGAATTCGCCGTCACCGCCGATTGTGGCGAGGACTGTTTGTCCGGCATTGCCTTTGACGATGAACACGGGTGCCATATTGGCGCCGGACTGATAGGTCAGTTTTGTTGACAGTTTGATGTAGGCGCGGTTTGATTTGCTCCATACGCCTGTGTTCATAATAATGTAGGAGTCGTTTGAGAAGGTGGCGTTGAAGCTGGCGTTGTGTTCATATTGGGGGTAGGCTGTTCCGGCTATTGTGGCGCTTTGGGTTTTGGATGTGTTTATTTCGCGCACATTGACGATTTCGCCTGTTGTTTTGTTGTAAAGTCCGAGTGTGAAGGTGAGTGTGCCGTTGTTGTTTGCCCAGAATTCTACTTGGGTCGAGAGCTGCTTGGTGGCACCACCCTGACTCACGGGAAATGTCTTGATGGTGTTGTCGGTTGCGGTGAATGTTTTTTTGATGGACATGTTGTCGGTGCCTTCGTTACCGGCTGCCACAAAGATGAGCGCGCCTTTTGCTGCGATGGCGTCAATGGCTTCATCGAAGTCGCTGGTGCCGTCGTGAGACCCGGTTACGGAGCCGAGCGAAAGGTTGATTACCACGGGTTTGCCCTGTTCGATGGCGTAATCGGCAATTTTGTTGCATGCCAGCAGGATGTTGTCGTTGTAGAGAGAGCCTCCTGACAGGTAGAGGTCAGCTTCGCGAGCTACGCCGTAATAGGGTATGTCGCCGTCGATGATCGAGAGGATATCGCGACCGAACACTTTCTTGGTGCCCACAATTTTACCGGCGCCGCCGTATGCTCCGCCCATGATGCCGGCGCAGTGTGTGCCGTGGGTTTTGCTGGCGTTGTCGGTGGTGGCGTTAACTACGGTTTCGGCTGTGTAGATGCGTCCGGCGTCAAGATTGTAGAATCGTTGAACGCGGGTTTTGCCGTCTTTGCCCATGAAGGTTATGTGGTTGGGGTCGATGCCGGTGTCGAAGATGCCGGCAATGATGCCTTTGCCGTTATAGGGTGAGTTGATGTCGATGCCTTGCTGAACCTGATCGACCTGAGCGTCCTTACGGGCAATGTCGAGGCAGGGTTGTGCGGTTTCGCCGAATGAGATGTTCTCAATGAACTCCTTATCCGATAAGGTTTCGATTTCTGACGGTGTCAGTTCTACAATGGCGAGCTGCTCGCCAAAGGTGGCGAGTACGGGATATTGTGCGAGTTCGTCAAAAGAGTAGCCATCCGCCAGTCTGACCAGTGCGTTGATTGGTTGTTCGCTGCGTGAGGGTGACTGTTGGCGCTCCATCATCAACATCTGTCCTGCGGTGCTGATTTTGGCTCTGTCAGCCTGAGCGGTGAGGGCAGCTGCAATGCAAAGGGTGCCGATGAAAATCTTTTTCATAATTCTGTTATACCTATTTTGTTATTGTTTCTATTTTGCGATAACGACCGGATTTATATTACATTCCGTTCGACAAACTGCAAAGATAGTCAATTTTTGTCGGTTTTGCAAATTAAAACCGTTCATTTTTCAAACATTTAACTAATTGGTTGGGAGTTTTTAGTTTTTGGTTTTCAGAGTTATCGGAGAACTCGGAGTCCTCAGATAAGTCAGACCGATCGATAGTGGGGCGGGGTGGAGAGTGTGAATAAACCTAAAACTATCCTAATCATTATCAAACTGCTTGACGGTTAGGTGACAAACTGATAAATTTGCAGACCCAAAGAATCACATTTATGTTTTTTAAACCTGCAGTTTTTATCTTAACGCTTTTTACTACTGTTGCGGCAAGCGCGCAATCTCAGCGCGGTGTCGTACTGAAATCACGCACACAAACCACTTCTTCTCACTATGCACGCCCCATGGCTGAGGTATATCAGCTTGACGCGGTCGACGTGCCACCGGAGTTTCCGGGAGGTAACAATGCTATGGTCTGTTACATCAACAATGAGATGCGCTATCCGAGGCAGGCGCTTGACAACGGCACCTGCGGACGTGTTCTCTGCGGATTCATTGTGAACAGCGACGGAAAAGTTTCCGATGTGACCGTTATCCGCCGCGTAAGCCCCGAACTGGACCGCGAGGCGGTCAGGGTCATTGAAAGCATGCCGCGCTGGAATGCCGCGCAGGTCGAAGGACAGAACGTGCCGGTGTTCTATATGCTCCCCGTCAATTTCAGGCTGTGATACGGCTCTTTTGCTTGCGCCGTTCGCGATACAGCACCAGATAGGCAAGCCCTATGGAGCATGCCGGACTTAGGATGTTGAACAGGCAGCAAGGCAGATAGGTGAGAGTGGCTACTCCGAGCACCGTGCTTTGTGTGACGCCGCACGAGTTCCATGGAATAAGCACCGAGGTGACCGAGATGCCGTCCTCAAGTGAGCGACTGAGCACTTTCGGGTCGATGGCAGCACGCCGATAGACACCTTTATAAAGATTGCCGGTGATGATGATTGACAGGAACTGGTCAGCCGTACAGGAGTTTACGAGCAGTCCGCTCGACACGGTTGCCGTCACCACCTCACCGCGGTTGCTGAGTCGCTTCTGGAAACTGCGTGTCAAGGTGTTGATTATGCCTGAGCCGAGCAGCATGCCGCCGAAGAACATGCCGCACAGAACCAGCAGGATGGTTTCGGTCATGCCTACTACCCCTCCCGTGGAGGCGAGTGCGTCGAGTGTGTCGTCGCCGGTAGTGAAATCGGTGCCGGTGAACACCATTGCGAACGACACTTTAAGCCAGTGGAGCCATCCGGCGCCATCCATGCCCAGTGTGGCGAACAGCTGGGGTTGCAGAATGAACACTCCGGCGAGTCCTGCAAGCGCACTGACAATCAGTGTCAGCACCGTGCCTAACCGGCAGAGCAGCAACACTATGGTTAGCAGCGGAATGAGCAGCGTCCACGGGGTGATGTTGAATGTGCGGTGCAATGCGTGGACCACCGCTGCCTCCTGTGCCTCGGCAACCGGTGTGTGCATAAGGCTGACTGCGGTGAACGCCAGAAGCGTTATGCCGATGGCAGGCACTGTGGTGTAGGTAAGATTGCGTATGTGGCTGAACAGTCCTACTCCGCAGGTCGAAGAGGCGAGTACGGTGGTGTCGCTCAGCGGCGACACCTTGTCGCCGAAATATGCTCCTGAGATGATGGCGCCTGCCACCCATCCCTCGCCGTAGCCCATCACCGAGCCTATCCCCATCAGAGCCACGCCTATAGTGGCAATGGTGGTCCACGAACTGCCCGAAAGCACTGACACCAAAGCGCAGATGACGCATGCCTCCATCAGGAAAAGCCCCGGCTGAAGGAATTCCAGTCCGTAGCATATCATGGTGGGCACCACGCCGCCGAGCATCCATGTGGCAGCCACGGCACCGATGCACATCAGAATGGGTACGCAGGGCAGAATCTGTCGCGAGCTTTTCACGAGCCCTATCCACAGGTGACGCCACTTGCGGCGTGTGGTCAGAAGGCAGAGCAGCAGCGTCAGGCAACCGCCGGAAAAGAGTATGAGCGGACTGTAGTCGCTCACATGGTCGGCTCCTTGGAAAATGATGATGCCAAGCAGCGTCACCACAAGAAAAACCAGTGGAAGAATGGAAACGGAGAGGGTGGGGTTCTCCCGGTTTCTATCAAAATACTTTTTCAATATCTTACCTGTAACAATCGGTTTATGGTGCAAAGTTACGGTTTTTCATCCAATATCATCCTTTTCATGACCGAAATTTTGAACCTGCCCGAAAATATTGTGTTCCGCCGCTGTGAAATGAACCTGTGCCACGGTTGAGACGTTGTAAATCTATAGCCTCACGTTTTGACAATGAAACAGTTTGCATCACACCTCATAGACCGGTTCAACCGGTGGCGGCAGTCACACATGACTGATACTGCCTATTTCTTCCTGCTGACCTTTGTCATAGGGCTTTTGGCAGGTTGTGCAGCCCATCTGCTGAAATTTATGATTCATTGGGCGTCGACGGTCTCCACCTACGGATTCCGTAACGGCGGTGTGAACCTGTGGCTGCTGCTGATACCTGTGGCAGGCATAATGCTGACCGGACTGTTTCAGCGACGTGTGGTGCGTGTGGATCTGGAGCATGGTGTGGAACGGCTGAAAGAAAATCTGGCTGATCACAAATACAAAATGACGCGCCGCTCGCTCGTGTCGCGGCTCATAGCCAGCAGTATCACCCTTGGATTCGGCGGGTCAGCCGGGTCAGAGGGACCTATTGCCATGACCGGTGCATCGATAGGGAGCAACGTCGGTCAGGCGCTCAAGCTCCCTGACAGCATGCTGCGCGTGCTGATAGGCTGCGGCGCGGCTGCCGGTATAGCAGGTATCTTCAAGTCGTCGGTGGGTGGCGCCATGTTCGCCTTCGAGGCGCTTGCCATGGAGCTGACCATGGTGGCGGTAATAGGGGTGTTCGTGGCTTCGATAACAGCATCGCTGACTGCCTACATCCTGTCAGGCTGCACCATTGATCTGGCGTTCAGCAATCATCCCGACCTCCCGGCGGAGCTTTATCCCTACATTATTATATTGGGTGTTTTCTCAGGATTTTATTCCATCTACTACACCCGCATCATGCACACCATGCGCCACTGGTTCGACTCCATCCGTACGCCATGGAAGCGCAACCTCATTTCAGGTGCCATTCTGAGCGTGCTGGTTTTCTGCTTCCCGGCTCTTTACGGCGAAGGTTACGGCATAATGGGAAAGATTGTCAACGGTGAGTTCAGCGGCATGCTCGACGGATCCATCCTCTCGATAGTTGACCTTGGGGCTTGGTCGCTGATAGTGGTGACTGCCGCCATCATTCTGGTCAAGGCATTCGCCTGCAGCTCATCGAATTGCGGAGGCGGTGTGGCTGGAGATTATGCTCCCACACTGTTTGCCGGAGTCGTCACCGGGTTCTTCTTCGCGTTGTTGCTCAACAAGGTGGCAGGATTGGATCTGCCGGTGGGGTTGTTCGGACTGTTCGGCATGGCAGGAGTTATGTCGGGAACCATCGGCACACCGTTGCTTGCTATTTTCATCACCACGGAAATGGCATCGGCATACGACTATTTTCTCCCCATCTGCATAGTGGGTTTCCTCTCAATTATTGTGGTGCGCCTGTTTTCCGGACAGCCATTCCTGCACCGAGGCATCCACAGCGGAGCTCTGCTGCAGAATCAACTGCGGAAGTGAGACCACGTTCCCCGATATTTGGGAACGGGGTCTGAAACTGACATTAGCTATTTTTTTCTTTAATTAATTAGGTTAAGCGGATTTTATTCCTTATATTTGCGGTCTGCAAAGTGCTTACGCAGCATGCACCGCCCTTCTGGCGACGTCCATTCTTTGCAAACCGCCAATATTTGCAATATTTGCGGTCTGCAAAGTGCTTACGCAGCATGCACCGCCCTTCGGGCGACGTCCATTCTTTGCAAACCGCCAATATTTGCAATATTTGCGGTCTACAAAGTTTGTTACGCAGCATGCACCGCCCTTCTGGCGACGTCCATTCTTTGCAAACCGCCAATA
>CAMWVE010000037.1 GCA_947177685.1 uncultured Porphyromonadaceae bacterium | reverse complement strand
TGTGTACTTAACCTGATGCTCTTTTTTCAGGTTTATTATCCCGAACTCGCGTTAATAGTTTTTAGTCGTTAGTTGATTAGTCTAATGGGGCTAATGGGACTAATGGGAAGGGGAGGTATTTGAGGTTGCGTTGCAAGCCGGTGAGTTTGGCGCGCTTGACTGCTGAGTGGCGGAAGAGGGTGGCAAATGTTTGGGGGGTGAGGGCTGCGACTTGTCGGAGGGTGAGGTCACGGAGGGTGTCACGGAGCTTCAGGGCGCTTACAGTGGTCTCTGTGGCTTGTTGGTTGTGCGGACATACTCTCTGGCAAATATCGCAGCCGTAGAGCGTCCTGAGGGTTGTTCCGGGCGGTAGTTCGCCACGGTGTTCGATGCTGAGGTAGGAGTGGCACCGGCGGGCATCGATTTTTCCGTCTGCCATGATGGCATGTCCGGGGCATGCTTCCACACATTTGCCGCAGCCTTGACAGGTTTTTGTCAGCGGAGCGTCGGGTGGGAGCGGGGCGGTGGTGATGATTTCGCTGAGAAAGCAGAATGAGCCTACGTCAGGCACTATGGCAAGTCCGTTGCGCCCGGCAAAGGCTATGCCTGAACAGAGTGCCCAATAGCGCTCGCGCACGGGTGCGGTGTCGACACATGCACGAGCCTCAAAACCGTGTGATTCAAGAATTTCTATCAAGGGGCGCATCATCAGCCGGGCAACTTCGTGGTAGTCGTCGCCGTGGGCATACATGGCAATGATGGCATCGGCTTGCTGCTGCTCGGTGTGGAAGTAGTTCAGCGCCAGTGAAATGACTGATTGTGCACCCGGTAGCAGTTCGGCAGGGTGGGAGCGGAGCTGCGGATGGTTGCTAAGATAGTGCATTTCGGCTCCACAGCCGCTGTCGAGCCACTGACGGTAGCTGCGCTGCCATGATTCATCGACGGGGGCTGAACGGGCTACGCCGAAGGCTGAGAATCCGGTTTCACGGGCTCGCTGTGCAAGCTGCTGCTTAAGGGATCGGGCGTCCATATCAGTGCATGGGAAGTGGAAGCAGCTCATAGTCGTTGTTGAGCAACCATTCGATGGCTGCGGGGAGCGCTTCGGTGATGTGGCTGACGGATTTGAGCGAGTCGTGAAATACAATGATGGAGCCGTTGCGGGTGTAACGCCTCACGTTTTTCAGTATGAGCGACGAGGGGAGCGCCGGGTCGTAGTCACGCGTGATGACGTCATACATCACAATGTTGAAGCTCTGCTTGACTGAACGCGCCTGTTTCCAGCGCATGATTCCGTGGGGAGGGCGGAACAGATGGCTGTCGATGAGCTTCTCTGCCACGCGGATGTCGCGCAGATAGGTGCGCCAAGTGACTTTCATCCCCTTGATGTGGTGCATGGTGTGGTTGCCGTAGGAGTGTCCGCGGCTTTTGATTTCATCGAACAGCGCGGGGTGCTTGCGGACGTTGTCACCGACCATGAAGAAGGTGGCTTTGACGCCGTAGCGGTCGAGAATGTCGAGAATCAGGGGTGTACACTCCGGGATGGGACCATCGTCGAAAGTGAGATAGGCGCGTTTTTTCCGGCGACCGGGTATGCGCCATATCGCCTCCGGGAAGAGGAGGCGATAGAGCAGCGGGGGTTGTTCAATAAGCATTGTCGGTGGAGATGGAGGTTAGCCCATCAGGTTGAGGTCCAACCCTGAGAGAATCAGTTCTTTCTCAAGGGCGTCGATGTCGCCGCCACCTGAGTAGTAGGTCTGAATGAGGTTGGTCAGATATGTGGGTGCGTAGCGGTCGATGCGTGACAGCATCGCGGCGTTGCCTCGGCGCGACTGATACTGTACATAGCGTGTCAGTGCGGCATACCGGAGGATTTCGTCGTGGAGGATGTCGAGACCTTTGCGCGTCATGGCTTCGTCGTTGGTTTCACGACCTACCACAAGGTAGAGGTTACCGATCTGTTCGCCAATCTGCACACCGAGCGGAGCATACTTCACGGGGAGTTTCTCCATCATCAGGTCGAGGATTTCGGCAGCTTTGGCAAACTTGTCGTTGGCGATGCCGATTGTTTCGGTGTTAATTTCATCGGTATCCCCGATATATTTGGCTTCTACAGCTTCGTTGTAGAGCTGCACGGCGAGGTCGAGCATGGCAGAGCGGTGGGTGGTGACCATCTTGCGTATTGTTTCATCGAGGTAGAGCGGTTTGCCGTCAGCGGCAGCTTCGGGGAGTCCGCCCCAGCGGAATTTCTCGGTGATGTTCCGGTACATTTTCTCCGTGTCGACCGCAGGCTCGTCGCCGTAGGGGTTGTGGATGGGCACAATCTGGTAAGCCAGACCGGTGTTTCGCATGTAGGGTGTCAGACCGAGATAGTAGTCGTCAGGCACGGTCATTGCCATGTAGACGGGTCGGTTCCATCCGTTCTTGACGCTTGTAGCGAGCATGTCGAGCGAGAGAACCGCGCTGAGCGATGCTCCGCGGTCCTGAGCGGTATAGGGGTTTTTGGAGAGGTCCACGGGGATGTGGTTCACGACAAAAATGGAGTCATCTTCGCTGATGATTCCAGCTTTGACGGCAGCCTCGGCATCGATGGGGATATACATGTTGGCATACTGCCAAGTAGCCTGCTGGGCAGGTGATTTGGGAGCTGAGGAGTAGAGCGCTTCCAGTGAGGCGAGGGCTTCCACGGGGACGTTGTTCGATTTGTCCTCGGGGTCAATGTAGTTGAACTGGAGGCGGTCATGACCGTAGGCTGTGGGCTCGGCAAGCATCTCGATTCCGTCGGCGTGATATGTGGGGAGCTTCATCTGGTTGGCATACCAGTCGGTGGTGAGGTAGGAGAGGTTAACGACGCGGACGTCGGTGCGGTAGTCCTCCACTTCCTGAGCGTACCACAGGGGGAATGTGTCGTTGTCGCCGTTGGTGAATATTATGGCGTTGGGGTCGAGTGACGAGAGGTAGTTCATGCCGAAATCGCGGGCTGCATATCTACCAGAGCGGTCGTGGTCATCCCAAGTCTGGGAAACCATCTGCAGGGGTATTGCCAGACCGACCACCACAGCTACGGCTGCGGCAATCTTCTCGCCATTTTTGTTCTTTTTCATGAAGCTTGCAATGATGTTTGCAATGGCAGCCACACCAAGCCCGATCCAGATGGCGTAGGCGTAGAAGGAGCCTGCGAAGGCGTAGTCACGCTCACGGGGCTGTGCCGGCGGCTGATTGAGGTAGAGCACGATTGCTATGCCGGTCATGAAGAAGAGGAAGAACACTACCCAGAACTGCTCGATGCCGCGCTTGGAGTGGAATGCCTGCCAGAGCAGACCAATCAGACCGAGCAGCAGCGGGAGCATGTAGAACACGTTGTGTCCGGCGTTGCCTTCGCCCTGTTCGTAGGGTAGGAGCGATTGGTCGCCCAGACGGAGGTTGTCGAGCGGCGCAATGCCTGTAATCCAGTTTCCACGGTTCAGCTCGCCGTTGCCCTGAAGGTCGTTCTGTCGTCCGGCGAAGTTCCAGAGGAAGTATCGGAAATACATGTGGTTGAGCTGGTAATTGATGAAGTAGCGCAGATTTTGCGCGAAGGTGGGCGTCCGCAGGGTGGTGGAAATGGGAGCGCCGGTGTAGGGGTTGACGAGCACTTCGCCATCCTTGTCGACGTAGGGTTCTACGGTTACTTCCTTCATTTCGTCAGCTGTGGCGCCTGCCCACTCGAGATACTGCTGTCCGTGTTTGCGCGAATACATGCGGGGGAAGAGTGTGACGGGTGTCCACTCGTAGGAGTCCTTGGTGCCGGTCACTACATACTGGTCGCGCTGGGTGGAGTCAGTCTTGACCACTTTATTGTAGATTTTTTTGCCGGTTTTCATTTCGGCGCGAATGCTGTCGTCGCTGTAGTAGATGTAGATGGGTGTGGAGGTGAACTGCTGACCAACGAGCAGGGGGGTGTCGCCATACTGTTCGCGGCTGAGGTAAGAAGCGAGCGAGAATACGTTGTCAGGTGCGTTCTGATTCATGGGAGGGTTGGCACCGGAGCGTATAAGCAGGAGGGCGTAGCTTGAATAGCCGGCAAATATTACCGTTATGGAGAGTGAAGCTATGGCGAGCAAACGTACGGGCAGCTTGCGCGCTGAGAAGAGATAGGCACTCAGTGCAACGAAGAGCACGAAGGGAATCAGAAGGCTATCGCCGATGAAGAGGATGCCTGACATCAGTGTCATCAGCAGGAATGATATGCGGATGGCAACGGGTCGGCGGTCAGTGTAGAGTTCGTAGATGCTCCAGATTGCTGAGGCTACGAAAAGAATGGCGTAGATTAATGTGCCGGTGTTGTAGGAGCAGTGGAATACGTTGACAAAGAGGAGCTCGAAATATTGTGCAATCTCGATGAATCCGGGTACCAGACCGAACAGAATCAGTGCTACGATGACAAATGAAATGAGCAGCGAGATGAGCGAGCCTTTGACGTTGACGGTTTTCCACTTGCGATAGTAGATGACCAGCACAATGGCAGGGATACAGAGGAGGTTGAGCAGGTGGACCGCAATGGAGATGCCGATGACGTAGGCGATGAGAATGAGGTAGCGGTCGCTGTGGGGCTGGTCGGCTCGGTTCTCCCATTTGAGAATCAGCCAGAACACCAGCGCGGTACAGAAGGAGGAGAATGCGTAGACTTCGCCTTCGACGGCTGAGAACCAGAAGGTGTCGCTCCAAGTGTAGGCAAGTGCGCCGCAGATGCCCGCAGCCATGATGACAATGGTGGTGGGGAGTGAGATTTCGGTGTTACCGTCCTTCACCAGCAGTCGCTTGGCAAGGTGTGTGACGGTCCAGAACAGGAGCAGTATGGTGGCAGCGCTGAGCAGTCCGGACATGGCGTTGACAGCGAGAGCCACCTTGGTGATGTCACCCCCGGTGAAGTTGACAAAGAAACGAGCCGCAAGCATGAAGATGGGGTTGCCCGGCGGGTGCCCTACTTCCAGTTTGAAACCTTGAGAAATGAACTCCGGACAGTCCCAGAAACTTGCTGTCGGCTCCAGTGTCAGCATGTAGGTCACTGCGGCAATGATGAAGCAAAGCCAGCCGAGCGAGTTGTTGATTAAGTTGTATCTCTTCATAGATGAGTTACTTACGGATTATTTTCTTTGATATGATTTTGTTTGATTCAGTCTGTATCATCAGCACGAAGGGGGTGCTGCGCCACGGTGTGATGTCAATGGAGGCGGTGTTGGCGCGGGGGGTGAGAGCGGTCAGCGTGTGACCGGCTATGTCATAAAGCGCCACGGTTGCCATTCTCTCATGACACTCCATGTTCATGGTGTGCTCCTCGAAAGTGACGGAGAGGAATTGGTTGGGGAGAAGGTCGTCGCCCAAAATAGCGTCGGAGGTGACGAAGGCGATGGTGAAGTCTTTCCATTGGGGAGCTTCGGAGAAGCGATTGGCAACCGGTTCGGTCTGTATCTTGAGGGTTACGTTTTTCTGATTTACTCCAGCCCATACGTCGTCGCCAAGCGCGGGCACATCGGTGAGTTCCTTGGGGATGTTCAGTCCGGTCATGGATGTCCAGTTCTGCATGGCATGGTCACCCATGTAGGTGAGGAAGGAGGGTAGGGTAATTATGTCGGTATTGCTCCAGTTGGCTATACCGTAGTCGCCGATGGTTGATACTTCGGTGTCGCCAAAAATTTCTTCGGCATTCCGGGGGTTGATTGATGAGAGTCCTGCCAGAGAGGATGTGCCGATTTCGGTGAGGGTGGTGGGGAGATAGAGCTCCTGAAGTTCGGATGCTCCGAAAAGCAGTGACTCGGGGAGTACGGTAAGACTTTCGGGGAAAGAGATGACTGTCAATGCTTTACACTCTGCGAACGATCCGGTGCCGAGGCTTTTGAGTCCGGAAGCCAACGTGAGGTCGACGGTGTTGAGTCCGGTGGATGCGAAGGCGTAGTCACCGATGGATGTCACGCTTTCGCTGAATTCGAAGTCGGTGAGCGAGGTGCATCCTTTGAAGGCGGCATCGCCGATGGTGGCAACGCCGGGTGCGTAGACTTGGGTCAGCGCGGTGCAGCCTTCGAAAGCCCCTGTACCGATGGAGGTTATGGATGGTGCAAGCTCTACATCGCGCAGGGTGGTGACATCTTTGGCAAGGTAGTCAGGTACGGCGGTGATTTTGTTGCCGAGGGTGAGTCGGGTGAGCCGTGAGCCGGCAAGTGCAGCTTCGCCGATGGCAGATGTGGATCCGGCGAGGGTGAGATCGGTGATGGGTGTGCCGAAAAGGGCGTAGGCTGGGAGTGTGCGGGGCTGTGCGTATCCTGAGCCGCTGCGGGTGGGTTCCCCTTTGTATTCGACAATGTCGGCGTTTATTACGAGTTTGGTAAGCTTGGGCATTGACTCTGCTATGAAGTCAAAGTCGGTCACGTCCATGGCGCCGTTGACTGTCAGTGAGGTGGCGTCGGTCTGATTGCCGATGATTTGCGACAGTTGCCCCGGCTTACATTGTATGACGGCGGCAAATGTGGGGAGAAATAATAATAAATATGATAGTGTGATAATAAGATGCTTAAGCATTGGTCTATATAGTTCTGGATTAAAATGCAAAAGTAGTAAAAAATCGTGATATTACTGTAATTCAAAAAATTAAAAAAGATTAAGAAGAGGGGAGAGAATAGGTTAGAGTTATGAAGTTAGAGGTAGGAGGTGGTTTTTAGTTTTTAGTTCAATGGGACTAATAAGACTAATAGGACTAATGGGAAGAAGGGAGCGATGACCGCACCTCAGGCAGGAGCCGGAGAGGTAATTTGCAGCCGCAAGCGGCTGGGGCAGGGGACGAAAGGTGGTAGTTTTTAGTCGGTAGTTGTTAGTTGATTAGTCCAATGGGACTGATGTGACTAATGGGAGGGGGAGAACGAAAAAAGGCTGTCTCACGACAGCCTCAATTTCGTTATAAACCAATCATTATCACATTTCTTGCTTTGTTCGATAGTAAAACAACGGCGGAAGGAAAATGGTTCACAGAATGTGAAGTTTTTTTGCAGAAATTTTTGTAGTGGCTGCCAAGTGGCAGATAATCAATGGTTTGTAGGATTAGAGGGATTGGCGAAATTTTCGGAGTCCGATGCGGCAACGGAGGCATTTGCGGGTTTCGCAGTATTCGCGGCGAAGCTGGATGGCAGCCTGTGACTCGAAGGCGTTGGTGCAAGGGAGCCCGGCAGTGCGGAGGAGGTTGACGGGGGCGTTGCGTTCGGGTGGAATTGCTTCAAGGAGTTCTATGGCTCGCTCACGCAGCAGGGGGTTGTTGTAGAGGGTGCCGTAGCTGTGGAGAATGGGGACTACGGCGTTGATAATAAGGGAGTTGATGGAGCTGTCAGTGAGTGAGGATGAGGGCTTGTCAACGGGGGGATTCGAGGTGTTGAAGCTGAAGTTGGAGGACCAGAAGGGTGAGAGCGTCACCTGAAATATTTCGCGGTAGCCTGACAGGTCGGCTGCATTGATTATCCGGCTGAAAATGTTTGTGTGGCTGTGGATGATGGCTGCAAGCAGGGCGAGCCGTCGGTGAGGGAGGTTGTGGGGGCGCATGCGTCCGGTCTGCCACTGAATATCGGGTGGATCAAGTGAGAATTTGCGTGCATAGAAGAGGTATTCGCGCTGAAGCATGACGGCATAGGGGTTGTCAGCCGGAATTTCGGTGAGTAACCCTGCCTGCCCCATAAGCATGGCTTCAAGGGCGGTGAGTGAGTCGCGGTGTTTGCGGAGGAAGGCGAGCGGCAGAGAACGTGCGAGCCGCTGGAACTGCTCGGAGTTCTTGCCGAAACCGAGGGCGCGGGCAAGCGTGATGTAACAGGCTTCCTCCCAGTTGCTTCCAGTGGCGTCGAGGAGAGTTTCAAGCCGGTCAGTCTTGGCATAGATCCGTTCGTAGCCGAGGGCGGTGATCCAGTCAGTCAGATAGATGCGGGGGAGGGTGGAGATTGTGTTCAGGCAGGGGAGTTCGGTGGCGCCGGTTTGCTCCAGTTCACGCTGGAACTGCTCCATCTGGTGTGTGACCGCCAGTTCAAGCTGCGGTATTTTGGCGCCGTCGGGGCGAGTGACTTCACGGTCAGCATGCTCGACGACGTGAAGAATCACGGAGTCGTAGGCAGGATTGCGATGGTGTTCGTGGCGATACCAGTCAGAGGCGTTTATGTGCATTTCAACGTTACCGACCCACTCCTGACTGCCAATGATGATTTTTGCGTTGAAGAAGTCGGGACCGGCATCGCGGTTAATCCATCCGGGCGAGAGAACACGCAACGGGTTTCCTGCCGTATCTTTCAGTCCTTCGGCAGGAAATAGCTTGTGTTGCCACGCATATTGGAGAAATTTCTCCATCACTCGCTCATGTCAAAGATTGAGAAATTGACCGAGCCGTAGACGCGGTGTCCGCTGAAGTGGGGCAGATGCGAGAAATCATAGTTGCGTGAGTGCTCTATGATTATGATGGTGTCAGGGGTCAGCATCGATGAGCCGAGGATGATTTCCGGAATCTTGCCGAAGTCAGGCAGATCGTAGGGGGGATCGGCGAAGATGATGTCGAACTTGCGGGTGGAGGTGGCGGCAAACCGCAGGGCATCGCCTTTGATGACCGTGAGGTTTGTGTCGCCAAGCTCCTTGGCTACCTTCTTGATGAAGGAATATTGTGTTGCGGCTTTTTCGACGGCTGTGACCGATGAGCATCCGCGCGAGAGAAATTCAAACGAAATGGCTCCTGTGCCGGCAAAGAGGTCGAGAGCGACCGGACCGGCTTCGAAGTCGACACGGTTTTCAAGCACGTTGAAGATGTTTTCGCGGGCGAAATCGGTTGTGGGACGTGCGGTTATGTTTGTGGGGACGTCAAATCTGCGGCGCCCGTATTTTCCTCGGATTATTCGCATAATGGCATTATTAAGAGGTCAAACGGCATCTGCATTATTTTCCGTGCTTTCCGGAACAGTGCGGGCGGGAATATCACGGGGAGAATGTTTTTGATGAACTCAGCCAGCCGGGGAGTCAGTTCGAGCCTGCGGTCGCGGTCGCCGCAGATGTATATCTCATCATTGTCAGGGTCAAGGTCAGTGATTGCCTGACGTGAGGCGAGGATGTAGTAGACGGCATCGCTGATGTTGCTGTAGATGAAACGGTTGCAGAGTGCCAGATTGTTCTCGCGGAAGATGATGACGTCAAGCGATGTTTGACGTATCTGCACGAAGGTGCGTGCATGGTTGCCTGCCTTGCGTCGTGAAGCGAAATAGGTGAGCAGCGGACGCAGTGCGTGGGTTATCTTTGGGTTATGGAATGTGCGTCGCAGGAATGTGAGCAGTTTTTCCTCAGGCTGGAAGATGATGTTGAGCGGCGGATTGGAGAGGGTGTCGAAAAAGGTGTCGCCGGTGGGAGTTGTTTCTTCGTCAGGGAGAGATTCGCTGAGTATGCCGGAGCATATTTCCGGAGAGATCGCACCGATGGGCGCCAGTGTGAAGCGTGGCGTGTCGAGCAGTATGGTCACGGAACCGAAGTCGTTGAGGAGCAGCGGATTGTCGTAGACAAACGTTTCAAGAGCAGGCAGAAGTTCGGACTGCGGCGGCAGCTGTCGGCTGAACCCTCGCATGGGCAGGTCGGAGTTGGGATTGAAAAGCAGAGCGTCAAAACTGTCCGGACCGATTCTGAGGCAGAGGTTCCACTGCTGCGGCTGATCGATGGTATGTTGAATTGGTGACTCCATATTATATATATGTGTGAGGCGCACTGTCAACGGCTGAGAGCGGAGTTCCGGGCGCTGCCTTTAGTGTTGCGGTTGTAGTTGTTATTGTGGTTGTTGTTATACTGCGAGCCGGGAACGTAGCCTGAGCCCCATTCATCCTCTTCTTCGTTGTTCTCCTCTTCGGGAGGTTTGTTCGAGTTGTTTTTCGGGCGGTTCTTGAGCAGTTCGTAAGGTTTCTGCAGGTCGATGGGGAGTTCGACAGGATTCCACGACTGTTCGATGTCCCAGTTCTTTTTGAGTTCTATGCGCTTGGGATAGTAGAAAATTTCCTCAGGCTGGCGTTTTTCGGCTATGTTTCCGGTGTCCCATTCGCCGTTACGGTTGGTGTCGTAGAAAGCTCGGGCATAATATGATCCGGGATTGAGGAAATCAAACGTGACGCTGCCGTTGACCACGGGGAGAGTCATCAGGGGATTGTCGTTGGAGCCGAGGAGTTCCACGACGACGGTTCCGGTGGAGTCGGCGATGTTGAACGTCAGGGTTGAGTAATCCTCATAGGTTTTGACATCGAATTCCTTTTGGAGAGATGCGTTGTGGTAGCCGTAGATTCCTTTGACGGCGAGCGAATCGACTGTGAGACGGTATCGGGCACCGGGCTGCCACAGGTAGTCAGCTTTGTAGCGGAGCGGTGAATAGAGCGTGTCCTGACGGAGTACCGGCGACTTGACCGGCACCCAAAGGGTGTCCTGCTTGATTTCGAGATGAATACCTGCGGGGTCAATTGAATCCAGAGGCTGCGACACTTGGAACCGGAGTCCTTTGTTGAGGTCCTGCGGAGAAGCGTTGAGCAGTTTGAAATCGAGCAGGAGCGCGGGCTGAATGGTGTCGTCGTCGTTCTTTTTCTTTTCCTTTTTCTTGGTCCGGCGCAGATAATTGAAGCGGAGTGTGTCGGTGCGCCATGTGAGGTTGTCGAGCGAGTCGGTGCGTTTGTATCGGGTTTCAATCAGCATCGAGTCCTGAGTGTAGATGTCGGGGTCGGTGATCCAGAAATCGAGTGAGTCCAGTTTCAGGGAGGTGCTGAGGATGGAGTTGGTGTGGTCGATGCGCTTGCCGGCGTTTTTGCCGTTGATGATGGTTAGGATGGGGAGAGTGTCAGCGGGGGCGGCGAAGTTGAGCGCAATGCGGGTGTAGTCGGTGCGCTTGTAGTCGCCGAGATACTGGGGGGTGTAGTTTTCGTTG
Organism: uncultured Porphyromonadaceae bacterium; assembly: GCA_947177685.1. GTDB lineage: Bacteria > Bacteroidota > Bacteroidia > Bacteroidales > Muribaculaceae > CAJUPY01. The sequence continues at coordinate 9,589 of CAMWVE010000037.1, read as the reverse complement.
AACCACGAAAGGAGGATGTCGTTGGGGAGATAGCGTACGCCGGGACGGGTGGTTATGGAGTCAGTTCCGTCCGAGGCGAGCAGAGTGTCGGTGACCACTATGTTTTCAGCCGAAGGCTCGATGATGAAATCATAGAAAGCCACGTCCTCGCTACGGTCCCATTTATAGTCGTGGTTAAGGTCGTTTATGGCGAAGATGCGGTATTGCCCCGGTTTCATGCCTCGGATTGTGAACTGCCCGAGTTGATTAGTGCGGGCAATACGTTCGAGCTTGAGGGTTGAGATTGCAGAGTCGGCGAGGTTTGAGTAAACGCCCACGAGCATCTGCTGGGCGGGTTCGAGGTTACGAGCCTGAAAAATCATTCCTGATACACGGAGCGAGTCGATGGAGTCGCCTGTGGCGAAGTCGAGGGCGAAACCGTCAAGAGGATTTTTTTCGTTGAGATCAGCGATGGCGTCGCCGAAGTCAATGGTGTAGGTGGTGTTGGGAATCAGGGAATCACGCAATTCGACGGTCACGCGCTTGCCTCCGGCGATTATCTGGGGGTTGAGGCGCTGGGCGGGCGATACCACCACTTTGGTCTGCGGATTGTCAAGCTGCACATTCTCGTCGAAATAAATCTCGATGCGGTTTTTGTTGAAACGAACTTCGCCGGGTGCGGGGTTGGAGCGGAGGTAGACCGGAGGAGTCTGGTCGAGCGGACCGCCTTCAGGACGCCCCATGCTGGCACATGCGGCAGTTAGCAGCGACAGAATCACCGCCACAATCCATGACATATTTGAAAAAACGGGTTTCATCAATCGGTTCGCTCGGGAAAGAAAATGCGGTGTATCCGTTTGTACCCCGGAGCAGAATCGAACTGCTATCAAAGGTTTAGGAAACCTCTATTCTATCCGTTGAACTACCGGGGCGAAAGCTTTGCGCAAAGTTAATTCATTTTTTTGAATCGCCCAAACCCCAAGTGGAAAGTTTTTTAACAGGTGAATAAGAAGAGGGAATTGCGGGAAAAGAAAAAAATGCCATCGATGATAAAAAATGTGAAAAAAAGTTGTGCAGAAATAAATAAAAAATATTAAATTTGCGACATAGAAATTTTTAACCAATTATCAATCAGATTATAGGCGTTTATGGAGGTTGCGCACTATAATTTTTAACTAATCTCCCCTGACAAAAAACAATGAAATCAAAAACTACAGCAATTCTGCTTTGCTTCTTCTTGGGTGGTTTAGGTATTCACCAGTTCTATCTTCGCAAAACCGGTATGGGTATCCTGTATCTTCTTACTTACGGTCTCTGCGGTATCGGTACACTCGTGAACTTCATTCAGCTTCTGATGATGTCACAGGCACAGTTCGACGAAAAATACAACACTCCCGCTGCTGAATAATCAGTAACAGGTAAAAAATATGAAAAGGTGTTTCAACGCATGGTTGGAACACCTTTTTCATTTCCAAACATCGACAGGTCAGAACAAAATTCAAGCAGGTGCGTTAATTTTATAAAACAAATTTATAAAAGATATGAAAACATTAGGCAGTTATCTGACAGCATTGATCATGGCAGGTGCGGGTGTGCTTCTGTGCATGATGAATTCACGCACCGCGGTAGCCGACACCATAATAATGGTGATAGGTGTATTATTTATTATATGTGGCGCCATCACCATAGTGAGCGCCTCGCGCACCAAAGGGGTGGTGATGCGAGTAATCCAGTGGGTCACCGGCGTTGCCGGAATAGGACTGGCAGTTGCGATGCTGATATCGCCGGAATGGTTCATGGGTGTGCTGACCTACATCTTCTCCGGCGTGCTTATCATTTGCGGACTTGTTCAGATTATAGCTCTGACGTGGGGCTACAAAGAGGTGCGTTTCCCCGGCTGGACCTATATTATTCCGGTGATACTGCTGATAGCCGGGGTGACGATGATATTCTCGGATTCGCTGCGCTACAACACATCGAAGTTGTTGCTGATTTCAGGCATAGGATTGATAATGTTCGGTGTCAATTTCCTTATACAGCTGGGTATAGCCGCAGTGCGCAAGCCCAAGCTCTCACCCCGCAAGGAGAGTCCGACGACTAAGAAAGAGGAGGTTGCCGGGCATAGCGACGACTCATCCGAAGCATAGGCTTTCCAAGTCAGACCGGGGAATCAGTTCAAGAGAGTCGGCGACAAACAGTCCGATGGCGCGTGTCATGACAATGTCGTCGTGATTGCCCTCGACGGCACCGAACGAAGTGCCGCGGTCCTCGAACACAGCCATCTCGTCAATGGCAGCGGCGGAACGTTCGGTGTACAATCCGTCGCGGACATAGGCGAGAAGTTTGTTTACAACCATGGTTTTGGTGGCTCGATTGGTGTGGAAGCCCACGCGCGTGGATCCTGTTTCCTCGTCGCGTCGGAAATAGAGGTTGGGGTAGTGGCGATGTATTTCGTTCAGCACACAGAGCGCCGGGTCGCCACCCACGTTGTCGCACTCCAAGGTGTTGCTTTCAATGACCAGCAGAGCGTTAGAGTACCAACGGGCTATTGCAGCGCTTCGCCAAGCGATGATGTCGTGATCGGCATGTCCGCGCCACTGTGCCACCACCTTGATTCTGCCGCCCTGCAGCAGCGGGGCACGATCGAAAACCGCAATGACGGAGTAGTCGGCGGAGTGTGACCGACCTCCGATGTCAACCGCGACCACATAGCGGTCAGTCATGACGGTTCTGTTCTCCGGCAGTTCCCACACCTCGAGTTTACCCAGTGAATCCTCGGTGAAATGCAGCCCCGACAGCGATTGCTCGCCGACCAGCGCGTTGCCCGACAGTTCGCCCCGGAGCATGGGTGCGACGACGTCGTGACGCAGTTTCTCAAGTTTTTCAAGCGAGAAGATGGCATGTCCGGTTGAGGCGAACGCCTCGACGGGGTCAGTGGGATATTCGGCGTGCATCTGCGCATCTGATGAATATTCGCGTCGCTTGGAGTGATACCAGTTTATCATTTCCAGCGTCAGCCCCTTCTGCCACAAGGCGCGCTCATAGCCGTCCATTGATTTGATGAGCGCCGCGGGGTTGTCGACAGGCTTCCGGTAGATTTCAATTTCATGCCATGCCACAAACAGAGGGAGCTTGTCGCTTTTGCCGTCGGCGGCTCGCAGCCATTCGCGGTGGAAATAGTTGCCCATGCCGTTAGCGGTGCTTTCAAGAACGATAAGCGTACCGGCGGCTGAGTTGACCGAGCCGCAGATAGCTCGGATGAACTGTTCCGGAGTAGCCGTGGGGGTATTGCTCCAGAACGCCACTTCCGACAGGTGAGCGAGAGCGAAGTCGTTGCCGCGCACTGCCTCGGGACGCTCGCTGGTGCCGATGGTGACGCAACACCCTCTGCCCTCAATTTCGCGGATGTTCTGCGAGTGTTCGTAGGGGTGGAAGGCGGGAGGTTTGTCGCCCTGCCACAGTTCACGCGGGTAGTTGTCGAGCAGCCGCGAGTAAATGCCGCGAATGGCAGCGGCGGTGTCCTTGACGTGGGCGCAAATCAGCGAGTGGCAGTTGCGGGTCAGTACGGTCTGAATCCACGCCATGTAGATCTGCACCAGAGTGGAACCGCCCCACTGACGCGCTTTCAGCAGTATAATTCTCACCGGCTCGCCTGCCCGTCGCTGCCGCTCCATGAGTGCGAGCAGCTTTCGCTGCGGAGCGTTGAGGCGGAAGGGGATTAGCCTCCCGGTGCTCTTGTCCTTTATTCTGGCACAGGTGACAGCCCAGAACTCAAAATCGTAGCGGAACCGGAGCAACCGGTAGTCGAGAGGAGTGCGTATGAGCTTATATTCAGCGTCGGCGAGCATCTCCACAGGCAGCATAGTTCCGGCAGGGACGACCGAGTGAGGATGACGGCTGTCAGCGACACGGGTACCGACGGCGCCAATCCCCGTCTCCGGGTCATAAGGGATGTCGAGTGCCTTGTTTCGCCGACGGTTTTCGGCAATAATTTCAGAAATTTCCATAAGGTTCGGTTATTATTTCAAAGTCAGTGAAAGAGCTACCCGAGGGCACGGAGCCTTCGGCAGTAAGATAGACGCGGTGGAAATGTGGCGCCGGGGTGTGGAATAGCAAGGGCGCGTTGACAGATCCTTCGAGCAGGAAGCGATAACACTCCGGCGAAAAGAGGTGTCCGGCTCCGCGGTCGCCACGGATGCTGACGGTCAGCGAGAGCGGTCCGGGCGACTGCATCAGCAACTTTGCTCCGCGCAGTCGCTTGCCACGGGCGCGTTGCCTGACAGACACACCTTTGACGGGTGCCTGAATGGGGAAAGAACGGAAAAAGCGGACGTCGACCTGCTCCACATCGCAGCTTTCATCGCCAAGCAGATAGAGCCCGTCGACAGATATAATAATAGTGCCGCCGGGGGTGTGGAAAAGATGCAGCGGAGTGTGAGGAAAGGTGCGCTCAACTGCCACTCCGGCAGCGAACGGAAGTTCAGCCGAAGCATCGCCCGACAGATTCAGGGTGTCGCCGAACAACCAAAGCTCGTTGTGAACGGCGTCGAAGGCTATGGCACCGCAGAGATTTCTGCCGGCGAGCCGGGGAGCGATGCCACGCCAGAGAAGCAGGTCGCCCGAGTCAGTCAGCACAGCTACGCCGTTGCGTGTCACCGGAATGATGTTCTCAGAGTTGCTTACGCCCCGTGAGTCCACTTTGTTGACCCCGCGGATTGACGCACTGTCAGTGATGACGGTGAAAGCCCCTTCCGGCGAAAAGAGGTAGAACCGCGACCTGACATAGTCCCACCCCGCGGAGGAGCCGAGCGCATGAGTAACGGCGGTGACAGGCAGCGATGAAACGAGCCGGAACGCATAAGGCACCGAGGGTGATGCAGCCGGAGCCGCTGCAATCATGCCGCTGTAGAGATGCTCCACCGGAATCTCAGCCGGCACAATGAAGAAATCGGCTTCGTCAGCCGTGAGGTCGATAGGCTTAAGGTCAGGACTGACATAAAAAGCAGCGTCGCCACAAAGCGAGGGGGTGAGAGGAAACTCGCTGCGATAGCATTTGCCGGCTGTGCGGAAGAAGATGGTCATGCGGACGGCATCGGCACGCGGATAGCTGATGACGGGAGAGAGCATGACAGGCGCGCCGCCGCTGCCCTCGCAGTATCGCACCACCTTCTCCTCACTTCCGGCAAACTCCACCGCAATGGCTGCCTTCCAGCTGTCGGTGGTGATGGATGCACCGAAACTGTCGAGGCGATAACCACGGAACGGCAACATCGTCAGGTTGCCCATCAGCAGTGTGTCGCCGTTGGCTGCCACACAGCCGCATGTGACAGAGTGGGGCACGGTGCTTTCGCCGGCAAGTATGCCCGAACTGCGGAATGAAGGAGCCGAGGAGAGTGTTTTGCGGAGCGATGTCACGGCAGTTCTCAAGTCGGTGGCGCCGGTAGTGTCAGGACCTGTGGTGATGGAATGAGCCGTGCCGTTGAAGGGGGCGCTCACCACTGCCACGGTTCGGAACAGCGAGCCGGTGTGGGCAAGCAGCGAATCGGTCAGACGGCGTTTCCCCTCGGCGGTGGATGGTGCTACGGGGAGAGATCCGCGGACCGTCAGCCCGCCGTCGGCGCCACGCATCACAGCCGCTACGGATTTGCCGTTGAAATCGACAATGTCGAGTTGCGGTGTAGCCTCAACAATCACCTTTACCACGCGAGAGCAGCTGGTTGCCGGGAAGTTTACCTGCAGTTTGAAGGTATCGGCGGAGAGAGTCACTGCGCCTCTTGAATTGTCGGAGGGTTCAATCAGTGTGGTCACGGGTGACGTGCACTGGAAGCCATTGGGTGAGGTAACCATAACCGGCGGAGTGACGAAGATGGTGTTGCCGGCAGTGTCAAGGTAGCGGCACCGTGCAATGACAGGCTGAATGAACATCCCGGCGGCATCGGCAGAGTTTCGCAGCGAGGTGTATGCCTCGATCAGGTCAGCTGTAAAAGCTGCTGAGTCAGTGGCGTTGAGCGAATGAGATGTAAGTGAATATGTGCCGGATAGTTTGCGCGAGGCTACGGATGACTCGGCAAAGGTGGCGGCAATGCGGGTGATTCGCGCCTCAGGAAACTCCGTGGGCGGTTCGGCAGTCCAACAGGTTCCGGAATAGTGAAGCGACATCTGCCCGGTGCTGAGGAAAACCGTGCAGAGAGTGTCGTGGCAGAGTACGGCTGCCAGAATCCGTGCCGAGGTGTCGAAGGTCATGACCACGGTGTCGCTGACCGTGTCGAGGATGTAGAGGTGCGTGCCGCTGTGGCATAGCAGCATGTTGCCGTGGGGTAGCCGGAGCAGTGGAGTGAGAGAGCTGTCGGAAAACTTGCGGACGCTTTTTGTGGGTGTGAAGCAGTGTGTGTCAGCGTCAAAACGGAGGTTTTTGTGCGGTGTGTTCATAGTATGTAAATGTTGAAAATGGTGCAAAGGTAGGATGCAGGGATTGAAAAAATACAAGAAAATGTAAGAAGAGTTGGATTATTGGAAATAAAGTGTTAAATTTGGGGAAAAGTCAGACGCATGCTCATAGAAGAGTTCAAGGCATATCTAACAAATGAGTTAAACCTGTCGGCGCACACTGTCAGGGCATACGGCACGGATCTGCGCGACTGGGCAGAGTGGATCACCGGTGGCTCGCCGGAAAATCTGCAGCCCGAAAGCGTTACGACAGCCGATGTTAGGATGTGGCTCGCCGAGCAGGCACGCCGTGGCACCGGAGCAAGGTCGCTCCGTCGCAAGACCCAGTCGCTGCGTGCGTTCTACAAATATCTTGCGAACCGCCAAGGCATGACTGCCAATCCCGCGGGTGAGGTGACTCTGGCGAAAACCACACGCCCGCTGCCATCGTTCGTGCCGCCGGCTGAGATGGAGCAGATGCTTGAAAAAAATCATGATGGGCGGACACGGTTCGAACAGGTGCGCAACCGGCTGATGCTGCTGATGTTATACTCCACGGGGATGCGTCGTGCGGAACTGCGCGACCTGCGTGACGAGGATATAAATTTCAATCGCAGCGAACTAAAAGTGCTCGGCAAACGTAATAAAGAAAGAATGATACCTTTCGGCAAAGAGTTGTCAGAGGCGATAAAGGAATATATTGAAGAACGGCGCAGAACCGTGGGGACATCCCGGACCGAACGCTTTTTCGTTCGTGAGGGAGGCGAACCACTCTACGACAAACTCATCTATAACGTGGTGCATAAAGCCATGCTTGAGGAGGGTGTGCATGCCACCCGGCTGAGTCCGCATGTGATGCGTCATTCCTTCGCCACCGACATGCTCAACAACGGAGCATCGCTCAGTGCGGTGCAACATCTGTTAGGTCATGAATCATTGGCAACGACACAGGTTTACACACATATAACCTACAGAGAATTACAACAAAATTATCAACATGCCCACCCACGGGCAAAAAAGTAAAAAGGAGGCTCCCATGGAAGTAAGAATTCAACCTATCCATTTTGACATCGCTCAGCGATTAACGGACCACATCAACAAGAAAGCACAGCGTCTGGAACGCCATTATCCGAACATAACGGTGTTTGACGTCACTCTCAAGGTAGTTAAACCTGAGACTGCCATGAACAAGCAGGCTATAATCCGTCTGTTCCAGCCGCAGGAAACCGAGGTTGTGGCTGACAAGACCGCAGATTCATTCGAGGAAGCTGTTGACTTAGCCATCGAGGCGCTGGAACGTCAGCTTGAAAAGATTAAAAACAAGAAATAATCAGATATTGAAATAAATTTTGCTCCTGCAACCGGCTGACAGTCAGCGTTGCAGGAGCATTTGTTTTGTGTGCTCAAAAAAATGTGACAGTTTTTTTGAACCATTTGTCAACCGTGCGTGTTATAATATCAAACATAGCAAGAAATGTGATAATGATTGGTTTATAACGAATTTCAGGCTGTCGGGAGACAGCCTTTTTCGTGTTTAATGGCGGGGGTATTTAAGTAATAAGTCAGAGTTATGAGTTACGATGTGATAGGATGTAATAAGTCAGAGTTATGAAGTCAGAGCCAGCCGCGAGCGGCTGATGCGGGAGACGAAGGGGAGACGGGCTTTTTCAGTATTCGGGAAAAATCAAAGTTCGAGAGAGTTATCCTTTAAAAGGAAATCATAGATGCTGATAATTGTAAAACCGTCATGATTGTGGTAGAGCGGTTGATGTGTACCGACAACTACAATTTTTTTGAAGGAGTCATCAATGTTGCGCAAGGAAGCCATCTCTTGACGGATTTTTTCCTCAGTGGGCATCTCCAATGCTGATTGTATATAATAACGGTCGTAACCTTTGTTGCATACGAAATCTACTTCTAATTGTGAACGCTTACGCATACCATCTGTCATGGTCTGAACCGGCACGACACCTACGTCAACGGTGAAACCACGGAATATCAACTCATTGTAGATAAGGTTTTCCATGATGTGTGAACGTTCAATCTGCCGGAAATTCAGTCTTGCGTTTCGCAGACCGATGTCGGTAAAATAATATTTGTAGGGACTGTCAATATACTTTTTACCTTTTATGTCATATCTTTCAGCACGTTCGACAATAAAAGCGTCTCTGAGATATTCCAAATAGTTTGCGAGTGTGGTTCGGTTTATTTTCTCATGGTGAATGCTTTCAAAAGTGTTGGCTAACTTTCCGGGGTTAGTCAATGCGCCAATACCGGAGGCAAGTATATTAAGGAGTTCGTCAAGCATCTCGGTATTCTTTATGCGATAACGCTCTACAATGTCCCTGATGTATGTTTGAGCAAAGAGATCTTTGAGAAAATAGATTTTTTCTTCGTTTTCTTTGAGAAAAACGACCTGAGGCAATCCCCCATAATACATATATTCCATCAGCCCATCTTCTTTGTCAAGTCCTGATGCCGGAAGGTATTCGCTGAAAGAAAGAGGATTTACCCGAATCTGAAAACCGCGACCTCTGAAAGTTGTCACTACATCTTTTGACAGGAACCGTGCATTGCTGCCCGTCACATAGACATCAACGTTGCTCATTCCGAGATAGCTGTTCAATACATCTTCAAATTCAGGGACATGTTGTATTTCATCTATCATTATGTAATGCATAGCATCATCCTTAATCATCGAATCAATATATGCAAGAAGATTGTCGGGATTGCGAAGTGAGATATTTCTGCGATTCTCCAGATTAATGTGGATGATGTGCGCGGCATCTACACCGTGCTCCTTCAACCAGTCGGTATAGATGGTTGAGAGCAGGAAAGATTTACCGCATCGGCGAATACCGGTGATAACTTTTATCATACCGTTGTGTTGAACTGATATGAGTTTTTTTAAGTAAGTGTCGCGTTTGATAAGCATATCTATTGACTTTGAGTGTGCAATTGCACACAATTAGATAGTGCAAAGATAGTAATTCAAATTGAATCGTCCAAATTTCAGGAAATTAAGGTAAAATGTTTTCATTGACGTTGAGTGTGCAATTGCACACGATTGAACAATGGAGGGGTTGTTTTGAAAAAAATTAAACTTTTTGAACCATTTGATTGTGGCGTGTGTTATAATATCAAACATAGCAAGAAATGTGATAATGATTGGTTTATAACGAAT
>CAMWVE010000036.1 GCA_947177685.1 uncultured Porphyromonadaceae bacterium | reverse complement strand
TTCAACCTCACCGAACGCATGCAGCTCATCATCAACACTTGGTATGGCGGTGAAATGAAGAAAGGTATGTTCTCTATCATGAACTACTACCTCCCCCTCAAAGGCATGGCTTCAATGCACTGCTCTGCCAACACTGACCTCAACGGCGAAAACACTGCCATTTTCTTCGGTCTGTCAGGCACAGGTAAAACCACCCTTTCAACTGACCCCAAACGTCTGCTCATCGGTGACGACGAACACGGCTGGGACGACAACGGTGTTTTCAACTTCGAAGGCGGTTGCTACGCTAAGGTTATCAACCTCGATAAAGAAAGCGAACCCGATATCTACGCTGCTATCCGTCGCGACGCTCTTCTGGAGAACGTTACAGTTGACGCTAACGGCAAAATCGACTTCGCTGACAAGAGCGTGACTGAAAACACCCGCGTTTCTTACCCCATCGATCACATCGAAAAAATCGCCCCCGGAAGCCACGGTCCCGCTGCAAAGAACGTTATCTTCCTGTCTGCTGACGCATTCGGCGTGCTGCCCCCCGTTTCTATCCTGACTCCCGACCAGACAAAATACTACTTCCTGTCAGGTTTCACCAGCAAGCTCGCAGGTACTGAACGCGGCATCACCGAACCTACCCCCACTTTCTCTGCATGCTTCGGCGCAGCATTCCTTTCGCTGCACCCCACCAAATATGCTGAGGAACTCGTGAAGAAAATGGATAAGAGCGGTGCCAAGGCTTATCTGGTCAACACCGGCTGGAACGGTACAGGCAAACGTATCTCTATCCGTGACACCCGCGGTATCATCGACGCTATCCTTTCAGGTGCCATCCTCACCGCTCCCACCAAACAGATTCCTGTGTTCGACTTCACCGTTCCCACAGAACTCCCCGGTGTGGATACCAAAATCCTTGATCCCCGCGACACTTACGCTGATCCCGCAGAATGGACTAAGAAAGCAGACAAACTCGCTGAAATGTTCATCGCGAACTTCAAGAAATTTGAAAACAATGCTGCCGGCAAGGCTCTCGTAGCTGCCGGTCCCCAGCTCTGATCTTACTTAGCTAACCTTAATCTATAAGCGGAGAGGGTGCATCAAAACAGAAATTTTGATGCACCCTCTTTAGGCTTATTATTCCACACCGCGTCTTTAGGGTTATTGTGACACTCTGCGTTCTAAAGATTTTGTCAGAATGAGATACAATTCAATTTGGGATGGATCAACATGGTTCATCATCGGGCTTGTGACAGCTTGCAGCATAGGTTCCTGCTTATGTTGCGACGGCGTGGGTCCTATTATTATATGTATTTTGATGCTTGCGTTCACGCTGTTGACGTTTCTCGGCATTTATTACCGGATTAGCGTCAACGAGCTGATTGTGTACACTTTCTTTATGCCCACATCTTATCCTATTGACAAGATTGCGGAAATCAAACCTACGAAAAGTGTGTTGTCATCACCCGCTACTTCGTTGACGCACCGTCTGGCTATCACTTTCACTGACCGAAAGATTCTCAAAAGCACTATTCCGCTGATCATTTCGCCTGTGCGTCAGGAGGAATTTATTCGTCAGCTACTCGCGGTTAATCCTGATATCCGCCATTAAAAGCGGATATCGCAGTCAGGAGTTGCAGTAGTACGGAGCCACCAAAATGGTTTGTATAGCGCAGCCTCCCTATTTTATTTCTATCGAAGGGTTGATGAGGTAGACCTTTTGGGTGGCACGGGTCAGCGATGTGTAGAGCCAGCGGTAAAGTTCCTTTGAGGTGTATGCTTCGGCAGGAATATAGCCCATGTCGATGAAAACGTTGCGCCACTGTCCGCCCTGCGCCTTGTGGCAGGTGACACAGTAGGCATATTTCACTTGGAGTGCATTGAAGTAGGGGTCCTCTTTGAGCGCTTTCATGCGGGCGCTCTTGGGTGAGTATTCAGTGAACCTTTCGGGGTCATAGTAGACGCGGCGACCCAGTGTTTCCACTTTCTCGCGCGACAGACCGGGAGTGTCGGAGGTCAGCGAGTCAAGGACTATTTTCAGGTCGAGTTCCACGTCGCGGTCCGGAAACCGCAGCCTGACGTCGGCAAAACGTATCCCTTCAAGCTCCTCGGTGCCATAGATTTTCACCACTTCGGCAATATCGCCGTTGGCAATGAAGTCGAGTTCCTTCACCTTCGCGCTCCAGAAATAGTTGTTTTTGGCTATCAGCAACAGGTCGCCTTTACACAGAATCTCCTCATATTCAAGGATTTTGGAGCGGATGGCGAGATTGAAGTCGGTGGCGCGGCGGTTAGAGCGCGTTATCAGTATGGTGTCCTGAAGCCCGTCGCGGGCGTAAGCCGAGGATATGATTTCGTCGAGTTCGGCAGGGTCTACGGCGCAGATGTCGCTGAACGGTGTCAACACCAGCTGCGGCACGGGGAGTGGCTCAAGCTGCATCATGCGCCGCAGCAGCGTGGCGTTGTAGAGAATACCTGACTGGCGAGCCTGCCGGACTGTCTCGGTCATGGTGACTCGCGTCACCTTAAGCCCTGTGTCTTTCAGTGTCGCCGGGTCCATGGCAGGGGAGAACTGCGACCCCACGGGCGGTAGCTGTGCGGTGTCGCCAAGAAGGATGAGCTTGCAGCCTTCGCCGGTGTAGACATAGTGGATGAGGTCACGAAGGATGTCGTTGCCGCCGGAGTCGCCGTCGGAAATCATCGAGGCTTCATCAACGACAAAGAGGGTGTATTTATGAGGGTTATGGTTTACGGCAGCCACCGTTGACGAGCCGTCGGCGACGGAGGGCGCACGGTAGATTTTCCGGTGGATGGTGAATGCGCTGTGATGTGCCAGAGAGCTGAACACCTTGGCAGCGCGCCCGGTGGGAGCAAGCAGCACGGAGGTGATGTTAAGTTCGCGCAGGGTGCGTATCAGAGCGCCCATCACCGAGGTCTTGCCCGTGCCGGCATAGCCGTTGAGAATGAAAACGGCGTTTGATGGGGTCGATGGCGCACAAAAACGAGCCAAGGCAGCGATTAGTTGAATCTGCTGCCCGGTAGGCTCGAAAGGTAGATTGTCAGTTATGCGGACTGCAAACTCCAGCGCGTCCATCGTGTCTGGGCTATTTGAGCGACCACTCGAAGCCGTCCTTGGTGTCCTTGATGTTGAACCCTATTTCGGTCAGTCGGTTGCGGATGAGGTCGCTTGTTCCCCAGTCTTTCTTGGCTTTGGCTTCGGCGCGTAGGCTGAGCAGCAGGTCCATTGCCTGTTCAAACGGTTTAAGCTGATTGTCGGCTGAGTTTGAGCCGATTATGTCAGGACGTATGCCGAGGATTTCAAACAGGAAGGTGTCAAACAGCGCGTTCAGTTTGGCAATGTCGTCAGCGGTGGCTGTCGCTTTTCCGTCGTTGACAAGGTTGATGAGTCGGCAAGCCTCGAACAGATGGGCTATGACTATGGGGGTGTTCAGGTCATCGTCCATAGCTTCGTAGCATTTACCCTGCAGCACGTCGACTTCAGCTGAAATCGTCGATGTGTCGGAGGGTTTCAGTTCCAGCAGACGGCGGTAGCCCTCCATCATGCGGTTGAGCGCTTTTTCCGATGCCAGAAGTGCTTCGTTGCTGAAATCGACAGTGCCGCGATACTGTGCCTGAAGAATGAAGAAGCGGATGGTCATGGGTGAGTAAGCCTTCTGCAACAGCGGGTGCGAGCCGGTGAAGAACTCGTCGAGGGTGATGAAGTTGCCGAGCGCCTTGCCCATTTTCTGTCCGTTGATGGTTATCATGTTGTTGTGCATCCAGTAGTGGACGGTGGGGTGACCGTTGTGTGCCACTGACTGCGCTATCTCACACTCGTGGTGGGGAAATTTGAGGTCCATGCCACCGCCGTGGATGTCGAATTGCTCGCCTAAATATTTCTCACCCATGGTGGAACACTCCAGATGCCAGCCGGGGAAACCTTCGCTCCACGGCGAGGGCCAGTGCATGATATGCTCCGGAGCAGCTTTTTTCCATAGGGCGAAGTCGGCAGGATGGCGTTTTTCGCTCTGTCCGTCGAGCTGGCGTGTTTCGCTCAGAAGCTCGTCGATGTTGCGCCCCGACAGTATTCCGTAGTTGTGGTCGGCGTTGTATTTGGGCACGTCGAAATACACCGAGCCTTCGCTGACGTAGGCATATCCGGCATCGATGATCTTCTTTATGTACTCGATCTGTTCGATTATGTGACCTGAGGCGTGAGGCTCTATCGAGGGTGGAAGCACGTTGAGTTTCTCCATGGCGGCATGGTAGCGGTTGAGATAATACTGCACCACTTCCATAGGCTCTAACTGCTCGATGCGCGCCTTCTTTGCTATCTTGTCCTCACCATCGTCGGCGTCATGTTCCAGATGACCTACGTCGGTTATGTTGCGGACATAGCGGACTTTATAGCCCAGATGGCGGAGGTAGCGGAAAAGCACGTCGAACGTGATGGCAGGGCGTGCGTGACCCAGATGACCGTCGCCGTAGACCGTCGGACCGCAGACATACATCCCCACTGAGCCCGGATGCACCGGTTTGAAAAACTCTTTGAGTCGGGTCAGCGAATTGTAGATGGTGAAACTGTTTGGTTTGATACCTTCCATAGTTGGGTTTCAGGTGGTTATGTTAGGCTTGTTAAGCCATGAAGGGGTTGGGTATGTCGTTGCCGTTGTTGGGAGTACCGCCGTTTTTGGGTGTTTTGTGGGTGATTTCGCCGAAAGTCTGCTCATATTTGGCAATGTTGTCGCGGAGTGCGAAAAGCAGGTTTTTGGCGTTTTCAGGGTTCATGATGATGCGGCTCTGCACGCGTGCCTGCGGCATGTTGGGCGCAACGGCGATGAAATCAAGGAAAAATTCGCCTGCAGTGTGCGACAGCACGGCGAGGTTAGCGTAGTGTCCGCCGGCGATTTCCGGAGTGAGTTCAATTTTTATTTCGTTTTTCTTCTGTTCCATAATGATTATTTTTTGTTGATTAATATTCTGATTATAAAGTCAAATTTACGACATTTTTCTTAAGATTGGAATTGTTGAGTAGTATTTTAACACCCTTCCAACTCTTTTTAGCATTTATTTCATCAAGGCTGAACGCTACGGTGTAGGAGCCCATGTAGCTGCTGTCGGTGTTGCCCGGAATGTGCTGTATCAGACGCAGTGTCGGAATTTCATCATCGATGGTGGTCGGGTCGAGCTGCAAGAGCAGTTTGCGGTTGTTGGCAGGGTAGGGGAGCTGCATGCGCAGAATAATGCGGTTGCAGAAACTCCATGCGCTCAGCAGGTAGACGGGGGTGTCGCTGTACTGCGGCGTCATCTCGGTCGCCTCTATTCCGGCTGTGAGGTTGCCGGAGATTGTATAGCAGCCAAGCAGCTCTATGTCAGCTGATTTGTAAGGCTCGGCAGGCGAAATGTAGCGAATCATGCAGCAGTCGCCCACTTTGACCTCTTCGCTGTTGAGAACCTTGTTGGTGCGGAGATGCGCTATTTCAGGATTACCGGGCAATGCCACGGCGAAAGTGGTCGACGAGGCTCCCATCTGCTCTATCATCACCACATCCTGCAGTGTGGCTGACTCCGACACGGGTGTGTCGGAACAGCTTCCGGCAAACAGGGCACAAAGGCAAAACAGTATGGCTGACGTTATCTTATTCATGAATTAACAACTTGTCCGTCAATTATTTGTATTATTCGGTCGGTATCCGCGGCGAGGTTCTCGTCGTGAGTGACTATGACAAACGTAGCACCCATGTCGCGCCTGATGTCGAAGAAAAGCCGGTGAAGCTCGCGGCGGTTGACTGAGTCGAGGCTGCCTGAGGGTTCGTCGGCGAGAATCACGCGGGGTTTGTTGATGAGTGCGCGTGCCACGGCACCACGCTGACACTCGCCCCCCGACAGTTCGCCCGGCTTGTGGTCACACCGTTTTTCCAGACCCAGATAGCTTATCAGGCGTCGTGCCTCCGCGAAACTTTCTTTCGAGGGGGTGCCTGCAATCAGCGCCGGCATTGCCACATTTTCAAGAAGCGTGAATTCAGGCAGCAGCTGATGGAACTGGAACACGAAGCCGATGTTGTGGTTGCGGAATCGTGCCAATGCGTTGTTTTTCAGTTGAAAAACGTCAGTGTTGTCAAACAGTACTTTCCCTGATGTGGGGCGGTCGAGGGTGCCGAGAATCTGAAGCAGCGTTGTTTTACCCGCGCCTGAGGGTCCCACGATGGAGACTATCTCACCGCGGTTGATGGTCAGGTCGATGCCTCGCAGAACCTCCAGCCGGTCAAAACTTTTCTTTATGTCCTTCGCCGTTATCATATTGTTCACAAAGATAGTAATTTTTTGCTCCGCGGGCAATAGTGGGCTGACAAAAATAAAGGCGGCACTCCGCAGTGATGGATGCCGCCCTTTTTGTTTATGTCAGCTGTTATCAGCAGTATTTCGAGAAATCGGTTTTCTGCATGTCGCCTTGTTCCGCGAAGGTGGTGTGGAAGGCGAATGCTGCAGCCAGTGAGTGAGGTGTCTGACCGCCCTTTCCGAGTTTGAGGTAATCCCAGAGCAGCTCTTTGTAGAGGGGATGAGCGCAGTTGGTGATGATTTCTTCGGCGCGCTGAACGGGGTCTTTGCCACGGAGGTCAGCCACACCTTGGTCAGTCACGAGGATGTCAACGGAGTGTTCTGAGTGGTCGGCATGTGCCACCATGGGAACGATGTTGCTGATCAGACCGCCTTTGGTGACGCTGGGGCAAGAGAAGATTGAGATGTAGGCGTTGCGGGTGAAGTCACCTGAGCCGCCGATGCCGTTCATCATGCGTGTGCCGAGGACGTGAGTGGAGTTCACGCCGCCGAAAATGTCAGCCTCGAGGGCGGTGTTCATGGCAATGACACCAAGTCGGCGGATTACTTCGGGGTTATTTGAGATTTCGGCAGGACGCATCAGAATCTTGTCGTGGAAGAAGTCGAGGTTGCCGAAAAGTTCGCTCTCGGTCTGGTCAGAGAAGGTCATGGAGCATGTGCTGGCGAACACGCATTTACCTTTCTTCATCAGTTCGAGCACGGCATCCTGAATAACTTCGGTGTACATGCGGAACTGGGGGAGTTCGGTGCTTTCGCCAAGGTCATAGAGAACGGCGTTAGCAACGTTGCCCACACCTGACTGCAGGGGGAGGAATTCTTTGGGCAGACGACCGCGGCGATACTCGCTGAGAAGGAAGTTCACCACGTTTGAGCCGATCTGTTTTGAAACGGCGTCAGGTTCGGTGAACGGTTTCACGCCGTCGAGCGAATTTGTTTTCACCACGCCCACAACCTTGTCCATGTCGATTTTCAGGGTAGGAGTACCGATGCGGTCGCTGGGTGTGTAGATGGGAATTTCGCGGCGGTAGGGGGGATCCACCGGCATGTAGATGTCGTGCATGCCGTAGAGGGTCTTGGGCAGAGCTTCGTTCAGCTCAATGAATATTTTCTTTGCTTTTTTTGCATAAGTGGGGATGTTGCCTACACCTGTTCCGAGCAGGATTTCGCCGTCGGGCGAGATTTCGGCAGCTTCAATGATGGCATAGTCGATGTCGCCGTAGAAACCGTAGCGGGTTTCCTGTGCCATTTCCGAGAGGTGACGGTCGTTGTAGTGAGCGTCGTGTGAGTTGATGCGTTTGCGCAGGTCAGGGGTGTTCTGATATGGCGCGCGGCGCCCCATGGTGTTGGTTCGAGCAAGGATGCCGTCAACGTGGTCGTTTGTCGACGCACCTGTGAAAACGTTAACCTTGAATTCTTTTCCTGCCTCATGTTCCTTTTCGGCACGTTTAGCTACTTCTTCCAGAATGGCTTTCGGCGTTCCGGGGGCAGTGAAGCCTGACAGACCGAAGGTGTCATTGTGGTTGATCATTTGAGCAGCCTCTTCGGCTGTGATAAAATTAAGCGCCATATTAGTTAATTTACTATTGGTTTTTCTTGTGATAAAAAGATGGTTTTCGTAATTTTGCACAAAATTATAAAATAAACTTTGTTTATCAAAGCGTTTTTAAATATTTGATAAAAAATGGAGAAAATTGACGGCGATATCCGCCGCTTGTATATAGAGACTTACGGTTGTCAGATGAACGTTGCAGACTCCGAGGTGGTGGCATCGGTGATGGGTGTCGCCGGCTACGAGCCAACCGAGGATATTGCCGAGGCTGACGCTATTTTGCTGAATACCTGCTCCATACGCGACAATGCCGAGCAGAAAATACTCAGTCGCCTTTCCTATCTGGCTTCGCTGCGCCGCAAAAACCGCAACCGCCGCATCATTGTAGGCGTAATCGGCTGCATGGCTGAGCGTGTGCGCGAATCGCTGATGGACAAGGGGGTGGATGTGGTGGCAGGTCCTGACTCCTACCTCGACCTGCCCAACCTGTTTGCCGAGGCTGAAGCGGGCAACCGTGCCATAAACGTAGAACTCAGCACCACAGAGACTTATCGCGACGTGCTGCCGCGCCGGTTGGGCAACAACCGTGTCAGCGGTTTCATCAGCATCATGCGCGGATGCAACAATTTCTGCTCATATTGCATAGTACCCTACACCCGCGGACGCGAGCGCAGCCGTGAAGCAGCGAGCATACTGGCTGAACTCGCCGACCTGCGCGAGCGCGGTTTCAAGGAGGTGACGCTGTTGGGTCAGAACGTGAATTCATATTGCTACACTGATCCTGCCACCGGTCATGAGGTGCGGTTCGCCGACCTGCTTGCCATGGTGGCAGAGGCAGCTCCGGATATGCGCGTGAGGTTCACCACCTCGCATCCCAAGGATATGAGCGATGAAATCATCAGTGTTATAGCGCGTTACGACAATGTGTGCAACCATGTACACCTGCCGGTGCAGTCAGGCAGCAACAGCGTGTTGCACGACATGAACCGCAAATACACCCGCGAGTGGTATCTTGATCGCATAGCCGCAATTCGCCGTGCGGTGCCCGACTGTGCCATCACAACTGACATGTTCACAGGGTTTTACAATGAGAGTGAAGAGGATTTTGAACAGACCTTGTCGCTGATGCGCGTGGTAGGCTTCGACAACGCCTTCATGTTCAAATATTCCGAGCGTCCGGGCACGTTGGCTGCCCGCACCATGGGCGACAATGTGCCCGAGGAGGTGAAGATTGAGCGTCTGAACCGAATGATTGCGCTCCAGAATCAACTGTCGCTTGAGTCGAACCGCCGCGACATAGGCAAGACGTTCGACGTCCTTGTCGAAGGTGTGGCAAAGCGTAGCAATGACCAGCTTGTAGGACGCACGCCGCAAAACAAAAGCGTGGTGTTTCCCCGAGGCAACGCCTCCATCGGCGAAACCGTGCGCGTGCGCATCGAGGACGCCTCGTCAGCCACTCTGATTGGGGTGCAGGCGTAAGAGTTTATACAGGATAATATAAAAAAGTGGCACAGGGAACTGCGCCACTTTTTTCATATTGTGTGTGTTGTTGTCAGCTGCGTGAGTAGTTGGGGGCTTCGGAGGTGATAGCCACATCGTGGGGGTGGCTTTCTGCCACACCGGCGTTGGTGATGCGGGTGAACTGCGCCTTGTGGAGTGCGTCGATGTTGGGGGCACCGCAGTAGCCCATGCCTGCACGGAGACCGCCAAGCATCTGATAGACAACTTCAAAGAGCGAGCCTTTGTAGGGAACGCGGGCTGCGATTCCTTCCGGCACCAGTTTTTTTGCATCGGTTTCGTTGGCTTGGAAATAGCGGTCTTTCGAGCCTTTTTCCATCGCTTCCAGCGAGCCCATGCCACGATAGGATTTGTATTTTCTGCCGTTGAAGATGATGGTTTCGCCGGGCGATTCTTCCACACCTGCCAACATTCCGCCCAGCATCACGGAGTATGCTCCGGCGGCGAGTGCCTTGACAATGTCGCCTGAGTAGCGGATGCCACCGTCGGCAATCAGGGGCACTCCGGTGCCTTCGAGTGCTTTTGCCACGTCATAGACGGCACTGAGCTGCGGAACGCCTACGCCGGCAATGATGCGTGTGGTGCAGATGGAGCCGGGACCGATGCCCACTTTGACGCCGTCGGCGCCATTTTCCACCAGATAGCGTGCTGCATCGCCGGTGGCTATGTTGCCTACGACCACATCAATGTCGGGGTACTTCTCCTTGATGGCGCGCAGAACGCCGATTACACCGCGCGAGTGACCGTGGGCGGTGTCGATGACAATGGCGTCGACACCGGCATCAACAAGTGCGTCGACACGTTTCATGGAGTCAGCGGTGACGCCTACGCCGGCTGCCACACGCAGGCGACCCAGACGGTCCTTGCAGGCGTTGGGTTTATCCTTGGCTTTGGTGATATCTTTGTATGTTACCAGACCTATGAGTTTGCCGTCGTTGTCAACCACGGGCAGTTTCTCAATTTTGTGGCGCTGCAGTATTTCGGCAGCTTCGTCAAGATCGGTGGACTGTGTGGTGGTGATGAGGTTCTCCTTGGTCATGACCTCGTCGATGGGTTTGGTGAGGTCATGCTCGAAGCGGAGGTCACGGTTGGTGACAATACCCACCAGTTTCATGTCATCGTCAACCACGGGAATGCCGCCTATGTGATACTCCTTCATCATGTTAAGGGCGTCAGCCACGGTGCTTCCGCGCTTGATGATAACGGGGTCATAGATCATGCCGTTTTCGGCGCGTTTCACGGCATGCACCTGCCGCGCCTGTTCCTCGATGGGCATGTTTTTATGAATCACGCCTATGCCACCTTCGCGGGCAATGGCTATGGCAAGCTGCTGCTCGGTGACGGTGTCCATCGCTGCTGATACAATGGGCACGTTGAGGGTGATGTTGCGTGAAAACTTGGTTTTGAGATTGACCTGATAAGGGAGAACTTCCGAGTAAGCCGGAATGAGCAGGACGTCGTCAAAGGTGAGTCCGTCCATTTTTACTCTGTCTGCAATAAATGATGACATATAGATATGCTGGTTTTTTTATTGCATGCAAAGGTAATAATTTTTTTTCAGATAAAAAAGCTTTAAGAGCCCGTTCCCCAATATTTGTTAAGTGCGGAACGGGCTCTATGTCGACAATGCACGCAATCAGCCGGGTCAGTCGGAGTTTTCAGCGGTCACCGGGGTCGATCATGCGTGGCGATAGGTGAAATGTGGAGTCGTCGAGCTGCTGTGCCACCCATTGGCGACCGTCAATTTCAAGCAGCCTGACGCTGAGTTTCTCCCGTGGCATGTAGGTAGCGGCGGCTGAAGCGGGGAGTTGTGTGGTCAGTATGTCACCGTTGGCGAGGGTAACTTCGCTGCCTGTGGCAAGAGGCAGATGCAATCGGGTTTCTTCAGGCACAACCACCGGTTGCGGTGCTTCCGGATGATAGTACTGGGCGAGGCATTGCAGCAGGTGGACATCGTCGGGGTCCGGCACTCCGCGTGTGCGTCCGAGTACCCAATAGGGGAGGTCGCTGTCGCGTGTGTAGTCCATAAACACCACGCCGTCAGCTGATTGGCTGTAAAGTTGCACCATGCGGTCATGCTCCTTGCCTAATTTCACCTGCAGGGCTGCAAGCATGGAGAAGTACACCATGACCACGGCTGCCGAGAACACTGCCACCGGGCGCAGCAGCGGTGCTTTGAGGCGTGGAAGCAGCATGCGCGACAGCACTACGAGTGCGAACAGCTGCGCGAACCATCCGCTTCGCCCCACAATGCCTGACCATAGACCTATGGCTGCCGACAGCAGCGCGGCTATGGCGAGTGCGCCGTCAGGGGTGTGCATGAATGCGGTGATTTTTCTCCTTCCTTTCCGTGTGAGCGTGCCCATGGCTATGCCGCTCCAAAGCAGCAGCGGAAGCAGGTCGGATTTCAGTATCAGCATCGGCAGAGGGTCATCGGCAATACGCTCTCCTCCGGCGCGAAGGAGTATGCCGGGTGATAGAGTCACTAACAGGGTGCCGGCTGCGAAGGCATAGAGCAGCGGTGCCGATTCAGAATGTCTCCGCGATGCCAACATCCATGCTGAAAGTCCGCAAAGCAGTGGCAGTGAGGCGCTTTCGTGCATGCAGCCGGCAAGAAAGCATAGCGCTGCCGCCCCATATTTCCATCTGACCGGTTGTGAAGTGGTGATGAGCCTGAATGAGGTGAGTGTCATTGCCGAGGTCCATACATAGTTAAGCTGGCAGTCGAACAGACACATGGAGTCCCACCACGGGAGTGCTACAATCAGCGTGAGCCACACAATCGGAGTCAGCCACGGATTGCGGGAAGGATTAGCCAATCGGTCGGCAATACTTAGCAGCCAGACCACAGCGGCAGCGAACAGCGGCGCCACCACCCACTTGGGGAGAAACGCGCAGACGGGCATGACAAAATTGGCAAGCCTTCCGTTGGCATGCAGCCAGTGAGAGGCTGCAAATCGGGGCAGTCCCCACCATGGCAGTTGAGCTGATTCGCCTGAGAATACGCCCATATACGACAGGTCATCACCCGAATATGGGGTGAAGTAGAACTTAATCACCAAAAGCACGAAAATGGTTCCTGTAATCAGTCTGCCGCCGGAAATCTGTTTCATCAGAATGTTTTTGTGGTATGTGAGAAAAACTAATTATAGCAGAATGTTCTTTGCCCAATCAGGGATTTCATCTACATATTTTTTCTCCAGATGCCCGTTACTAAGTCTGAAAAGTAATTTGGCATCATGGTTATCTACAGAATTATCGTATACATATAATCGATCCACAAGGGGTGCGACGGTTTCACAGTTTACTATTGATTTTGAATATCTGGAAATAATTTTTCGGATTGGAACGTCATGACCTCCTTCCATGACACGCTTGGCAATTCTTGCGGCATTGATAGACGGATGTTCTGTTGAAATAAAGAACAGTCGAATGAAAAATCCTGCTTCCTTAGCCCGTATCAGGAACTCAATTTTTTCAGTTGCGGAAAATACTGTCTCAAAAACAAAACTAATTCTTTGTTTAAGACACTCATCACGCCATTCCGCACAGTAGTTAGCTGCTTTAAGAACTGCATCCTGAGAGTTCCAGTCTCCGAACTTCTCATTGGCAACCTGATCGGGATTTATATATACTGTTCCTTCTGCCCATTCGTGATGAAGAAATTTTTGGGTAACAGATGTCTTTCCGGACCCGTTGGGTCCAGCTATAATAATAAGTTCAGGTTTATGTCCTGACTTAACCATTTGAGGCGGCTTTTATGCGTTCGCTCCATGTTGCCTTGACCACTTCTGCCTGCCGGCGCATATTTGCGAAATAGGCGGCGGTGGCTTCGGCATTGCGGGCTTTGGCTTCATCCGTCACCTCTTTCATTATTTGAGCAAGCATCTCGTCACTCGGCTCTTGACCGGATGTGAAGCGATAGGAGTTCATTTCCTGTTCAGACATAACATATTGAGTTTAGTACACAAATTTATAACAAAATATTCATTAAAACAATTTTCTGTTATGAAAAGCTCGCTCAAGAATAATTTTTCCTGTATAATGAGGAAGGCGGTGTGTCATAATAAAACATCTGCGGTGTTGCTTTCGGAAACAGCTTCGGTCACATACTTAGGTATGCTCCCATCAGCCTAAACCTCAGCGCCTTGCATCTGACTCATTCTTACAAAACTAAAGAGGGTGCGTCAAAATTTGCATTTTGACACACCCTCTTCGTTTATGGGATTTGGGATCTGATTAATCCACGCGAGTTTCAAATTTCACTGTGCGACGGAGCATGTGTGAGCTGTTGAAGGGAACAGCATTTGTAACGCCGTTTGAATTGGTAATCTTGTTACCGGTCTTGATAGCCTTGTGTGACTTAGCCTGAGTAGCAGCACGTTCAATCAGGATGCCGCCTTCCTTGCGGGTTCTGTACCAGTCCTCACCATTGAATGAGAGCAGACAGGTGGTGGCGGGGAACATGATCAGGTCATCTTCCAGTGTGCCGCGCATGTCAGGTTCGAGGTCAGTGAAGTAGCCGCTGGTGGCGATTGAAGCCACACCGTCAGCGAAGAAACCGTTACCGGTTGACTGCGGTTCGATGAATACGTTGGTGGGATCCTCTGCGTTCACTTCAATGTTGTAGATGCCGGGTTCGGCGAAGTTACCGAGAACTGATTCGGGACCGTAAGGCTGAATCAGGCGGTAGATGCCGGTGCGACGGGTGCTCTGCTGAACGGGGCACTGGAGGAGGAATTTTTCATACTCATCAGCGTAGGTTGCTGAACCACCGATCATCCAGCCGTCGAGGATGATGGCGTCACCGATGGTTTCCCATTCTGAGCCACCGATGGCAACTTCAACAGTTGTTGAGGCTACATCCTGAATTTCGTTGTTAGCGAATGTTACAACCATGATGGTGTAGATGCCACCTTCTGAAACAGGGATGTTTACAGTGCCTGATTCTGTCAGTTTGATTGACTCGATTTCGCCGTTGGCGATAGCCTTCTGCAGAGCGGCTGCATCTTTCATTGTAGAAGCGGCAACGAGAGCATATTCAACGTCAGCGCCGATTTCAATATCAGCCACGAGCGATGTCTCTTCGTCGGGGTTGGTGAAGCGACCTTTGTAGGTAACAGATGCGCTGTAGTCCGAGATATCCACGCCGGGAAGAACCAGACGCCATCCGCTTGCCTGCGACATTGTGCGCCATGATGAATATTCGCTGGTTGAACCTTTCCAGATGAAGCCTTTGGCGCCGTTAGGCATGGTGATTACACCATCTTTGTCAGTACCGAAGTAGCCGTTAGCTGCGATAAGGTCAGGATCATTGCCATTGATAAGGAAGTAATATGCGTAAGAAGCAAATGACATTTCGCCCAGATCGGGATCCCAAATCATGTTGGTGGCGAATTCCTCTACATATACTCTTTCAGGATCAGAAGCATTGACAATCATGTAGTAGGGATCATTTGAAATCATGTCACCTTCTTCAGTGTAGGGGAATACATTGACAGCATACGGATTCTTAAGGCGATAAATGCCGGGAGTGGTGAGGCTTTCTTCAACTTCAACGTAGTAAGTGAGCTGGTCAATGTTGTAAAGACCTACCATGATACCGTCAGTGTAGATACCTTTACCCAGAGGCTGGAAGGGTGAAGGACGCATAACTGAGAATGAGTAGTTGCCGTTACCATAGATGTTCGGATTCTCGATTGCGAGCTGAACATCATATTTGTGGTCATACTTAAAGTTTTCAATGTCATAACCGATAACGAGTTCGGTTGTGAGAGCGCCGTCGGCGAAAGTAACCTCGGTGGGGATTGAAAGCAGACCTGAGGGTTCGGTGGCGGTGAGGTTCACAGTTGAAGCCGCGTCAGCGTTCGAGCGTGCAATCTTGATTGAGAATGTGGTGGCATCTTCGCTCAGAGAGTAGGAAGTCGCAGTCGATACGAAGTAAGCTCCGTCTGACTGACCGCCTGCTACATACTCTACATCTTTACCGCCGTCACATGAAACCATTGCGACTGCAGAAAGGGCGAGCACTGCCATTATTGATGATTTGAATAATTTCATTTCTGATTAATTTTTCAGTTATAAAAATTGAAAGGGGAGAGGAGTGGAGTGTTGCAGTTATAGGTCAGTCAAGTCAGATTAGCCTCTGATGGGAGTAGGACGAACACCCTGCTGGTTGTTGCCGCTCGGTGAGTCGGGCGAGTCATTCTGGTTCAGCATGGGGTTAGTCTGCATTTCATTTTCAGGAATCTGCATGATGCGGACGGGATTGTTCGGAGTGATGTCATAACGCCATGTCGGTACGCAGCCTGCCTGCAGACGGTTAACATTCTTTTTCAGACGCTGCAGATCGAAGTAAGCCAGACCTTCGCCCCAGAACTCTACGCGACGTTTGTTCCAGATCATTTCTTGGAAGTCGGCGGGAGTAGTGGCGAGGCAAACGAACGACGGGTTACGGTAAGCTTTCTCGAAGTCAGAGATGAACTGGGTTGCTTCAGCGAGCTGACCGCTCATTGCCATACCTTCGGCAGCAATGTAGTACATCTCTTCGATACGCATCAGGGGAATGTCACTTGCGTTGACATTCTGGCGGAGTACAGAGTTGTAAGAGTCGAATTTAACGTTGGTGTGTGCAATCAGTGACTGTCCTGCATCATCAACATTACCTTTACCGTAGCTGAGGAGATATTCGAGCTGAGCATCATTGATGATGGGCGAGTTATAGTTGTCGTCAAGCCACCAGCCGCGACGAACGTCACCTGCGGGAATTGCATCCCAGAGGTCACTTGCGATGCCTCTGAATACACCCACTGTCACATAACCGTAAGCGAACGAGCAGATCTGTGAGGGGAAGTTGATGATACCTGAGGTTACCACACGGTCAGTTTCGGCGATTGCCACACCCCACATCCAGTTGTGAGCTGACAAAGAGTTGAAACCGGGTTTTGAACATTCGGCGATTGACAGGGGTGAGGTCGATGACACTGCGATAGCTTTTTTAGCGTCAGCGGCAGCCTCGGCATATTTGCCCATGGTCAGGTTCACGCGGGCACGCATACCGTAGAGAGCGTCGAGACCGAGCATACGGCGGGGTTTCGATGCAATCAGTGAGAGCACTGAAACTTTTGAAGCTTCGCTAAGTTCGATGGCTTCGGTGAGGTCAGACATAATCATTGAGTAAACCTCTTCAACCGATGCGCGGGCAGCACCTATTTCTGCAACTTCGTCGCGGTTCTTTTCGGTGATGATGGGCACACAGGGTTTCTGCTGATTGTCCTGATAGTTGAACTGGAACATCTGAGCCAGAACCCAGTAGTTGAACGAACGGAAACCGAGAGCCTGAGCGCGATAAACTTTCAAAAGGTCATCGCCGGCTGCCACTTCCTGAGTGATGTTTGCAAGCACTGAGTTTGCAGTGTAAATCTGGTTGTATTCGTTACACCACACGAGGAAGTTGATTGTTCCGGTGGGGTTGATGTCAGACCATGCACACCATGCTTGGAAATGGTTGTAACCTACTGCGCGGGAGTTCATGTCAGCGGTCATACAGTCCATACCGAGCATCAGACCGGGATAGCCGAAATCTGAATGGTTGTCTTCTCCTAAGATGCCACCGCAGCGGCTGAACATTGATGCAATGGTGTTCACACCTGCCTGCGCCATTTCGGGATTCATTTCAAGCACCGCGTCTTTCTGGTCAGAGGTGACATAGTAGCCGACATATTCGGTGTCAAGGTCGTTACATGACACAAATGCCACGCCTAAGAGAGCCGATGCGATAAGTTTATTTATATTTTTCATTTTTATTCAGTTTAAGTCAATGTAAGCGTTGGACTTAGAAAGAAACGCGGATACCACCTGAGATGGAACGCATTGTCGAGTAGTCTGTGTTTGAAGCGGCAGTGTAGGACTGACGGGGATCAAGACCTTTGCGGCGTGACCAGAGAGCTACGTTTTCAGCAGCGCCGTAAACGCGCACGTCAGTCAGACCAATCTTGCTGACCCACTTCGAGGGAAGGGTGTAGCCGATTGTGATGTTGTTCAGCGACAGATAGTTGCTGCTGGTCAGGAAGCGGGTTGAAAGAGAGTTCCAGTAGGGGAATTTTTCATCCAGTGCCAGACGGGGAACATCAGTGTTGGTGTTTTCAGGTGTCCAAGCCTTCAGGATGTCCTGATGCCATGCCTGACCAACGCGGGTTGAGCTTGACGGGTTACCACCCCACATGTAAGAGGCGTAGGTGTTGTCGTAGATTTTACCGCCGAGCTGATAAGAGAAGCTGGTTGAGATGTCGAAGTCATAGACTTTGAGGCTGAAACCGAAGCCGCCGTATGCCTTGGGAAGGATGTTGCCGGTGGGTTTGCGGTTTGTCAGATATGCTTCGTTCCAGTAGTTGGTGTCGTATTCGTAGATGCCGTAGTTGGTGGTTATGGTTTCGCCGTCGGGGTTGGTGGTTGTAACGGTGTTCTCACCAATTTTGGTGTAGTTTTTGTAGAATGCGCCATTCTTGTCGTAAGCGGGCAGTTCTTCACCTTCGGGGATTTCAGTGCGTCCGCGATACATTGCATAACCTGTTTCGGGATCTACACCTGCCCATTCAACCAGATACATGTTGTAGAGAGCCTCGCCTTCGATGAACACGCGTGAACCGCTGAGCCATTTGCCATCTGTGTCAGTAATTCTGGGGTCAAGCTTGAGAACCTTGCTTGCGGGAATTGTTATGTTGGCGTTGATGTCGAGGGTGATGTTGCGGGTGTTGATCGGGCGGTAGTTAACTTCGATTTCCAGACCGTTGTTGCGGATTGAACCGATGTTCATGGGGATTGATTCGTAACCGAGTGAGTTCTGACGGGGAACGTAGAAGAGCATGTCGTCAGTCTGGCGGTTGTAGTATTCGATTGAACCTGAAACCATTTCGTGGAGGATGCTGAAGTCAACACCGATGTTGAACGCATTTGATTTCTCCCAAGAGATTTCGCGGTTACCTTTGTAGATCAGAGTACCGTCTGACCAAACGCCGTCAGCACCCTGAATACGGAACTGGTCCTGATAAGCATACCATGCTGTGCCTGAACCGAGGTTGTCGTTACCGTTCTGACCGAACGATGCCTTGAATTTCAGCATGTCAGCCCAAGTCTGATCCTGCATGAATTTTTCTTTGGCGATATCCCAGCCGAAAGAAGCTGACCAGAAGTTACCCCAGCGGTTTTCAGGAGCGAAGCGCGATGAAGCGTCGCGGCGGTAAGAGAACATTACGAAGTAGCGACCGTCGTAGTTGTATTTTGCACGTCCGAAGATACCGCGGTGAGCGAGCGAGGTGCCGTTACCACCACCCTTGATCTGGTCGATGGTGTTGTCAACTGCCCATGACATGGGGTTGTAGAGGTTAGAACCGATAGCCCATACGTTTTCAACGAAGTAGTCGTCAGATTCATAACCGATCATGAGGTCGGCGTTGTGAACATCGTTGAAGGTGCGTGCGTAAGAGGCAAGACCTTGGATGTTGAGGTTGCGATAGCGGGTGGCAGCCTGTTCAGCCTGACCTTTTGATGAGGTACCCTGACCGAAGAGACCGTTTCTGCGGAAGTGCAGGCGGGTGTTGTCAAGGTGATAACCGAGGGTTCCTGAGAGGGTAAGACCTTCGAGCGGAGTCAGGATGGCATACCATTTGCCGTCGAAGATGTCAGAGAGGTAGTCCTCGGTGTCATACTGCAGGTCACCGGCAGGGTTCGACATTGCCATGAACGTACGGGTGTTGGCAGTGTACTGACCGTCACCGTAGTCGTAGACAGGTTTGTGGAACACATCGTTATACATGATGTTGCCCTGAGCGTCGCGTACATAAATGGGGTAGATAGGTGCGATGGTGTTGGCAACATAGAACACGTTACCTGAACCGCCTGAGTTGTCGACCTGATCATCGGGATAACCTGAGTTGGTGTAGGTGTAAGAGAGGTTTGTTCCGATCTTCAACCATTTTTTAGCCTGATAGTCAACAGAGGCGCGGGTTGAGAGACGGTCGAAGTGTGATCCTGAGATAAGACCTTCGTCCTCGAGATAAGCTGCAGAGAGGTAGTATTTCATTTTGTCAGAACCGCCTGAGATAGAGAGGCTGTATTCCTGACGCATGCCGTTGATCAATGATTCTTTCACCCAGTCGTCGGCGATGAAATAGTTCTTGCCGTCAGAGTAACCGGGAGTTGCGTTGGGGTTGAATTTGAAGTTCGTACCGATGAAGTTTTCACCTTCGGGAACGCTCCAAGTCTGATAGCCGAGCAGTTTCCAGAGTGAGCTGTTGGCGCTTGCGAAAGCTTCATCTTCGGTCATGCCTGAGAAAGAGATGTTACCGTTGTAGGAAGCACGGAACAGAGTTTCCATGTACTGTCTCTGATCAAGAGTGCGGTAGCGGGGCATCTGACGGGAGTTGCCACCCCAGCGGGCGTCAAGAGTGACTTTAGCTTCGCCGGCTTTACCTGATTTGGTGGTGATGAGGATGACACCGTTGGCACCGCGGGCACCGTAGAGGGCTGTTGAAGCGGCGTCCTTGAGGACTGTCATCGACTCGATGTCCTGAGTGTTGATTGAGGAGATGTCACCTTCGTAGGGCATGCCGTCGAGCACATAGAGAGGAGCGGCAGATGCGTTGATTGAACCGACACCGCGGATGCGGATGGTGGGCTGTGTACCGGGCTGACCGTTTGAAGAAAGGGTCTGCACACCTGAAACCTTACCGGTGAGGGCGGCGGTTGCTGATGAAACGAGTGCATCTTCCAGCTGGTCTGCTTTCACAACAGATGCTGAACCGGTGTATTCGGATTTTTTAGCAGTACCGTAAGCAACCACGATTACCTCATCGAGCTGAGAATTTTCGTGAAGCTTGATAACCATGTTTCCGGAGGTGATGTCAAACACACCTTTCTCAAAACCAACATAGCTAACTTCGATTTTTGTTGCGGACTGAGGAGCTGAAATGGTGAACTCACCGTCAACGTTAGTCTGAACACCCAGAGGTGTGCCTACTACAATGACCGAGGCTCCCATGAGAGGCTCGTTATCCGAAGCTGAGAGGACAGTTCCTTTGACTGTCTTTGTCTGGGCAAATGCGCAGAAAACAGCCAGCATAACTGTCAGAAATGATAGAAACAGCTTTTTCATACTAAAATTGTAACATAAATTAATAAATGATTAGTCTTAAATTCAAGTACAGCACGAGTCAAACTTCAGTAGTTTTAACATCAGTTTAACATATATTCTGCAAAGATAAGTAAAAATTTCCTATCAATTGCAATTTTTGGGGAATAATTTCAGAATTTAACACTTTTACAATTATGTTATTAAACATGATTAAGAAAAAGCATTGGTTTGCGTCGGGGGTGGTTTTATGTGGTAAAAAGTGGCTAAAAGTAACAAATCGTTATATTTTGGAGTGATTAAATTAGATATTGTAAATTGATATAATCTGCTTGAAATTGTCATTTTGACGGAGATGCAGGCTGTTGAACGGCAAAATGACATGTTAATGCGGTGATTATGCGCGGTTGACAGTTGGCTACAGTTGCTTTTGGAGAGCGTAGGCAAGTAAAACCGGATTAAGGCTGAAACTGCTGTCGCTGAACAAATGTGAGCGGCAGGCGTTAATATGATGTAACCAAATTTCAATTATTATGAAAAAGTACTTATTACTCGCAGCAGCTGCGATTTCAACACTTTGTGCTTCGGCACAGATCTATGCCGGCGGTTCTATTGGCGCCTGGCGAAACGGTTCAGAACATGAAACCCAGATTTCGATAATGCCTGAAGTGGGTTATACGCTCAGTGAAAAGGCTGATATCGGTGCCACTGTAGGTTGGAGTTATGACCACACCACCGGAGTGAGCACGAATGTGTTTCAGGTCAACCCCTACTATCGTTACAACTTCTATCAGACCGGCAAAGTGAAATTCTTTGTTCAGGGTGGTTTCGGTGTCGGCGCCGGTAAAACTTCTTACAGTCACGGACGTGACAGCAGCGACACTGCGGTAATATGGAACGTGGGTCTCACCCCCGGAGTATCATACGATGTTTCGGACAATGTGACTCTGCTTGCCAAGGTTGGTTTCCTTGGTTACAAAGGTGCCAACAGTGCGGCTAAGGATGGTGGTTATGCCGATGAATGGGGCTTCCATTTCAGCTCGAATGACCTCAGCTTCGGATTCTCATATCATTTCTAAGCCTATTTACACACATATATATAATATAGAGA
>CAMWVE010000035.1 GCA_947177685.1 uncultured Porphyromonadaceae bacterium | reverse complement strand
AGTAACTAAAAATCAGAGGCTGCGCCGTAAAACTGAATTACGACACAGCCTCCTTGAACCGACCCCTGAAAGTTATTTGCCTAACTATTAGGGGTCGGTTCAGCTTTGCGTCCTTTTTAATTTATATATTTCTATCGGCAGAGAACCTTCTGTGCTGTGCCGTCGACGACCACAATGTAGACTCCTTCGGGGAGATTTTCAGTGCCGGTAGCGGCGCCTGAGAGGGTGTAGACCTGAACGGTGTCATAGTCGCCGTCCACTCTGATTGAGTGGTCGACCACCGAGACGGTGTAGGAGTGTGAGGCAGCATCGTCCGATATTGTCTCGTTGTCGCTGAGATCTTTGGTGCCGAAAACAGCGTATGCGCCTGCCTGAAGAACCACATTCTTGCCGTTGATGGTAGGCGTGGTGCCGTAGCTCTTCGAGAGTATCTGATAGTCGGAGCCGGCATTGGTGAAAGGCACTGCTATGCTGCGCGTGGATGTGTTCGGGTTCACAACGCAGTAAAGCTCCTTGTTGCCGTTTTTCAGTATGATGGTTCTGCCTGCGGTCCAGTTGTTTGTGCCGCAGTTCATGGTGGTTGCCGTACCCTCGTTGAACATCTCGCGGTTACCGTTACGGATGGCGCAGAGTTCGCGGTAGTTATCCATCAGCCCTTTGCGCGCTGCAACATTCAGATAGCTCCATACAACCTTTTTTGGCGAGGTGTTATTCGAGCCGTCGGCATTCTTTGTCGATTCATTCGCACCAAATTCTTGGAACTGCCATATCATGTGTGCACCGGGCGACATAAGCATCTGTGCAGCTACCGAACCGAGTCGGCGCATGGAATTGGTCAGATTTCCTTTGATTCCGCTTGCTCCATATTGCGACTGGCTGTAAGCCATGCGTTCCTCATCGTGACTTTCGGCGTATGACACTGTCGAGCCCCATGTGCGGCTGTCGTCGGGCGCATAGAACCGGTTCAGACCTGAGTTGGAACTGTAGCCCATGGCAAACTGGCGGGCCTCGGTGTTGATATTAGCCCAGTTGATTTCGCCATCCTTAGCCATATCGTTTTCTTCCTGTGCAGTGGCAAGATTTTCGTTTATGAAATAAGCGTCAGGTTTGACTTTTCGCATGGCGTCGTGAAGCGCCTTCATGCGGGCTACGCGTGTGGCGTTGAAGCGGTTGGTGTTCGCATCGGAGGGTGTGCCGAACGTGTTGGTCGAGGGGTAGTATGTGTTGCCGTAGCTGTCATTGTCGCCCAGACCTTTGACGAGGTCGAAGCGGAATCCGTCAACGTTGTAGGCAGTCAGCCAGTATGCCATGGCATCATGCCACTGCTGCTGCACCAACGGATATTCCTGCTTCCAGTCGTTGAGAACGGAGTAGGCGTGGGGTGAAGATGCGTTGTAGAACGGGTTTTCAGCTGGGCGATACATCTGATACCACGGGTGCAGACCGTCGCTCTGGTTGAAAACAATGTCAAGTATCACAGCCATTCCGCGCTTATGACATTCGTCAACGAGTCGGCGATAGTCGTCCGGTGTGCCGTAAGCTTTGTCCGGAGCCATATAGAAATTGGTGTTATAGCCCCAAGAGTTATTGCCGTTGAACTCCATGATGGGAAGCAGCTCTATTGCGTTGACTCCCAAATCCTTAAGATAGTCAAGCTTTTCGATAACACCCTTGACCGTACCGTTGCCGTTAGCTTTCCCCTCGGTACCGGTAAAGTCGCGTATGAGCAGCTCGTAGATGATTAGGTCAGACTGCGCCACACCTTTAAAATCAGTCACTTGCCAGTCATAGTCGTCCATGGTGGTGTTGAAAACAGCCACCGGCACTGACTGTGGCACCTGAGTGGGGTAAGCCGGCATATCAGGATAGACCGACGGCGAAATATATCGGTCGTTGTAAGGATCGAGGATAAGATGTGCGTAGGGATCACCTACCGGAATCTCGCCGTCGACCAAATAATAATAGTAGATATTCTCACCTGACGGCAGACCGCTCACCTTGGTCCAGAAATAGCGGTCGCCCTGATAATCCTGATAGTTCATTGACTGCGAAGCCACAATCTTGTAGTCGTTCCATGAGCCTACGAGTGTCACGTTCTGTTTCTTCGGTGCCGCGATGCAGAACAGGAAGTCGCCGGAGTCACTGACCGTCACACCCTGACGTGGTACGCCGCCGGGGAAAGTAGCTGCCGCAGAGTCGCCTAATCGGGTGATGGTAATTTCATTCTGTCGGCTCACTGTTGCGGTTTTGGCAACGGCGATTATTTTGTAATCGCCTGACTGTGTGAAGGATTTGGAAACGGTGACGGTGGTCACACCCTGCTGCGAGGATATTATGTTCGCTGCGTTCACCGAATTCTGATAGATTGTTATGTCGGCAGGCGAAGTGGTGTTGACAGTTATTTTCACCGGATTGCTATCAGTGATAACCAATCCCTCCATGTCGGTGTCAATGGTCATCTGGAACCCTTGCGGATAGACCGGCACATAGATGTCGCCACCGTCAGCCTCTTTACCTTCGAGTGAGTTGTTGGCGTTGCGGAACACGAACGCGAGCGACTTAACGGTCACGCCGTCGGGGATATTGTAATATTCATTGATTGACGGAATTATCAGCTCCCATGTGTCAGGGCTGACATACAGCAGTTTGTATTTCGCCGAATTGTCGCCCCATGAAGGGGCATATTTCCAGTCGCTGTTACTTGTACTCTGGTTAGTTATTACTCCGGTGTGGGCATAGATGGCGTCATTTGACGATAGCCCTGCCAACTGACCGTTGCCCAGATTGGCGTGGAAGGTGACTACAATGTCGCGGCTGTCAGTCTGCACAATGGCTGGAGAGGTTGTAACAACCTGACCAGCAGCTGCTAATGGAGCGGCAAAAAGCGCCAGCATCAAGGATTTAATGAGTTTTTTCATGATATTAGTGTGAATTATAAAATTTAAACATAGCTATCGTTGTTTATGTTTCCGCGCCGAATTGTTAAAAGTGTTAAAGTTGCTGTCAAAAAAACATCTAAAAAATCGGCAAGAATTTGTGGGAGTGAAAAGAAATGTGTACTTTTGCACCGATAATACTATCTGCTGCTCGAATGGTGGAATGGTAGACACGAGGGACTTAAAATCCCTTGGCTATTGCGGCTGTGCGGGTTCGAGTCCCGCTTCGAGCACACAAATAAGGAGAATGACGTAGCAAATCCGCTTTTGCACGTCATTCTTTTTTGTTCAGGATGACTTTCAGACCCCAGTTCCCCCAATATTTGTTAAGGTTGGAGTCTTACAATTAATTTTAACATTTCCACTCTTACAATTAACTGTTTTTCGGAGCAAATTCATCATTAATTTTGCGTCCGAAAACAATTAACAATTACATTTAAGCAATGAAAAATATCATTATCAGAAAGGAGTGGATTGAAATCCTTGAAAAACAGTCGAAAGAGTTCCGTAACAACGTAATGGGAGCCATTTATGATTATGCACTCCGCGGAACAGAGCCAACGGATCTCAACGCAATGGAGCAACTGGCATTTGACTTTATCAAAACCGAGATGGACCGACTTGATGAGTCGCTTGACTTTGACGGAGCGCAGGAGGCTGCCATCAAAAAGAAACGTGCAGCAGAGCGCCGTGCTGAACGTGCCGCCCTGAAAAACTCAAAAAAAGATACTATTCAGCCGGTAGCTCCGGCAACACCCGCCAAAGCCATCCCTTTCCGCAAAATGCCCGGACTGAGGTAATTCCTCTCTGTCGACAGGCAGATGAGTAATTATTGCATGGGGCGGTTTGATTTTTTTAATACATCGGATTTGCCAGTCTTGACGCGAAATATTATCTTTGCAGATTAATAACAATGAACGTCATGAAAAAACTGATATTTGCCATAGCTCTGCTGCTCTCATTCTTCA
Source organism: uncultured Porphyromonadaceae bacterium (assembly GCA_947177685.1). Classification (GTDB taxonomy): domain Bacteria; phylum Bacteroidota; class Bacteroidia; order Bacteroidales; family Muribaculaceae; genus CAJUPY01. Next base: position 19,195 of record CAMWVE010000035.1, on the reverse strand, counting down.
ATTGTGTCAGCGCACAGGACTCCTTCTTTCAGTATCCCACACCGCCTGAAAGCATCGAGGGTTTCTACCCGAGGGTGAACTACATGGTGGAACATTTCTGGGATCGCTGTGACATGAAAGGTGCGTTTTCATCACGCCCGCGCCTGAAATCTGCTTTCGAGGACTACATGCAGCTGGTGACTCAGGCGCAGTCTGACACGGCAATGACTTCGATTGACAATCTGATAAAGCGCGTCCGTAAGGCTGACGCCAAAAACATACTGACACTGGGAAGCATTGCCCGCGAAGTCCTCTATTCCGATTCGGCATATATTTTCAGTGAGCAGCTTTATCTGCCTTTTGCGCAGGCAGTTGCACAGACAAATAAAATATCTTCGGCTGACCGCGCTCCGTTTGAATATGAGGTTGGAATACTCAGCACATCACAGGTGGGTATGACCTTGCCCGACATCACTTTCACCCGACCTGACGGCACCAAGGGAGCGCTTTCCGATGCCGGTCGCAAGCGTCTGCTTCTGATGTTCTCCGACCCTGAGTGCGACGAGTGCCGCATGCTTGCGGTCATGCAGTCTGCTGACACGAACCTCCGTCAGCTCCACGAAAAAGGATTCCTGCAGTTGGTGGTCCTCTATCCCGGCGACCCTACCGATGACTGGAAACGTCGCGTGGCTGATTACCCTGCGGAGTGGATTGTAGGCGCAAATCCCGACCTTGACACCATGTTCGCACTCGATGTGATGCCCAACGTTTACTACCTCTCGCCCAAACGCAAGATTCTTGCAAAGAATCTCGACACAAGCAGGCTCTTTGAAATGTACCGGATGTTGAACCTTAACGTGCAGGCTCCGGAATGAACATAGCTGCTTTAATCTCAGGTGGGGTGGACTCCGCTGTGGCAGTCTATCGCCTTCTTGAGCAGGGTCACGACCCGCATCTGTTCTACATACGCATTGGCATGGACAACGGCGAGGGCGACTGCTCAGCCGAGGAGGACATAGAAATGTGTCAGCTCATAGCCTCGCGCTACGGGCTGCCGTTCGATGTGGTTTCGCTGCATGAGGAATATTGGGAACATGTCATGGAATATGCTCTGCGCACAGTCCGCGAGGGTTTGACCCCTAACCCCGACATGATGTGCAACAAGCTCATCAAATTCGGCTTTTTCGAGCAGCGGTGGGGTCATGAATTTGACAAGACTGCCACCGGGCACTATGCCACCACCACTGAAATCGACGGTAAGGTTTTCCTCTCGACCGGTGTGGATCTGGTAAAGGATCAGACCGACTTTCTGGCGCAGATAACCTATCCGCAGCTGGAGCATATCATGTTTCCCATCGGCGATCTTCCGAAGGCAAAAGTGCGTGAAATCGCCGTGGCTACTCACATGCCAAACGCCTATCGCAAGGACAGTCAGGGAATATGCTTCTTGGGCAAAATAAACTATAACGACTTTATACGTCGCCACTTAGGTGAAAAGAAAGGTCCCATCATAGAGATCGAGACCGGCAAAAAGTTAGGCGAGCACAACGGATATTGGTTCCACACAATCGGGCAGCGCAAGGGGCTCGGTCTGAGCGGCGGTCCGTGGTATGTGGTCAAAAAAAATGTCCACGACAATGTCATTTATGTCTCCAACGGCTATGACACGGAGAAACAATACGGCAAGCTGCTCCACCTCGACGAGATGCACTTCATCACTCTAAACCCGTGGAAGGAGGGCTGCCGCGACGTGGAGATAACATTCAAGAACCGCCACACTCCGCAGTTCCTCTCGGCGCGTCTGACCCACCTCGGCGACCGTGAATACATCATCGAGAGCGACACCCCCGTGCAAGGCATCGCACCCGGGCAGTTTGCGGTCATTTACGACAAGGAATCGCACCTTTGCTACGGCAGCGGAGTCATTACCGGACAGAATCCTGAAAAAATGAAATGATATGGATGAACGGATAGAACTGCGAGTTATGGGAATATCGGTGGGGGAAATCCGTCAGGGTGCCTACGCCCTGATTCTTGCCGAAATCAACGGTCCACGGCGTATTCCGGTAGTCATCGGAGTACCTGAGGCTCAGTCCATTGCCATCAAACTCGAAGGTGTGCGACCCCCGCGACCCATTTCGCACGACCTTTTTGCCAGTTTCGCCCATGCCTTCGGTGTGACCTTGCGCGACGTGTTTATCTACAAGTTCGAGGATGGCATTTTCTACTCCGAGCTTACCTTCACTGACGGTGAGCGCACGGTGGTTCTCGATGCACGCACATCAGATGCAATCGCCATCGCCATGCGCACTAAATCACCCATCTTCACCACTGATGAAATTCTCCGTACCACCGGTTTTGTCATGGAACTGCAGGAGGAACAGCCTGCCCCCGACTCCGAAATAGAGAAGGCGTTCGGTATGACTGACGGTCCTTCCTCAGTCGATGAAATGACTGTGGAGGAGCTTGAGGAATACCTTGCACGTCTGATCGAACTTGAGGACTACGAGGAGGCATCGCGTGTGAGCGACCTGATTTCACGCAAGCGTAACTCATCGGGAACCAATGACTTCCAATTATAGAAATAAACAAAAAACAATCAATATCATGAACCAATTCTTACTGAAATCACGACTTGCAATCATGCTCCTTCTGGAGTTTGCAGTCTGGGGTGCCTATCTGACCTCACTCGGCAGCTACCTTGCAGGTGTAGGACTCCCCAACCACATCGGTCCGTTCTATGCCGTTCAGGGTATAGTGTCAATTTTCACTCCTGCCATCTTCGGCATCATCGCTGACCGATGGATTCCCGCGCAGAAAATGCTATCGCTCAGCCACCTGTTTGCCGGTTTATTCATGATTGCCGCAGGTGTCTACGGTTACCTGAACCCGCCTCAGATTCTGGTCGACGGTCATTGGGAGGTGGTGGCATCCATCCCTGATGAAATTTTGGCAGATCCAAGCCTGTATATAGCCACTCCGTTCATGCCGCTGTTCACCCTCTACGCCATTTCAGTAGGGTTCTTCATGCCCACCATCGGACTTGCCAACTCCGTGTCATATAACGCTTTGGACCGCGCAGGACTTGACACTGTCAAGCACTTCCCGCCCATCCGTATCTTCGGCACCATCGGGTTCATCATCCTGATGCTCTTCGTTAACTTCACCGGATTCCAGAACACCTACGCACAGCTCATCACCTCAGGTATCGCAAGCCTCCTGCTGATGGCTTATGCACTGACAATGCCTGAGTGCCCCGTCAACAAATCAGGTGCGAAGAAATCGCTTTCCGAGGCTCTCGGACTCAACGCATTCAAGCTGTTCAAGAACCGCAACATGGCTATATTCTTCATATTCAGTATGTTGCTCGGTGTATCGCTGCAGATAACCAACGGCTTTGCCAACCCGTTCATCAAATCATTCGGCGAGGATACCCTCATTGGCCGCAACGCCAACGCGCTGATTTCGCTCTCGCAGATGAGTGAGACGCTTTGTATTCTGCTCATACCCTTCTTCCTGCGCAAGTTCGGCATCAAGGTGGTTATGCTCATGGCGATGTTCGCATGGGTGCTCCGCTTCGGTTTCTTCGGCATTGGCGACGCCACCCCCATCGGTATCACATACCTTGTCCTCTCCATGATTGTCTACGGCGTGGCATTCGACTTCTTCAACGTGTCAGGCTCGCTCTACGTCGACCAGCAGACCGACATCTCCATCCGCAGCTCGGCTCAGGGTCTGTTCATGATCATGACCAATGGCATCGGTGCCACCGTAGGTACACTCGGCGCTCAGGCTATCATCACCAAATTTGTCAACTCACAGACAGGACAGGCTGCCGTCACTGCCGGATGGCACACATCATGGCTCATTTTCGCCGCATACTCCCTTGTGGTTGCAGTGCTGTTCATCTTCATCTTCAAGAACAAACCTGCCAAGACCTCCGTCGATCCCAAGACTGTGGCTGACGAGGACCCTGCAGGCATGGTTGACCCCGTATGATACAGTTCTTTGCACCGGACATAGCCACTACGCTCACCCTGCCTGAAAGTGACTCTGCCCACTGCGTCCGTGTACTTCGGATGAAGGAGGGCGATGAGCTGCAAGTGGTTGACGGCAAGGGGAATGTCTACCATTGCCGGCTCACGTTAGCTCATCAGAAACATGCTCAGGTGGAACTGCTTTCATCCGAGAGCATACCTCCTTACTGGCATGCCCCGATTACTGTGGCGGTGGCTCCGACCAAGAACATGGACCGCATGGAGTGGCTCGTGGAAAAACTTGTGGAGATGGGCGTGGACCGCATCGTGCCACTCTCATGCCGCTATTCCGAACGCAAGGAAATCAAGACCGAGCGTCTGCTGAAAATTGCCGTTTCGGCAATGAAACAGTCGCTCAAGGCAACCATCCCCGTCATATCCGAAATGACCCCGATTGCCGAGTTTATCGCGTCTGACACTTCGGAGCAGAAATTCGTGGCTTATTGCGCTCCGGAAATACCGCGGCGGAAACTCGTGTCGCTTTATCGACCCGGACTCAGCGCCACCATTCTCATCGGTCCCGAAGGCGACTTTTCATCAAAAGAAATCAGTGACACCATAGCGGCAGGCTATCAGCCTGTAACCCTCGGCGACGCTCGTTTGCGAACCGAGACAGCCGCAATGGTCGCATGCTCCATGTTTCACACTATCAATCAATTACAGAATGAATGACATAACTTCATATCTCCACTCCTCAGAGAATTTCTTCCTCCTCGCCGGACCATGTGTCATCGAGGGCGAACAAATGGCGCTCGACATTGCCGGCAAGGTAGCCGAGGTCACATCGCGACTCCGAATCCCATACGTTTTCAAGGGCAGCTACCGCAAGGCAAACCGCTCGCGCATCGACTCCTTCACCGGCATCGGTGACCTTAAGGCACTCGAAATCCTGCGCAAGGTGCGTGACACGTTCAACATACCCGTGGTTACCGATATCCATTCTGCCGACGAGGCGAAAATGGCAGCCGAATATGTCGATATCCTGCAGATTCCTGCATTTCTGTGCCGTCAGACCGACCTGCTGTTAGCTGCCGCTGCCACCGGCAAGATGGTCAACATCAAAAAGGGTCAGTTCCTCTCGCCTGAGTCCATGAAGTTCGCAGTGCAAAAGGTTCGTGACGCAGGTAACGACAAGGTCGCCATCACCGAACGTGGCACCACTTTCGGCTATCAGGACCTCATCATCGACTACCGCGGAATTCCCGAGATGCAGAAGAACGGTTGCCCCGTCATTCTCGACATCACACACTCGCTTCAGCAGCCCAATCAGGCAGCAGGTGTCACCGGCGGTCGCCCCGACCTTATCGCCACCGTAGCTAAAGCCGGCATCGCCGTTGGTGTCGACGGTCTGTTCATTGAAACACACCAGAATCCTGCCGTTGCGAAAAGTGATGGCGCCAACATGCTGAAACTTGACCTGTTGCCCGCTCTCCTCGAGAATCTTACCACACTCCGCGCAGCTGTTAATTCACTTAGACCCTGATCCCCAATATTAGGCAACAGGGTCTGACATAGCCCACAGTTCGGCTCCTCCGGCTTTAATGCTGTAAGGCGCTGTCAACCAGTGCTATATCCTGATTGTTGTTATATTCTTCCCGGGACGTGAAAACCTCCCGGAACAAAAATTGCGCCCGTTCATCTTTTTTTTTCGCATATAATAATGTGAAATCGCCGATAAATTCGTAACTTTGAGGAGATTTTATCCGGATAAGAATAATGAACGAGGAATTCTTGAGCCAGATGTATTTGAAGGATACGGCGTTTCAGGATTTGATGCAACGTCGTATATTCAACGTCCTCCTTGTGGCATCGCCTTACGATGCTTTCATGATGGAGGAGGACGGGCGTGTCGAAGAGCAGCTCTACTTTGAATATGTAGCTCTGAATCTGAGTTCTCCCCCGCGCGTGACGCGTGTGGCAAACATTAACGATGCCTTTGCCGAACTGTCGAAAAAGCATTACGATCTTATCATCGCCATGCCCGGCAGCGACCTGACCCAGACTTTCTCCGTCGCCAAGGACATAAAGCGCTCCTATCCCTCAATCCCCATCATCGTTCTGACCCCCTTCTCCAAGGAGGTGACACGCCGCATCTCCACCGAGGACCTCAGTGGTGTGGACTATGTATTCTCATGGCTCGGCAATGTCGACCTCCTGCTCGCAATCATCAAACTGCTTGAGGACTCCATGAATGCCGAAAACGACATCAAGGAGGTGGGAGTGCAGACAATCCTGTTGGTTGAGGACTCCGTGAGGTTCTATTCCTCCGTGCTTCCCCACATCTACAAATTCCTTCTGAAGCAGTCCATGATTTCATCCACCGAGGCGCTCAACGAACATGAGCAGATGCTCCGAATGCGCGGACGCCCCAAGGTGATGCTCGCCCGTACCTATGAGGAAGCGGTGAAAATCTATGAGGAATATGGCGAGAACATGCTCGGCGTGATAACTGACGTTTCGTTCATGCGCGACGGCAAGAAGGATCCGCATGCCGGCATCAGACTGGCAGAGTATCTTCGCAGCCGCGACCCCATTCTTCCCATCATCGTGGAATCCACGGAGTTGGAAAATGAAAAATATGTAGGCTCATTCAACGGCGTTTTCATCGACAAAAATTCAAAAAAACTGTCGGTCGACCTTGAACGTGCCATCAAGAAAAACTTCGGGTTCGGCGATTTCATAATTCTTGACCCTGACACCGGCGAGGAAATAACACGCCTGCGTAACCTAAAGGATATGCAGCGCGAAATTTTCAGCATCCCTGACCGGAGCCTCTATTATCATGCTACCCACAACGACATCTCTCGGTGGCTCTATTCCCGCGCAATGTTCCCTATCGCCGAGGTGGTGAAACAGCATAAGTTCATGTCAATCAGCGAGACACCTGCGGTGCGACAACTGATTTTTGACTTGATTGTGAAGTACCGAAAAATGAAAAACCGCGGCGTGGTGGCAATTTTCCAGAAGGACCGTTTTGACTACTACTCGAACTTCGCCCGTATAGGTGAGGGCTCGTTGGGCGGCAAAGGACGCGGCTTGGCATTCATCGACTCCATCATCAAGAAGCATCCGGTATGCGACAACTTCCACGGAATAACCATCTCCATTCCGCGCACCGTTGTGCTTTGCACCGACATCTTTGATGAGTTCATGGTGTCAAACGACCTCTATCCCATTGCATTGAGCAAGGCGCCTGACCACGAAATACTTCAGGCATTCCTCAATGCTCCGCTCCCCTCGCGACTCCGCGAGGATTTCCTCGCCCTATTCGAGGTTGTCGACACGCCCCTTGCCGTGCGTAGTTCCAGCCTCCTTGAGGACTCACACTATCAGCCTTTCGCCGGCATCTATTCAACCTACATGATACCGAACGTGGCTGACAAAGAACTGATGCTGAAACAGCTCGAAGATGCCATCAAGAGCGTCTATGCTTCGGTGTTCTACTCTGACTCAAAGGCTTACATGACTGCCACAAGCAACATCATCGATCAGGAAAAAATGGCGGTGATAATTCAGGAGGTGGTAGGTCGTGAAGTCGACGGATATTATTTCCCCTCATTCTCCGGTGTGGGGCGCTCGCTGAACTATTATCCCATCAACGACGAGCTTCCGGAGGACGGCGTGGCAGAAATAGCCGTCGGACTCGGAAAGTATATTGTCGACGGCGGTCTGAGCCTCCGATTTTCGCCCAAGCATCCGGGTAACGTGCTACAGACTTCTACTCTCGACTTGGCTTTGCGCGACACGCAGCGCGAGTTCTACGCTCTTGACATGCGCAATGTCACATCTGATTTTCAGGTCAACGACGGCTTCAACCTTGCTCGACTCAATATTCAGGACTATGCCCGCAACGGGCATCTCAAATACATGGTGTCGACTTATGACGCCCGTGATCAGTGGATTCGTGACACCGATCAGGGTTTCGGACGCAAATTGGTGACCTTCGCCAACATTCTGCAACACAACATGTTCCCGCTTTCGGAGGCAATCTCGTTCATGCTCTCCAACGGACAAACCGAAATGCAGCGCCCGGTGGAGATAGAGTTCGCAGGACTCCTCACCTACGGCAACGCAATGAAAGGTCACCTCTACTGGCTCCAGATTCGACCCATTATCGACCGTAAGGCGGTTGTCGACGACAATCTGCTTGACATACCTGACAATCTCGCCATCCTCAAAAGCAATCTTGCCCTCGGACATGGCAACATCGACGGCGTAAGCACCATTGTTTACGTCAAACCGGAGAGTTTCGACTCGCTCAACACTCCTGCTATCGCGCGCGAACTCAGCGCACTCAACCGGCAGTTTCAGGAGCAGGAGCGGTTCTATATTCTCATTGGTCCCGGCAGATGGGGATCATCGGACAATGCTCTTGGCATACCTGTCAAATGGCCCGACATCTGCAATGCCCGACTCATTTGCGAATCAGCACTCAACAGCTACCGCGTGGAGCCGAGTCAGGGCACACACTTCTTCCAGAACCTCACATCGTTCGGAGTGGGTTATTTCACCATAAACCCCTTCTCCGGCGACGGATACTACGATATAGATTACCTTAATTCGCTCCCCTCGGAATTTGACGGCGATTTCATTCGCGTCGTCAGCTTCAGCTCCCCGCTCGGCATCAGCATAAACGGCAGAAAAGGGGTAGGGGTGGTGCTTAAACCTGAAAAGTAATTCAACTGATTATGTCATTTTTCAATTCCATAAAACGCGCTTTCGGCTTCGGAGATGATGATTTCGAGGAAGAAATAGGCATTGACGCAACTGTCACTCCACGGCACTCCGTTCACTCTGAACCGGACCGGACAAACAAATCAGTCAGTGACGAAGCAGCCGGTCAGTCAACCGATGATCCCGCGCCACAGATAACTGAAACCGAAGTGAATGTCGATGAGATTTTTGAACATGTGCTCAAGGTGTTCAACGAGTCGTTGCCTCCGTTCCTGAAGGAGAGTGTCGACAATGACGCACAGCGGAAATATCTCTATGATACACTCAGCGAATCAGTCAAGGAGCATCTCGAAAACGTTCGCGCCGGAATTGCAGAGCGGCTTGAGATAACCAAGCAGCACGAAATGGCACAACTGCGTCAGCAACTGCGCGAGGCAGGCGAGAAAGCCCGCAAGACCGAGGAGTCGAGCGGCGAATGGAAGCGTCAGCAGCTCAGTGCCGAACGTCAGAAACGCGCCATGGCTGAACGTATTCACGACCTCGAGAACAAAATCAACGAACTGCAGGCTGAACGCGAGCAGTTTGAGCTTGAAAATAAATCGCTCGTCAACCGCATGCGTGTCTACTCGGTTCAGGATGAGGATGTTGCAGCCCTGCGTGAACGTGTCGCAACCCTGCAGGAACAGCTTAAGGCTGCAGCTGCCGCACCTGCTCCGGTTGAAGGCACCGTTCTCTCTGACGACGAAATGAAGCAGCTGAAAGTCAAGCAGGAAATAGCTGACTCCATGCTTAACGAGCTGAACCGCACCGCTGCCGAACTCCGCTGTCAGCTCACTGCCGAGCAGCAGCATGCCGCCGAACTGACTGCGCAGATTGAGCAGGGTGAGAAAGAGAGGGCTTTGGATGCCGCAAAAATCGTAGGCTATGAGTCTGAAATAAAGAACCTTCGTGAGCAGATGAACATGCTTTCCGATGAATTGCAGTCTGTTCAGTCTGAACTTTCCGATGCCAACGACAATCTATCAATGATGATTGAAATTCAGCATCAGATGGAGAAACTGGAGGATATTATAGGCAAGAAGAATCAGCGAATCAAAGAGTTACAATCCGAGAACGAATCATTGCGGAAGCGTGGTGAGATTTTGAATGATGAAATTCTGTCGCTGAAAAAGACCATCGAAAGCAACCTGCTCTCACAGGCACGTTCCGAAAGTGAGTTCCGCAAAATCATTGACGGACTGAAAGATGAACTTGCCCGCATGCCTGCCCGCAATGTCGAGCCATCCCCGCAGGACAATCTCGACATGCCACCGATCGCCGTACCTCAGAAATCCCGCCGTCGCCAGCGTCGTCAGCCTGAACCGCAGGTGAAGATTTCAGCCATCGATGACTCGCTTGAAAGCACTGACTGGCTGGTTTCTACGCCCCCCGAAGGTGCGCCCACCATACCCGGAATGTTCGGCGACAACGATTTCGGCTATCATGAACCTAATCACAAGAATCCACCTGAAAACGACGCCCAGATGTCGCTTTGGTAAATCATAAAACAGCTCACTATGAATCTGAAATCAATATTATCCGTTTCGCTTTTATCATTGGCATTTCTTCCTATGTCTGCTGCGATGTCGAAGATTGTCAAGGATATAGCCCCCTTCGTGACCCCTTGGAACGCAGTTAAGCGCGCCCCTGCCATGCAGTTTGCGCCTGACGGCATGTCATATTACGCACTGGCTGACGATGGAAAGAAAATCATTCAGTATGACACAGCCACAGGCAATCAGATAGCCGTGACGCTCGATGTAGCTAAAACGCGTGAAACCAAAATTGAGTCGATCGAAGGTTTCTCAGTCAGCGACGACGGCACCCGACTGATGGTCTATCGTGAACCGGAGATGATCTATCGCCATTCATTTACAGCCGAATACTACGTTTTTGAAATCAAGCGCAACATACTGCTGCCGCTTTCAACCGAACATCCCCGTCAGCAGGCACCTGTCATTTCTCCTGACGGCAAAATGGTGGCGTTTGTGGCTGACAACAACATTTATCTCCGCAAGCTCGTGTTCAACACCGAAGTGGCAGTCACCACTGACGGCAAGAAGAATGAAATCATCAACGGTGTGCCCGACTGGACCTACGAGGAGGAGTTCAAAACCAACGGTTCGATGGCGTGGTCGCCTGACTGCACTACACTCTGTTTCATTAAATATAATGAATCGAAGGTGCCTCTTTACAACATGGAGCAATATTACAGCTATTGCCAAAAGGTGCCTGAACATGAACTTTATCCCGGTGTGATGGAATACAAATATCCGGTTGCCGGCGAGCAGAATTCGGTGGTGTCGGTACATAGCTACGACATTGACACCCGTCGGCTCAAACAGATTTCGTTTGGCGAGGACAAATACATTGAATATATTCCGCGTATCGCATATCAACCTGAGAGTGACCAACTTATCGTCACCACTCTCAATCGCGAGCAGAACCGCATGGAACTGTTCACCGTGAATCCGAAGTCTACCGTAGTGAAGTCGCTTCTCGTGGAGCAGGACAACGCATGGATAACCCCTGCCACCTATGAGGAGATGGTCTACGAAAAGGATTGCTTCGTGATGCTTTCGTCACGTTCAGGCTATGCCCACCTCTACGCCTACTCTTATTCGGGTGCGCTTCTGTCGCAGTTGACCTCGGGAAACTACAATATCACCGAGTACTATGGCAAGGATGCTGCCGGCAACATCTACTATCAGTCGACATCGGCAGGTCCGCTGAACCGCGTGGTCAGCGTTAAAGAACCGAAAAAAGGTGTAGTCACCGATCTGACTCCTGTAGCCGGCACACATTCAGCCCAGTTCGCACCCGGCATGAAGTTCTTCACCCTGACTTCATCTTCAGTATCCGAAGCACCTGCCACCCGTCTTTACGCCAATGAGAAAAAACCCAAGGAACTGCGCGTTTTGGTTGAAAACCACAGCTTTGCCGAACGATATGGCAACGTGCCCAAGCGCGAATTCACCACGTTTACTTCCGATGGAGTTGAACTGAACGCCTACATCATCAAGCCTGCCGGCTTCAATCCATCGCGGAAATATCCGGTCATAATGACCCAGTATTCCGGTCCCGGTTCGCAGCAGGTACTAAACAGCTGGAGCATGGACTGGCAGAATTTCGCCGCCCTGAACGGCTATGTTGTGGTTTGCGCCGATGGTCGTGGCACAGGCGGACGTGACCGTGCGTTTGAAACCATCGTCTACAAGAATCTCGGACATTACGAAACCATCGATCAGGTCAACGTGGCTCGTCAGGTTGCTCGTCTGCCCTACGTCGATGCCACGAAAATTGCCATGACCGGCTGGAGCTATGGCGGTTATGAAACGCTGATGTGCGCTTCGGTCGCTGACGACAATCCTTTTGCCGCTGCTGTGTCGATCGCACCCGTCACCGACTGGCGTTTTTATGACACCATCTACACCGAGCGCTACATGCTCACCCCGCAGATGAACCCCGATGGCTACGAGGAATCGGCGCCGTTGAACCGCACCTCATCGCTCAACTGTCCGCTGCTGATCATGTATGGCACACTCGATGACAACGTTCACCCTGCCAACACACTCAATTATGTGTCGAAACTCCAGTTTGACGGTCAGTTCTGCGACATGTTCGTGTTCCCTGCCATGAACCACTCAATCTATGGATGCGGTGCGCGCGCCGTTGTCTATGGAAAAATGATGGACTTCTTCAACAAAAATCTCAAGTGATGGAAATTGAGAACAGGAAAAAAGGTGTAACGCAAGGTATTCTGGCGCTTTGGCGCGGATGGGCACTGTCAAACGCATTCATCATGGTGATTCTGCTGACGAGCCTTTATCTGCCGAAAGTCTATATCCCCTTGATTGCCTTGGGTTTCCTTGGTTTTCTTCATGCCATGGTGCGACGTAACCGCTTGAAACGGGCGCCGTTCTGCTATCGTGTGCCTTACACTTTCGCATGGATTCTGTTCTGGTCCACTCTGTTGATAATTCTCAACAACGTTTTCATTCAGGGGCGTTACACCATGGAGTGGAACGGTCAGCCGTATAACCCTGATATTCCGCTGCTTGCTGTTCTGATTATTGCTCCGGTAGGCTTTTTTGTGTCGACACTGGCACTTATCCGCGGCACCAAATCATCGTTCTGCGTGGATTGCGAGATTCGCACCGGCATGGATGAGGAGCGCGGATTCATGGGTAAGATTTTCAGTCAGGAAGCTGAATATCAGACCGCTTGGATGGTTGCCATGTGGGGGTTGCTGACTATCATTGAATGGACCTACTATTTCTGCTTCTTCATCAACGTCAACATCAACACGCCGGATAAATTCTTCTTCATCTGGCTCCCGATGCTTCTAATTGCTATCTCCATCATTTACATGGGCATACGCTATTCAATGCTCTGGAGCTACTATTGCAATGACCTGAACATGAGCCGTGCCGACATTCAAGGAAAATCACAGCTCCGCTTCATTGTCATCTGTGACAACAAGGTGTGGCTTCACATTCCGATGCCGGAGGAACTCGACGCCGACCCCGGCACAATGCTCAGAATCGATACTCCGGTGAAAACCGTGCAGCGCTATCAATCGAACATAACCACCTTTGAGGCGAGCGAGCGGTTCAGGGTAATCACCGGCGTGAAATGCCCCGAGATAAAGAAACTGTTTGTCAACAATGACAACCGCATGATTTCAAACATCTCGCACTTCGCCGTATTTTTTCAGTCGCCGGAACCGCTTGAAAATGCAGCCGTTACGGGTGAATGGTTTACCCTCGATGACATTCAGGCAATGCACAAGGCTCACCTGCTCGCTCCGCTTTTCGAGTCGGAGATGTACAGGCTCCACACTGTTGCCATGGCATGGAAAACCTACACAAAAGATGGAAAACGGCGCTATGCGGTGAAACACTACAAGCCCACTTTCCGCCTCAGTGACATACCCAACTGGAACGTGGATTTCTCTGACCCCACATGGATGTTCGTTGCGCGTAACAACGAGGACACCCATTTCTTCCGCCTCCGCAAGTTCTGGAACAAGTATATTACAGGCATTGGAATATGACATCACGTTCAGCTGACCTCATAGCGGTGGTCGGTCCTACCGCATCCGGCAAAACAAGGCGCGCCGTGCGTCTTGCCGAGGCTTTTCAGGGCGAGATTATCAGCGGTGACTCACGTCAGGTCTACCGGGGAATGACGCTCGGCACCGGTAAGGACCTCGATGAGTACGGCTCAGTGCCATACCACCTGATCGATGTGGCTGAGGCAGGAGAGAAGTACAATCTCCATAGGTTTCTGCAGGATGCGACTGCTGCCGAACGGGAAATACGTCACCGAGGTCACACACCCATTGTCTGCGGTGGCACAGGAATGTATATCGAGGCGTTTCTCAATAATCTTGTTTTGCCTGAAGTCCCTGAAAACAAGGAACTTAGGGCGAGTCTTGCTGACAAATCGCTTGATGAGCTGACCGGTATGCTCGCCGAAATGAAGGTGTTGCATAATCAAACAGATGTCGACTCAGTGAAGCGGGCTATCCGAGCCATTGAAATTCAGACTTATTATCGTGAACACCCGCAGGAAGCGAAGTCCGTAAAGCCGCAACCCCGAACCGATGTGACTTTGGTAGGTGTGGATATTCCGCGCGATGTTCGCCGGCAGCTCATATCTGAAAGACTCTCGAAACGCTTTGACGAAGGTATGCTCGACGAGGTGGCTCAGTTGCTTGAGAAAGGGATTGCCGCGGAGGATCTGATTTACTATGGTCTTGAATATAAGTATCTGACACTCCATCTGATAGGGCAGCTTTCCTATCAGGATATGTTCTCGCAACTTGAAATTGCCATCCACCAGTTTGCCAAGCGGCAGATGACATGGTTCCGGGGCATGGAGCGTCGCGGATTCCGGATCAACTGGCTTCCGTACGATCTCACTGATGATGAGTTTGTTGACCGTGTCAGTCATTTAATGCACTGAGTCATGCAGGTTCCGTTGCTGCTGTTGTTGTTATGCGTGTCGTTTCTGCTCTCGGCTGAATCGGTTACCTTGCGTAGTATCGGACTTGAGGTGACATCAAACCGTTATGAAACTCAGCGGTTCGAGCAACCGGCATGGAGCGGACGGACACGATTGGTATGCTCGACGTGGGGCGAACCGTGGTCTGTGGACCTGCTCACTTCAGACGGTGATACGGTCGTTGTGCATTTCACTTGTGTCGAGAAGGAATCCGGATTCTTTGAATCGGTTCCGGCGCTTGATGTTTCGGTGAGAGCGCAGGGTAAGGAGTACAAAAAAATCCTCACTGAAAGGCGAGGACTTTCTATGTCAAACAATGATTACATGATTTCTTTGTCGTGGGAGCAAAACCGTGGTCTGGCAGTCAGTTGCTGTGGAAACAACATCCTTACTGACATACCGATAGGAAATCCTGTGGAAAGCATCGCTCTTTCAGCTCCAAAGCCTGTCAGATTCGTTGAATGGCTCACCGATGCAGAAACGGTTTCACCGCTTTTAGGCGCGTTTAACCACCGTGAGATGCTGGAATCGCTTGGTAATGCAACAGACTCGGTCGTAGGGATTTATGATTATTTTGACCGTGATACCGACCCCACCATGGCACAACCGGGCGGAGAGTATTCTTTGGTTCTTCTACCCATTGCTGACAGTAAAGCTTATGCTCTCTGCTATCTGAGCGGAGCCACGGTCAACCCGGAGCTGTGGAAGTCGGGGATGGTCAAGGGGATACTGACCCCTACCGAATTTGTGTCGCACTGGAATCTGCGGTGGCTCGATTCAGAGTTTCGCGAGGTCAACGCCGAGCAATACCTGTTTTTCCCCGGCGGAAACATCATCGAACTTGTGTTCCCGCTCTATCGCTCGAAGTTGAGGTTTGTGCTGAACCCCGAAAAGAGTAAACATCTGAAAGAGACACCGATAGGCAACTGATGGAGACACCAAAAAGCATTTGGTGGAGATACTAAAACCAACTGATGGAGCCACTAAGGAGTGGTGATGGTTCCTTCCTCTATATTATAGATTAGGCTGCTGTTCCGCAGTTCCACGCGATAGAGGCGGTTGTTGCGTATTACACCGTATACTCCGTTGAGGTTTTCGGTTTCCTGTAAGTACTGATAGAATGCCGGAGGAAGCTGATCGAAAAGAAACATCTGTGGCAGTGTGGAACCGCTGCCGCTGACCGAACTCCAGTTATTTTCCTTGTCGAAGGATATTATTGCGGAGTTGTGAAGCCTGACCACCAGTGTGACGCCATCATTGTATTCGGCTGTCGACACACCCTCGCCGGGAAAATATTCCTCGATGAAATCAATCACTTTTTCCGGTAACTGGTCAAGAAGAGAGTTTGTGCATGCCGTCAGAATCGCTGCAATGACCAGAACCGCCGTTACTGCATGTTTTTTCATAGTATTAGGTTTTGATTTTCTAACAAACTACGGGCATAGTTGGTTAGTGTGAAAAGTGTTAATTAACAATTCTCACAATCAACGGACTTGTTCAGGGAGCTGCATTGTGACGCAGTGCAGCGACCCGTGCTGGCGTATTAGCGCACGGCAGTCCACCCCTATGATTTCATGTTCCGGAAAAGCCTGTGCAATGGTGGCGAGCGCCGCACTGTCCTTGACGGGCTGCGCGTAGGTGGGAACCAATACTGCTTTGTTGAAAATCAGGAAGTTGGCATGTGTGGCAGGTAACCGCTCTCCATTTTCATCATAGATGGCATCGGGCAGCGGAAGTGACAGTAACCGGAATGGCTTCTGTTGAAGGTCACGCATCTGCATGAGCTGATTTTCCATAGCCTCAAGCCCGGCGAAATGCTCATCGTCAGGGTCATCGCATTTCACATATAATATGGTGCTTTCAGGCGCCAGACGGGCGAGCGTGTCGATATGGCTGTCAGTGTCATCGCCTGCAAGTGCCCCGTGGTCAAGCCACAGCACCTTGCTGACATGCAGTGTATCAATCAGATAGTTCTCTATTTGCTCACGGCTGAACTCACCGTTGCGGTTCGGCGACAGCAAACATTCAGATGTGGTCAGTAATAAGCCTTTACCGTCACTTTCAATTGATCCGCCCTCGAGCACGAAATTGAGCCGGTTGACATATTCGCCTTTGAGATAGCCCCCTTCAACAAGTCGTCGGGTAATCAGGTTATCTTTGTCTGACGCGAATTTCAGTCCCCATCCGTTGAACTTAAAGTCCAGCAATACGGGTGAGGCATCGGCGTCAAGCAGCGTTATCGGTCCGAAATCGCGTGCCCATGTGTCATTGGTGGGAACTTCGGCAAGCACGCATCGGCTTACATCGATTCCCGATTCACGGAGCTGTCGGTCAACCCCGGCAGGCTCGGGAGTGGCGATGATGACTGTTCCGAAGCGAGTGGCGTTTCGAACTATTTCCAGATAACATTTCTGAACCTCGTCGAGCATATAGTTCCAGTCAGTGTTCTCATGAGGCCAAGCAATCAGCAGTGTGTCAGAGTGTTCCCACTCCGCAGGAAATCTGTACATAATTCAGTTGTCGAGGTCGTAATCAGTCAGTGAATCCCATTTTTCTTCGCGCTGACGGATAAATTCCTCAGCGTACTCCTTGAATCCGGTGCGCTCGGAGAGTCCCTCCTCGTCACACCATTCTTTATATTGCATCTTGAACTCGGAATCGTCCGCAATCATGCGCTTGAACTCGGAAATCGCAACGTCAAGAGCATCGGACTGCAGGATTATGTCATCGAAGAGTTCGGTTATTTCTTTCATTTCAGGTATAGAGAATGGATAATTTCTAATTCGTGGCGGCATGCGCGCTGTCTGTTATTACAAAAGTAGCAATAAAACTCCGATTTTACGGTGATTTACCTGTTAAAATTCTGTAACAGCAAACCAAGTATTCACTTTAGATGTTTATTAATAAAATATAAACTTAACAATTATGAAAAAAAGTATGATTTATGCCGCTATAGCGTCAATAGGCGCACTTGCGGCATCTTGCTCCACTACACAAAATGTAACTGATGTTCAGGCTCTTGACGGCGAATGGAACATTGTAAGCGTCGAAGGCAAGCCTGTGGTCCTTACCGATGGCATGGATATTCCCGTAATAAGGTTCGACACTGCTGACGGAACCATCTCCGGAAATCTCAGCTGTAACCGCATGATGGGTTCGTTCGATGTGAAAGCCAAACCGGGCACCCTCGATCTATCAGGCATCGGTGCCACAAAGATGCTCTGTCCTGACATGACCGTGGAGGACAATATCCTCTCAGCGTTCGGCAAGGTCAAGGGCTATGAGATGGCACCTGACAGCACCATGCTTCTCATCGATGCTGAAAAAGCTCCGGTGATTACTCTTGAGCGTCCCACGGTTCCCGAACTTCAGGGCGAATACACTGTCATTGCGGTGGCTGACTATGTCGTAGGTGCCACCGATGAAACAGAAACCGAGCCGGTTGTGCTTACCGTTGACCCGGCACAGGGCAGATTCGGATGCACCACTGACTGCAATACGCTGATGGGAAAATTCAGCTCCACTGACATAGGCATCAGTTTCTCTGACATTGCCATGACCCGTATGGCGTGCCCTGAGGCACCCGTTCAGGAAGCTCTCGTAGCCACCCTTCCGCAGATCAAGTCAGCCGGAAATCTTGCCAATGGCAACATCGGTCTTTATGACGAAAACGGTCAGCTGATGATCATCCTTGACAAGTAATATTCGGATAACACCTTAAAATAATAAGGCGGTGTGTCATAATAAGCCATCTGCGGCGTTGCTTTCGGAAACGGCTTCGGTCACATACTTATGTATGCTCCCATCAGCCTTATCCTCAGCGCCTTGCATCTGACTCACTCTGACAAACCTAAAGAGGGTGCGCCAAAATTCATATTTTGACACACCCTCTTTCTTATAAAAAGAGTATTTTAGGCTTTTTACTATGATAAAAAAATTGTAACTTTGCATCCAACCGGCTACAAGAAACTGAATATTAATGGACTATCGCCAACATTGCATAGATAGATTGACAGAGGCATCCACACTTCTCCGGGAGGAGTATGGGGTTAAGTCATTACGCATGTTTGGCTCGGTGGCTCGCGGAGAAAATAGAGATGACAGTGACGTTGATATTTTTGTAGATATGCCTCCAAAAGCCTTGAAAATAGTGGCGCTTAAACATTATCTCCAAGAACTTCTCGGTCGCGGAGTCGACGTGATTCGCTCACGCTATACCCTTGACCCATTTCTCAGAAACGAAATTGACAGGGATGGAATCACAATATTCGCATAATAATTCTCTGATCAGGCATATTCTTGGTCAAATGATTGAAGCTTGTGGGCTTATTTCTGTTTGGAATGACATTGCAAAAAACTCTCGTAGAATTAAGAGAAATGTTTTAATTAATGAGCTGCAGGAGCGGACGCTCCACGAAGCGTCCCTACAGCCATAACCTACTGTGCTACTGAGAGCT
>CAMWVE010000034.1 GCA_947177685.1 uncultured Porphyromonadaceae bacterium | reverse complement strand
ATATTATGCTAAATTGTAATCGTTTCTAATCATACGGTCATTTGCCGATGCAGAAGCGGGAGAAGATGGTGTGGAGGATTTCTTCGGAGGTGATGGTGGCGGTGATGGCTGAGAGGTGTTGGAGGGTGTCGCGGATGTCGAGGGCTATGAGGTCGCCGGAGAGGTTATTGTGGAGGGAGTCGATGACGCGAGCTATGGAGTGGGAGGCATGCTGGAGGGCTTGGGCATGTCGGGCATTGGTGATGGTGACTTGCTCGGACCGGGGTTCTACGAGGGTGGTGAGGGTGTGGGTGAGACTGTCGATGCCTTCGCCTGTGTGGACGGATATGGGGATTATTGTGGTTCGGGACGGGAGCTGTGCTGTGAGCCGGGCGATGAAAGCATCGGGTGACGATAGGTCGGTTTTGTTGAGGGCTACGATGAGATGTTGCCCGTCAGTGAGGGTACCGGCTATGTGGGTCAGCTGCTCGGTGTCGAACGGGGCGGTTATGTCGAGGAGATGGATGATTATGGTGGCTTTTTCGATGGCTTGGAGTGAGCGACTGATGCCGATGGTTTCTATTTGGTCAGTGGTTTCACGAAGCCCGGCTGTGTCCATAAAGCGGAATAGATAATCGCCTATTTCACAGGTGTCTTCAATGACGTCGCGGGTGGTGCCATGAATATCGCTGACAATGGCTTTCTGATCGCCTACAAGGGTGTTCAGCAGGGATGATTTACCGGCGTTGGTGGGACCGACGATTGCCACTGGTATGCCGTTTTTGATGGCGTTTCCGGAGGCGAATGAGCGGTGAAGGCGGTTGACTTCTGCCTGAATTTCGTGTGCTAAGGTGGTGAGTTTTTCTCGCGATGCAAATTCTACATCTTCTTCGGAGAAGTCGAGTTCGAGTTCGAGGAGCGATGCGAGTTCGAGCAGACGGTCGTGCAGTTCCTGAAGTTTGTGTGTTACGGCTCCGCGCATCTGTTTCATGGCTATGGCATGTGCGGCACGCGAGGTCGATGCTATGATGTCAGCGACGGCTTCTGCTTCGGTGAGTCCGAGGTTGCCGGAGAGGTATGCACGGCGGGTAAATTCGCCGGGTTCGGCAAGTCGGGCGCCTGCGTTGATGAGTGTGTTGAGGAGTTCTCTTTGAACATATTGTGAGCCGTGAACGGATATTTCCACGGTGTTTTCGCCGGTGAATGAGCGGGGTGTGCGATAAAGTGTTATCAGAGCCTGATCCAAGGGGTTACCTGTGGTGTCGAGTATGGTTCCGAGATGGGCTGTGTGTGATTGACACTGTTCCAATGCTTTGCCTTTCCAAATTTTCTGTACGACGGAGAAGGCGTCGGGACCGCTGACGCGGGCAACGGCTATTCCGCCCACTCCGGGCGGGGTGGAGATGGCGCAGATGGTTTCAGTCATTGTCAGGCGTTTTTGAGTGAAAGGATGGCTTGGCAGGGGTCCGGGGCTGAGAATACATAGCTGCCGGCAACGAGGATGTCTGCGCCTGCCTCGCGCAACAGGGGTGCGGTTCGGTCGTTGACTCCGCCGTCAATTTCTATTAAGGGCTTGTTTGATGAGCTGTCTATGAGCCTGCGCAGCCGCCGGATTTTTGCAATCGTCTGGGTGATGAATGTTTGTCCGCCGAATCCGGGGTTTACCGACATGAGCAATATCATGTCAACTTCTTCGATTATGTCCTCAAGCATGACCACGGGTGTGGCAGGGTTGAGTGTCACGGCGGGTCGCATGCCGGCTGCACGGATGGCTTGCACGGTTCGGTGGAGATGGGTGCATGCTTCCTGATGTACGTTCATGATTTCGGCTCCGCAGTCGCGCACCTGCCCTATGTAGTTCTGTGGGTTTACAATCATCAGGTGTACGTCAAGGGGCTTTACGGAATGTTTCTGCACGGCTTTCATGACGGGGAATCCGAACGAGATGTTGGGCACGAAAACGCCGTCCATGACGTCGAGATGGAGGTAGTCCGCCTGACTGCGGTTTACCATTTCAATGTCGTGCTGAAGGTTGCCGAAGTCGGCTGACAAGAGTGAGGGTGCTATTTTCATTTTTCCTTGTTTTTGCGCATGGCGTTGCATGCAATGTAAAGGATACATACGACAAGGAGTGCGAGTCCGGCGTATGAAAGATATGTGTTATATTGTTCTATTTTTTCAAACAGTTGGCTGAATGTGACGGTGCGTGCGAGCCAGTAGCCGAGCAACGCGAGGATAATGTTCCAGACTAAGGCGCCGAGAGTTGTGTAGAGCGTGAACTTGAGGAAGTTCATTCGCGCGAGTCCTGCGGGGATGGAAATGAGCTGGCGGATGACCGGAATAAGTCTGCCAATGAAGGTCGATGAGGCGCCATGTTCATCAAAATATTTTTCTGCTTTGTCGACTTTCTGACGGTCTATAAGACAGGCATGACCTATTCGGCTGTCAGCGAAGGCATAGATGATGGGGCGTCCGACCCAAAGCGATACAAAGTAGTTTATCAAGGCTCCGACCAGCGCGCCCAACGTTGCAAACAAGACCACGAGGAAGATGTTGAGATCTGACGTAGAGCCTTGCGCCGTAGCGAGATAGGCTGCCGGTGGCACGACTACTTCCGACGGGAACGGGATGAACGAGCTTTCGAGTACCATGAAAAGGAACACGAAAAGGTAAGAGGCATTTTCAACGAACCAGAGGAAGAAGGTCTGGGCGTTGAAATAATCGGTGATTGAGCAGGTTATCAGCAGATCAGTCATTGTTTGTTGAGTTTCTTTATTGATTAATCGGGTATGGTTATTTCAAGCCCATCGTAAGCTAAATGAACGTTCGGGGGTAACAGACATTCCACATCGTCGTGGAGTCCTATCTGGTGCGACATGTGAATGAGATAAGCCACACGAGGTTTGATTTCGCTGATGGCATGAAGGGTTTCGGAGAGCGACATGTGGGAATGATGCGGCTCTATTCTCAGGGCATTAATCACCAGTGTGTCAATCCCTTTAAGGCTGTCAACGGTTTCAGCCGGGAGTTTCGACGCATCGGTGATATAGGCTAATGTTGAACCGAACTTGAAACCGAGAATAGGCAGTTTTCCGTGGATGACACGCAGCGGTGTGATTTCAATTCCTTTGAACATGAACGGACGGTAAGGAAGCAGATCATGAATGTCGAAGTGCGGTACGCCCGGATAGGGATGTTCAGCGAAACTGTATGGCATGCGTCGGCGTATGTCGTCATACACATCGCGGCTGCAATAAATTGGGAAACCGACAGCTTTGCAATAGGGTCGCAGGTCATCGATGCCACCCATGTGGTCATAGTGATGGTGGGTCAGCATGAGCATGTCAATGGGGCACAGGCGGTCGTGACGCAACATCTGTATGTAGAAGTCCGGTCCGCAGTCAATGAGCAGATGGCAACCATCTTTTTCAAGCAGTGCCGATGTCCGCAGCCTCACATCGCGCGGGTTCACGGAGGAACAAACCCTGCAGTCGCACCCCAGCTGAGGCACACCTGTGGAAGTTCCGGTGCCGAGAAATGTCAGTTTCATCTTCGGAAATTTTTTAATAATCCGTCCTCAAATTCGAGCATGGTGCCGGAGGGATAAATCCATCGTTCATAAGTTGAGCTGTAGGAATGACCGTGGAGCACTTCTGCAGGGCTGCCAAGCGACAGGCGGCACTCGTCGCGCGTCATGTCGGGGCGCACCATGCCATGCGTTATAGCCTCCCAGTTTTCATCTGTGATGAGCGGATAGTTGGCACGCGGGTCAGTCAAGGAAAAGAGCGAGTCGAAGTTGCGGGTCGAGAGTTTGCCTGTTCCCGCACTCATCAGCAGTGAATAGGTCACCGGATCGCCCGATTGGGTGAAATTCACGCTGAGCGGGAAGTCAGTGTTTCCGGGTGTGACCGACACAACGGTGACAGGCATGAACTTGCTGCGCAGAACACGCTCTCCTCCGTTGACATAGCGGGTGGGAGTCAGCGGATAGAGGGTCTTGCCCTTCAGCATGCTGTCAATCTTGCTGACAAGCTCCAGATCAATTACAAACGGGATGGTCAGCGACGGTCGGCTACGCAACTCCTGTGGAGTGGCGTCCATCTTGTAGTTCAGCGTGTCAGCCGGATTGTTGGCTGATGTGAACCGGACGAGTGTGACGGTGTCGCCAAGCAGCGAGGGCACCGGCATCAGGTCGAGATAACGTATCACCGAGCCTACGGGTGGCAACGAACCGTCGCTGGTCGACGTGAACAGCAGTTTTATACGGCTGTCGACCACACGGAACTCCCTGCCTCTACGCCATTGCGACAATGAGTCGGCAACCAAACTGCTCCCGTAGCTTTTCTCCGGTGATACGATCTGTGCATTTTCCCGCTTGACGTCAGAGGCTGTAATCCGGGGGGTGCTCTCGATGCCGGTGAAGCAGCCGGTCAGCAATAGCGGCAGCAACAATGATAATATTAAACGGAAGAACCTCATTCAACCGGTTCTTTATCCAGATTCTTGAATATGAATGAGTAAATGTCAGTCCACTCGTCGATTACCTTCGACATAGGCTTTCCGGCGCCATGACCGGCATTGCTGTCGATGCGTATCAGCTTGGGACGCTCGCCGGTGTTTGCAGCCTGCAGAGTGGCAGCATACTTGAACGAGTGAGCCGGCACCACACGGTCATCGTGGTCGGCGGTCGTAACCATTATGGCAGGATACTCGGTGCCGTCATCGCGGATGTTGTGAATCGGAGAGTAGTCGAGCAGATACTTAGCCATTTCGGGTGAATCAGCCGATGTGCCGTAGTCCGACGCCCAGTTCCATCCAATGGTGAAAAGATGGTAGCGCATCATGTCCATTACGCCTACGCGGGGAATAGCCACACGGAACAGGTCGGGACGCATGTTTGTCACTGCGCCTACAAGCAGTCCGCCATTGCTGCCTCCTGAAATTGTCATCAGGTCTTTGGTGGTCCAACCTTCGGCAATCAGATATTCCGCAGCCGAAATGAAGTCGTTGAACACATTCAGTTTATTCATTTTTGTGCCCTGCTCGTGCCATTCCTCGCCATATTCCGAGCCGCCGCGAAGGTTTGCCGAAGCATAAATACCTCCCTGCTCCAAGAAGTAGAGCATATTGGCTGAAAAACCGGGGGTCAGCGATATGTTGAAACCGCCGTAGCCATAGAGGAACACCGGATTTGTGCCGTCCTTCTTCAGACCCTTTTTATAAGTGAGGAACATGGGCACGCGAGTGCCGTCGGTAGAGGTGTAGAACACCTGCTCGGTGACATAATCCTCAGGGTTAAGCCCGTTAACCTTAGCCTGACCTATGAGAGTGCTTTCGCCGGTTTCCATGTCGAGGCTATACTGGGTCGCAGGGTATGCGAATGAGTCAAACGAGTAGAAAACCTCAGGGTATTTATCGGAGGTTACGAAGTATGCCGAGCCATAGGTGGGGAATTTGATTTCACGGATCATTGTGCCATCCATGTCATAGACGTATGCGTGCGATGAGGCATCGCGTTCATAGCAGACAATAATCTTGTCAGGGGTGAAATCAGCCTCGGTCAGCACTGCGTCGCTCTCCGGGATGAATTCGGTGAACTCCGTGGGATTCTCCACATTGAACTTTATGATTTTTCCACGGGGAGCATCCTTGGTGGTAAGAATGAAAACCTCGCCATCCTTGGCTCGGAGAACACTGAAATTGTAATCCTGACTGGGCTCCAGAATAACCCAGTCGGACTCAGGTTTGCTCATATCCTTCATCATCAGACCGTCGCCGGTTCCCTGACCGCCAACGGAGATGAACACCAGTCGACCGTTGTCGCCAACGTAGGCGCTGTGGAAATAGTAGGGATGTTCCGGGTCCTGATAAAAAATTGAGTCCTCGCTCTGCGGAGTCCCCAGCTTATGATAATAAACGATGTGGTTGCTGTTGGCGTTAGAGAACTCCTTGCCATCCTCCGGAATGGGATATGCCGAGTAAAGGAATCCGTCGCCGAGCCACTGGGCACCGGTGAACTTTGCCCAGTCGATATAGTCGGGCATAAGCTTGCCCGATTCCACATCCATCACATAAATCTCGGTCCAGTCGCTGCCGTTGCGGGAAATGGTGTAAGCCATGTACTTGCCGTCGTGTGAGAAAGAAATCCCTGTCAGCGCCACGGTGCCGTCATCCGACAGTTTGTTGGGGTCAAGGAATACCACCGGTTCGGCATCAAGCGAATCCTTGCGATATAATATAGACTGATTCTGCAATCCGTCGTTTTCATAAAAATAGAATCTGCCATCCTTGGCGCGCCACGGTAACCCGGTCTTTCGATAGTTCTGCAGCTGGGAAAGACGTTGCTTAATGGCGCCGCGGAAGCTGATGCCGTCAAGATAGCGACGGGTAAGGCTATTCTCAGCCTCCACCCAAGCCAGAGTGGTCTTTGATGTATCGTTTTCGAGCGGACGGAAAGCGTCCATCACCTCAATGTCAAAATATTTGTCGACAACCGGACCTGTGGGAGGCGCCGGATACATCAGTGGAGAAGATGCTGAAGCTGATAATGCTGCTGACATCGCCAAAGCCGTTATAATTATATTATGGTTCATAAAAAACTAAATTCTTAAATATGAGATTCTGTTTCGATATGCAAATTTAGTAATTTTCGCTTAAAAAATTATCAGAAATCAATAAATATGGCGATTTCAGGCTGCGATTGCGTTGTATGTCGCAAAAATTGGTCCGGAATAGCTGAAAATTGCCTAAAAATTCATACCTTTGCAACAAGTCTATTACACAATCCTAAAACAGATCTCACCATGAAACTTCAATCAATCATAGCGCTTTCAGCCATAGCTCTCTCAAGCACCGCTTTCGCCCAGACAAACGGTGGCATAAGCGAGGAGATGCTGACAGAAATACGCACTTACGCTGACAACTCACCCGCACAAAAAGCAATCCGTAACGCTTTGGCAAACAATGCCATACCAACATTGGTCGTAAACAGCGAGAATCCAAATCGCCTCGACATGAACTTCACATATCGCGTTCCGTCAAAAGGTATCACTAACCAGCGTTCGTCAGGCAGATGCTGGCTGTTCACCGGTCAGAACTTCCTGCGCGCACAGGCTATGAGAGAGCATGACCTCCCCGAACTCAAACTGTCGCAGAACTACAACTTCTTCTGGGATCAGCTCGAGAAATCGAATCTGTTCCTCCAGTCAGTCATCGACTACGCCGGCGAACCTATGGACAGCCGTCAGAACAAATGGCTCTTCGCCAACGCTCTTGCTGACGGCGGACAGTTCACCGGCATCGCCGACAACCTGATGAAATATGGTGTAGTGCCCGACTTTGTCATGCCCGAAACATACCAGAGCGAGCATACTGCCGACATGCGCCAGCTTCTCACATGGAAACTGCGCGAGGACGGACTGAAACTCCGCAAAATGGCAGCAGAGAAGAAATCAGCCGAGGAGATTCAGAAAACCAAGACCGAAATGCTCGGTGAAATCTATCGCATACTGACCCTCAACCTCGGCGAACCACCTACAGAATTCACTTTCACTCAGAAAGATACGAGAGGCAACGTGGTCGAGACCCGTAAGTTTACACCCAAGCAATTCTACGACAAATTCTTCGGCAACAACCTCGCCGAGGACTACGTCATGATAATGAACGACCCCACCCGTCCCTACTACAAAGTCTATGAAATAGACCTCGACCGCCACACCTACGACGGCAAGAACTGGCGCTACCTCAACCTTCCAATGGAAGAAATCAAAGCGTTGGCAATAGAATCGATCAAAGACTCGTCAGCCATGTACTTCTCATGTGACGTAAAGAAATATCTTGACCGCGACGGCGGCACAATCGACCTTCAGAACTACGATTACGAGTCGCTCTACGGCACCAAGTTCGGCATGGACAAAGCCCAGCGCATAGAAACCGGTTCGAGCAGCTCGTCGCACGCCATGACACTGGTAGGCGTCAATATCGGCGAGGACGGCAAACCTGACAAGTGGCTTATAGAGAACTCATGGGGCATCAATCCCTCCAACGGCAAACACGGGCATCTCATCGCCACCGACGAGTGGCTTGACGAATACCTGTTCCGTCTGGTAGTGAACAAGAAATATGTACCCTCCAAGACCCTCAAGCTCCTTGAAGGAGAAGCCACCATGCTTCCAGCATGGGATCCGATGTTCGCCCCCGAAGAATAATCAGATTCCACATAACATTCCGGCGGTGTGTCAAATCCGGTTGACACACCGCCATGTTATTTAAAACTGAAATTTCTTGGCTACTCCAACTTATTTGGTTAACTTTGTAAATATGTTTGGAATATCGAAAGAACAAGTAGCAACACTGCCGGTGGTTTCTTTTCCGGGACGGACAATACTGGTGGATAATGCAGCCGATCTGCGGTCGGCAGTGGCATGGCTTTCAAAGCAGCCTATGGTAGGGTTTGACACTGAAACGCGCCCTTCGTTCAAGAAGGGTTGCCTGCACAAACCGTCGCTGATGCAGCTGTCCACGCAGGAGGAGTGTTTCCTGATTCGCCTGAACCACACCGGTCTGACTCAGCCGTTGATAGATTTTTTGCAAAACGAGGAGATTCTAAAGATAGGTCTGTCAGTCAACGACGACTTCCGCTGTCTGCACCGCATAGCCCCTTTTGAGCCACAGGGATTCGTTGAGCTTCAGGATTTTGTGAAGAAATATGACATAGCTGACAATTCGCTTCAGAAAATTTATGCCATCATTTTCGACGGTCGTATCTCCAAGGCTCAACGTCTGACAAACTGGGAGGCTGACCACCTGACGGATGCGCAGCAGGCATACGCCGCTCTTGACGCATGGGCATGCATGAAGATTTACAATTACCTGCTCAGTGGTCAGTTCGACCCTGACAAATGCACCTATATTCTACCACCAGTTGAAGAACCGAAATGAAAAAATTATTATCGGCGCTGATGGCTTTAACTGCCTCGCTTAACCTCGGCGCATACGAGATAATCGACGGAACTATCGATAAATCAGAGGTTTATCCCGGCACACACCATACCTTCAAGGTGTCGGTACCCGAAGGTTATGACGCGGCAAAGCCTTACGCCATGTATCTGGGATTCGACGGAATCCTTTACAATGCACCTGAGGTAATTGACTCGCTCATCGCCACCGGTGACATTCCTCCAATGGTAGGGATATACCTCCAGCCGGGCTTTCTGATGAATAGCGACGGAGCGGTGATCGACTACAACCGCAGCAATGAGTTCGATGCCATTGACGGGCGTATGGGTCAGTTCATCGAGAATGAGCTTCTGCCGGCGGTGCGCGCCATGAAAACCTCGTCAGGGCAGCCGATTATCTTCTCCGATGACCCTGACAATCATGCCATTTCGGGTGCCAGCTCGGGCGGTATAGCCGCGTTTGTCGCAGCATGGAATCGCCCGGATCTTTTCCACCGTGTCTACACCACATGCGGCACCTACGTTGCCATGCGAGGTGGCGACCTCCTTCCGGCACTCGTACGCAAAACCGAGCCAAAACCGCTCCGACTTGTCATTCACGACGGCAGCCGCGACGCATGGAATCCTCTTTTCGGTCACTGGTATGAGCAAAACCGGCTGTTGGCTTCCTCGCTGGAATTTGCGGGATATGACCTCAAGACGGTGTGGGACGAAGGCACTCACAGCATTCGTAACGGGCACATACTGTTTCCCGAGGCAATGAAATTTCTATGGCGTGACTACCCGCAGAAAGTTACACCCGGCGCTACTCAGAACAACCGCCTGACTGTGCTTCTTGACGGTGCGACCGACTGGACCGAGGACTCGGCTGCTGCAGCGGCACCGCTCAGTCTCAAGTATCCCGACGGAAGTTTCTTTGTGGAAACTGAACCGGGGTCATCGTGGCTCTATGCCTATTTCACTGATGATGAAGGTAATAAAATAAATCGCCGCAAGGCATACCTGCTCCATGACACTTCATTTACCGACCCGGAGGTGACGGGAATGACATTTGACACCGATGGGTATTTATATGTTGCCACTCACGACGGCATCCAGAACGTAGACCAGAATGGTCGCGTGCGTGCCATACTACCCTACCCTGTGCAGGGCAAACACTCGGAATTTGCTTTCATAGGCAACAAACTCTACATCTGTATTGACGGGAAATGGTACTCGCGCACCATCAATGCCACAGCCATAGCGCCTGACGCTGACCCGACAGAGGTAAAATCGCAAGGTGCGTCATGACAGCCGATGACCACAGATACATGCTCCGTGCCTGTCAACTGGCACATCTGGGATTGGGCAACACGTCGCCGAATCCGCATGTGGGTGCGGTGATTGTGGCTGACGGTAGAATAATCGGCGAAGGCTCTCACCGAAAAATCGGCGAGGGACATGCCGAAGTGAACGCTATCCGTTCGGTTAAACCTGAGGACAGAGATCTGCTGAAACAGTCCACAATGTATGTCACCCTTGAGCCATGCTCACACTTTGGCAAGACCCCACCCTGCGCCCGACTGATAGTGGAAACCGGTATTCCCCGTGTTGTCATAGCTTCAGCCGATCCTTCGCCTAAAGTCAACGGAAAGGGAATAGCCATTTTGCGCGAAGCAGGAGTGGACGTGGAGGTGATGGATAATGACCTGACAGTTTTAGCCGACAACGAGAACCGTGCGTTCCGCTCGCCTTACATTAATAACCGCCCGCTGATTACGTTGAAATGGGCACAAAGCGCCGATGGTTTCATGGCAGGAAAAAATGGTAAGCCGGTGAAATTCTCAACTCCATTAACCTCTACTTTGGTTCACAAACTCCGCTCCGAACATGACGTTATCCTGACCACCGCAGCAACCGTAAATGCTGACAATCCCCTGCTCGACTGCCGGTTATGGAAAGCCGGGCGTGCGCCACGAATTGCCGTGGTTGACCGCTGGGGCACAGTGAATCCTGATTCCAGCATATTCTCGCATGTAGCAACCAAGCCTTTGGTCTATACTGAAACGGCTGAAATGGTCGATGGCGCTGAAATGGTCAGACTAAGTCCGTGCAACCCCGAGGCAATCCTCGCCGACATGATGAAACGGGGTTATAACTCCGTGTTGGTCGAGGCTGGTCCAACGTATCTTTCAGCGCTGATTGACAGCGGATTATATGACACAATTCGCGTTGAAACCGCACCAATCGCTCTTGGGGACGACGGCTCCAAAGCTGCCCCGGCTCTTCCCGGCGCCCCACATGAAACATTTGAAATAGAATCAAATCAGATACATATTATATAACCGAATATGAAGAAGCCTGTTATTACGTTTATGACACTACTTCCACTCTGCAGCGGCACACTTGCCGATAACGTGAAGAATGAAATCAGATTCGAGCAAAAAGATGGCTATGTGCTTGTGCATCAAACCAATGGTCCTGACCTTGGCTATTCACCGGAGTCAGGTGTAAAAATCATTGAACGTGACGGCTTCGCTTTCAAGAGCTACGATGGCACGGATTCACTGCTTCCATACGCCGACTGGCGTATGCCTGCCGAGGAGCGTGCAGCCGACCTCGCGCGTCGACTCAGCATTGATGAGATAGCAGGGCTTATGCTCTATTCAACCCAAAACAAGCTTCCCATGCCCAATGACACATACGGCGGGAAAACGTTTGCCGAGAGCGGTGCCAAAGCGTGGGAGATAAGCGACGGACAGCGCAAATACCTGCTTGATGACAATGTGCGCCACCTGCTTGTCTCGACTGTCGACAGTCCCGAGGCGGCAGCCCGATGGAACAACAATGTTCAGGCTCTTATTGAAGGGTCGAATCATGGCATACCGGCTAACAACTCCTCCGATCCCCGCCACTCGGCGTTTCAGGATGCTGAATTTGCACCCGGAGCGGGCGGTCAGCTGTCGATGTGGAGCAACCTGATGGGACTCGCAGCCACTTTTGACCCAGCCGTTATGCGCCGATTCGCCGAAATTGCATCTGAGGAATACCGAGCTTTAGGACTTGCCACCGCACTCTCACCGCAGGCTGACCTCGGCACGGATCCCCGCTGGTACCGCTTCAACTCCACATTCGGCAATGACCCTCAGCTTGTGTGCGAGCTGATACGGGAATACTGCGATGGCTTCCAGTCATCGTCAACCGCTGATTCAGGATGGGGCAACGGCAGTGTCAACGCCATGGTAAAACATTGGCCCGGCGGCGGTTCAGGCGAAGGTGGACGTGACGCCCACTATGGCAACGGCAAGTTTGCCGTTTATCCCGGCGGATGCATGGCACAGCACATCTATCCGTTCACCGGAGGTGCTTTCAATCTTGAAGGTAAAACAGGGAAAGCATCGGCAGTGATGCCATACTACACGGTCTCATTCAACCAGACTTCGGAAAACGTAGGCAACTCCTTCAACAAAGAGTTGATAACCGACTCACTCAGAAACAAATATGGCTATGATGGCGTGGTTTGCACTGACTGGGTGATAACGGATGACCCCGTGGACCCCGGAAAACACTGGTCAAAGCCGTGGGGTGTGGAGAATCTGACAGTGGCTGAGAGACACTACAAAGCCTTAATGGCAGGCGTGGACCAGTTTGGCGGAAATAATGAGAAAGGACCCGTCATAGAGGCTTACGAAATAGGATGTGCCGAACATGGCGAGCCATGGATGCGCAGCAGAATGGAACGTTCGGCTGCCCGCTTGCTTCTGAATTCCTTCAGACCGGGACTGTTCGAGAACCCATACGTTGACGTTGAGCAGACGGTGGCGAAAGTTGGTAAACCTGAGTGGATGGCTGAAGGTTATGCGCAGCAGCTCAAATCAATAATAATGTTGAAAAACCATAACGCTCTACTCCCCGCTCAGAAAGGATTGAAGGTGTATATCCCCAACCGAAAAGTGCCTGCAATGCGAAACTTCTGGGGTGGAACGGATCCGGCGCGTGATTATCAGCCGTTTGAACCATCGCTGGTAAATAAATATTTTTCGCTTGTCGACACACCGCAACTGGCTGATTTTGCAATTGTATTCATGGAATCGCCCAAGAGCTGGCGCATGGGCTACGACCCCGCAGATAAAGAAGCGGGTGGTAACGGCTACATTCCCATCTCGCTGCAATACAGACCCTATACCGCTTCCACGGCAAGAGAACACAGCATTGCCTGCGACCCATGGGAGTCAGACCGTTCGTATAAAGGCAAGTCGGTTTACTCAATGAATGAGTGCGAGCTGGATCTGCTTGAGGATGTCCGTAAGCAAATGGGCGATAAACCGGTCATTGTCATTATGGGCATGAATAATCCCACGGTCATGAAAGAGGTCGAACCGTTGGCAGATGCCATACTCATAGGTTTCAATGTTCAGAATCAGGCATTTTTCGATATTATCACCGGCGAAGCAGAACCGTCGGCACTGCTGCCGTTTGAGCTGCCGGCATCGATGGAAGCTGTGGAGCAGCATTGCGAGGACCGACCTCATGACATCGAGCCCTACACGGATTGCGATGGCAACCGCTACGGTTTTGGCTACGGACGGAATTTCTCAGGTATTATAAAGGATTGGAGAACAGAAAAATACGCAAAATGAACATGAAGTACAAGATAGCTGTTGCAGGCACAGGTTATGTGGGACTGAGCATAGCAACATTGCTGGCGCAACATTGCAAAGTGACTGCCGTTGACATTATCCAAGATAAAGTCGACGCCATAAACAAGCGCGTTTCTCCTATTCAGGACAGCTGCATTGAGCAGTTTTTCAAAGAAAAGGAGCTTGACATCTCAGCCACCACCGATGCGGCGAAGGCATACGCTGATGCTGACTTCGTGGTCATCGCCACTCCTACCAACTACGACCCGGTGACAAACAATTTCGACACCCACCACATAGAAGATGTCATTGACAAGGTGCTTGAGGTGAATCCCGGTGCGGTGATGGTGCTGAAATCAACCATACCGGTAGGCTATTGCCGACAGACTTATCTCAGCTATTTCGCCAAAGGTGCCAAGGCGCTTAACCTGCTGTTCTTCCCTGAATTTTTGCGTGAAAGCAAAGCTCTCTACGACAATCTGTTTCCGAGCCGCATTATTGCCGGTATACCTCGGATCAAACCGGAGGAAACATTCTGCGAGGAAAACGAAGCCATAAGCAGTCTTACTGACATTGATAAACTCGCCGAATCTGCCCGTGTTTTCGCCGGTCTGCTCTGCGAGGGAGCTGAAAAAGAAGATATCCCGGTCCTATATATGGGTGCGACAGAGGCGGAGGCTGTAAAGCTGTTTGCCAACACCTATCTGGCTCTCCGCGTAAGCTACTTCAACGAACTTGACACTTACGCCGAAGTGAAAGGTCTGGACGCACAGTCAATAATTGAGGGTGTTGGACTTGACCCCCGCATCGGCTCACACTACAACAACCCGTCGTTCGGCTACGGCGGTTATTGCCTGCCCAAGGACACCAAGCAGCTGCTTGCAAACTACACACATGTTCCGCAGAACATGATGACTGCCATTGTGGAAAGTAACCGCACACGCAAGGATTTCATTGCTGACCGAATACTGAAAATGGCAGGTTATTACGACTACTCCAGCTCCACCCAATATAGTTTTTCCGAGCAACAGCCTTGTGTGATAGGCGTTTACCGCCTTACAATGAAAACTAACTCTGACAATTTCCGCCAATCGTCGATTCAGGGTGTGATGAAGCGCATAAAAGCAAAAGGAGCGCAGGTGGTTATCTATGAGCCTACGTTGCCCGACGGATCGACATTCTTCGGCTCACGCGTGGTCAACAATCTTGAGGAGTTCAAACGTATCAGTCAGGTAATCGTGGCGAACCGCTATGACAGCGCTCTCGATGACGTGATGCAGAAAGTCTATACCCGCGACCTGTTTCAACGCGACTGACGCCGGCGTGACACCTCTTTCATGAACTCGTCAAAACCGTGGAACGGAGCCTTGTGGTTCTTCTTCCACATCTCGAACTGTTCCGGTTTGGTGAAAACCTTGCTGTAAGGATAGTCATATTCATGCCAGTTGCTGCCATCGACAAACGCGGGGTAATCATCGGCAAAATCGGCAACCGTGGGAGTTCTGCCTGATTCATAAATAGCTATGGCATAATCTATTGCCTCATTTACAAATTCTGCCCGGCGTTTAGCCTGATATTCATCGAAGCTGCATATTACATGTGCCGGCGAACCCACTGCCACGGAGTTTGAGGGAATGGATTTCGACACCACACTTCCAAGTCCGATGATCACATTGTCACCTATGGTGACATTTTTCAATATTGTAACTCCGCGCCCTAACCACACATTGTTTCCGATGGTTATGCGACCATGCGAGGGTATGAACTCACTGTCGCGGTTGACGAAAGCGCGCGAAGCATAGTCATGCGTCATCAGCACCGTGCCCTCATGCAGCAACACGTTCTCGCCGATGGTGATAAGTTCCGGACGGGTGTCGTCTACCTTTATGTTCTGAGGGTCAATCACCTTGGTCCCTTTTCCCACACGGATGCCCCGGCTCCGCATCCAACGGATATATGCCTCGCCCGACACCATTTCGGGATGCCCTATCAGTGTGAAATATATTTTTTTAAGCAGATTTTTCATAACCTTTCCTCCCATAACTTTTCAATGCGGCGCATGACATCCTCCGGGGCGAATGTTTCCGCTTTCATGTGTGACTGGCGGCAGTAATGCTGCATACGCTCCTTATCAGTCATAAACTCCTCCAATACAGCGGCAATCTCCGCCGGATCATTGCCGGTAAGCACACCCGTATGCTCTCCCAGAAGCTCCATAGGTCCGGCGGTACGGGTTGAAATGACCGGCTTGTCCAGACAGATTGCCTCGCACAAGGCAAGCGAGAACCCTTCGGCATCAGAGGTGAGCAGGAAGATGTCTGAGCTTTTTATATAGGGATACGGATTAGGTTGAAAACCAAGGAATTCCACGCGGTCAGCAATATCAAGGCTATCAGCTAACTGTTTCAGCTCCGCCTCAAGCTTGCCTGCCCCGAGCAGACGGACCTTGAATTCAAGCCCTTTCTTTTTCAGTATCGATGCGACCCGGATAATCCTGTGCTGGCACTTCTCAGGCTGCAACCGTGCCATGTTTATAATCGTGAAGCAATCATGACTAACGCTGAATTCATCAGCCTTGCGGATTATGTAGTCTCTGTCAATTATGTTATATATCACATGCAGGTTGTCAAGGTCGTCTACCGCCTTGCGGAATGCTGCACGCACACCCTCTGACACACATACAACGGCATCCATCCTGCTGTAAATAGCCCTCTCCTGCTTGCGTGTCATCAGGAATCTGTACCACCAGCAGTTGTAAATATCGCTATGGATCCATGAAATATTCACACGCGCGCGATCCATAATATATGAATGGAGCAGTGCCGTCTGTCCTTCCATAAAAGATATGGTCACATCGAAATGTCGGTCGCCCAAAGCTTTAAGCAACCTATGGCGCCATAATGGATTATGAAGAAAGCGCCATGAGCGGGTCTTATTATCGAAGAAATTGGGTGCCCGATTGTAAAGCATTATCAATTCCACATCATCAGGCACCGATGCCAGATGCGGTCCGTAGCCCCACAGGACAGCCACCGTGATGTTGTAGCGCGAAACATCAAAACGGCGCAGAAGGTCAATCATGACCTTCTCCGCTCCTCCGCCGGCAAAGGATGCCATCAGAATGAGAATATCCTTTTTGTTTTTCATCAGGTTCAGATGTCAGGGTGCTGTTATTCTACCGCAAAGATAATCATTATTTTTTAAACAGCAGATGATTTTCGGCGGAACTTCCTCCCGACCATTTCCAGCACCAGCCCGCGCTCGGTTCTGTTGAACATTAACAGGTAGCACACAGCAAGCACAAACATCAGCGCCACGGCAGCCTCCCAAATGAAGGTGAACCATGATTCATGAGCTACGAAGTAGCTGTTGAATCCCACGTATGCAACGCAAAGCACAGCCGAGGTCACCATGCACCGCACCATTACCTCACGGAAATAGCGGGCAGCCGGGAACGATACCACTTTATGCGCCAGCACCAGCGAGCCTGCCATCTGAAGCAACTCGCCGATGGCAGCGACGACAAACACCAGATAGTACGGCGCCCCCCAGTACAGGACCATGTACCCCCCACCTAATGAAATGGCAAATACCGTGATGGTCCATATCTCGAACTGCTTGAGCTTTGCAGATGAATCAAACACCATGTTTATCCCAGTATTAGGTCCTCCCATAAGTATGACAAGCATTATGGCTTTGACAAACTCCACGGAGTAAGGCGGTATCTCGCCCAGCCACAGCCGGATTAGGAAATGGCAGAACACCGCACACATGAACGCGAGGACTGCGGAAACTACATAGCAGAACTTGGAGGCGCTGAACACCAGCGTCTCAAAACGTTCCATGTCACCTGCGCCATAGGATTTCACTGTTTGCGGACGGAATCCAGAAAGGGTGTCAAGGGTAAACTGTGTCACCAGATTCTTGACATTCATTGCCACTGAGCGGGCGGCATTGACCAGTACGCCGCCAAACAGATTGAGCATAATGTTGATTCCACCGTCATAGAGAGTCCATCCGGCTCGCCCAAGGAAGTTCCAGCCTGAGAAGAAGGTCATGTCACGCAGTAGCTTACGATCGCGCTTCCACAGATATTTTATCTCGTCACCAAATTTGCGCGAGCAGTAAATCGCCGACAAAATCCGCACTATCACGGCTGCCAGAAACATGAAAACAGAGTACCACATCAACTTGTTTGTGGGGCAGAATATCAGTAGAAGCACTGCCGCGAAACGAAGCACGGCATCAACGACGGCAAATATGGCGAATGCATCGAACCGCTCGTTGGCAATCATGACGGCATCGTAAGGAGTAGTCATAATGGTAACCACAGCTGATGCCAGCGAGAACTGAAGCACCCAGAATGCAGTGGGAACCGACTCAGGAATGATGTTGAGTTTAGGTATCATTATCACACCAGCCACTTCCACAATCAGGACAAATATCAAGGCTATCAGCAAGTTGAGAATCACCCCGTATGTGAAAATCAGCCTGATACGCTCCACATTGCGTCTCCCTTTCTCTATGTTTATAAAACGGCGGATGGAGTCAGTGAACAAAACCTTGATGGAGCCGAACAGCATTATCACGCTGCCTACAAGTCCGTACAGACCGAAGTCATCGAGTCCGAGTTGCTCGAGCAACAAACGCGAAGCATACAATCCGATAAACACCGTAATCAGCTTACGGACATACAGATATAACGAATTTTTAGCTATTCGTCTATTGTCGTTACTTCTTGACATCTCTTCGCGTTAAATTCCGGACACAAAGTTAGTCAATATTTAGCTATTACGCAAACCGTTCGCCCCCTTCGAAGCAAAAACAGTGCGCATCTTAGCAGGGATGCGCACTGTTTTTTGTGGTATATGACTTCTGTGGATGGTCGACACCACAGAAATCAGGGTAATCAGATGCCGAGTTCTTTTTTGATGACTTCGATTTTGGCATTTGCAAGTTCGTTGCATTTGTCGTAATCGGCAGCTGATTGCATTTTTTCTTTTACTTCAATGTAGAACTTGATTTTGGGTTCTGTTCCTGACGGACGGATTGAGACTTTGGAACCGTCGGCGGTGAAGTACTGTAGAACGTTTGATGTGGTGGGCATGTCCATCACTTCTGCCTTACCGGTTGCGGGATCGGTGCAGGTGAGTGCTTCGTAATCCTTGATGGCTATGATGGGGCTGCCTCCGAGGCTCTTGGGAGGATTTTCGCGGAACTGTTTCATCATTGCCTGTATCTCTTCAGCACCGCTCTTGCCGGGACGTACCACCGAGATGCCTACTTCGTGTGAGAAGCCGTTTTTGATGTAGATTTCCTGAAGCAGACCGAGGAAGTCGAGTCCTTTGTTCTTTGCCCATGCACATGCTTCTGCCATCAGTGAGATTGCTGACACGCAGTCTTTGTCGCGAGCGAATGTTTCGGCAAGGAATCCGTAGCTTTCTTCACCACCGCCAAGGTAACGACCGGTACCTTCCATGTCGCGGATCACGGATGCAATCCATTTGAATCCGGTGTAGCAGTCGAACATCTTGATGTTGTTGCTTTCTGCTATTGCCTTGATGGTTTCGGTGGTCACGATGGTCTTTACAATGTATTCGTTGCCTTTGAGCAGACCGAGTTCGGCGTTGCGGTTCATCAGGTAGTAGAGCAGAATCATCACTATCTGGTTACCGTTGATGAGCACATACTCACCTTTGTTGTCGCGCATAACGCATCCGATACGGTCAGCATCGGGGTCTGACGCCATCACAAGGTCGGCATTGGTTTCTTTGGCTTTTGCTATAGCCATTGCCATTGCCGAGGGGTTCTCGGGGTTGGGCGAGTCAACGGTGGGGAAGTCACCGCTGGGTATATCCTGTTCGGGAACGTGGATGATGTTCTTGAAGCCGTAGTTCTTGAGTGAACGGGGAACGAGTTCCACACCAGTTCCGTGGATGGGGGTGTAGACAATCTTCAGGTCGCTGAACTTGGCGTTAAGTTCGGGGCTGAGCGAAAGTCCTTTGATGGCATCGAGGAAAGCGGTGTCGACTTCTTCCCCGACGATCTGAATCAGATCGGGGTTGCCTTCGAATTTGATTTCGCTGACGTTCTTGATTTTGTTGACATGGTCAATGATGTTGACGTCGTGGGGTGCGATAATCTGTGCGCCATCTTCCCAGTATGCTTTGTAGCCGTTGTATTCTTTGGGATTGTGTGAAGCGGTGATGTTCACGCCGCTCTGACAGTGGAAGTGACGGATGGCAAAGGAAAGTTCAGGTGTGGGGCGGAAGTTGTCGAAGAGATAAACTTTGATTCCGTTGGCAGAGAAAATGTTTGCAACGATTTCGGCGAATTTGCGTGAGTTGTTGCGCACGTCGTGACCTACTGCCACTGAAATCTGATCCAGACCGCTGAATGTTTCCTTGAGGTAGTTGGCAAGTCCTTGGGTTGCTGCGCCCACGGTGTAGATGTTCATGCGGTTTGATCCGGCACCCATAATGCCGCGCAGACCGCCTGTTCCGAATTCAAGGTCTTTGTAGAATGATTCGATGAGCTCTGTCTTGTCATCGGCATCGAGCATACGTTGAACTTCGGCACGGGTTTCTGCATCGTAAAGATCTGAGAGCCATACACGGGCTTTCTCAGTTACGGATTTGATAAGGTCTGTATTTTCCATCGATGGATATATTTAGTTATTTTGGTTTTTCGGTTGATTGACCGATTGAGCCTAAAGCTGCGATGCGGTCAAGCAAAGATAGTCATTTTTAAACTATTACAAAAATATTTCCCAAATAGTTTTGTAATTTTTTATAAAAAACGCAAAAAAACGAACTCCCGGATTGGAGAGATAAAACAAACATCCCGTATTGGAGAGATAAACTAAACTACCGTATTGGGGAGATAAACTGAACTCCCGGATTGGGGGAGATAAACTAAATTCCCGGATTGGGGGAGATAAACAAACCTCCCGAACCGGAAAGGTTCGGGAGGTTAGAGTAGTCAAATATGTTGTGATGGATTACACGCCTTGGAGCTTGAATGTCACGGGGAGTGTGTACCAAACGTTCACAGCCTGACCGTTCATCTTACCGGGGATAAAGTTGGGGAGTGATTTCACCACGCGAACTGCCTCGGCGTCGAGGTCTTTGTCGCGAGAGCGGATAACTTTAACTTCACCTACGGAACCGTTGCGGGTTACGACGAACTGTACAACCACACGACCTTGGATGTTGTTTTCCATAGCCATGGTGGGATATTTGATGTGAGAGTTGATGTATTTCATGAGTTCAACATCGCCGCCGGGGAACTGGGGCATCTGTTCAACTGACTGGAATACCTGAGTGTCGAGGTCTTCCTTCTTTTCCTCTACGATGACTTCTTCCTTGTAGGTGCGGACAACGTTAAGGTCGTCAGTACCTTGGTCGAAGTTGGTAGAACCGATGGCGGTTGTTGTTTCCTTCAGTTCATCCTGTGATTTGATTTCTTCAACCACTTCATCATCATCAACCACGGCGATTTCAGTCGCTTTCATGGTGTTGAGGATTTCTTCAGGGAGAGCTTCGGGTTTCTGTTCTTCAACACGCTGCTGAACTTCTTCCTCTTCAATCTCTTCCTCTTCAGGCTGATTGGCGAGAACTGCCAGTTCCTGTTCGAGCTGAGCCTGAAGTTCGGCTTCTTTCTGTTTCATTTTATAGTCGTGGTAGAGACCGTAAACGAAAGCACCGACGAGGACTACAATAAGACCAAGAACAGTATATATCATAGCGCGGTTGTGACGTCCGTCAGATTTCTTACGGAGTTCATAGGCACCGAAATCTTTGTTTTTTCCTTCAAAGATAAGGTCGCGCCACTCTTTTGATGAAAGATCTACATCTTTTGGCATTTTCCTTGCGATTTTTAAGGGTTAATAAATATAGTCAGTCATCACTATTATTTGCGGTTCTTTGCAATATAGTCAGTAATAAGAGCTGAGTCAATCTGATTCATGTTGTCGATCTGATAACGTGAAATCTGGTTGATCTGCATCTCGTCGAGAGCGGTAATCACGCTTTCCCATGAAGCTTCAGGGGTAGCCTTGATAATAACTACGGGGCGAGTAAGAGTAGAGTCATTACGGATTTCGCGGGCTTTAGCCTGAAATTCTTCGTCAGTGATTTTCTTTTCGCGCCAGAGTTTTTTCTGTTCGTCGATTTTTTCGAGAGCTTCTTTGTTCTTATTATGGAGGATTTTACGGATACCCTGTTCTTTACCGTTGTCGTTACCGAGGAACTTTTCAGAGCGGAGTACTCCGTAACCATCGGGTGATTCGTCGATGAGACCGTCCTTATTAGCATCTTCAATGAAGGGTTTACCTTCGTAGTAGTAGATGATGTTTTTGGGTTTGCCGTCACCGTCGATTTTGATGTTACCATCTTTATCACGCTCGGTGGTGAGAATCATTGTAATAGCTTCTGAGTTCTTTGCTTTAGACTGCTGCTCCTCGTTTTCAATCTTCTCGTTAGAGGGAAGAGAGATGTTGAGGGTCTGCGACTTAATCATGGTAGTACACAGCATGAAGAAAGTAATCAAAAGCATGTTCATATCCACCATAGGAGTGAAGTCCACGTGGATTGCCATCTTTTTCTGGGCGCCTTTTTTCTTTTTACCGCCGCCCCCTGATGTATCTATTTGTGCCATAATTAGTCGTTTTCAGTTTTAAGAGCAGTCATAACAGTGAAGCGGTTCATTTTGATTGTCTGGAGGTTATCCAGCACGCCGTGAACGGTTTCGTAATTAGTGCTGCGGTCAGCCTTGACAGCGATACCTTCGCCTTTCTTCATAGCTGAAGTAAGGTTTTCGTTACCGGCTTTGTCACGGATGGCACGCATCCAGATCTGGAATTCATTAGTGACAGCAGGAGCATCACCTTCCATGTAGTTGATGTCAGTGAAAGGAATTCCAGCATCAGTGCGAGTGGGGTCGCCAAGCCATTCATCCTGTTTTGACTGGTCAAGCTGAAGGAATTCATGCATTTTTGCCATGGGCACACCGAATGAACCGAGTTTACCGAACTTCTCAACATCACGTTCGGTGATGTTGGTTTTCTTGCCTGTCAATTCTTCATATCGTTTTGAAGCCTCGCGAAGTGCTGATTTACGGACTTCTTCGCTTGACCAAGACTCATCGTATGTGTCGAGGTCAGCTTCACCGAGCACTGAGAGGAACACTTTTCCTTCGGGGCTAACAAGAACCTGAGTCACGTTTGAAACGGGCACCTTGATTTCAGAAACTGAAGAAGGTGTGATTACGGTGACGGGTTCCTTAGCGAGGAAGGTTGAGGTCAACATGAAGAAAGTAAGCAGAAGAACGGTCACGTCGCTCATCGCGGTCATGTCGATGAGTGTGCTCTTCTTTTTAATTTTTACTTTTCCCATATTTTACCTTTTAGTTAAATGATTAATAAACTGTAAAATAAGGATTAGTGGTTGGCAGCAAATGTCTGTACAATTGAATAACCGATTTCGTCGATAGCGTAAGTGAGGTTATCGATTTTGTTGGTGTAGAAGTTGTAAGAGATAACGGCGAATGCACCGGTTGCGATACCGA
>CAMWVE010000033.1 GCA_947177685.1 uncultured Porphyromonadaceae bacterium | reverse complement strand
TGTACTTAACCTGATGCTCTTTTTTCAGGTTTATTATCCCGAACTCGCGTTATTATGATATTTTTTTACTACTTTTGCACCACACATATATTAATATATAAACCCGTCATGACACATAACTACGATTATCTGATCATCGGCTCCGGAATAGCGGGAATGAGCTTTGCGCTGAAAGTTGCCGACTCTGCAAAAGTAGCCCTGATATGCAAAAGCACCATCGATGAAGCAAACACAGCCCTTGCGCAGGGGGGTGTGGCATCGGTGACAAACCTTGAAGTGGACAATTTTGAGAAACATATCCACGACACTATGGTTGCCGGCGATTGGCTCAGCGACCCTGCCGCAGTTAAGAAAGTAGTGGAAGGTGCGCCCGAACAAATCAAGGAGCTTATCAATTGGGGAGTGAACTTCGACAAGAACGAGGACGGCAAATTTGACCTGCACCGCGAGGGGGGACACTCCGAGTTCAGAATCCTTCACCATGCTGACAACACCGGCTTCGAAATCCAGCGCGGGCTCATCGAGGCAGTAAAGAAACACCCCAACATAGATATATACGAGAATCATTTCGCCATCGAAATCATCACCCAGCACCATCTGGGTAAAATAGTGACCCGACGCACCCCTGACAAACGCTGCTACGGCGCATACGTCCTGAACCAATCGACCGGTCAGGTTGATAAGTTTCTGGCAAAAATCACGCTCATGGCGACCGGTGGCGTCGGTGCAGTTTACCAGACGACTACAAATCCGCTTGTCGCCACCGGCGACGGCATAGCCATGGTCTACCGCGCCAAAGGCGAAGTGGCTGACATGGAGTTCATCCAGTTCCACCCCACGGCGCTTTATCATCCGGGCGACCGTCCGTCGTTTCTCATCACAGAGGCAATGCGCGGCTACGGTGCCGTACTGCGCAACCTTCGCGGCGAGGAGTTCATGCACAAGTATGACCCGCGCCTGTCGCTGGCTCCACGCGACATTGTGGCACGAGCCATCGATTCAGAGATGAAGCAGTATGGCGATGACCATGTCTATCTCGATGTAACCCATAAAGATCCGGAGGAGACAAAGCGCCACTTCCCCAACATCTACCAGCACTGTCTGGAGCTCGGAATCGACATCACCAAGGACTACATACCGGTGGCGCCGGCTGC
Source organism: uncultured Porphyromonadaceae bacterium (assembly GCA_947177685.1). GTDB lineage: Bacteria > Bacteroidota > Bacteroidia > Bacteroidales > Muribaculaceae > CAJUPY01. The sequence goes on along the minus strand of CAMWVE010000033.1, from coordinate 22,044 downwards.
CCACTATCTCTGCGGCGGCATAAAGGTTGACACCAACGGCGAATCATCGATAAAGCATCTTTACGCCGTGGGCGAGTGCTCCTGCACCGGTCTGCACGGCGGCAACCGACTGGCTTCCAACTCATTGATAGAAGCAGTGGTATATGCCGACGCGGCAGCCCGACATGCCCGCAGCGTCATTGCCGGATGCCACCTGCGCACCGATGTGCCCGACTGGAACGACGAGGGCACACGTCACCCCGAAGAGATGGTACTGATAACACAGAGCATCAAGGAGGTGAACCAGATCATGGGCACCTACGTCGGAATCGTGCGCTCCAACCTGCGCCTCGACCGCGCGTGGAACCGCCTCGACATACTCTATGAGGAGACCGAAAAGCTGTTCAAATGCTCGAAGGCGTCGCGCGAGATATGCGAGCTGCGAAACATCATCAACGTAGGCTATCTGATTATGCGTCAGGCAAAAGAGCGCCGTGAGTCACGCGGACTGCACTACACCATCGACTATCCGCCAAAACCCACACAAAATCAGAACATTTGACGCCACAAGCGCGTTATCAGAGTAATGATAACACTCCGCGACATAGCACTCTGGCTGCTCATGACTATTCCAGTCATGACATTCGCCGCGCCTCAGGACATCCGCACCGAGGAGCTGATGGAGCAACTTGACTCCATTGGCAGCGGACGCCAGAACGTGTTCCGGGGAAAATATCACACCGTCACCGAGGAAGGCGACACCGTGCTGGTGCTGGTCATGAACAACATCACGGTTTTTCCGGAGCTGAAGTTCAAGAACAAGAAGGAGGAGGAATTCTACTGGCGCACCGTCCGCGACGTACGCCGTACCCTACCCTACGCCAAACTCATCTGCGAGACACTGACCGAGACATACGAATACATCGAGACCCTCCCTACCCAGAAGGAGCGCGAGGAGCACCTGAAAAGGATGGAAAAAGAGGTGTTCAACCAGTACAAGCCTGTGTTGAAAAAGTTCACCAAGAACCAAGCCCGCCTGTTAGTGAAACTGATTCAGCGCGAAACCAACCAGTCGAGCTACAACATCCTGAAAGCATTTTTAGGCTCGTTCCGTGCCGGCTTCTGGCAGACTTTCGGTCGATTCTTCGGCGTGAACCTCAAGGGAGAATATCATCCCGAAAAAAACCGGCAGGATGCCATCATCGAGCAGATTTGTGTGGCAGTGGAGCAGGGTATGCTCTAATGGCTGCCACATATAAATATGAACAGCACATAAATATAAGCTGCACACAGTCATATTAAAGCTACGTCGTATAACGTCATTCATATTATAGCAATCTGGGCGCGTCAGATTCAAATCTGACACGCCCCGATTGTAGTCTGTTAGCCGGTAGGCTGCGGTAATCAGCTGTAAAGAGCCTTCATGATGTCGGCAATCTTGTCATCGGCGATGTTGAGTGCGGTGGAGAGCATTACGCCAACCATCGACTCGTTGACCGAACGGTCATCGACACTGGCTGAGCAGCGGACAGCAAGCTCGCCATCCTCCGGATCACAATAGATTGTTCCGAACAGCACCTCGTAGTTGATTTTATTCAGCACCGGAAGTATCTTTTCGATCTGTTTCACGGGTACAGAATGACTGGGATAGACAAACACGCTGAACCATTCGCGCTCCTCGTTGAAGATGATGCGCACCTTCACGCGGTCGTTATCGAGATTGAATCCCATGGAGAAACATGATTTATCCTCCTCGTATTCATATTTATATTCATGGCTGTCAAGAAATCCGCGGATGGTAGCCGCAATCAAACCGTCATTGTTCATTTCCATAATCCTCAAAAAATTTTCATTTGTTATTCACCCACAAAGTTACGTCAAAAAGAGCATTTTTCAAAGTCCGCACATCATTTTGTTTATGCCGTTCAACAAAAATTTGCTATATTTGCAGTTCATAAACCACCACATTCAACAGCCACATCATGAAAAAGACAGCCATAGCGCTTCTGCTTGCCATAGCAACACTGAATCTGCATGCCGCAGGTCACCGAAACGAGGTCAGATTCCACGACGAAGCCAATGACACCACCCGCATCACGGAGATTCTGCTTGAAGCTGAAAAAATCAGCAAACCGGGCGACCGCATATCAGCGATAGCTCACAAATTCATCGACACACCTTATGTGGCGCATACGCTTGAGGATTCGGTGGAGGTGCTGACCGTCAACCTCGATGAGCTCGACTGCACCACATTCGTCGAGACTGTGATGGCACTGGCTTACACTGCCGGCGAACGGCGCAATTCTTGGCGTGACTATGTCTACAATCTGCGGCGGATGCGCTATCGCGGCGGCGAAGTCAATGGCTATCCTTCGCGTCTGCACTACATATCGGACTGGATTGTTGACAACTCGCACCGCGGCAATTTCAGCGAAGTCACTGACCGGCTTCCCTTTGCCCGCAGCGTGATCAAGACCATCAATTTCATGTCGAAACACCACGACCGCTATCCGGCACTTGCTGACTCTGCCAATCTTGACGCCATTCTCGCCGTGGAGCAGGGCTACCGCAACCACCAGTATCCCATCATCCGCAGCAACGCACTCGGGAACAAGCAGCTTTGTCAGTCATTGCGCGAAGGCGACATTGTGGCGCTGACCACATCAAACAAGAATCTCGACGTGTCGCATCTGGGCATCATAACCTTTGTCAACGGCAAGCCCCATCTGCTGCATGCATCCTCCTCGCTCAAAAAAGTCACCGTCACCACAGTGCCACTGAGCGAATTCATGCGTAAGAATCCGTCGCTGACCGGCATCCGTGTGATCCGCCTCAACGACTGACCATCAGCTGGTTACCCTCTCGGCGACGGTCATATAATTTAGCCCCCGGGGCTCCTTAAGGCTGGGGCGGTCCTATGTAACGTGATTAATTTTCAAGCAGTCCCGGACGCAGACGGCGTGTGCGTTCAAGCGCCTGTTCATGGCGCCATGCCGCAATTTTCGCCTCATGTCCGCTAAGCAGTATTTCCGGCACTTTCCATCCATTGTAATCAGCCGGACGGGTGTAGTCAGGCGCAGCGAGAATATTATCCTGAAATGAGTCAGATAGCGCACTCTGCTCATCGCCCAACACTCCCGGCACCAACCTGACGATGGCGTCGGCAATGATTATCGCCGGCATTTCGCCACCGGTCAGCACATAGTCGCCAATGGATATTTCGCGTGTCACCAGATGCTCGCGGATGCGATAGTCCACCCCCTTGTAGTGCCCGCATAGAATTATTATGTTCTCCTCGAGCGAAAGGGTGTTGGCAAGCGGCTGCGTCAGAATTTCACCGTCGGGCGAAGTGAAAATGACATCGTCGTAGTGCCGCTCCGCCTTCAGTGCGGCTATGCAGCGGTCCACAGGCTCCACCTTCATCACCATGCCGGCTTCACCGCCGAAGGGATAGTCGTCGACCTTGCGGTGCTTGTCAGTGGTGTAGTCGCGCAGATTGTGGATGTGAAATTCCGCAAGCCCTTTGTTCTGAGCACGTTTGAGTATGGAGCAACCCAGCGGCGACTCGAAGATTTCCGGAAGAACGGTCAGAATGTCAATTCTCATTTCTGATATTTCTTCGCCTGCTGGGCTATCAGTTCCACATCATCGAAGTAGTTGATACGCATTGCCTTACGCACATCCGAAAGGGTGTCGGCAGCAGCTTCACGCGCCAGCTCGGTGCCCTTGCGCAGAATCTCGAACACTCCGGGTATGTCTGCCTCGTACTGCGCACGGCGCGCACGGATCGGTGCAAGTTCCTCCTCCAGAATGGCAATGAGCAGTTTCTTGACGGTGCCGTCGCCGAGTCCGCCGCGGGTGTAGTGCTCCTTCATCTCGTCAAGATTCTGATAATCAGTGGTCAGGGTACCGAAATGTTCGGGGCGGGAGAACGCGTCGAGATAGATGAACGGGCAGTTACCTTCGAGATGTCCGGGGTCTGACACGTTCAGGTGTAGCGGGTCAGTGTACATGCTCTTCACCTTCTTTGCAACCTCCTTGGGAGTGTCGCTCAGATAGATGCAGTTGCCGAGCGACTTGCTCATCTTCGCCTTGCCGTCGGTTCCCGGCAGACGCAGACAGGCGCTGTTCTCAGGAAGCAGAATCTCAGGTTCTACCAGAGTGTCGCCATAGATATGGTTGAAGCGCTGCACAATTTCGCGTGTCAGCTCTATCATGGGTGCCTGATCCTCGCCGACCGGCACGGTGGTGGCGCGGAACGATGCAATGTCCGAAGCCTGACTCACCGGATAAGCGAAGAAACCCATGGGTATGCTCTTCTCGAAATTACGCATGCTGATTTCAGTCTTAACCGTAGGGTTACGCTGCACTCTCGACACAGTCACCATATTCATGAAATAAAACGCCAGCTCGGCAAGTTCGGGCACTGCCGACTGAATGAAGATGGTGGTTTTAGTTGGGTCGATGCCCACCGACAGGTAGTCGAGCGCCACCTCAACGATATTCTGACGTATTTTCTCAGGATTGTCGGCATTGTCAGTCAGCGCCTGAGCGTCAGCAATCATGACATAAATCTTGTCGAACTCCCCTGAATTCTGGAGCAGTACGCGGCGCGAAAGCGAGCCGACATAGTGACCAAGGTGCAATTTTCCGGTAGGACGGTCACCGGTGAGTATAATTTTCTTCATAATTCCTATTTTTATGCAAAATTAAAAAATATAAGTTAGTCAGCAAAATTTTCCATGCAAATAGATAGCCGCCACCGATTTCATCCGTTTCAAAAACCGGCACAAACCCATTCTAAACGCAGGACAACCGCTTCAAAAACCCCACAAAATCCTCGCATGACACAACTTTTATCCTTTTTCCTTTGCTTATAACCGGAAAAAACCTTATCTTTGCACACTTGAAAAATACCCTCTGGGGAAATCATTTTCCGTAAACTAAAAAATCATTAATATAAATGGCAACATTAGAGAAAATCAGGAGACGCCAAGTCCTTCTTTTCACAATCATCATTGTGGCTTTGCTCGCCTTCATCATGGGCGACTTCTTCAATTCGTCACGCACCATCTTCGGTCACGGTAACAGCGTAGCTACCGTAGCAGGTGAAAAAATTGACTTTCACGATTTTGACCGCCGAGTGCAAAAAGTCACCCAGCAGATGCAGCAGCAGGGCTATGACAAAGTCGAAACTGAACAAATTCAGGCTGAAGTGCTCCAGCAGATGGCTAACGAAGCCCTCCTCAACAAAGAAATCGACGCTCTCGGAATCATCGTTACGGACAACGAGCTGACCGAATCAATGATCGGTGAATCAGCAAATCCCCAGTTCGTACAGTATATCTATCAGCAGTTCGGAATGCACCCCCGTCAGCTCCACGAACTCATCTACACCAACGCTGCAGGCATGGATCCCGCCCAGTCTGAACAGCTCAAGCAGATGTGGCTCGAAAACGAGAACATGATGAACGAAATGCTCAAGCAGCAGAAACTCATGAACCTTTTCAGCGGCACACTCCGCGCCAACAAAATCGACGCTCAGCAAATCCACGACGACAACTCAATCTCGTCTACTTTCCGCTACACCAAAGTCGACCTCAACACCGTGCCTGACTCTCTGGCAGTGCCCACCGATGCTGAAATCACAGCCAAATACAACGAAACACGCGAGCAGTTCAAGATTTCCGGCGAAATCCGCAACGTAAACTACATTGTTGTGGACATCGTTCCCTCTGCCGAGGACCTCGCAGCAGCTCAGGCTGAAGTCGATGCCGCTCTCCAGATGCTCAACACAACAGAAGGCACTGACGTTCTCTCAGGCATGTTCGTTGTCAACAACCACACTTCAAAGAAAGCCGAACTCTCACCCGCAGTGGCAGCAGCCATCGACACCATGTCCACAGGCAGCGCTGTTTACGCAGGCTTCGCCAACAACACCCATCAGATTGTCAAGCTCCTCGGTGTTAACCCCGCTCAGAAAGACAGCGTGACATTCGATGTAGCTCAGATTGAAATCACAGGTCCCGCACAGCGCGACTCCATTCTGGCAGTGCTTAACGCCGGTGGCAAGCTCAGCGATGTAACAGCCGAAGAAAACGTAGCTGAAGGTCAGACAGCATCCATGCTTGACCCGCAGGCTGGCGTTCAGATTCGCGAACTCTTTGCTGACGCTGCAGTTGGCAAATACTTCACCCCTGACACCGCCGCAACAGCTAATGCAATGCGTGTGTTCCGCGTGAAAAACTTCTCGGCTCCCGTCACCACCTACGAAATTGCCGAAATCGAATACAGCGTTGACCCCTCAAACGCTACAATCAGCAAACTCAACAGCGACCTTCACAACTATCTGGCTGAAAACAACACTGCCCAGAAATTCTCTGACAACGCACTGGCTGCAGGCTACCGTGTTTATCCCACCGAAGTGACCAAGCAGTCGCTCGCCATTGCCAACGTTCCCTCAACCCGTGGTGCAGTTAAATGGGTCCTCAAAGCCAAAAACGGTCAGGTCAGCGACATCTACGCTGACGATCAGAACAAACGTCTGGTTGCCGTGGCTCTGAACTCCACTTACAACGACTATACCCCCGCTACTGATCCCATGATCAAGTCATATCTGACCGAACTTGTCAAGAACGACAAGAAAGCAGCAAAACTCATCGAGGACTACAAAGGCAAAGGTAACACCATCGAAGAATATGCACTTGCTATGAGCGCACCCATCGACACCACAAGCATGGTGTTCGGTCAGCGTATGGTTCAGGGCTTCAGCTTCAACGAATCTAACCTCGCGGCTAACGTAGCAGCTGCCGAAAAAGGCAAAATCAACGGTCCCATCCAGACTCAGACCACAGTAACCGTGTTTGAAGTGACCGACGTCAACAATGAAGGTGGCGAATACGACTTTGACACTCAGGCTGCACGCTTCAACCGTCAGCAGGGTGGCGATGCCATGGGTCGCAACCTCTTCATGATTCTCCTCGGTAATGACAAGATAGAAAACCACCTCCTCAACTTCTATCAGGAATAAATCAGCTCTTTTGAAACAATAACGCCATAACCTGCGGGAGAAGGTGTGTCAGAACAATACTCACTGACACATCTTCTCTCGGTTTTCAGCCGATGCTTACCATTTTCCCCGACAATCCGCCCGAATATGTGACCCTGACAGCCACCCACGGTGTGCCGCCTGCGGCAGTGTCAATCTACAAAGGGCGTAACGAGGTTTTCGCGCTTCAAACCGAATCCGGACAGGAGGTAAACATCAAATCCTTCCACAAGCCCCGGTTCCCAAACAGCTTCATCTACACCAACTTCCGCCAGAGCAAAGCGCGCCGATCCTACATCAATGCCCGGCGGTTGCTCAGTCTCGGGTTCCACACCCCCCAGCCCATAGCCTACGTCGAGGAAAAACAGTCAGGACTGCTCCGTCGCAGCTACTACTTCTGCCGTCAGGTGCCGTTCAGAAACGTCCGCAACTGGACCACCATTCCTGACTACAAGCAGCTTATAGAGGAACTTGGAGCCGAAATGCACCGTCTGATGACAAAAGGGGTCTTTCACCGCGACTTTTCGCCGGGTAACATACTCTTTGAACGGCTCGACAACGGTCACTTCAGATTCTATTACGTCGACCTCAACCGCATGGAGTTCAACGTCACCTCGCGCAAAAAACTGATGCGCATGTTCCGCGCCATAACACTCGACCACGAAGAACTCAAACCCCTTGCCGCAGCCTATGCCCGCGCCGCCGGACTCCCCGTGGAAGCCACTGTCAGCGAAGCCCTCAGGCAGCTTGACAATTACCTCGCCCAGAAACGGCGTCTAAGAAAGCTGAAATCTTTGTTCAAACGATAACTATATACATTATTATATTATCATCAAACTATTATGAAATTATCTCATTTTGCGATCATGTGTATTGCTGTAGGAGCTTTAGCTTCATGCTCCGCAAAACAGGAGCACCTGAAAAGTCTTAACAAAGACTATGTAGATGAGTCTGTTCGTCCCGGCGACGACTTCTACACCTATGTCAACCAAGGCTGGATGAAAGCACATCCCCTCACTGCCGAATACTCACGCTACGGTCAGTTCAACATCCTCAATGACGAGAACGAGAAACGCGTGCAGGAAATCGTGCTCAATCTCAGCGACACCAACCCTGCCGAAGGTTCCGAAGCCTTCCTTGTATCCACCATCTACAATCAGGCTATGGACTCCGTTCGCCGCAACAGCGAAGGTGCAGCGCCCATTCAGGATGGCATCAAGAAAATCGAAGGCACTGACCACGAAGGAATGACCGACCTCTTCCTCTGGATGCACGCCAACTACGCGAGTCCCTTCTTCTCAGCCGGACCTCAGGAGGACCTCAATGACTCCAAGCGCTACGCCATGTATGTGGGAGGTGGCTCTCTGGGCATGGGCGACCGCGACTATTACCTGCTCGATGACGAACATAACACCACAGTCCGCAACGCCTACATCCGCATGATTGAAACACAGATGCAGAACGCCGGACTCTCCGAGGCTGACGCCAAGCGAGTTGCAGCCAACGTAAACAAGATTGAAACCGCCATGGCTGACTCCACATGGACACGCGAGCAGAGCCGCAACATTGCCCTGATGAACAATCCCCGCACTGCCGGTCAGCTCGCCGAAATGTATCCCGGTCTGGACTGGGGTCGTTTCTTCAAGGAAACAATGGATATAGAGCTCCCTGACTCAGTAATCGTCACCGAACTCAACACCGTGCAGCAGGGAGTGAAACTGCTCACCACCCTCCCCGACCGCGAAATCAAGGATTACTACCTCTGGAAATATGTAGCCAACGCCGCACCCTACCTGAGCGACGACTTCTCCGATGCTTCATTCGAATATGCCAAAGTTGTCAGCGGTGTCAAAGAACAGCGTCCCCGCTGGAAACGCGCCCTCTCAGCCACTGAAGGAGCCCTCGGCGAAGCTATCGGCAAACTCTACGTTGAGAAATATTTCCCCGAATCATCGAAGAAACAGATGCTCGACCTCGTGGAGAATCTCCGCACTGCCCTCGGTCAGCACATCGACTCTCTGACATGGATGAGCGACGAAACCAAAGTCAACGCACACAAGAAACTTGCCTCATTCACCGTAAAAATCGGATACCCCGACGAATGGAAAGACTACTCCACAATGAAGATAGACCCTGCCAAGAGCTATTATGAAAACATGCACGAAGCCTCCATGTGGCATCAGCGTGAAACCTACGCCAAGTGGGGCAAACCGGTCGACAGAACCGAGTGGGGAATGACTCCTCAGACAGTCAACGCCTACTACAATCCTCTGGCAAACGAAATCGTATTCCCCGCCGCCATCCTGCAGGCACCCTTCTTCGATCCTGAAGCCAGCGATGCTGAGAACTACGGTGGCATCGGTGTGGTAATCGGTCACGAAATGACTCACGGATTCGACGACCAAGGTCGCAACTTCGATGCCGATGGCAACATGGTCAACTGGTGGACTCCTGCTGACCTTGAAGCATTCACCGAACTTACCAAAGGACTTATCGCTCAATTCAATGCAGTTGAAATCGAACCCGGATTGAACGCAAACGGGCAGTACACACTCGGCGAAAACATTGCCGATCAGGGTGGTCTGCGAGTTTCACGCACCGCTTTCCTCAACTCACAGAAAAAGAAAGGTGTTGACATCAACTCCGAGGCAGCTCTCATCGACGGTCTCACCCCCATGCAGGCGTTCTACATGAACTACGCCAACATCTGGGCATCGAACATCCGTCCGGAAGAAGCACGCAACCTCACCATCCGCGACGTACACTCACTCGCCAAGAACCGTGTGAACGTAACACTGCGCAACATCACACCCTTCTTCGAAGCATTCGGCATCACCGAAGGCGACAAAATGTATCTCCCCGCTGAAGAACAGGTAATCATCTGGTAACAAACCCTATACCCCTACAACACAAGAGGTTGTGTCATTTTTTTGGCACAACCTCTTGTAGTTTAAAATTATTGTTTACATATCCTCTAACGTAAAACACCGAGTTTCAATCCTGTATTTCGAGAGGACACTTGTCTTGATACACTCCACCTTTTGCATAAAAGCTTTATGGTCATAGTTTCGCTGCTGCCGTTTGACCTCGGCTACAATTGCCGATTCCCCATCTGTTGAAAGAGCCACAATGTCTATTTCATTAGCATCCTTACCCTTCTTGCGTTCCCACCATGAACCAATATTAACATATCTATTACTTTCCATCATTTTCAGTCTAAACCATTTTTCAAGTGCGAAACCAGAGAATGTCGGATAATCGGAAAGAACTTTCTGACGGAGATATTCAAAGTTATTAAGCTCAACCAATGTCTGATTCCGGTCAAAATAGTTAAACCAGAATCTCAGGAAGTTGTCTGTGATTTCATATTGCACATTCTGTGAACGGGGTTTTGACAAAATCGGGCGAACTCTCTTTATCAGCGAATAATCCTCTATCAGGCGCTTCAGATGACCGGCAACGGTCACTCCTCCCAATGCGCTTTCAATGGCTCCCTGTGTATTGATACCGGATGCAATGCAACTCAACACTGAGAAATATAAGCCATAATCCTTCCCGAACTCCTCAATCAACAGGTTGCGCCCTTCGTTCACGAACAGAGAGTTTTCACGGACCACATAATCCAACATTCCCTCTATTGATAAATCGGTGTCGTCACACAACAACTCTATATATTTGGGTACTCCTCCGGTAATGGTAAATAAAGCAAGCAATTCATCGTTAGTATAGTCATGACGGAAATCTTGAATAATCTCCTTCATGGTCTCAGTGCCGAATCCTGAAAGTCGAAGTATTGCATCAGCCCTTCCAAAGAGTGGTTCGTGGTAATTCTCAAAGATTTTGTGCATCATTGAATACACTGATCCCATGAGAAGCAAATTGACATGAGTTTCATTTCTATATGAATCCCAAATGTTCTGCATGTCGCTATAAACCGATGGATTGATATTGAAAAACTCCTGAAATTCATCAATAATCAGGTTAAACTTGCGGGTCTTTGCAAGCTCCATCAGCAACTGAAACAATGACTTGAATGACTTTATCTCCGCCGGAACATAACAATCTAATGTCGCCGATATCAATCCTGCAAACTCTTCACACAAAGCTGCCTCATTCTTCCGGCTTACGAAAAGATACACCGTTGGAAACTCGCCCTGCGTAGCCCGCAGAGCAAGCGAAGTCTTGCCGATACGGCGCCGACCGGTTATTACCGTCATCCGCGACCGAGAGTCAAAGGCACGCCCTTGTATTCGCCTCAACTCTTCAATTTCCTTTGTCCGATTATAGAATCTCATACTTTATTACCACGGTAATTATTACCACGGTGACAAAGTTACTGATTTTCTTCCAATCGTACAAATTCTATTTATCCATTTTAGGATAATTATGCTAAGGCACGTCAGATCGACAGGCGTCGCAGAGTGTCGAGCAGGGTGCGATTGATGGGTTTGTCGTTCTTAATCGCCTTGGTGAAAGGAACATACACGATTTCATCGTTTTTGATGCCGATCATCACATTACGCTGGTCATCAAGCAGTGCATCGATGGCGGCTGCTCCCATGCGTGAGGCAAGGATGCGGTCATGCGCTGTGGGCGATCCGCCTCGCTGCAGGTGACCGAGGATGGAGACACGCACATCATATCCGGGATACTCGTTTTTCACACGCTCTGCCAGACCGGTGGCTCCACCCGTGATGGGGCTTTCTGCCACTAACACTATCGAGGAGTTTTTGCTCTTGCGGAAACCGTTCTGAATAAGTTCTGCCAACTGGTCGACCTCGGTGTAGATTTCCGGGATGATGGCAGCCTCGGCTCCGGAAGCTATCGCACCGTTGAGCGCCAGAAAACCGGCATCACGACCCATAACCTCTATGAAGAACAGACGCTCATGGCTGGTGGCAGTGTCACGGATTTTGTCCACGCACTCCATGATGGTGTTAAGCGCCGTGTCATAGCCTATCGTAGAGTCAGTGCCGTAGAGGTCATTGTCGATGGTTCCCGGCAGACCTATGATGGGGAAATTGAATTCATTGGCAAAGATTCGGGCACCGCTGAGCGAGCCGTCACCGCCAATCACCACTAATGCGTCAATTTCGTGGCGACGCAGAACGTCGTATGCCAGCTGGCGACCTTCAGGAGTGCGGAACTCCTGACAGCGGGCAGTCTTGAGGATGGTGCCCCCCATCTGGATGATGTTCGACACATTCTGAGTCTTGAACTCTACTATCTCGTCAGTGATAAGTCCGCGATAGCCGCGATAAATACCTTTCACTCTGAACCCTCCGTAGATTGCCGAACGGGTCACGGCGCGTATCGCCGCATTCATGCCGGGGGCATCCCCTCCTGAGGTAAGAATACCTACTGTCTTTATCTCTGCCATAGTGATGATTGTTTTTGTTGTTGGCGGTTATGATATGTAAGTTGATACGTTTTTTACTTTGCTCTGTCTGTTACAGCTCCTCATCGATGGAGTAGTTTATGAAGTCGTTGAGTGGCTTGAGAATCAGAAACATGCGGGCGGTTCGCTCCACCCAGTCCGGCTGACAGAAATATTCCTCGTCGAGATAGTGCGCCTTGGCTATATCCTTCAGTTTCAACAGCTCTGCCTGCGGATGCTCCTTGTCCCATCCTTTCGGAATGGTTTTCAGCCGGTTACCTGCCCATCCGGGGAACTCGCGCTGCATGTCAGGCGCGCTGTCAATGGCTGTGAACTCCTCGATGTTGTCAACAATGGCATGGCGCAACTTGCGGAGCGTCGCCGAGTCGGGCCACCAGATGCCGCCGTACACACCTGACTGTATGTCGCGGTCCGGGCGGTCAAGCCCCATCTGCAGATAGTAGCAGGCACGCATATCCTTCTTGCCGTAAGGGGTGATTATAGCCGAAAAAAACGTCTTGTAAGGCGACTTGTCAAGCGAGAAACGGGTGTCGCGATAGAACCTGTATGCCGCTTTGGCGGCAGTGCACCCGCGCAACGTGGGGTCGCCCTGCGCCATCAGGTCTATAAGCCTCTGAAGGTCAGCCATCCACAGTCCGCGCAGCCGGTCATACTCATCCTTGTGGGCATGAAACCACTCGCGGTTGTTGTTTCGCTCAACCTGCTCCAGAAAACGGTATAGTTCAGGAATATAACTCATGGCAAATCTTCAAATTCCACATCGGTTATCTGCTGTTCAACCTTATATTCTACCGTGGTACTGTCGCCGGTTTCATGTACCGATGTCTCCACGCGCAGCTCTTCAAATTCCACATACTCACCCACCGAGCCGTCGATTTTCTTCTTTTTGACAGGCGGTTTAGGCGGTTCAGGTTTTCGGCGGTTGCGACCGCTTCCCTTGGGTGCGCCACCGTTCATTATCCTGTTGATTTCGCGGTATTGCCGGCGTATGCTCAGCGCGACCTTCAGCAGCGGATAAATGATGATGACACCTATAATGAATAATATTATCAATAATGCCCACATAAATTTCAATATTAAATTCTCAACAACTCCGCAACGGATTTTGTTTTACGCCACACTTCGCCGAAACAGTGAGCCTGACGACAGCAGCAGGTAGAGAATGATGGTCCACATAAGTCCCGTCACACCCAAAACCGCTACTAAAACCACCGTTGCAACAATGATGAGGTAGCGCAACAGGTTCTCACGCAGCTTGAAGTTATGGAACTTCAGCGAGAACATACGCATGTTCATCACCATCATCAGCGACACCACTGCTATGATGACCACGCTGACCAATGCCGGCATCCTGATGCCGTCAGTGGCAATCATGTTGACGTAGCCAATCCAGAAGATGGCATTAGCCGGGATAGGCAGACCGGCAAATGTTGTTTTCTGCGTCTCGTCGATATTGAACTTGGCAAGACGGAGCGCACCCATCACCGGAATGAACAGAGCGGCATAGCTCAGCCAGCATCCGCCGGTTGAAATCAACATGGCATTGAGCATAAGCATGGCAGGAGCCACGCCGAAGCTGACCAAATCCGAGAGCGAATCAAGTTCCTTTCCCAATGAGGAATAAGCATGGAGCAGACGTGCCGATGCACCGTCGCAGAAATCAAACAGCGCCGATGCGGCTATGCAGATGAAAGCCCACTGATAGCCCTGCAGACCGCAGCACACCACCTCATTGAAATGAAAAGCAAAGATTATTGCCACCACGCCTGAGAGCAGGTTCATCGAAGTGATGGTGTTTGGTATAGAGTTTTTTATTGTTCTGAACATTGCCTGTAAAATATAATTTTTGCGGAAAGACCTTCTTCCCCTGATGCAAAGTTATAAAAATTTCACAAAACAATCTCCATAATCCCCCACTTTTTTACTCCGGCACCCGCACCGACTCACTGCAAATAACACAAAAACTAATAATACAGGTTGCAGTAGGTAGAGTGTATGACCCCGTTCCCCAATATTTGTTAAGGCTGGGGAACGGGGTCTTAGAACCGGAGGATCACTCAATTATCGATTCAAGAATGGCGCGAACTCCGGCGTCGCCGGGAGGTATCCAGCGGACAGAGGGGTCACGACGAAGCCATGTGAGCTGTTTTTTGGCATAGACTCGGGTGTTTTTACCTATTTTCAGAATTGCTTCATCACGGGTCATGACACCGTCCATAACTGCGAATAATTCCTTATAACCCACGGTGTTGAGTGAGTTTAGATGGCGTTTTGACACCACTGACGCCACCTCGGCTTCGAGTCCCTGCTCTATCATCAGCTCCACGCGGCGGTTGATGCGCCGGAACAGTTCCTCGCGCGGCATGTCGATGGCAAATTTCAGTATGCGGAAGGGGCGCTCCTTGCGGATGCCGCTGCGCATGGCGGAGTATCGGCGCCCGCTCTGGTAAATTATCTCTATGGCATGGATCAGCCGCCGCGGATTGTTCAGGTCCACCTCGCGGTAATATACCGGATCAAGCTCCAGCAGTTCCAGCCGCAATCCCTGCAACCCTTTTTCTTCGTAAAGCCGCATGGCGCGGAGGCGGTTTTCCTCGGTGACGGTGGGAATGTCATCGATGCCGTTGATGACGGAGTCGACATACATCATGGAGCCACCAGCCATCACGGCGTAGTCGCTCCGCTGCCACAGTCGGGGCAACAGGTTCAGCACATCTTCCTCAAACCGGGCTGCACTGTAATAATCGTCCAGACTGAGGGTGCCTACGAAATGATGAGGCACCGCGCCCTGTTCCTCTAAGGTGGGGGCGGCGGTGCCTATGGGTATTTCACGGAAGAGCTGACGGGAGTCCGCCGAGATGATTTCGCACCCCAAGCGGCGTGCCACCTCTATGGCGACGGATGTTTTGCCCGACGCTGTTGCTCCGGTGATTACAATCAGTGTTTTTTGGTGACTCACTCTCTTTCAGCTACTAAGCGGGCTATCTCCACAATCACCTGCGATGCTTTTTCCATGGAGGGGATTGGCACGAACTCGTAGCGACCGTGGAAATTCAGTCCGCCGGCGAAGATGTTAGGGCACGGGAGTCCTTTGAATGAGAGTTGAGCTCCATCTGTGCCGCCACGGATGGGCACCACTTTGGGGGTGACGTCGCTCCGTTTCATAGCCTCGATGGCTATGTCGATGACATGCATGACCGGCTCGATTTTCTCACGCATGTTGTAGTACTGGTCCTTGAGTTCGAGCGATGCCACGCCGGGGAATTCGTTGTTGATTTTGCGGGTCAGGTGTTCGAACTCTTTCTTGCGGCGTTCGAAGCGGTCGCGGTCATGGTCGCGGATGATGTAGGTCAGAACGGTTTTCTCCACCGTACCTTCGATTGAATTGAGGTGATAGAATCCCTCATAACCTTCTGTGTGTTCGGGAGTTTCCCAGCGGGGAAGCATTATTATGAACTGGTTGGCGATGCGGATTGAGTTGACCATTTTGTGCTTGGCGTAACCGGGATGCACGTTGCGACCGTTGAAAGTGACGTGAGCCACTGCGGCGTTGAAGTTCTCATATTCAAGCTCGCCTATTTCGCCGCCGTCCATGGTGTATGCCCAGTCAGCGCCGAACCGTTTGACATCGAAATGGTGTGCGCCCTGACCTATCTCCTCATCGGGGTTGAAGGCTATGCGTATGTCACCGTGCTTGATTTCGGGGTGATGCATCAGGTAGTCCACGGCGGTGATGATTTCGGCGATTCCCGCCTTGTCGTCGGCGCCGAGCAGTGTGGTTCCGTCAGTGACAATCAGGTCCTGACCTTTGTAGTGGAGCAGTTCGGGGAATTCGGCAGGCGAGAGGACCACGTTCTCACGGTCGTTGAGCACAATGTCGTTGCCATCGTAGTTTTTGACTATGCGCGGTTTGACGTGGCGTCCGGTCATATCAGGCGACGTGTCGAGATGGGCTATGAAACCCACCGTTGGCACTTTCTTGCCGCAGTTTCCGGGCAGTGTAGCCATCAGATAGCCGTTATCATCGAGGGTTATGTTTTTCAGACCCATTTTCTCAAGCTGCTCCCGCAGATAAGTGGCGAAAACCATCTGTCCGGGGGTCGACGGGGTCATGTTTGTCAGTTCGTCGCTCTGTGTGTCGAACTTCACATACTCTAAAAAGCGGTCAACAACGTTCATGTTTATGTGAGATTTGTTATTCGTGGCTTAAATTTTCTGCAAAGATAGGAATTTTTCAGTTACCGCAGCCTTTTTTAAGCCATAATATGCCGTCAGTACAGTTTTTTGAGCCGAGAGCAACGAGCTCAGTGCGCAAAATATGTTAATTACCCTTAATAATATGCTCTCCATTTTTTAGAATTGAAATAAAAAAGCTAATTTTACAAATTGAAAAAATGAACCCTTCGGACTCCGGACGTGTTATTTAATTAATAAACGACATGTTCAACTATTAAAAATCTACTACGATGGCAAACAATAATGAAAATATTCGTTCCGAAGAACGACGTAAACCTAACGTGATGAACATCATTTTCGGTGTCATCATGATTGTTATCTATGTGGGTATGGGAGTCCTCCTGCTCTGCACTCAGTTTTTCGCAAACGTGATCACAATCGACTGGATCCGCTACCTGCTCGGTTCCGTATTCATTGTCTACGGTTTCTGGAGAGCTTACCGCCAGTTTCGCAATAACATAAACTAAACCCTGACCCGACAGATGAAACAGATTGCATTGAAACTCTTTGCCGCTGCGGCTCTGCTGACTTCCGTCACCGCATGCAGCAAATATTCGGAACGCGACGGTAACACCTCGACCAGCGGGATGACTACCATCATGTGCGACAACTCGTTCGAGAACATCCTGCATCAGGAAATCGATGTGTATGAATACTGCTACCCCAAGGCAAGCGTAATCCCCTACTATCTGCCTGAAAGCGAAGCCATCGATTCGCTGCTTCAGCTCAAGACCCGTCTGGCAGTCATCACACGCGAGTTGACAAAGGATGAGATTGACTTTCTCAAGTCAAAGAAACGCAACGCACGCTGTCAGCGGATAGCCGTCGACGCAATCGCTCTTATCGTGAACCCCGAAAACCCCATCGAGAAAATCACCCGCAAGGAAATTGCCGAGATTCTCTCAGGCGAGGTGACCGACTGGAACGACCTTGAACCGAACAAGACAGGCAAGATTTCAGTGCTCTTCGACGATGCCGGCAGCAGCACCGTGGCATACATGCGCGACTCGCTGCTCATGGGCAAGCAGTTCGGCGAAAATGTCTATGCACAAGGGTCGAATCAGGCTGTTTTCGAAGGAGTGAAGAATCACAAAGGCGCCATTGGCATCATAGGCGTAAGCTGGGTGGCATCTGACCTCAAGTCGCCATCGCTCTCAATTGAAGAGCGCGTCAACTCCTCACAGAACTCTGACACCACCACCCTCGACTTCAATCAGGACATAAAAGTGCTGAAGGTGCAGAAAAACCCCGAATCAGTGGAATTCTACAAGCCCTATCAGGCTTACATATACAACGGTGACTATCCCCTCCACCGCTCAATCTACATGGTGTGCGACGCTGTTCCCGGCACCACAGCCCACGGCTTCTTCTCGTTCGTGACAGGCTATCAGGGACAGAAAATCATACAGATGACCGGCGTGCTGCCTGCTCTGGTGCATCCGCGCATGGTAGAAGTAAACTGAACATAAACCGGTCATTATCACTTAAAAATACATAAAACTTAAATAACATGAAATTTAAACTTCTTTTCTCATTTCTTTTAGGCTCAGCTTTCTGCCTCTCGGCACAACAAGGCTACAAGGACGGTATCGAATACTTCCGCGCCGATCAGCCCGAAGAAGCTGAAATCATCCTCGTACGAACCATCAACGACCCGGCGACTGACAAAGCGCAGGCAAACTACTATCTCGGTCTTATCGAACTTCAGAAAGGCAACAACGCTCAGGCAAAGTCTTTCTTCGAAAAAGGTATCGCCGCAAACGCATCTGACCCCTTCAACACCGTGGGTCTGGGTGCCGTAGAACTCAAAAACGGTAACAAACAGGGTGCTGAAGCCCAATTCAAGGCAGCCCGTCAGCTCGACAAGAACAATCCCCGCGTACTGGTGGAAATCGCACGTTCATACTACAATGCTGACCCCACCCTCTATGCCAAGGAAATTGAAAAAACCATCGCCGATGCCCGCAAGGCAGCCAAAAAAACTCCCGAACCTGCCATCTACATCCTTGAAGGCGACATGCTCGCTCCCGTGAATGTAGGCGACGCAGCAGGCTACTATGAAATGGCTCAGCAGGCTGACCCCGAAACCAAATATCCCGAATCGTATGTAAAATATGCCCGTACATACTTCACGGTGAACCCCAAATTCTCAATCGACAAGCTCACCGAGCTTCTGGAAAAACAGCCCAACTCGGCACTGGCACAGCGCGAACTCGCAGAAAAATACTACGAAAGCGACCGTCTGACACTCGCTGCCGAACAGTATGGCAAATACATCTCTAACCCCAACCACTTCAAGAAAGATGAAATCCGCTATGTGGCACTGCTGCACTTCGGTCAGAAATATCAGGACTCATACGACCTCGCAGGCAAAATCCTCAGCGAGGATCCGGGCAACATCTACATGCAGCGCATGCAGTTCCTGAACCTCGAGAAATTACAACGATATGAAGAGGCAATTGCAGCCGCAGAAGCCTTCTTCAACAACCCCGAATCCAAGGGCAAAATCGTTCCCAATGACTACACCACTCTCGGCGACACATATCAGGCACTCGGACAGGACACCCTCGCTACAAAACAGTTTGAAAACGCCGTAGCCATCGCTCCTGACCGCAAAGAACTGCTCAAAGACCTCTCAGGCGCTTATGCCAAGGCAAAAATGCACCGCGAAGCTGCCGATGCCATGCAGAAGTATGTCGACGAAGCTGACGCAACCACCAACGACCGCTTCCTCCTCGCCCGCCGCTATCAGAACGTAGCAGCCACCGAACCTGACTCAGTTGCCCGTATTCAGGTAATCGACAAAGCGCTCGGCATCATTGACGAAATCCTCGAAAAAGTGCCCGACAACGCCACCATCCTCACTACCAAAGCACGTATGCTCTATGTTAAGAACAACAATGAGCCCGATCAGGCAACTGTTGACGCCTTCATTCAGGTACTCGACCTGATGGACAAAGATCCTGAAAACGTAGTGAAAAGAAAACCCGACTACATCACTGCCTACAACGTAATCGGCAACTACTACCTCAAGAATGGCGACACCGAGAATGCCAAGCTCTATTTCACCAAAATGCTTGACATCAACCCCGAAAACGAAGCTCTACGCAACTTCATTGAATCACTGAAATAAATCCACCTCCACCATAATCAAAAAGGATGCCCGCAACGGCATCCTTTTTTTGTGCCATACTCCCTCCACCCACTGTTTTGTTTACTCCCTGTAGGGACGTTCCGTGGAACGTCCGCCCAAAAGATCACCTTTAGCGACACAAATCGCTTGCAGCTGGCTCCCACTCTTACTTCATAACTCGTAACTCTTACTTCTAACCTAAATCACCTCCTCATCACCCCAACCTCCAACATAATTTACTTCATAACTCGTAACTCTGACTTATTACTTTAAATACCCCTTATAACCAACAAAAAAAGCGCCCCAAAGGCGCTTAATAACTAAATTTCCGTAGGACTTATCGGAACCGGACTTGACACGTCCGACCAGTCGTCAGTCAAACCTGTCTGAGATTGAAATATCAAGGTTTAAGCCGGGCAACAGCGGTGATTCCGCCGGTGGTCTTGTCACCAATTTTCACCAGAACCTCGGTGCCCAGAGGAAGGAAAATATCCACACGCGAGCCGAATTTGATGAAGCCGAGATGATCCTCGATGGAAGCTGTCTCGCCTACAGTGGCGTAGGTGACGATACGTCGGGCAATCGCACCCGCAATCTGACGTACCAGAATCTGCTGCTTGTGAGGAGTCTCTATGACAATTGTCGAGCGCTCGTTCTCAGTGCTTGATTTGGGCAGATAAGCCGAGAGGAAACGACCCTTGTGGTGAGCGGTGTAGAGGACCTTGCCGTTGACCGGATACCAGTTGGCATGAACATTGAAAATGGTCATGAACACCGAGAGCTGAATCACTCTCTGATGGAGATACTCCTTCTCATAGACCTCTTCAAGGGCGACCACTTCACCGTCAACCGAAGAAACCACAATGTTATCAGGATCGCCCTGATATACACGGTGCGGCGAGCGGAAAAAGTTTGTTGCGAGGCAGTAGAGAATCACCGAGAGGACCGTCATGGTGATGGGGATAGCCACATAATGATCTGACAGGAAATACCATGCCGGCACGTTCACAGCCAGCATGACAATTGCCATCACAATCAGTATATTATTCCCTTCGTGGTGTAATCTTACAGCCATCTCGTGTTTTTTATTCAGGTACTTTATCTTTAACAAGGCAAAGTTAATTTAAATAATTCACATTTCAAAGGAATATGTGAAATATTTGAATGTCATGAGCGGTCAGAACTTCTAAAATCTGCTGCCGGACAATGTAAATTTGTTATAGTCTGCCTTTTGAGGATTCAATCAAGTCTATTATTCTCATAATAAAATCCTCAACTTGCGAAATTAACGGTGCCACATCCGCTTCATCCCAATCAAACAAATCTTCATAGTCACCTGACTGGCGCATTGAGAACAATTTATTGAGAAGTTTGGCATCCGTCACCGGAAGTGTACCCGGCAGAATAAAGGACTGTCCAATCTGTTTAATCACACCTTTATGTGTAGAAACTTCAATTCCATTGGCAATCAACAAGGCACTGCAGGCATAGTATACTGCATAATAAAGCCGATTAGCCACCAACGTCCAATATCCAAGTCGTGATATGGCATGAACCTGTTGCATCGTATCGTTTGCCTTCTCCAAACGATAGCTGACAATATCATTTCGATTTTCCGGATTGAGAGTCATAAGCAATCAACTCTGAAAAATTATGACGGCATCCTTCTCCACATTCCTATAAAATGGAAGGAAGCTTCTTTTGAGCCATCCGGCAAAAGAATATAACCGCGGATTAATTTCCACATTCAGCTTCAATCCTATTTCCAAGAAGGGCCACGCATATTCATCCCACAATGATAACGGCAGCTTTTCTTCGCCCGGAATCAATATGTGCAAATCCCAGTCAGAATCAGGACGTGCGTCACCACGCGCACGAGAGCCATAAAGAGCAAGCCTTGAGCCCTTTGGCAAAATTTCTGAAGCCTTCTCTTTAAAAGCCTGAATTATTTCCTGATATTTTTGTTGCTCTGACATAGTTGAACAGTTGCGGAGTGAATATGAGAATTTACTATTCCCTATAAGGCAAAGTTAATTTAAATAATTCACATTTCAAAGGAATATGTGAAATATTTATGCGACCAAGTTAGGAAGTTGTAGGGGGTATTTAAAGTCATAGGTCAGAGTTATGAGTTGGTTAGGGGGGGGGGAGAAGGGGAAAGAAAAAAGAGGCTGTGTCGTAATTCAGTTTTACGACACAGCCTCTGATTTTTAGTTACTGAGTGCCGGATATTTTTCAGGCGACTGATTT
>CAMWVE010000032.1 GCA_947177685.1 uncultured Porphyromonadaceae bacterium | reverse complement strand
CAGTAACTAAAAATCAGAGGCTGCGCCGTAAAACTGAATTACGACACAGCCTCCTCTATAAATATTTCACGTCTGCGTGCTTTTGTTCAAATGGTTCTTACGTCTAAAAACCAAAATCTAAAGACTTATTTGCTGTTATCCCGTTCGTATTTGCGCTGGAGCGAGTTATCGAAGTAGAGAATGTGCTGGCGGTCATCGTCAGGCAGAGTGATTTTCACAGCCTGCAGTCCGTTTATTTCGGCACTTCCGAGGAGCGATTCGGCACCGATAACGTTGCGGACTATGCGTGAGATGTCGTCCTCGCAAATTACAATGAAGGGGGAGTCCTTGGTGATTCCTGCACCTGATTCCAGAATCAGACCGTAGACCATGTCATAGCGGTTCTGAAGGATGGGTATCATTTTGCGGGCTTCTTCATTGTCGACGTTTGTCGCAGCCACCAGAGCTTTGATGGTGAGGTCAAGTGACACGGGATTATATTCGAGAGCCTGCTTGGCAAGTCGCCATGTGGCATCGTAGTCAGCTTTGTCATAAGCTTTTGTCAGTTCATCGTAGTGATCTGTGGGATCATAGTCGGTGCTGAAGGCGTAGCCGTAGTAAACTGTTGCCATCTCCTGCGAGGTGAGGGTGGTGTCACCGGTGACAAAGCGGCTTACAAGATCGTAGTAGCGTCCCGGATGAGTGGTCACACCCACTTTGATGAGGTTGAGGTCAATGTCGATGGTGTTATGTTCGGCGCGTGCCACTGCAGCGGCAGCCATCATAACGAGGATAAATAATAGTTTTCGCATTTTTGTCAAATTGATTGTTAGGTTGGTTCCTTATTTTTTAAGACTGTAGCCTGCGGCATCCAGTATTTTTACGGGAATTTCTATGTTATTGTTCATGTTGGCGAATCGTTCGGCACCTGCTCCGGCGGCATAGACCGGCACCGGATTGCCGGTGTGGCTGCCGGTGGTGAATCCTACGCCTGCCATGCTGTTGAGCAGGGTGAACACATTGGCAGCAAAGGAGTTGAACGAGGCGTAGAGCGACTTTTTGTCTTTGGAGTTGCGCAGTTCGAAGGTGTTGGTAAACTCCTTCCGGAGTGCCTCGGTCTGTTCTTCAGTGAGTGCCACGGTGTTCCAGAACCCGAATGTGTCGGTGAGGTATTGTTTCATGGCATCCCATGTGAAGTCATCGTTCATGAGCTGCTTCTTGCAATAATCCGAGAACATGTCCTTTGACGCCTTCTGATTGTTGAAAAGGCTGAAGTCGACAGCGTAGTGCAAGGTGCTGTTACCCACCGACATGCCGCCTGTGTCGTGGTCGGCTGTGATCACGATAAGGGTCTCGTCGGGGTGCTCAAGCATGAATTTGTATGCCATCTCGATGGATTTCTGGAAGTTCAGGATTTCAATGATGGCTGCTCCGCCGTCGTTGCCATGCAGGGCGTGGTCAATGTTACCCCCCTCAATCATCATGAAGAATTTCTCAGGCGATTTTTTCTGCAGGTAGTCCAAGCATACCTCCGTCATATCCTGCAGTGTCAGTGCATCAGGAATTGAGTCAATGGTGTAGCCTATTTCATTAGATGCGTATGGTTTCTCCGGAAGGAATACTATTTTGTTGTATTCCAGCAGGTTGCCTGCCTCGGTGAGTTCGTCGAAACCGCGAAGCACCTTAATGTTGTTTTTGTCATAAAGTTGCTTGATATCAGTCAGATTACCCTCTTTGTCCTTCCAGCCGCGGAGCGATGCACCTGCGAGGAAGTCAACTTTACTGTCAGCAAACTGGCGGTTGATGTCGTAATACTGGCTTCGCTTGGGCACATGGGCATAGAAAGCGCCGGGAGTGGCATCGTCAGGAGCCACGGAAGTTATCACTCCCACGGCATAACCGTTGTCCTTAAGCACCTCTGCCATTGAGTAAACAGCCACAGTGTCAGCATTCATTCCGAGCATGCCGTTTTTGGTTTTTGACCCTGTGGAGAGAGCTGTGCCTGCGGCAGCCGAGTCGGTGACCGAACTTGAGGCTGAATAGGTCATGCATGCGCCTGCCACCGGAAACTGCATCATCAGCAGCGGGGTGTCGTTGCCGAGGACGGTGCGGTTGTAGGTTTCGGCAGCCATCACGGGACCCATGCCCATGCCGTCGCCGATGAAGTAGAATATGTACTTCGGGCTGTCAGCCTTGGCTATTACGGCTGACATCAGAACCAATGAAGTGAGTATGGTTTTGAGTTTCATCTGATTATATTGTATTAGGGGATTGGTTATTCATTTTCAGCATGGCATCCATTATGGTGCGGTCGTTGCTCAGACGCGGCACTTTTCGCTGACCGCCAAGTTTTCCGGTCGATGCGAGCCAACGGTCGAATACTCCCGGTTGCGCCACGGTTATCAGGGGCGGGTCAAGGAAAATGTTTCCGGCGCGCTTTGCCTGATAGTCCGAGTTTACTTCGGCGAGCGCTTTGTCAAGCTCTGCGGCGAAGGTGGCGATATCGTCCGGCGGAGTGCTGAACTCTATGAGCCACTGGTGGCATCCCCGGTGTCCACCCTGCGCGAACACGGGACACGCGGAGTAGTTGACCACATGGCATCCGGTTTTCTCTGCCGTTCTACGCAGCGCCTCATCGGCGTTGAAAACCATCAGCTCTTCGCCGAATGCGTTGATGAAATGGCGTGTGCGACCGGCAATGGCTATGCGGACCGGCTCGGTTGAAAGCACCTTCACGGTGTCACCTATCAGATAGCGCCACAGTCCGTTGCATGATGTGATGGCGAGCGCATAGATTTTGCCCGGCTCCACCTCCCAGCTGCGGATTGCGCGCGGGTGCGGGTCATCGATGGACTCAAGAGGAATAAATTCGTAGAATGTGCCGTTCTCCATCAGCAGCTCCATACCCTCCGACGGGTCGTGTGTGGTCTGCACTGCAAAAAAGCCTTCGCTGGCGTTGTATGTTTCCAGATAGCGCATCCGGGAAGGGTCGGTCAGCAAGGCATATTCGCGGCGGTAGGGCTCGAACGAGATTCCGCCGTGAAAGAACACTTCAAGATTAGGCCATACATCGTGGATGGTGGTGGCACCGGCTCGGCGTATGACCTCCTTTATCACGGTCATGAACCACGACGGCACACCGGAAATGTTGGTCACATCGGCATGAAGGGATTCCTCCACGAGCCGTGGCAGTTTTTCGGTCCAGTTCTCAATCAGTGCGGTGCGTTTCGAGGGCACGCGGAACAGGTTGACCAGCGGATTTATGCCGTCGATCAGATGAGCCGACAGGTCGCCCACCTTCACTCCCGGCTTCAGGTTCAGGGCATTGCCGTAGCTCCCTCCGAGAATGAACGCCTTGCCGCTGAAAATGCGGCTGTCAGGGTAAAGATTCATGTAGTTAGCCACCACGGCTGTGCTGCCATGGTAGTGACACCGGCGAAGCGAGTCCTCGGTGAGCGGAATATATTTGCTTTTGCCGTCAGATGTGCCTGACGACTGGGCGAACCGCCGGGTGACACCGCGCCAAAGAATATCTTTTTCCCCGTCGACCATGCGCATGATGTAGTCGCGCATAGCAGGATACTCCACCACGGGCACCCATGCGGCAAACTTTTCGTAGCTGTCAGTGTCAGCGAACCGGTGCTTCTGACCGTAGAGCGTATGCCGCCCGTTAGCCATCAGCCATTCCCACTGATGTTGCTGGCAGTGGCGAGTGCGACGCGCCGTCATAGGTTCTGACGGCACCATCCTGTGAAGGGCTGAGCGGAATATGGGCGTGAAGTTCAACATCGTACTGCAAAGATAATCATAAAATGCCCACTATTCCAAAAAATTAAATATTATTTGCAGATAATAACCCTATTGAGCCGCGCCTGAAAAATTTTGGCAGTTTTGTTTTGGAAATTCAGACCCTAATTATTAACTTTGTAACAGAAATTTTACACTTAAACCATTATTTGAGATTATGAAAAAGAAATTCATTTGCACCGTTTGCGGTTATGTTCACGAAGGTGAAGAAGCTCCCGAAAAATGCCCCCAGTGCGGCGTAGGTCGTGATAAATTCGTTGAAGTCGACGAGTCAGAACCTGTAACTTTTGTTACAGAACATGTCATTGGCGTAGCAAAGGACACTGATGATGAAATGATTAAGGACCTCAATGCGCATTTCATGGGCGAATGTACCGAAGTGGGCATGTATCTCGCAATGTCACGTCAGGCTGACCGCGAAGGATACCCCGAAATAGCTGACGCCTTCAAGCGCTATGCCTTCGAAGAAGCTGAACACGCATCAAAATTCGCCGAACTCCTCGGTGACTGCGTTTGGGACACCAAAACCAACCTTGAGAAACGCATGATGGCTGAAGCCGGCGCCAACGCTGACAAAATGCGCATCGCAAAACGTGCCAAAGAACTCAACCTCGACGCCATCCACGACACCGTTCACGAAATGGCTAAGGATGAGGCTCGCCACGGACAGGGCTTCCTCGGTCTCTACAACCGTTTCTTCAAAAAATAATATCAGCTTTTGATAAGCCAAATAAAACAGAGAGAGGGTGAGTCAAAATGCAAATTTGGCTCACCCTCTTAAGGTTTGTCAGAATGAGTCAGATAGCTTGTTATGACACCCTCTCCGTTTCCACATAAGAATTTATTTTCACCACTTATCTCTTACAGCATTTTCAATGAAAAAAATAATATCCGCTCTGCTCGTAGCCGTGGTGTTCACTGCGTCGGCTGACGAAAAGCAGAAAACAGACTCCGTGGGCGGATTCCGCTTCATCGACGTCAAAGTCAATCCTACCTCCTCAGTAAAAGATCAGAACAAGTCAGGCACATGCTGGTGCTTTGCCGGCACAACCTACTTTGAAGATGAAATCATCAAGAAAAAAGGTAAGGAACTTGACCTTTCGGAAATGTTTACCGTGCGTCAGTGCTACCTTGACAAGGCGGACAAATACATCCGCACCAACGGCACTGTGAACTTTGCTCAGGGCGGCTCAATCCTTGATGTGCCCTACGTCTGGAAACGCTACGGTGCCGTGCCCGAAGAGGTGTATGCCGGTCTGAACTACGGCGAGGACAAACACTCGCACTACGAGATGGCTGCCGCCCTCAAGGCATATCTCGATGCCGTTAACAGCAAACCGAACAAACACCTCTCCACCGCGTGGAAAAAAGGATTTGAAGCCATCCTCGACGCCTATCTCGGTCCGGTGCCCGAAACATTCGTCTATGAAGGCGTCACCTACACACCGCGCTCATTTGCCGATGCGCAGGGTCTTGATATGGACGACTACATACCCGTAACCTCCTTCACCCACCATCCCTTCTACGAAACCTTCCCCGTGGAAGTAGCCGACAACTGGCTCTGGGGACAATATTACAACGTTCCCGTTGAAGAAATGAAAGCAATCGTCGACAATGCCATTGACAACGGCTACAACGTGGTCTGGGCAGCCGACGTCAGCGAAGGAGGCTTCAACTGGCAGAAAGGCTATGCCGTTATGCCCAAAGCCGTTACCGGCGACAAACTCGAAGGCACCGAGCTGGCGCGTTGGGTGCACATGAGCGACAAAGAACGCGCTGCCAAGCAGTTCCAGATCAATGGTCCGGCAGATGAAATCGAGGTGACACAGGAGTCACGTCAGGAGATGTTCGACCGTCAGGATACCACCGATGACCACGGCATGGTAATCGTAGGTCGCGCCAAAGATCAGGACGGAAACATGTACTACAAAGTCAAAAACTCATGGGACACCAATCAGGTTTACGACGGATTCTTCTATGTTTCAGAGCCTTACTTCCTCGCAAAAACCCTCAACGTCCTTGTCAACCGCAATGCCATCCCCAAGGATGTAGCCAAGAAAATGAAACTAAAAAAATAACCGCTTGCCTCATCCCAAATAAATCAGGCGGTGTGTCATAATAAGCCATCTGCGGCGTTGCTTTCGGAAACGGCTTCGGTCACATACTTAGGCATGCTCCCATCAGCCTCATCCTCAGCACCTTGCATCTGACACATTCTGACAAACCTAAAGAGGGTGCAGTTCAAAATTGCATTTTGAACTGCACCCTCTTTTTTCACAAGTTCCTACAGTTAGCATTTATTGTTGAAACTCTTCCGGATCAGTCAGCGATTACAACTGCCGCATCCATGGTCTGAACATCCATCGGTAGCGACTGAATGGTTGTTCCTTCCGGTTTGATGTAGAGAGTCTTGGTGGCAATTTGTTTGTTACCCTCATTTCTTACAAGGCGAGCCTTAAGGGTAATCTTCATGTAGCCGGTAGCAAACTCATAACGAAGTTTTTCGCAGAAATCATTGAATTCACGAACAGCGTATGCTTCGGTGCAGGCGGTGAAAATATCCTCGGAAACAGCTGTCAGACCGGCAGCAACAATCTGTGCTTCAGAAGTGGTGTAGTCACCTCTGTCAACAACGTCC
Organism: uncultured Porphyromonadaceae bacterium; assembly: GCA_947177685.1. GTDB lineage: Bacteria > Bacteroidota > Bacteroidia > Bacteroidales > Muribaculaceae > CAJUPY01. The sequence goes on along the minus strand of CAMWVE010000032.1, from coordinate 19,772 downwards.
CAGATGATAGAAAAATCGTAGTACGACACGTCATCCTCCTTGTCATCACCGCCACATGACGAAACAACAGGCAAAACCAGCAACGAGAACAAAACAACAAATAGATTAATTTTTTGAACATATTATTCTGTGAGAGCAAGGAGTCTCCGCTCCGTTCCATACGCTCCCATGTATATGGAGGAAACGGCTTTCGGCTCACCTGAAAGAATAATATGTAATAAAATGATAATGCGTGAGAGCCGTACTGTTTGCTCGTCCTTACAAACGGAGGCTCTGGAATGCCCGATAAAGTAGAACGAGCAAACCTGCAGAAGCCTCACGCAGAATATGTGTAAAACCATCAATGGAATCAATCCCATTGATATATAATATACATATTCAAAGGCATCTACTGTTTGCTGCAATCTCGACTTTATCAATGAAATTTTCCAGATTTCCGTTTGTCAAGAAAGAGCGTTGAGTAAACGCATTTCATTATGTCTCAGACCCTCCCGCTAAACCCTTTTGAGGCTTCTGCGTATCAGGTCTGAGTGGCAAAGTTACAAAATATTTTTTATTTCTACAAATTCAGATTTATTTCACACCTTATCAAGCAACCGAATTTAAACCTTTAATGTTAATCCACGGAGCCTCAGAGGATAATGAAGCAGCGGAATCGGTGTGATTCAGTCTTAGACCCGTTCCCCAATATTTGTTAAGGCTGGGGAATGGGGTCTTAGCGGCGCTTGAGTGTGCGGAAGTAGAGCCATGCGAGGAAGAAGTAGACGGCTGAGAGCCCCCAAAGCCAGTAGAATGGGGTGGCGTTTTCTCCTAAAGTGCCGCCGTTGGAGTTGATGCGGATGAATCCTTCAACACCCCACACCACGGGGATGCAGTCGCCTACTCCGCGCCACAGATCGCTCATGGCGTAGCGGGGCCACGTCAGACCGCTGAGGAAGAGCAGCATCACCGAGGTGAACACAATGAGCAGGAACGCCATTTCGCGCTCTTTGACAAAGCGGCAGAGCGCCAGTCCGAAGAATGAGGATGCCACGAGCATGGGGAAGATGAACAGCAGATAGTCCACCGCGCTCCCTTCGTGCGGCAGGTTGAACCACTCCGGTATGTAGTGGAGTATGTAGATTGCCAACGGGAGGTAAATGACGGTGTAGCACATCGCTTTGCCTACGACTGTGGCTGATGCGGGCGCTCCGGGAATGGCGAGCGGATCAACCCCATGGTTCTTGCGGCGCCGCTCCGAGGCTGTTCCGCCCAACAGGGTTATGCCGAGCAGCATACTCTGCTGAAGGATGAGCACCACAATGCCGGGGATGATGAATGATGCGAAGCCTTGCTCCGTATCTCCCAGAAAATAGGCTTCGTTGTTGATGGGTGAGCCTGAACCGAGCGATATGCCGGCATCGTTCATGATTTCCTGACGTATCTGCGCACCGGTGGCGAGCTGCACGTCAGTGAGCGCTGAAACGAAGGTGCGGTAGCGCAGCAGCAGGCTCATGTCAGAGTAAAAATTGACCACAGCCTGTTCGCCACGACCTATCTTGCGGTCGTAGTCCTCGGGGATAACCACCACCCCGAACACATCTTTGTTGTCCATCCATGAGCGCGCCTCCTGAAGATTGGCTGCGTATCCGGCTATATCGATCGCGGAGGTTGCATCCATCATCCTGACCAGTTCGCGGCTCCCTGCCGTGCGTGAGTTGTCGACCACAGCCACGGGGATGTCGCGGGTCACTTCGGGATTATAGATGACGGTGTAGACGATGGGGTAGAACAGGGGGAGCAGAATGAAGAATATCAGGGCTCCCTCGTCGTGGATGACAAGGTAGAACTCCCGGCGCCACACTTTGGCGGCTGCGGAGAACCATTGTTTGATATGTCGGGTGATGCTGTTCATGTCTCAGGGAATATATACCGGTTTCAGTGCATGGCGCCGCAGATTCCATAGTGCCGCGAAGGGGATGATGATGAACATCAGCAGTGCTGCGAAATAATAGCGTGAATAGTAGATGTCGATGCCGTTGAGGGCTTGATCGATGTAGATGAGGAAGTAGTAGCGCACCGGGAGTATGTAGCTGAAGATGCCTACGGCGCCGTACATGCTCTGCACGGGGAAGGAGAAGGCGGCAATCGAGAAGGCGAGGATGCCTGTCAGGGAGCAGATGCTCAGTGCAAGACGCATGTTGGGAACCACCGAAACCACTAACAGGGCGAATCCCTGACATGCGGGAACATAGATGAGCATAGCCACGGAGAGCCACAGCATGGAGCCGTTCATGGGGAAGTGGTAGAACTTGTACAGCAGTACGTTAATAAACAGACCCACTATCCAGAAAATGACTGTCTGCGGCAGCAGTTTGCCCATGACGGCGCCGACTATGGAGCCGTTGCTGAGGCGTAGCCACTGCTGTGAAGTGGCTTCCTTCATCTCGGAACAGATTGAAAAGACCGTTACCAGAAATATCATCAGTTCGAGCACTCCTGCCATAAATGAGGGGGTCAGATAGTAGGAGTAGTTCATCCACGGGTTACCTATGCCGTTGAGGTCGATGATCACCGGCTGCAGCAGTACGTCGGCGGTTGACTGACCTACACCGGCGTCGACAAGTTTGCCCTGCACTATGGCACCTGAGGCGGTAACCGCCATGGTCTTGAACCCTTTGTAGGCGAGTGTGCCGGGGACAAAGTATGTCATGTTACTGTAATAGCTGATGGTGGGGTTATTTCCGGCGAGTGCGTCACGCTGCAGGTTTTCGGGGATATAGAAGAAGCCGAAAATCTCGCCTCCGCGCACTTTTTCCATTGCCTCGTCGAACGACGAGAGTTTCATGGAAATGTCAATGGTCTCTACGGTGGAGAGGTTACGGGTGATGTTGCGCGAGAGTGTGGAGTTGTCAAGGTCGACCACTGCCGTAGGCACGTCAAGCGGCAGTCCTTCGCCCAGTAGCGAGAGGAAGAAGAATGCCATACCAACCGGCACGACAATCATGCAGAAGAGGTAAGCCTTTCGGCTACATAACTGCCGCACTGTGCGTGCAAGGAGCCGTTTGAACTGTGTTAGTGCCATGGGGGGTAGTCTTTAGTTTTTAGTTTTTAGTCGGTAGTTTTTAGTTTTTAGTCGGTAGTCAGTAGACTTTAGTTGTTAGTCTTTAGTTGTTAGTTTGTAGTTTGCCTACTTCATAACTCTGACTTTGTACTTCTTACTTATTTGAGCAGTACCGTCATGCCGGGACGCAGTTCGGGGATTGAGTCGAGCGGACGAGCCTTTACCTTGAAAGTGCGGCTGTCCCACTGCCCGGTGGTTTTTGTGGCGCGCCATGTAGCGTAGCTGCCTAAGTCGCTGATGTAGTAAACTTTGGCTTTGGTTTCTTTGTCGAGCGCAGGTATTTCAATGGTGATTTCCTCGCCCATCTTCAGATCCTTGAGTTTGTCCTCACGGATGTTGAATGTTACCCATTTATCACTGATTTTCAGCAGACTCATTATCGGCGAGCCGAGCATTACGAGTTCACCCTCGTTAGGATAGACTTGGTCAATCTGTCCGTCGCAGGGAGCCACCAGATACTGGTCCTCAAGGAGCGCCTCCACTTCGTCGATGCCACCTTGTGCCACACTGACCATAGCCTCGGCTGAGGTCTTGTCCTCCTGCTGCGCACCTGCTTCGGCGAGTGCCAGCTGCGAGCGGGCAGCCTGTTCGGCAGCTTTGGCGGCGTTGTAGGCAGCCTGAGCCTCATCGCGTTTCTGAGCGCTTACAACGCCCTTCTGATAGAGCGCTTCCATGCGGTCGTAGGTTTTTTTGGCAATGTCAAGCGCCGCCTTTGCCTGATTCACCAGCTCGCGTGCGGTCTGGATTATCTGGATGCGGGTGCCGGCATCGATTTTCTTGTTCTGTGAGGTAGCCACTTCCTTCATGCCCACAGCCTGCATCATTTTGGCATCGGCAAGTGCGGAGTGGATATGCACCAGAGTGTCGCCCTTGCGCACATTATCACCTTCGCTGACATAGAGTTCAACCACACGTCCGGGCAATTTGCCGGAGATTTTCACTGAAGTGGCGTCAGCCTGTCCTTCGATGATCTCAGCGGGTTTGTTGAGAAAGAGGAATCCGATGATCGACACTGCCACCAGAGCCACGAGCACTACGCCCATGCCCACGAACAGCGAGCGTTGTTCCTTTTTTTCGGAAATATTCTGCTGTGTTGAATTGTTCTGTTCCATAACTGTAAATTATAGTGTTCCAAGTGCTTTTGATAAATAAACGTCGCAAAGGTGAACGTCGATGATGGCATCGATGTTCTCGCTGTGGGCTTTTAGCCAAGCTGTCTGTGCCTCCATCACATCGTCAGAGGTGAGAACCCCTTCGTGGAAACCTATGTTGGCAGTGCGCAGGTTTTCGTTGGCGCTCTCAAGGTTTGCCATCGTGGCATGATAGGTTTTGAGGGCTTCCTGAGCCTTGAATGAAGCCTGATTCACCTGCAGCTCTACCATCTGTTTGGCATCGGCGAGCTGAAGCGCCATGATGTTGCGCTCGGTCGCCACATTTTTATATTTATAATAGTTGCCGCCCCAGTGCCAGATGGGGATGGAGACCATCACGCCCACGGAGAAGGCACCGCCGAAGCGGTTCTTGAATCCGTCGTAGCTGTTGGGATTGGTGAAGCTGTAGCTGCCCATCAGCGCTATGTTGGGCATCATGGCGGCGCGAGCCACACGCGACTGCTGTTCGGCAATCTTGACACCGAGCGAAAGGGCATGTATGTCGTCGCGGCGAGCATAAACATCGTCCATGTTGTATTTAGTGGCTATTTCGGCGTCAGGCACCACTGCCTGCAGGTTGTCATCGAGAGCTATGGGCGAGTCAACCGGGAGACCGCAGAGCTGTGCCAATGCCATTTTGCTGAGTACCACGCCGTTGTTGACTTTTGTCAGGTCGACCTGCGCCTGATTCAGTTTCACGTCGACCATCAGCTTGTCGCTGCGGGTGGCGACACCCTGCTCAAGCATTATGCCCACGTTGCGGTCGAGCGAGTCAAGCAGATTGACGAAGCTCTGCGCCAGCCGCTGCTTTGCCTGCAGCGACACCACCTGCCAGTAGGCTGCATCTACGGCATAAATCACATTCTGAGCCTCGTTGTCGCGCATTGATTCAGCCACTTCCTTGGCGAGACCTGCCATTTTGTTAAGCGCCACAATCTTGCCGCCCATGAACACGGGCTGTGTCACGGTGACGGCACCGAAAAACAGGTTGTGGATGTCGAATTCCATTGCAGACTTAGGCAGATAAGCCACAGTGGAGGGTATAGGCTTACCTTCCGGGCTCATCACCGGAAGTCCGGTCTCAGGGTTGGTCACCAGATTGAATTCATATTTTCCGGTCTTGGGGTCAAATGACTTTGTGGGCAGAAGCTGGTCGGAATCGAACAGGGCGAGCTTTTTCTGGTTATAGGCATAGCCACCGGCGAAATCTATCGCCGGCAGATAGGCTGCGAATGCCTCGCGCTTCTGATATTCCGCTGCCTTCACTTTTTCACGGTTAATCTGCATCTGCTTGTTGTTCTGCAGCGCCAGTTGGCGGCATTGCTCAAGGTCCAGATGCAGTGAGTCAGCCACTTGCGCCGTAGCAACTGCAGGTAGAGTCGCCGCAACCAGTGCGCTGAACAGATATTTTGTTATTTTTCCCATAAATAAACAGTGTTGTGAAATTCTTATTTCTATAGTTATAACACCGTTATGTTAAAAATGTTTTATCAGAGACGGAGTTTGATGCACTGCCACAAAAAAAAGCGCCACCCGAGTGGGTGACGCTTTAAGAGATTTAATATGGTCGGTTGGATTAGTAAACCATTTCTTTAGCAACCTTGTTGCCACGTTTTACGATGTAAAGACCGGCAGCGGGGTTAGCGATTTTCTGACCCTGAAGGTTGTAGTAAACAGCGGGAGCTGAGGTGAGATCTTCTTCTACGCCTTCAACACCACCTTCGCCATTGGGATCGATGAAACCTTCTTCAGCGAATACATAAACGCCGAGACCATTCTGGTTTTTGTAGTCGAGGATGTAAACAGCTTCTTTGCCATTGTCATCAACGAATTTCTGTGACTGGAGGCAGTGGATACGAGTACCACCGTCGCTGAATTCACCAAGACCGCCTGCGGGGAAAGTGTAAAGCACTTTGAGGTCAGCGAAGTCGAAGCCGTCACCGAAAGTACCAACTGAAGCGAGACAGCCGGGGCTGCTGTCATAAGCGTTAACAGACCAAACAAAGAAGTTGTTTTCACCGAGAGTGAACTCTGCAACACCGTTTGTACCTACTTTGGGAGCAAGGCTGAGGCAGCTGTTGAAGCTGTCAGTCATACCGCCCTGAGTGTTGTAGATAGCAGGAGCTGTGGTATTACCATCGATATAGAAAGTTTCGCCGAGGTGTTCTTCATCGTTGATCATTCGTGCAAAGGGAGCGGTACCCCAAGTTGCCTGAGGAGATGATTCGCCGGTGTCTTTATTTGTAACCATGGGGCAAGTTTCAGTAACTGCGGTGGGATCCCAGAAGTAGAAACCGTCGAAACCACCTTCAAACTCTTCTGAGCCCTGCTGACGGATGGCGCGGAAAACAGAGAGGTTATTACCTGATTCAGCCATAGGTGACATTACGGTAGCTGAACATTCTTCACCGGTGAGGTCACCGATAATGTCAAAATAGTCAAAACGAGCGGCATCTGCTGTAGCGGTTTCACCGGCTTCTGCAGGGTCAATTACAGGAAGGGCGGTAAGTTCGCCAGTCTCTAAATTAACCAGATAAATTCTCAGGGGAGTTACGTTCATATTACCAACATAACCGCAAATCCAAAGGTGACCATAGTCATCAACACCGATATTGTTAGCGGTGAGCAGACCATAATACGGTGCACCGTCAAGAGTAAGGTTTACAACACCTTTGCTCTCACCTGTAGCCAGATCAAAACGATAGATGTGTGAAGCACCTTCATCTTCGTTAGATACAGATTTTGCAACCAGCACTTCGCCGTCATAAATGGTAGCTGTACGAGCATAGTTGTTCTGACCTAAGAATGATTCATTAATAGCATTGATGTCAGAAACAGTACGAGCTATCAACCAACGGTTCTTGAGAGTGTAACCGTCGACAGGAGCATAATCAGCAGGATCAGACGACACGAGCTGACCAAACATTGAACCTGCGCCCATAAGAGCAGCAGAAGCAAGGAGTAATAATTTTTTCATGCTTTAAATTAAAGAGTTAGTTATTAAGATCATTTTAGTGTGTCAAAATTAGTGACCTTTTCCGTCTTTTCAAAATATTTGACTTAAAAAATTCCAAATTTAATAGACTTTAACAATAATTTGCAATTTGGTGGTGGTTTTTAGTCGGTAGTTTTTAGTTGACTATTGGTCCAATGGGACTAATGGGACTAATGAGTTTGCACTGCTTCATCTTGGTTTTCAGCAGCGAGTTTCTTAAATTTCCTTAAATTGATGGTTTTTATAACTTATTGTAGTATTTTTGCGGTTCAACAAAATCACCGAAATGAAACATAGCATAAGAATACTGCTGTTGCCCGCACTGCTTGTTCTGTGGGGCACAGCGCAGATCTCTGCCGAAATACCGTCAGGCTACTACTCTTCGCTGAACGGCAAAAGCGAAGGCACTCTGAAAACAGCCATACATGAGCTGCTCTACAACCACACATTAGTGTCGTCATACTCTGACCTGCCACGTTATTTCCAACGCACCGACGTCCACCCCGACATTGTGCAGAACGGACACCCCATGTGGTGGGATATGTATGCCGAGATACCGCTCTACACACCCTCGTTCAGCGGACTGAACCGCGAGCACTCCTTCCCCAAAAGCTGGTGGGGAGGCGACACCGACACTCCTGCCTACACCGACCTCAACCACCTCTATCCCTCGGAGATGAAAGCTAACTCCGCCAAGAGCAACTATCCTCTGGGCGTATGCTCCTCCACAACATTCAACAACGGAGTGAGCAAGGTTGGACCCCCCGTGACCGGTCAGGGTGGCGGCGCAGCCAAGGTGTTCGAGCCGGCTGATGAATACAAGGGCGACCTCGCGCGCGCATATTTCTATATGGTATGCTGCTACCAGAACCTCACTTGGCGTTACACCTACATGGTGCAGCAGAACCTCTACCCCACCCTCAACTCATGGTCGGTGAACCTGCTGCTGCAGTGGCACCGTCAGGACCCGCCGAGCCAGAAGGAATATGACCGCAACGAGGAAGTCTACAAAATCCAGAACAACCGCAACCCGTTCATCGACTACCCCGATTTAGCCGAATATCTGTGGGGCAACAAGAAAGGACAGATGTTCTACACCACCAATTCAGGCACTACGCCCACGGGCGACCCCAACCTCATCACCCCCGTGCAGGACATGGCACTGGACTTCGGTCAGGTTGCGCTGGGCAAGTCCACCACTGCCAATCTGCTTTTCCGCGGCGAAAACCTCAGGCGCTCTCTGACGGTGGGTCTGTACAAGGGCGACAAGCAGATGTTCTCACTGCCCACTACAAGCATCTCCACCAGCCTGATCAACACCTCGGCAGGCTATAACCTCACCATCACCTACACTCCCACCGAACTGGGCGGGCACGCCACCAGCCTGCTGATCTACGACGGCGGTCTGACCGGCTCACGCACCATCACCCTCCACGGCGAATGTCTCCCCATGCCGGTGCTCCACACCATCACAGCCCTCCCTGCCACCGACATAGCCGAGGACAGCTACACTGCCAACTGGGAGGTGCCTGCCGACGACGTGGTGGACTACTATGTGGTCACCCGCACCCGCTACAACAACGGCAACTCATCGACCGAGGAACTGCTTGCCGAATCAAATTCTCTGGAAATCACCGACTTCGATGCATCGCAATCTGAAAGCTACTTCGTGCAGTCAGTGCGACTGGAACAGCGCTCCGAACCGTCGAACATCATCTTTGTGGAACACGGAGGCATCACCGGCATCGAAGCCGACATGACCCTCGGCACTGCCTACATCCCCGGCGGCATACGCTTTGTCTGCAACACCAACCACTACAACATCACCGTCTACGACACCATGGGACGCGCCATCATGACACTTCCGGAGGTGTATCCTGACATGGAACTGCAGCTCCCCTACGGCGCATATATCATCACCGTGGAAGGTCAGCGTCAGCCGTTGCGCGTGCTGGTCAGATAAACTTTTAACCGCCACTTTTTGTTCTGTAAGAAAAACAGAAAAGCATTATGGAAACTACAAGACAAGCAAAAATAGCACGACTGCTGCAAAAAGAGCTCAGTGAAATTTTCCGTCAGCAGACAGCAAAGACCCACGGGGTCATCATCTCCGTCAGTCAGGTGCGTGTGTCGCCCGACCTGAGCATTGCCCGCGCCTACCTCTCGGTGTTCCCCTCGGACAAGGGCGAAGCCATGCTCGAAAGCATCAACAAGAGCGCCAAGACCATCCGCTATGAGCTGGCACAGCGCGTGCGCTTCCAGCTCCGCAAAACCCCGGAACTGTTCTTCCACCTTGACGACTCGCTGGACTACATTGAAAACATCGACAACCTGCTTGGCAAACAGCCACACCCCACTGCATCTGAGGAATGACCTTTCCACTCCGAGTTGCCTTACGCTATCTCATCTCAAAAAAACAGCATAACGCCGTCAACATAATCTCATGGATTTCGTTGGCAGGCGTTGCCGTAGCCACCATGGCTCTGGTGGTGGTACTGTCTGTGTTCAACGGATTCAACTCACTGGCGCTCAGCCAGCTGTCGCAGATGGAACCGCCGCTGGCGCTGTTTCCCTCAAAAGGGAAGGTAATAGCTGACGCCGACTCGCTTGCCCGTAGGCTCGCCGCTCTTGACGGAGTCACGGCAGCCATGCCGGTGCTGCATGAGCAGGGATTGGTACGGGCAGGCTCGAAGCAGATGCCGGTGACGCTGACCGGTGTCACCGATGACTATCTGCGCGCCGTGGCTATCGACTCCATCATCATCGACGGCGAGGCACTGTTGCGCTCCGAGGAGCCCCTGACCGCCCTGTCGTCAGTAGGCGTGGCGCTCGGCACCGACGTGCGACCCATGTCAGAACTTCCGTTGGAACTCTACGTGCCCCGGCGCGTGGGGCGCATAAACACAGCCAACCCTGCCACAGCCTTCCGCTCCGACGTTTTCTACATGGCAGGCGTGTTCCGCGTGGGTCAGGACAACTACGATGCCGACATGCTCATCATCCCCCTCCCGGCAGCCCGGCAGTTGCTCGACTACACCACCGAAGCGTCGGAAATAGCCATTTTCACCCCCGACCCCGAGAAACTGCGTCCGGTGGTGGCTGAAACCGCCGGCGAAGGGTTCATAGTGAAAAACCGTATTCAGCAGCAGGAGCACTCGTTCCGCATGATTCAGTCTGAAAAGTGGATCACGTTCCTTATGCTCACCTTCATTCTGATCATCGCCTCGTTCAACATCATCTCCACACTCGCCATGCTCATCATCGAAAAGCAGGGTAACCGCCACATTCTCACAGCCATGGGCGCCACACCGGGCATGATACGCCGCATCTACATCATTCAGGGATGGCTCATCAGCGCCATCGGCGGGCTGACAGGCATAGTAGCCGGAACGCTCCTTGTGCTGGCGCAGCAACACCTCGGACTGATCAAACTTGGCGCCGCTGACAACGCCAACCTCGTCATATCGGTCTATCCCGTCGAACTCCATCTCACCGACCTGCTGATTGTAGCGGCAATAGTCGTGGTCATGGGGCTTTTCAACGGACTCATAGCCACCCGCAGGTGACCACATTATACATATACCATAATTCTCACAGCCATGACAACTTCATCTGCCACCCACCGCTTCCGGTCAACATTCACCCGCTCCATGCTCGCGATGATAATGCTGCTGCTCGCCGCATCACTCCCCCTCAACGCAAGCCAGCGCGAGGCTGACCGACTGCTGCGCGAGGCTGACCGCTATCAGCGGCAGGCTGACTCCTATCGCCGCGATGCCGAACGCGCGCAAGCCGATGCCGAACGCTACCTGCAGAGCGCCCTGACCGAAACACGCCACAACAATCCTTCGCGCGCACGCTCCTATATGTCGAGCGCCTCATCAGCCCTGTCGCGCCTTGAAAGCAAAACCCGCTACTATAACGACTACCAGAAACGCGCCGACGACTACCGCCGCCGTGCCGAAGCCGAACGTCGCAAACCCTGACCTCAAATCAAACAACACTTATGGACTTACAGATTTTTTGCACCAACACAAACAGCTACATATCATGCGCCGCCGGGGAATCGCTCCTCAACGTTTACGGACGCATCAGTCAGCAGATAGGCTTCACCCCCATCTGCGCCACGGTCAATAACAAAACCGAGAACCTTTCGTTTTGCCTCTTCGCAAACAAGATGGTGGAATTCATGCCGGTGGAATCGCCTGTGGGTCAGCGTGTTTACATACGCTCGCTCTGCATGCTCCTTTTTGCCGCCGTGAAGCGCCTGCTCCCTGACGCCACGCTGAAAATCGAACACTCCATTTCGCGCGGCTACTACTGCCGGCTCATAGGTGTGCCTACACCCGTAGCCCCCGAAACCGTCGACAGCCTGCGAGCAGCCATGCAGCATCTGGTAAGTCTCGACCTCCCCTTCACCCGCTTCGAGAAACTGCGCGACGATGTGATCGACATCTTCGCAGCCGAGAATCTGACTGACAAAGTGCTTCTGCTTCAGACTCGCCACGACCTCTATGCCGACTACTACACCATGGGCGATGTCGCCGACTCCTACTACGGTCCGCTGGCACCTTCCACCGGTTGCCTCGCCACTTTCAATCTGATTCCCTATCGCGACGGCATGCTCCTGCTCGGTCCCGACCCCGCGCAGCCCTCCGTTGCCGCAACTCCCGTTCCGCAGCAGAAGCTGTTCAATGCATTCACCGAATATCTGCGATTCAACGACATCACCGGTGTCAAGAACGTGGGCGAACTGAACAAGGCTGTGGAAGAGCATCGCACCGAAAGCCTCATCAACGTGGCTGAGGCGCTCCACGACAAGAAAATATCAGGGATTGCCGACGAAATCACCGAACGGTTCCGCCGTGGGGGCGCCCGTGTGGTCCTCATTGCCGGACCCTCGTCATCAGGCAAGACCACCTTCACCAAGCGACTCGCCATCTACCTGCTCACCAATCTGCTGGTGCCGCAGATGATTTCGCTCGACAACTACTTCGTGGACCGTTCGCGCACTCCACGCGACGAAACGGGCGACTACGACTATGAGTCGCTCTACGCACTGGACATCGACCTGTTCAACGACCATCTGACACGCCTCATCAACGGCGAGACCGTGGAGCTTCCGGTCTACGATTTTGAAACCGGCACACGCCGGTATAAAGGCGACCGCATACACCTCGACGACAACTCCATTCTGCTCATCGAGGGTATCCACGGGCTTAACCCCGAACTGACCCACGACATTGCCGACCCCATGAAATACAAGGTTTATGTGTCGGCACTGACCACCCTTGCCATCGACAACCACAACTGGGTGCCCACCACTGACAACCGACTGCTCCGCCGAATAATCCGCGACCATAAATACAGAGGCACCTCTCCGCTGGAAACCATCCGCCGCTGGCCCAGCGTAAGGCGCGGTGAGGAAAAATGGATTTTCCCCTATCAGGAAAATGCCGACTCCATGTTCAACTCATCGCTGATCTTTGAGTTAGGCGTCATGAAACAATATGGCGAGGAACTGCTCCGCACCGTTCCCCACGACACCCGCGAATACACCGAAGCCAACCGCCTGCTCAAATTCCTGAGCTACTTCTCTCCGATTCCCGAAAAGGCGATACCTCCCACATCGCTGCTCCGCGAATTCCTCGGCGGCAGCTCATTCCATTATTGATTGTCATTACCCTCTTGTATAAAGGTCGGACTGGTCCGACCCGTCCGACTCGTCTGACCGGTCCGTCCTCTACTAACCGCCTACCCCATAGATGATTAGTGGCGAATGTTTAAAAACTATGTTTTAAAACATAAAAATTAATGGTTTTGTTCCAAAACAATTACTTAATTTTGCAGAATCTAACCTGACGGCACCATTTTAACCGTCATTTATCACTTAATAACACAACAATCTTAAAAACTACAACCATGATTATTGGTGTACCTAAAGAAATTAAAAACAATGAGAACCGCGTGGGCGTAACCCCTGCCGGTGTCAAAGAACTCGTGAACCACGGTCACACAGTTTATGTTCAGGAAACTGCCGGTAACGGCAGCGGCTTCACCGATGCACAGTATGTCGAAGCAGGTGCCAAGATGCTCCCCACCATCGAGGAGGTCTACAACATCGCCGAGATGATCGTTAAGGTAAAAGAACCCATCGAACCCGAATACAAACTCATCAAAAAGGATCAGGTTGTATTTACCTATTTCCACTTCGCAAGTGACCTGCCCCTGACCGAAGCCATGCTCAAGTCAGGCGCAATCTGTATAGCATACGAAACAGTTCGTCTGCCGGACCGCTCGCTCCCCCTGCTCGTTCCCATGAGCGAAGTTGCAGGTCGCATGTCAGTTCAGCAGGCTGCCCGTTTCCTTGAGAAACCTCAGGGCGGCATGGGCAAACTCATCGCCGGCGTTCCCGGTGTTGAACCCGCAAAAGTGCTTATCCTCGGTGCAGGTGTCGTTGGTCGCAACGCTGCCAAAATCGCCGTTGGCATGGGTGCCGATGTTACCATCACTGACATCTCACTCCCCACTCTCCGTCACATCGACGAAGTACTGCCTCAGGTAAAAACTCTCTATTCATCACGCCACAACATCGAAGAGCAGCTCCCCACCACTGACGTTGTTATCGGTTCAGTGCTCGTTCCCGGTGCAAAAGCTCCCCACCTCGTAACCCGCGACATGCTCAAGCTGATGCGTCCCGGCACACTGCTCGTTGACGTTGCCATCGACCAAGGCGGTTGCTTCGAAACTTCTCACGCCACCACTCACTCTGAGCCCACCTACGTTCTTGACGGCGTAACTCACTACTGCGTGGCTAACATCCCCGGCGCTGTGCCCATGACCTCTACTCTGGCACTGACCAACGCCACCCTTCCCTACGCAATCCAGCTCGCTGACAAAGGCTGGAAGAAAGCTTGCAAAGAAAACACCGCTCTCCAGCAGGGTCTCAACATCGTTGACGGCAAAGTTGTGTTCCCCGGTGTTGCTGAAGCTTTCGGCATGACATGCCACAGCGTTGAGCTCTAAAAGCATAACCAACCTAAATATTATCACATTGCTTGAAAGCCGGTGTGTTCCCCCTCCAAGGCGGGAACACACCATTTTTTACAAAAAAAACTTGACAGCCATGGCAATAGACATCATCCTCTACATACTCGTATTCGCACTGATAATCACCGGAATTGTGGGCTGTTTCCTCCCCGTTCTGCCCGGACCCCCACTTGCGCTCGCAGGCTATCTGCTGCTGCTGTTCACTCCCTCGGAAGGTGGCGTCACATGGTGGTCGATAACCATACTGACCCTGATGACAGCCTTCACCGTCATCGCCGACATTGTTGTGCCGGCACTCGGTGTCAGAGTGTTCGGCGGCACGAAATGGGGTAACTGGGGGTGTATCATAGGCTCCATCGTAGGGCTGTTCTTCGCCCCGTGGGGCATCATCATCGGTCCCTTTGCAGGAGCATTCCTGCTGGAATATGCCACCTCGCGGCAGCTCAAGCCCTCGCTGTTGTCAGCCACCGGCTCTTTTGTAGGATTCGTAGTAGGTGCGGGGCTGAAAGTAGTTGTGACACTGATGATTCTGCTTGCAGCAATCGTGGCGCTGTTCTTCTAACAGAACGGCGGAAAAATGTTGCGGTACACGGTCCAGAAAACCGTCAGCACCGCGGCGAACCCTATCACATAGTTGGAATTCATGGCACTGTGGAAGCGCGGATAGCGCCGCCGGAGCATGTTCGATGCGGCGATGGCGAGCACTAACGGCACACCCACCACGAGCATGGCATTGTAATGCACGAAGCCCCGCAGGTCGCCGTGAAGCAACGCGTGCAGAGCCCGCTGGGTGCCGCAGCCGGGGCAGTCATAGCCCGTCAGCAGGTGCGACGGACATGGCGGGAAAAAGCCTGCCTCCGAGGGGTCAAACAGATAATAGAGCGCAAGCAGGACCACTCCCACCGCGCCTATTATCACTATTTTGGTTCGGCTCAGCTTCATTACAGCTGCGCTAACATCTGGATAATCATCGAGAACGGCATCCACAGAAGTCCCAAGGTCACCGAAAGGATGATCCACAGTTCGGCACGTTCCGATGCCTTGCGCGCGCCGGCATAGTCGCCGCGGCGATATTTGTTGTTTACGCTTGAAGCATAGAAAATCGCCACCACACCCATAGGGAGGCAGCAGAGCAGGGTTGCGGCAATAGCCCATCCCAGATAGTTCGACGGACGCTCAGGCACGTTGTCGCCTGAAGCCGCAGGGCGAGCGCCTGCCGGCTGATGTCCCTGATAAGGGGTGCGATACGGTTGACTCATAGCCGGAGCCACACGTTGCGCCGAGGGTGCGGCGGCAGCTCCCTCGCGGCTCACATAAGGATCGGTGCCGTAGGGTGGCGTAGTGGTCTGTTGCGGGCGATGCTCCACCTGATAGCGAACTTCAGCCACATCCTTCACCTTCACCCACTGCGGCAGCCCTTGGTGCCACACCGGAGTCTGGAGCGTCAGCGGATAGCGTGAAAGTTCCTCAAGGGTGAACGGACCCTCCTGCTTGTTGTTTATGATTATCCAGTATTTCATAGTCTGATGACTTTGTTGGCGACCGCCACAGGGCTATGAGCGCCCCGTGGCAGTCGGTTTAAGATTAGAAAAACTTCACTTCCTTGCCTATCATGTCAGAAAGCAGATTATTGGCGAGGCGGCTCGCACCGAGGCGGAAATACTCGTTGGTAAGCCATTTTTCGCCCAGAATCTCCTTGATGATGGTGTAGTAGACAACGGCATCGCGGGTGGTGGCAACACCTCCCGAAGCCTTGAAGCCTACCATGGTGCCGGTTTTTTCGTAATATTCCTTGATGCACTGAGCCATGACGTATGCAGCCTCAGGCGATGCACCCGGAAATTCCTTGCCGGTGGAGGTTTTCAGGAAATCCGCACCTGAGTAGAGCGACAGAACCGAGGCATTGCGGATGTTCATGGCTGTGCGCAGCGCGCCGGTCTCCAGAATCACCTTCAGGCGGCAGTCGCGGGCAGCATGCTTCAGTTCTATGATCTCATCGCAAACCTCCTCATAGTCGCCGTCGAAGAAATTGCCCAAGTTCAGCACTATGTCGATTTCATCGGCGCCACCTTCCACCGCAAGCGCGGTTTCGGCTACCTTCACCTCAATGAACGACTGCGACGAGGGGAAACAGCCTGACACGCATGCCACATTTACCTTGCTCACGTCAAGCACCGTGCTGACAACCTGCGCGAAGTTCGGGTAGACGCAGATGGCTGCCACGTTCTGATACTGCGGATACTCCTCATCGAAAGCATTCACGCGCTCCACGAAGTTCGCCACTGACACGGGCGAATCGGTGCTCTTGAGGGTGGTCAGGTCAATGGTGTTGAACAAGAATTCATACACATTGGCGTTCATGTTCTCTTCCAGATGTTCGGCAAGCAGCTTCTCCACTGCCATCTTCACCTCCTCATCATTGGTGGTGACGTTTGATGCATTGATCGCATCCTGATATTTATCTGCCATAGTTATAGTATTTTAAGGTTGTTTTACGTTTAATTTAGGGTTATCGCGGTGACGGGTGGCGTCACGGCGGTTTTTCTTCTCCATGTTGCGGCGGAGCGCATCGGTCAGGTCCACACCGGTCTGGTTGGCTATAGCCACGGTCACCCACAGCAGGTCGGCGAGTTCGTCGGCAAGGTCGGCAGTGTCGCCGGGCTTGAAGCTCTGGTCGCCGTAGAGCCGCGCCATCACACGCGCCACCTCGCCTGTTTCCTCGGCAAGAACAGCCATGTTGGTCAACGGCGAGAAATAGCGCACGCCGGTGGTGGTTATCCAGCGGTCAACCATCTGCTGCACCTGCTGCAGCGTGGGACTGTCGTTGCGGTTCTCTTCCATCATTCACGCGCTTTTGAATCAATAACAATGGTCACCGGTCCGTTGTTGAGCAGCTCCACCTTCATGTCGGCGCCGAACCGTCCGCGGCGCACCTCCTTGCCGGTAAGCTCCTGCAGCCGGTGGCAATACAGCTCATAGAGAGGCACCGCAAGCTCATGACCGGCAGCGGCTACATAGCTCGGGCGGTTTCCCTTGCGCGTCGACGCCAACAGCGTGAACTGCGAAACCGCAAGTATCTCCCCGTCAGCCTCCGTCACGCTCAGGTTCATCACACCCTCGCTGTCATCGAATATCCGCAGTCCGGCAGTCTTGCGCGCAAGCCACTCCACGTCGCTCTCCGTGTCATCCTTAGCCACCCCCACGAGCACAAGCAGTCCCGAGCCGATGGAAGAAATCAACTCATCTCCCACCGTCACTGACCCGTGGCTCACTCTCTGGATAACTAATTTCATGACACCACAAAGTTACAAATTTTCATTAATTTCAACACCAAAACCAAAAAAAATATCAGTTTTTCAAAGCTTTTAGCACCCGCACCACCCCTTCACCACCCCTTAATTCACTTTTTTTATATTTTTTCCACAAAAAATTTGCAAACCTGCCAAATAAGATATAATTTTGGCAATTATTTGGTGGACTCCCACCAATAACCAATCCAAAATTTATATCATTTATAACATTTCACACATGAAAAAACAATTACGCAACATTGCATTCGCCGCAGCCGTGTTGGCATCTGCCACCGCTGTCGCTCAGGACGCTCCCCAAGTCCTCGAACCCGCGTGGACTCAGGCGGTTCCCTGTTCAGCTGCCGGTAACGTACGTTTCGGTATGGGCTTCCAAGAAAAGGTTTATTTCCAAGACAAAGGAACTCACGCCATCGTTGTAGCTGACGGCACATCTTACGAAAACTATGTTCAGGATGACCGTCTTTGCGGTACAGGTATCACTATCGATGCTGCAGGTAACATCGTAGCTACCACCGTATTCCCCGATGCTGCTTCTTCGTACAAGTATCTCCTCATCGACACTGAAAAGAACATTACTGAAATCGATGCAGAATCAGAAATCGAAACTCCCGGACGTGTTGACTTCTTGGGTCGTGCAATCGGTAACTTCATGAGCGAAGAAGGTGGTGTTTTCTTCATCGCTCCCGGTAGCCAGTCTAAAATCTACGGTATCAGCATTGTTTCAGGTGAATTGAACTACGATCAGTTCGGTTTCGCATCAAGCTCAGTTGAATTCGCCGGCGGCGAACTTGACAACAGTGCCTGCGCTGTTCCCCGTTTCGAAACCATGGAAGAAATGTATCAGGCTGTTGAAGATGGCATTATCGAATCAGCTTCAAACGCATTCTACTGCCGTGAAAAACGCGGTTTGAAAACAGTCGTTGAGGTTGAAATGGTTGACGGCGTTTCTACAATCGTTCCTTGGATCACTGTTCCTGACAACTTCACCACCTACGGTTTCGATGCCTTCGAACTTCAGGGTAAAAAATATGTAGTTGTTAACTACGGTACAAGCCACACTCAGAACTTCCAGGTTTACTGTGTAACTGACAACCAGCGTGTTGCAATCTCAAACCTTCCTGAAAAAGTAGGTCCCTCGGCTCAGCTCTCTTTCAACATTGAAAAAGTAAGCGACACCAAGGTCAACATCTATGCCGTTGTTTACGAAGGCACCAACGTTCACTGCTCATGCACTCCCTTCGAAGTTGAAGAAACTCCCGTTGTAGAAAACAACGTTTACTGGGACAACACCAACACTGAATGGGACAATGTTTACGCTTACATCTGGGTTGACGGTGGCGATCCCTACGCTGCATGGCCCGGCACCCTCCTCTCTGACCCCGTTGAAAACATCTACACTTACGCTGTTCCCGAAGGTGGTTACAACAAGATTATCTTCAACAACGGCGCAGGCGCACAGACCGCTGACCTCGACCTCGAAATCGGCAAAATCTATGAAGGCGAAAAACCCGTTCCCGGAACTGCTGACATTTACCTCATCGGTAACATCAAAGGTCACGACTGGGATACCGCTTACACCGGTGCAGGTCTCGAAAAAATTGGTGAAGGCATCTATCAGATCAAAGAAATTGAACTCGGAAACGGCGGTGCTGACAGCTACTTCGCATTCATCACCAAAACAGGTGCAAGCTGGGATGTTGTAAACTCCGGCACACGTTATGGTGCAGAAGGTGAAAACACCCCCATCGCTGTTGGTCAGACCCTCACAGTTCAGGAAAACTGGAACTCTTGGAAAATTGCCAGCGGTATCTACACCTTCACCCTCAACATCAACGAAATGACTCTGAACGTAACTGACCCCAGCGGCATCAGCTCAATCGCTGCTGACAACGCTCCCGCAGTTTACTACAACCTTCAGGGTGTGAAAGTTGACAACCCCGAAAACGGTCTCTACATCGTTAAACGCGGCAACAAAGTAACCAAAGAAATGGTGAAATAAGCCTATCTCACGATAACACTTAACCCCACAAGGCGTCTCCCCTCCGGGAGGCGCCTTCTTTTTTGTCCCCATCAGCCCTATCAGCTATACACAACTCCCAGCCCAACAGACAACACAGGCTAACAGATTGAGTCGAAGGGTTGGAAAAAAAAAATAGTGTGGG
>CAMWVE010000031.1 GCA_947177685.1 uncultured Porphyromonadaceae bacterium | reverse complement strand
CTCAGTAACTAAAAATCAGAGGCTGCGCCGTAAAACTGAATTACGACACAGCCTCATTGTCAGAACGGTTTTATTTGCCGGCAGAACGTATGTTTTGGCAAAATCACTGATTGAGCGCGAGTTGATACCGTCGAGAATTTCATCGAAACCGGTGTTCATGTCGCGGTCATAGAGGGCATAGACGCGGAGAACCGTATTCCAGTAGTTGTTCTGTCTGAGATGTTCCTGATGTGCCTTTGCGAGCGAACTCTTGATTTTTTCAAGTTCCTCATCAGTGACACCCGCGTTGGCTATATTATTGATTTCCTGTTCCACTGCCGCGTGAACCTCAGCCTCCTTGCCGGGAGTGCATCGGATGTATGTAGGCAGAATAAAATGACCCGGAGTCTTATCGCCATTGAAGCCGTATGTCACTGAGCAATGGGTCTTTATGTGGTTGATGATACCACGGTTGTGACGCAGTTCTCTGTTCAGGCGCGTTGACAGCACCAATCCGAAAATCTGAGCGTTCAGAATGTTTCCGAGGTTATAGTCGCAGTCACCGTTTCGGAAAGAATAAGTGATACCGACGGGCTTCTTCATTTCGTATGTATAATTAAGTACCTCGCTTTTGTCGGGATAGCCGAATCCTATTTCTTTTGAGTGCTCGATACGTCCGGCTGCAGGTAACGAAGCCACATATTTCTCGGCGAGAGGAAGCACGGTTTCAGCATCCACATCGCCAGAAATGATAAAGCAGAAATCAGCCATGTCACCGAAACGTTCGGAATAAAGCTCGGAATATGCCTCAGGAGTTATGACACTGAAATCCTGATAGTGAAGCTTTTCTCCGAGCGGGTGACGGCGGTAGACAATCGAGTGAATTGAGTCAGCCATGGCAAGGACAGGCGAATTTGCCACATTGCGCACATAGCGGCTCTTCTTGTCGAGATAGCGGTTGATAACCGCGGTGTCAGGGCGCATGTCGGTGGCTTTCAGATAAACAAGTTGCATGATGGTTTCAAGTTTGTCGGCTGGACCTGATGCCTCAAGCTCCTCTATCTGCTTGTCGATGTTGACCGTAGCCTTCATCCCCTGCCCCTTCAGGTAGCTGTTGATGGAGTCAGCGGTGAACGGACCGAAGTTGAACATGTTGAGCAAATCTTCAGCCGACTTGTATAACCCTTTCTTCGCCGGGTCGTAGTTCTGCGAGAATCCGCCGTTGCTGACTGCCATCACCGACACCTTTCCGGGGTTGGCATCGGTTGGATGAAAGTAAAGTTTAATGCCGTTCGATAGGGTGTAGATGGTGGAATTGAACTGTGGGACATCCTGCTGCGACACCACTTTCCCGGGGGTCATGGAGGCTGTCACATAATGGTCAAGCTCGGTTTCAAACGGTGTGGAAGCTGAGGCGACGACTGCCGTCATCATCAGCGCTAATGAATTGATTCGTAGGTTCATATTGTTAAAAATTTAAGTTTATTTGAATATTATATGAGTTGCTTCGGGCTTCACCGTAGTAGTTGCAGATGCTGGCTGCCAGCGCAATGCCAATTGCATATTTATCGGTCATGGCACGCGCCAGATTCAGCTCCAATCCGGTTCGGCATCGGGTGACCGACTGAAAATGATATGAGGTAAGCCCCACGCCACCATACCACTTTTTGCCGAGCAGTGACCTTACACTAATTTTTGCCATGCCTTCCACACCCTCAACAATCTCATGCAGCTCCGGTTCGGCATAAGAACTTTTACGGTGAGAATAGTTGCAAACAGCTGTCAGTGAATATGTTCTGATTCCCTGACTGTATGAAAGCAAACCTCGTACACCGGTTTTATATCGGTTGTCGGCATACATTTCAAGAGAACCAATCAGGGGATATGACCCAGAGGTCGCATCGCCGAAAATTGCTTCTGAACCATGTCGGCGACTTGCGTCGAAGAAGGCTGTCACAGCATACGAAAACCGGTTAGCGTCATGTTTGTATCCGGCAGTGAGTTCCAATGAGTTATGCCACACCGATGCTAATGGCAACTTATTGAGGTCGCGCAAGGTTTTGCCGAACGTGAACCTGTGGAGCATCAGATTCATGAGCCACCCAGAGTGGAGCGGATACAGGCTGAGAACGGCGCCGTAACGGTTCCCGGAAAAATCTGAAATCTTCGATGCGCCATCGAAACGGAAGTAGTGCATACCGAGTCCTGTCAACTGGTAAACAGGCTCTTCATGAGTCTCGCTGACAAACTTTATTTCGTTGCTTTGCTTGTATTTCAGCCATTCTAACGATGTTCCGAGCATGTAATCCGTTGTGATGGAATAAGCCATGCCGACCGACAAAGTCAGTTTGCCGGTGACGTTGCGCGGACGAGGATCAACGTTGCGATACTGATGGGATGCGGTGTAGCCGAGTGTTGCCCCCCATGTAAAAGGCTTGAGTTGCCTCGAGTAACCGCCGGCAAATCTGTAAGATTCCGTATAGAAATCTCCGCCTGTGGCATCCGCCGTAAAATAAGGATAAATAATCTGAGGATCAGCTGATTCACACCACTGCACATTACAGGTTTTACCGGCAGTGTAAGCAGCATCGCCCCACACGGCTGAACTGTTTCCAGCCGGCATGAATCCTTCGGCGCTGAAACTTTTTTCCGAGGCTCCGTCACCCTCCTCGGGAACGATGATCTGATTGTCATGCCTGTGCCGGTAACCGGCTGAAATTGAGCTGAACGGAGTGTCAAAACTATAGTATTTCAGAGCCGGATTGGCGAAAAATTGCTCCACGAACTGCGGCATTTCGGCTGCGTGACAGTTCATTCTGATGAGAATGGAATCAGTGTCGGAAGCAAATAGCCCAAGGCAGCAGAAAAGCATGGGAAGTAGCAGTAAACGTTTCATTGCGCGATAGGGGTTAAGCCGTCGTAAGTAATGCAGGTGCAGCATGTTCCGGTGGCATCCATCACCGAACCTGCGAGTTCGATCTCACTTGCCACACAGTCACGGTTAAAATCCGCGGTGGAGTTGTTTGTATCCTTAAATACCGGATTCCCATATTGATTCAGATAGAGCAGTTTGCGCCTGACGCTATGGAAAAAACGGTCTTTATCCTTGTCGATTTCGCCACACGAAGTCCAGCCCATGTCAAGCATCGGGGCGCATACAACCCATACGTAAGAGGCTTTCAATGAGCAATTTACCATATCCACCACCCAATCATTAGGAATTTTGTAGGCAGTGCCGCTCATGGGGAAACTTCCGGCATCGGTGACAACCGTGTACTCATAATCATATTTATAATCCCGCAGATATTCGTCCTTTTCCACCGCTATCCGTGCCAGTCCGTATGCCTTGAAACCACGGTTGTGAAGCATGAAATATGAATGAGTGTAGCAATACCATTTGTCGAGGTTTGGAACTGTGGGTGAGTCTATGTCGAGGTGTGCAGGCGAGGTCGATACGTCATACCACTCAAAGTCAGCGTGCTCAAGATTGAATGAATAGGGATTGAGACGTGTATGATCAATGCCGGTGTCGGCAAGCAGCAGATATTCTCCCGGTTTTACAGGGTGTTCACAACCTGACCCCGGTATGACATAAATGGCATCGACAGTAACCGCTTCGTCCATTATGTCAGGGGTATAATCATACTTCTGCGTGGTGCTGAACTTACTCTCCACCAATGCCAGTCCGTCGGCATAAATCACATCATCAGTGTTGTTGTATAGCTTGATATAGTCATCACCGCTATAGCTGATTCCCGAAGGGTTAAGTGTGCCGGCAAAGAATATTTCGGCAATAATCAAATCATTTGACTCAATGTAGGAAAACGGATTGACTGTCAGCGTGATATCTCCCCTGATATTGACTGAATTTCGGGTAAAACGTAGTGTGGTTTCAGCGCCGGTGGCAAGTAGCGCCGTTGCCTGATATGCAAAATCATAGAGTCCGGGTATCAGAGTAACAGTTTCTTCAGGGGTACCCACGGTTTCGGCGCCGGTGCTGACATTGCGAAACGTTATGCGACCGTTGATGGCACTTTCCGGCTCGATTTCATCCGGCAAATTTACAGCAAAGCTGACAGTATGGCGTGTAAGGGATGACGACAGAGTGTCGTCACATGCGGTTAAAACGCTTAACAATAATAATATAGGCAAAAAATATCTTTTCATTGCTCAAAGTGATAAATTGATTTCCATACCAAAATAGGGCGATGCCGACCGTCGCACCACCAATCCGTTGCGGGTGTAATCAGGAAGGTAATCGACAATGCGATTTACAAATGCCGATATGCGCAGCTTGGGACCTATCTGTTTGGTAGCCTTCAGGTTGACATATACGGCAGTGGGAACCGTGTAAGGTTTGTAAAGTTCATCGCTATAATATTTTACAAGGTATTGCAGCATGGGGTCAGTCTGTACGGCATTGCTGTCGTAAGGATGCAGTTCGCCTGTCTCTGCCGAGAGATAACTCTCAGGAACGCTGTTCTCGCGCAATCGTGTGGTGCTTACCCTCCACATGCACTGAACCGACGTGGTCAGCAGCAGACCCCAGCGGGGAATTTGTGTGTCGAACATGAAATTGGTGTTGAACTGCGAGTTAACACGCCCGTCATTACTGTCATAAAGCCCTACATATCTGTCCTTTACAGCCACATCACCAACAACATCGCTGACGGTTTTGTAAAGCATCTGCGAATTGGAGTATGTCGAGCGTAACCACGCGCCGTTAACAATCAGAGAAGTGGCAAGCGGCTTCAATCGCGGCGTAGTCAGTTGAAACTCAATCCCTTGTTTGCGTATGCTGCTTCCGTTAGTAACGCGACGGTAGCCATCAAGAACTGTGGTTACGGCGAAAGGGAGAGTGCCTACATCCGGCGGGGCTGTAAGGGTAGCGCCGTCAATGGCGGAAGCATCATATTTATTATATGTGTAAGGGAGATAAATGGTTGAATAACGGAATCCTGAGTTCAGACGCTCATGGAACCATGTGACCGAAAGGCGGGTTGTACCGACGGAAAGGTTCGTGCGCATTTCATACTTGATGTTACGCGCCGGTCGCAGGTCAAAGTTGGCAGCATCGTTGATGTAGGTTCGCAGCGACACCTTGCTCAACTCCTTGGGGTTGACCGTGTTATAATAGTTAAGTTGCGTAAAATCAGAGTATTCAGACTGCGGATAGAGATAATCAGCCGTGGGCATGCGGGTGGTCATGCCATAACCGGCGCCTATTGTTAAGGTAGCACTGCGTGAGCCTACATTGAACGGCGTGAGGGTCCATAGAAGATTTATCCGTGGGTCAAGATAGAATTTTCCAGCCATGGCATAACGCCGGTCAAGTGAGAGCAACGAAGTGGCGCGTACTCCGGGTTGCAGTTCCACCGAACCCTCGGCAACCACTATTATTATCCGGTCCTCCAGATAGAATGAAGCCGTGTGACTCGCCGGTATTTCCGAATAGTCGCGCGGACGTGTGCTCCAACCTGCCGACAGCGGACGCCTCAGATCATAAATCTGTCCGTGACCATAGTTCTTCGACATGCTCCATTCCATACCGCCCATGTAGCTGTGAGAGGTGGCGCCGACCATAGCCGAACCTGTTGCCTTAAGTTTACCAAACAAGGTGACCGGCTTCCCTTCGCAGCGGTAGTCGGCAAGATATTCCGATAGCAGATACTCTCCGTCATGCACACATTCCTCCATGCTTGTGGGTGCCACTGCAGCGCGTGCCGGCGACACCTGCTTTATGTGCCGGAGCAGGTCACGCTCATAGCTTGCTGCCATATTCCATACAATATCTGAAATGACAACGCTGCTGTGCAAATCCATATTCAGCTCTGAACTGAAACCCCAGCGGTTGTAATCATTGCTGAATTTGTCCACCTTATTATAATTCAAATCGGGGTCAACTTTGGCTTTGTCGAACGAACCGGAATAATCTATGCCGTAGTTCCAGCGGGCTGTCACCGAGTTTGTATCAAACCGCATGTTTGCGCGAACCGAGGCAGTTACGCGCTTGTAGTTCTCCATTGGGTCACGGGGGTCGACCTTTGAATCGAGATAACCTGCATCCACATTAATGATATGTGCGCCGCCATGCACCGCAAACCCTTTACCTGCCGAGAAAAGTTTGCTGAACTCATCAGCCTTGAAACGGGCTGTGAACGGGGTGGCTCGCCTGATACGCTTTATGTTTACCATGCCCGACGTGAGGTTGCCGTACTCTGACGACGGTATGCCACGCACAATCTCTACCGACTCGATGTTGTCCGTGGATATGGTGCGCATATCCACACCCCGGTTGGTTATGTCACGCTTATAGAGCGGTGAGTTTGAGTCTGTTGCAATCCCTCCGATGCTCTGCATGTTGGCATCGGTGTTGATTGGCGCACCGTCAACCACAAACAGCGTTCCAAGCGATGATATGTCATAGTCATCGTTCTTTGATGCGCTCCCGGTGGCATTGAGTGTTCCGGTTTCGCGAAGGCTGATGCTGTTCGCCGAACCCATGTCCGGGTCCTTGGATATATTTCCGGGCAGCAGTTCCAGAATATCGGCAAAACTTGTGGGCTGCAGATGACGCATGGCATCGCGATCTATTCGTGACACCGAGGTCAATCCGGTCAGCTCTTTCGCCGTCACGACAACTTCGGTCAGGTCGATATTCAGTGAGAATATGATGGAATCTGTCTCTGCATCAGTGTCAGTCTCATTTATGGATTGCGCATTGATGCAGGCTATGGTTGCAAGCAAGCATAATATAATGATAGTCAGTCGCATAGTTCAATTTTTGGAACACAAAATTACTGCTTATTCAAGGGGGACGCAATACTCAAAAATATGTAAATTTTCCCGATGAAAAATGGACAAAATGAGTATTTCAGATTCGGCTCACGCAGTATAATTTTGCAGCGAAAAAACTCAAAATCAACAGTCATTTATGAAAAAATCACTACTTTCAATCGTTTGCATCTGTGCGCTATGCACCTCAACCGAGGCAATGGCACAAAACACCTCCCTACCCTCATATTCATGGGGCGAACTGCTCGACACACCCACTGCCGGTGACATGGCAAATGCCATTGCCTTGGATAGTTACGGCAATCTCTACTACCTCGGAACCGAGGGGTCAAACGCCACGAGCCGTAGTCTGACCTACGGCTCTGACACAATCGGCGAAGGGGCTGCTTACTCAGGCACTTCATATAATTACAATCTTACGCTGCTGAAAACCGACAAGGATGGCAAGCTGCTCTGGAGCATTGTCAGCACCGAGGGCGAAGTGGCAGCAAGCAATGGAACCGTTACCCCGTTAAGCGACGGCTCGGTCATCGTAACCTTGAAAATACGTCCTGCCGATGGTGCTATCGACAAAGGGTTCAAACTCGCCGACACCTCCGGAAATGAGCTGACCGTGGAGTGGAACGCTTGCGACACACGCTTCTACAAAGGAGTTATCATGAAACTCAGCAGCGAGGGTAAACTATTGGGTTACAATATTATGGAGATGGATGATGCCCCACAGCCGGGCAGTGACCGCGCAACCACCGATGCTCTTGACATCTGTGGCGCTGCGATGACCCCTGACGATGTGGTTTATATAGGCGCACGTTTCCGTGCCGATATGACACTGACAGGCAGCGACAGTCAGCCGCACACCCTTTCGCCACACAACATTGTGGGATGGAACGGCGACAGTCAGGCAACCAATGGCGACATGCTGATTCTTGCGCTTGACTCCGACGGTCTGCTGACATCGACATTTACCTCTCCTACAACCATAGTGGCATCAAAAATTCTCGCTCTCAGCTATGACAACAATACCCTCGCCGTTGTAGCTACCGTTCAGGGTGAGGCAAATCAGACCGTCACCATAGGTGATAAATCTGTCACAATTAATGAGTATGCCTCACCATTAATAATTAGCATGACTGATGACTTCACTGTCAACTGGTGTCGGGTTTTCACTGCAGGTCAGGTCAAATCAAAGAACCCTGTGTTGCAAAGCTGTGCCATCCGCGTCATTGACGGTGACTTATGGGTGACCGGCATGTTCAACGGCTCATTCAAGTGCGGTGACAAGGAAATTGCCAGCGAGGAAGGAACTACCCCGCGCGAAGGCATGTTAATCAGACTATCGGCTGACGGCACGGTGCTCGGCGCCACCACCAGTGCTTCCGATTACGGCATAAAGGTTCCCGGAACAACCGTGAATTGCATCACCGGCTATCTGGATATTTTCACAAATCCCGGTGACAAAGAAAAAATCTATCTGATGGGCTACGGAATGAACGCCAAGGTGGGTGTGTTTGTGCGCGCTTACGATGTGACGACGATGCGGAGCAACCCTGACACAGAGGCGTGGAATCTTGTCACCGGCGGGGGCGCCCCCGTTGCACAGGTCATGGCATACAATCCGCAGGATGCCCGACTTTATCTGACTGCCCGCGGTAACTCACAATTTACCGTGATGGGTGGAACTGCCCCCAAACCTGCCTCGGGCTATGGTTTCGGACAGCTGCTCGCGGCGTTCGATCTTCCTTTTGAAAAAATATCAGGAGTTGATGAGATATCCGCTGACTCCAACTTGTCGGCTCCGGTCTACTATAACCTGCAGGGTATAGTAGTAAAGAGCCCTGCCCGCGGACTGTTCATCCGCAAGCAGGGAAACAAAGTTGAAAAAGTCATACTGTGATCAGAGCATGGATGAGTAAACCTGCCAGAGAGCGATACCCAGACTAACCGACACATTCAGCGAGTGCTTCGTTCCCTCCTGCGGTATCTCGAGCCACACATCTGACTGATTCACCACTTCCGGGTCAACTCCGTTCACCTCGTGACCCACCACTATTGCATAACGTTTGCCCCGTTCAGCCCGGAATTGGTTGAGCGGGGTACTTTCTTTAACCTGTTCAAGCGTGCAGATGGTGTAGCCCTCGCGTCGCAACTCCGCAAGCGCATCAAGAGTAGTGTCATACTGTTTCCAATCGACACTATCCTCGGCGCCAAGAGCCGTCTTATGAATTTCAGGTGACGGGGGAACGGCGGTTATGCCGCACAGACAAAGTTTGCTGACACCTAAGGCATCGCAGGTGCGGAACACCGAGCCGACATTGTTGAGCGAACGGATATTGTCGAGAACCACCGCAATCGGGCGTTTCGACTGACGGCGATACTCCTCTACTGACGGACGCTGAAGGTCCCAGATTGTTTTTTTCTCCATAATCGGCGAAATTACAAAAAAAATTCGTATCTTTGACCATCCGGCACTATTTGCCGCAAAATTTATAACTGTTTATTATGGAAAATAAAGAGATTGAATATTCAGGAGCCTACATGAACGGTTTCAACATGGTTTTGTTTGTCATTCTTCTGCCGTTACTCGCAGGCGTCATGTTTCTTTTTGCGCCTGAGATAGTAGCGATTCCGGCTACCATTGTTCTCGGTGTACTGTTCCTGATAGGCTTGACAGGCTACGTCATTCAGGAACCTAACGAAGCGCGTGTCCTGCTTTTCTTCGGTCGCTACCAAGGCACGTTCCACAAGACCGGTTTCTATTGGATCAACCCTTTAATGACCGTCAGAAAAGTGTCGCTGCGACTGCGCAACATGGACATTGAACCTATCAAAGTCAACGACAAAGTGGGTAACCCGGTGCTGATAGGCATGGTTTTGGTGTGGAAGGTAAAGGACACCTATCGTGCGTCGTTCGATGTGGATGCACAGTCGTTGGGTGCCGTCAACTCAGTGGTTCTCAACAACTTCGTGCGCATCCAAAGCGATGCAGCCCTGCGCGAGGTAACCGGCAAGTTCGCATACGACAGCGATGCCCACGAACATGAGCTGACACT
Source organism: uncultured Porphyromonadaceae bacterium (assembly GCA_947177685.1). Classification (GTDB taxonomy): domain Bacteria; phylum Bacteroidota; class Bacteroidia; order Bacteroidales; family Muribaculaceae; genus CAJUPY01. Next base: position 16,895 of record CAMWVE010000031.1, on the reverse strand, counting down.
GCGCAGCGGCGGTGATGAAATAAACCAGATGCTTGAGGAGAAAATCAACGAACGCCTTGCCATGGCAGGAATCGAAGTAGAGGAAGCGCGCATCAACTACCTTGCCTACGCCCCTGAAATCGCAGCCGTCATGCTGCGCCGTCAGCAGGCATCAGCCATAATCTCAGCCCGCGAAAAAATCGTGGAAGGCGCTGTTTCCATGGTTCGACTCGCCATCGAAGGTCTTGAAAACGAAGGAATCGTTAAACTCGACGAGGACCGCAAGGCATCGCTGGTAAGCAATCTGCTTGTAGTTCTCTGTGCCGATGAACCTGCACAACCTGTAATCTCAGCTGCATCAAACAAATAATGCAAACCTGAAATTATTAAATAATTAGAGCCGGTCAGATGCCGGCTCTAATTATTTAATAAAGATAGACTAATTTAATAAAGATCGACGATTTTATTCTTTCGAGAACTGATCTTTGCCTACGCCGCAAACCGGGCATACCCAGTCATCGGGGAGTTCTTCAAAAGGAGTGCCGGGCGCAATGCCATTGTCGGGATCACCTGTCGCGGGGTCATATTCCCACCCGCAAACTTCACATACATATTTGTCCATATTTCATAAATCGTTAAGTTTCGGCGGAATAAGTTCCGCTTAACATTAAAACATCTGCCGGAACAGTTTTGTTCAGGGATTACGACAAACATTGAGAGCCGGTTCAACAACAATTGTCAACTACTTGATGTTGGCACCATCTTTGAGGGCTGAAGGTAGCCAAGCCAAAACAAGGATGATAATAAGCAATAGTTCCATAGATCTGTTTTTTCGAGTTACAGGAAGTTTTCTTCCTCATGTGCAAAATTATATTCAAGGAGTGCCTGAATAAAGCACACCAAAGTTAAAAAGAGTTAATAACGCAGAGCATTACCCATTATTCGCAAAAGCCGTCAGGAGACAACGATTAAAAGCACCATCATTTGATTGCATGAGTGTGAAACCCACCAAAACAGGACAGCTTTTTGCGAAAAAATGATTAACTTTGGGGTCGATTTAATCATTGCCTACCTTCTTGCGAAATGATCCTGCGAAAACATATCCTGACAGTGTGTGTCATGCTGATGGCAGCATGCAGTTCCTGCATGAAATGGGACTATGGCGACGAACCGGAGAAATTCGACGTCACCGGACCGGGACTGTTCATTTCCAACGAGGGTAATTTCCAGTATGGCAATGCCACCCTTTCATATTACAATCCTGCCACTTGCGAGGTGCAGAACGAGGTGTTTTTGCGTGCCAACGGAATGAAACTCGGCGATGTGGCGCAATCGCTTTGTATGCATGACAACAGATTGTGGATTGTGGTTAACAATTCGCATGTGATATTCGCCGTTGACACCCGCACATTCCGCGAAACCGGGCGTATTGAGAATCTCCCCTCCCCCCGCTACATCTGTTTTCTGAACGATGACAAAGCATACGTCAGCCAACTCTGGAACAACAGGATTATCATTGTTGACCCTAAACGCTACGAAATCACAGGTTCCATTGAAGTGCCCGGAATGGCTGCCGAAAGCGGCTCAACAGAGCAGATGGTGCTATTCGGCAAATATCTCTACTGCAGCTGCTGGAGCTACCAGAACCGGATAATACGCATTGACACCGAAACAGACCGTGTTGTGGATGACATGGTGTTGGGTATTCAGCCAAAGTCACTTGTACTGGACCGCAACGGCAAACTGTGGTGCATGACCGACGGGGGATATTTCGGATCGCCTTACGGTTATGAGAATCCGGCGCTTTTCCGAATCGATGCTGCCACATTCACCGTTGAGCGCAAATTTGAGTTCCCGCTGACAAGTTCTCCGCGCGGACTCTGCCTGACCAATGCCGGCGATATGCTCTACTGGCTTAACGATGATGTGTGGCGCATGGAGGTGACAGCCGAAGCTCTCCCCTCTACCCCCTTTCTTTCCTCCCGAAACACCATTTACTACGGCATGGCTGTGAACCCCGATAATGGCGAGGTTTATGTCGCCGATGCCATCGACTACAGGCAGCAGGGGATGGTCTACCGCTATTCGCCTGACGGCAAGCTGATTGATGAATTCTATGTTGGCATCACTCCAAACTCGTTCTGTTTTAAAAACCGGTGACGCATGAAAAAGTCGGCAAAAATCATCATTCAGCTTATATTGATTATGTGCGTGATGCCATCAATGGCTGATGCTCAGAACATTGCTGACAGAATCCACCGCCTTGACGAAGTGACGGTCAGCGCCCGGCGCCCCATGAAAGATATTGGAGTGCAGAAAACCACCTTCGACTCCATAGCGCTGAAGGAGAACATAGCACTTTCAATGGCTGATGTGCTGACGTTCAACTCCTCGGTGTTCGTGAAAAGCTACGGGCGCGCCACGCTCTCGACAGTGGCGTTCCGAGGCACCTCGCCAAGCCACACCCAAGTGACATGGAACGGCATGCGCATCAACAGCCCCATGCTCGGAATGACCGATTTCTCCACCATTCCGTCATATTTCATTGACCGTGCCACCCTGCTCCACGGAACCTCATCAGTCAACGAGGCAGGAGGCGGACTTGGCGGAGCAGTTCGGCTCGGTACTCTCCCTGATGCTCCTGAAGGTGTGCATCTGCAATATGTTCAGGGTGTTGGCTCATTCACCACATTTGATGAATTCGCTCGCTTCGCATACGGCAGCGAGCACTGGCATATTTCCACTCGCGCCGTCTGTTCCTCCTCAAAAAACGACTATAAATATATCAACCACGACAAGAAGGTCAACATCTATGACGAGGATAAAAACATCATAGGTCAATATCATCCTGAGGAACGTAACCGCTCGGGTGCCTACCGTGACCTCCACATCCTTCAGGAAGTCTACTACAACACGCTGAAAGGCGACCGGTTTGGAGTCAGCGCATGGTACATAGACTCGAACCGCGAGCTACCGATGCTTACCACCGATTACGGCGATGAACGCGATTTCGAAAACAGGCAACGCGAACACACTTTCCGTGGCGTGGCGCAATGGGATCACATCCGCAGCAACTGGAAAGTGGCAGCAAAAGGAGGATACATCCACACCAACAACGCCTATGACTACCGACGTGAAGTGACCGCCGACCACTGGACCACCATGACCCGTTCACGCAGCCACATCAACACAATTTTCGGGCTTGCCGAAGCTGAATATGCCATAGGCGGCAAATGGTTTCTGACTGCAAATCTGTCGGCACATCAGCAGTTTGTGAAGAGCGATGACAAGAGCCTGACTCTGTCTGACGGAGCCGACATAATCATCGGCTACGACAAGCACAGGCTGGAAATGTCAGGTTCCGTGTCGGCGAAGTGGCAACCGATCGACCGACTCGGACTCTCGCTTGTGATGCGTGAGGATATCTACGGCAAGAAATATGCCCCGCTGATTCCGGCATTCTTCATCGACGGGCTGTTATCGCGCCAAGGCAATATAATGCTACGCGGATCCATATCAAAAAATTATCGGTTCCCATCGCTGAACGATCTCTATTTCATGCCCGGAGGCAACCCTGCCCTGAAAAATGAACACGGATTCAGCTACGATGCCGGAATCAGTTTCGACGCTGCCCGAAAGGGTCTGTTCTCGATCAGCGGCTCTGCCACATGGTTTGACTCGCGCATCAATGACTGGATTATATGGCTCCCCACAACCAAAGGATTCTATTCACCTCGCAACATGAGCAAGGTGCATGCCTACGGCGTGGAATTGAAATCGAACCTTACCCTGCGTCCCTTCAGGGAGTGGCTGCTTGACCTCAACGGATCATATTCATGGACCCCATCGATCAATGTCGGCGAGAAAATGTCAGCCGCAGACCAGTCCGTGGGCAAGCAACTCCCCTACGTTCCGAAGCACTCCGCATCAGTCACCGGACGGCTCACATGGCGCACATGGAGTTTCCTCTACAAATGGGCATACTACTCGCAGCGCTTCACCATGTCAAGCAATGACCTGACACTGTCGGGACACCTGCCTGCATATTACATGAGCAACATATCGCTGGAGAAATCACTCCGGCTGAAGCCGGCTGACCTTCAGCTAAAACTTGCCGTAAACAATCTGTTCAACGAAGAATATCTCTCAGTGCTGTCACGACCCATGCCCGGCATCAACTTTGAGCTTTTCATTGGCATAACACCGCGGATAGGAAAACAAAAGAAAGAGTCATCGCAGCCCTACTGACCATTTCACAATCAGCCTCATGTCAGAAAATAATTTTCAACCCAGAGCAATATCCGACTTTCTGTCGAAAGATGAACCGTTCACTTTCGAGATTCCATCGTTTCAACGAGGCTACCGGTGGACTTCAAAACAAGTAGAAGATCTGCTGAACGACCTCTGCAAGTTTGCCAACAACGAGCCTAACCTGCCCGGTGTTTATTATCTGCAGCCGCTTGTGGTGCGTGGAGAAAACAAGCAGTGGGAGGTTCTTGACGGACAGCAACGCCTGACAACACTTACGCTGATTCTTGACAAGTTCAGGAAATACGGGCGTCCTTATGTGCAGGACATGAAACTCTACGACATTCATTACAGCACCCGCCGTAACATGAAGTATGACAGCGTGTCGCCCACTGACCACATTGATGGTTACTACATTGCTAACTCGCGCCGAACAATAGAAGAATGGATTAAGGCGAAACGAAATCCGAAAGAACTTGAGCAGATGGCTGACACGCTGTTCGGATGCAACTCCAAGAGCATAAAGTTTATTTGGTATGAGGTGGAAGGGGATGATTCCTCTGACAGTGGTGCTATTGCCATATTTAACCGCCTCAACCGTGGCAAACTGAAACTCACACCATCCGAATTGATAAAAGCGCTCCTGATAATTTCAGCGGACGCAGCCGATAACCGCTCGAAAATTGATTGGTCGGAAATCGACGGGTTGAACGGAACCGCATCGGAAATGATTCTCCACATGCTCAACCGCATCAAGGAAAGTGCCAGAGTAAGCGGTGATTCGCAAGCTGTGCTTTCTATGGAGTGGAACGAGATAGAGCGCCGATTCATGCACGATGATTTCTTTACGTTCATCAATGCCGGCAACAAGAAATACGACACGCGAACCGACTTGTTGTTCAACCATATTGCTCTGTCAAAAGGTGCCAACCGGAAGGATGATGACTTCGCCTACAGGTGGTTTCAGGAAAAGTATGACAACCAAGAGTCAATCCTTGACATCTGGGAAAACGACGTCAAAAAAGTTTTCGACATGCTGATGGAGTGGTATGCGGTTCCGGAAATGTACAACTACATAGGATTTCTATCGCAATGCAACATCAGCATAGGAGACATACGCGACCGTCTGACAAAAGAAAAGTTGGAGTTTAAGAATACGAGAGGGATATGGAGTAAGCACGCCGACTTAAACCTGCTCAGGACCATGGTGAAGGAGCAATTCAGTCCTGTGTGGGTCGAAAACCAATATGTAGAGTTCCCCAAAGCTATCGACAAACTTGAATACAAGGGCAACAAGGAGCTGATTCGCAGAGTATTGCTTCTGTTCAATGTCGTAACCTACTCCAAACGTCAGCTCCGGTTTCCGTTCCAGAAATATGTTGATGAGAAATGGGACATTGAACATGTTGACTCTCAAACCCACAACTATCTGACCATCAACTCCGATCAAGAAAACTGGATCAGCTATGCACTGGAAATAGTATCGGAGCTTCCTGCAACCGATGATCTGAAAAATCTGACAAAGCTGATGGAAGAAACACTGGCTGCCGGAACAGACTCTCCGCAATGGTCAAGCAACTATAAAGAGATATATGACAAGGTGATGCAAATTGATGTGCTCACACCCGCCACACCGGTTGTGGATAAAGATTCGCCCGGCAATCTGGCTCTGCTCGATGCAGGCACAAACCGAGGCTACGGCAACGCCCTGTTTCCATATAAACGTAAGAAAATCCTTGAACGCGAACAGTCGGGAGGGTTCGTACCAATGTGTACCCGTGACCTCTTCCTGAAATATTTCTCCAACACATCTGACTCAGCCGGACTTGCCCCTATGACATGGAGCGAATCTGATGCTCAGGCTCATCTCTGTGCCATTCACAAACTCCTTGACCCCATTTTCAAATAGCCATGGAAACGTTTTCATTCACTGACCTCGTCACAGGAAAAGCGCTAAAAGGTATAAAACAGATTGTCATACCCAAAATCCAACGCGACTATGCGCAGGGGCGTTCCGGACAGCGTGCAACAGATGTGCGTAATCTGTTCACTGCCAACCTCATAGCTTCGCTTAAAGCTGAGGACGACAATATCAGCATGCTTGATTTCATCTATGGCTACCGACGAGAGGGTAAGTTCGAGCCGCTCGACGGTCAGCAGCGTCTGACCACCCTGTTCCTGCTCCACTGGCTTGTGCTGCCTGAAGAAAAACGCTCGCTGCTGATGAATGGAAACGAACCGGTAGTCAGTTACTGCACCCGACCGTCGGCACGGGATTTCTGTCGCTTTCTCGTGAAGGAGCCTGACCCAAAGACACTTATTTCCGCTGAGTTTGATAAAGCTGTGAGTGAAGCGATCGCTGAGAATAAAAAACTGCCGAATCTCTCGCAATTCATACGGCAACTCGACGAGTTCCGGCGTTCGTGGGAATATGACCCCACCGTACTCTCGATGCTCAATATGCTTGACGCACTGATGGTTCAGTTCGGGACTTTTGCTGAAATAAGGAAAACAGACTCAGAAAAACTGGAAAACATCCGATTCCACATCCGTGACTTGGACGACCTGCGGCAGGGCGACGAGCTGTATGTTAAAATGAATGCACGCGGACTGGAACTCTCCGATTTCGACAATACCAAATCGGCGCTTGAAGGTGATTTGCTTGACTCCGGATTCAACACGGCAACACAGAACCAATGGCGCTCCATGATGGATAGCGACTGGATTGACTTCTTCTGGCATAGGGCAGGTGCCGACAATCCTGACGGGAAATTGGGATTGGAGAAGATTCATACCATAGAGGATAACTTCAAGACACTCATTCTCAGACTTGTTCTACTGCGCTGGTTCCGCAAATATTTCAGGACCAATAAAACTCCCGTCGAAAATGAAATTCTGCAATTAGCCGACCTTGAACATTCAAAGCGTCACAACCTGTCTGCAACGTTCACCACTTATCTGCAACTGCGGTTCATAGACCTTCACAGCCAGCAACCGGGCAACTGTCCGGTGATTGATTACGCCGGCGTGATTACTGATTTCAACTCGCTGATTTACAGCAATAACAAAACCATATTAGGTGCGGACACGCTGTTGGAAAATCTGAAATCTGACCCGGATTCTGATTATAGCTTCATTGACCGGATGCTTGAAAATGATTTTTCACATGTAAACCGACTTCTGCTCTATGGGATGCTGAAATTCACCGAGAACTTCAATGCCACTGCAATTGCCACAAATAACGGCTTGAAAAAAGATTGGAGTACATGGATGAGAATACTGCGAAATCTGGCTCTGGCACGAAACAACAATAACAGGCTGGACTCCAACGACGACATCAGCAATGCAATGGATGGAATTGACAAGTTCCTCACTGTTTACGCCAATGCGAAAAAAGCTAATCCGACATACACCATGTCAGACCATGTCATTTCATCGGGAGGAATAAGCGGTCTGGACGCTGACAACTATGCTGAAGAAAAACAGAAGGAATTGCTGCGCGTCAACAGCGGTTGGGCAAACGCACTTGACAGATTCGAGAACGAAGGCTACCTGTTCGGACAGCTTCGCGCGCCGCTTCAATGGGCTAAGGGTGACATCGGGAGATTCAAACGTTATGCCATCATCTTAAACAGACTCATTAAAGGGGACTACTACCATAAGAAACTTTATGCTGCACTGCTGCTGTTATCCGGGGATGTAAACATGAATTATCCCTACAACAATTCGCTGCTTACCCTCAACTATGACCGCGACAGCAGTTTCAAACGATATCTCCGTGAACAGACCGGCGGTGTCTATGCACCGGCACTAAAACGGCTTGCCGACATCTGGAGAGAGAAGTTCAAAGATGACATTACAGAAGAAGAGTTCCTCGACTCCGTAATTTCTGATTATGTCACTGACGGCAGGATAGCGGAATGGCGCCGGCAGATGGCTCAGAATCCTGAAATGATAGAAGAGCACAGCAACATGCGAAAAATAAAAGTATGTGACAATCCCTATCTGATGCAGGACAAAACAGAGTATTCCAAACTGTGGAACGTGAACCTCTGCTGGCTGAAAAAGAATCGGTTCACCGATCCATACTTCGTGCTACACCACACCAAAGAGGAAAATTCGGTAAAAGACAGAATCACCGGCGGCAAACTTACTGTCGCCACCGGTGAAAAAGGTCTGTTATATGCTTCAGAATGTCGCCGTCCGCAATTCAGGATTATTCCCAAAGGACTGAAACGGGTGAAGTTGCAGAAATTCAGGCGAAAAGCGTAGTGGAGAGATAGCGGTCGCCGGTGTCAGGGAGAATCGCCACTATGGTTTTGCCCTCGTTGGCAGGATCCTTGGCAAGCGCCAATGCGGCTGAGAATGCCGATCCGGATGATATGCCTGCAAGGACTGACTCTTCGGCAGCCAACATGCGGGCAGCGGCAAATGCCTCGTCATCAGTAACTTTTATGACTCCGTCAACCACTTTCTTGTCGTAGTTGCGGGGAATGAAACCTGCACCGATACCCTGCTGTTTGTGTGGTCCGCTCGGTTCACCGCTGAGAACGGCTGAACCGGCAGGTTCCACTCCGTAGGCTCGAATGGCAGGATTGAACCGCTTGAGTCCGGCTGCGGTGCCCGACAGTGTGCCGCCGGTACCTACGCCGGCAACCAATATGTCGACTTCACCATCAGTGTCGTTCCAGATTTCCTTAGCTGTGGAAGCCTTATGCATGGCAGGATTGGCAGGATTATCGAACTGTCCCAGAATGATTGATCCCGGGATTTCCTTATGCAGTTGCTCGGCGCGCTCTATGGCACCTTTCATGCCATCTTTACCGGGTGTCAGCACCAGTTGTGCGCCATAAGCCGCGAGCAGCTTGCGACGTTCCTCACTCATGGTTTCAGGCATGGTCAGTATGACATTATAACCTTTCAGGCGTCCCACCCATGCCAGACCTATGCCGGTGTTTCCGCTGGTAGGTTCAATGATGGTGTCGCCCGGTTTGATTTTCCCCTCGCGTTCGGCAACCGAAATCATGGCGAATGCCACGCGGTCTTTCACACTGCCGCCCGGATTGAATGACTCCAGTTTTACAAGCAGACGTGCCTTCAAACCCTCTTTTTCCTCAATTTTTTTGACCTCCAGCAACGGAGTGCCACCAATAAGTTCGCTCAGCGAAGAATATATTTTTCCCATAGTTCACTATTTTTTTGTTTAACAATTGAAAGCCGCTATGGTTCATTTTATTTCAAAAACACCAGATAAACTGCCGCAATCAGGCACAGGAATGCCGCGAAATGGTTCCAATGAAGCTGCTCGCCACGGAAAAACAGAACGGTGAAAAGAGTGAATACGACCAGCGTGATAACCTCTTGGATAACTTTCAGCTGCATGAGCGTGAACGGACCGCCGTTCTCCGTATAACCATACTTGTTGGCAGGCACCTGAAAGAAATATTCAATAAGCGCGAGACCCCACGAAATCAGAATGACCACATACAGCGGAGTGTTTGAGGTGATTACATTCATATTCTGCAGCTTAAGATGACCATACCACGCGAAAGTCATAAACACGTTAGCCACCACGAGCAACAATATAGTAAGCCAAGGATTCATTGTTGTAAAATTTGTGGTGCAAAGGTACTATTTTTTCTTCTATCCACCCTCCATTTTTGCACAAAAATGTGTAACTTTGCCACTCCTATTGATAAGCATGAATTCGCGTACACATTATATATATATACTCGCTGCCATTTTCACCGCCTCCCTGCTGTGGAGCTGCAGCACCACGCGTCATGTGCCCGATGGTCAGCTGCTTCTTGACAAAGCCACCATCACAATCAATGAGAACGAGAGCGAAATCAGCTCCACCGAGCTTGTGAACTATCTGCGGCAGACACCTAACCACAAGGTACTGGGATTTCTGAAACTGCAGCTTGCCACATATAACCTGAGCGGACGCGACACCACAAAATGGTATAACAAATGGATGCGGAAACTGGGGCAACCTCCGGTAATCTATGACAGCACCCTGACCATGCAGAGTGCGCGACAGCTACGTCAAGCTCTTATAAACCAAGGATATAACGATGTAACCATTCGGATTGACACCATTGCGCGTCCGGGCAAGAAAAAGATGGACGTGCACTATGACATACAAACCGGCGAGCCACACTTCATCTCATCCATAACATACGAGTTCGAGGATTCGGTGACCGGGAAGAAAATCATGGAGGACTCCGCACTGTTCACCATTTCGGAAGGGACAATTTTCAACCGCAACAATCTGGAGACGGAGCGAACGCTGATAACCGAGCGACTGCGCCGCAACGGCTATTACTCCTTCACCAAGGAATATATCACCTTTATCGCCGACACCGCAGCCGGATCGAAGAATGTTGATTTGACCATGGTTATCCACAAACCGCGCAAACCTGACGGAACATCGGCTCCCGTAAACCACCACCAGAAGTATTACATAAAGGATGTTTATTTCGTAACGGACTATGATTCAGGCGATGACAGTGGAACAGCACACACTGACACCGTTCGTTACAACGGTGTTTACGTCATCTACGGCAAGGACCATTACCTGCGTCCGTCGGTGTTGGAAGAGAAATGTTTCATTCAGCCGGGATCGCTCTACAATGCCGCGGCGGTGAACCGCACCTACGAGTCGCTCGGACGATTGGGCATACTGAAGTTCATCAACATCACCATGCGTCCGGCAGGTCATCTCGGCGATGCCGAATTGCTGGACTGCGTCATCCTGCTGTCACGCACCAAGAAAATGGGAGCATCGCTGGAACTGGAGGGTACAAATTCCGAGGGTGACCTCGGGTTCGGCGTAGGGCTTACCTTCCTCCACAGAAATCTGTGGAAAGGGTCGGAAACGCTGACTGCCAAATTCCGCACATCCTACGAGAGCCTGTCAGGAAATCTTGATGGTCTGATCAATAACCGCTACACGGAATATGCCGGCGAAATAGGCATCACCTTCCCCAAATTCAAGGCACCGTTCATTCCGAAGAGCTATAAGCAGCGCATCATAGCCTCGTCAGAGGTAGCACTTTCGTTCAACTATCAGGAGCGTCCGGAGTACACCCGCATAATTTCTGGAGCAGCGTGGAAATACAAGTGGAACAACCGCAGCAACACCATGCGCCGAACCCTCGACTTGCTCGACATCAACTTCGTTTACCTCCCCCACAGCACTCTGAACTTCATTGATGAGATTGCTCCCACCAATCCTCTGCTCCGTTACAGCTACGAGGACCACCTTATCATGCGACTCGGCTACACTTACTACATCACGAACCGCAAGATGACCACAGCCGACATAACATCGCACCGTCAGCAGAAAGATTTCTACACCCTGCGCTACAACATAGAGACTGCCGGCAACACCCTCTATGCCATCAGTAAGCTCACTGGTCAGAAAAAATCTGACGGCGCCTACAAAGTGTTCGGTACTCAATACTCGCAATACATCAAGAGCGAAATTGAATACACGGCTACCCACTACATCGACCACCGCAACTCATTTGCCTATCGCGCAGGATTCGGCATCGGATACCCCTACGGAAACTCACGCATGATTCCGTTTGAAAAACGATTCTATGCCGGCGGAGCCAACGGTGTGCGCGGATGGGGAGTGCGCACACTCGGTCCGGGTAGCTACGACTCCAAGAACTCCGTGACCGACTTCATCAACCAGTGCGGCGACATCAGTCTTGATCTTTCAGTGGAATACCGTGCCAAGCTTTTCTGGGTGTTCGAGGGAGCGCTGTTCATCGATGCAGGCAACATCTGGACCATCCACAACTACGAAAATCAGCCCGGCGGCATGTTCAAGTTCAACCAATTCTACAAACAGATCGCAGCAGCCTACGGAGCCGGATTGCGCATGGACTTCACATACTTCGTGCTGCGTCTGGACCTCGGCATGAAGGCACATAATCCTGCCATGAACCAAGAACCGTGGCCATTGCTCCACCCGCGGTGGCATCGCGACGCCACGCTCCATTTTGCTGTGGGCTATCCATTCTAATCATCACTGTTTCAGCATGAAATCACTTGTAATATTCGATCTCGACGGCACACTTTTGAACACCATCGCTGACCTCGGCGAGGCAGCCAATCATGCGCTGGCGCGTGCCGGCTATCCGGTTCACGCACTCTCCTCCTATCCCTACTTCGTGGGTAACGGTGTCAGGAAACTGCTTGAGCGCGTGCTCCCTGAAGATGCTCGCACCGATGAAATAATCAACCGGCTTCACGGCTACTTCACAGAGTATTACGACAACCACATGACCGACCGGACAAAACCTTATACCGGAATACCGGAGCTGCTCGGTCAGCTCAGGCAGAGAGATATACAGGTGGCTGTGGCATCGAATAAATATGACAGCGCCGTAAAGAAACTGATTCACCACTTCTTTCCCGAAATAGAATGGGCAGCCGTTGAAGGGCAAAAACCTGATGTACCGGTCAAACCTGATCCCTCGATAGTGTTCGAGATACTGTCGAAGGTATCCGTTCCGAAAAGCAAAGTCCTCTATGTGGGCGATTCCGGTGTCGACATGGAAACGGCGCGCCGGGCATGCGTGACATCGTGCGGTGTCACATGGGGATTCCGTCCGGAGTCCGAACTGAAAAAACACTATGCCGAAAACATTGTCCACGAGCCGTCGGAAATACTCGACCTCGTGCTCAATGACAGATGGTCGTGACACATGATTGACACTTTTTATTGTCAAGTTCATCAATATTTTGTAACTTTGCACCTTAAAATGAAATTTACACAGACCTAATCACTTGCATTGTGTCATTGAGCGACTATCATAATTTCCAATAATACAACTTCTTACAATGGATTTAATTCAACTGTTTCAACCCGGCAACGTTAATCTGGCATCGACCATCATGCTCTATTCGTTTGTCATTGCCGTAGGTATTTTCCTCGGCAAGCTAAAGATAGGAGGCGTTTCGCTGGGTGTCACATTCGTGCTCTTCGTAGGCATCGTAATGGGTCACTTCGGTTATACCGTCGATCCGCAGGTGCTCAAGTTTATCCGCGAGTTCGGACTCATACTGTTCATCTTCGCCATAGGTCTGCAAGTAGGACCCGGTTTCTTTTCATCGTTCAAAGAAGGTGGCATCAGGCTTAACGTGTTGGCAGTGGCTGCCATAGCGCTGAACGTGCTTATTGTGCTGATAATCTACTTCATAGAGGGTGGCAAAACCGGCATGGATGTGCTTGTGGGCATCATGTCAGGCGCGGTAACCAACACCCCGGGACTGGCTGCCGCACAGCAGGCAATCCCTGATGTAAGCGCCGAAAACACCATGGCTATGGGCTACGCCGCAGCTTATCCCTTAGGCGTTGTGGGCATCATCACAGCCATGTTCATCATCAAGCTCATATTCCGCATACGCATCGACGACGAGGTGAAACAGATTCAGCAGGAGCAGGAGAACAGCACGCTGAAACCCTATATTATGTCGCTTGAAATCACCAACCGCCTGATTGAAGGCATGTCCGTAATCAAGCTCCATGAAATCATAACATGCAACTTCGTTATCTCCCGAATCATGAAGCCCGACGGGCAGATAATCATACCCACGTCAGCCACAGAGCTGCATGTAGGCGACCGTCTGCTGGTGGTTCTCTCGGTTCAGGACGAACCCAAGTTCACTGCCGTGCTCGGCGAGAAACTTGAGATGGACTGGGAGGAAGTTACGCCGTCAGATGTGGTTTCTCGACGCATCGTCATCACCAAAAGCGAGTTCAACGGCGTGACAATAGGCTCGCTCCGCCTTCACAAAGGTTACAACCTTAACGCCACCCGCGTCAACCGCGCCGGTGTGGATCTGCTGGCATCGCCCGGTCTGCGCCTGCAGATGGGCGACCGACTGACCGTGGTGGGCGCTCTGGCTGACATCGACCGTCTGGCATCGAAAATGGGTAACTCCATGAAACGCCTTAACCAGCCTAACCTTATAACCATCTTCATAGGCATACTTTTCGGTATCGTAGTAGGTTCCATCGACGTTGGCTACGGCATGAAACTCGGTCTTGCCGGCGGTCCCCTCGTGGTGGCTATCCTTCTGAGCCGTTTCGGCTACAAGTTCAAGCTCGTGACCTACACCTCGTCATCAGCATCGCTGATGTTGCGCGAGCTTGGCATCTGTCTGTTCCTCGCTTCGGTGGGAATATCGGCAGGTGCGGGATTCTGCGACACCGTGTTCAACGACACCGGTCTGTGGTGGGTACTCTGGGGCTTCATCATCACTCTGCTCCCTATCCTCATCACCGGCTGCATTGCCCGCGGAGTTTACAAAATCAATTTCCTCACCATCATGGGTCTGTTCTCAGGCGGTTACACTGACCCCCCGGCACTCGCCTATGCCGGCGACGCTACTGGCAGCGACATCCCTGCCGTAGCCTACGCCACCGTCTACCCATTGACCATGTTCCTGCGCGTTGTGGCTGCACAGGTGCTCGTGCTCTGCTTCTGCGTGTGAGAACGGCATTGAGCCATCCATTGTAGGGACGCTTCGTGGAGCGTCCGCTGAAAAATTAAAGTTGAGCGCTTCGTGGAGCGTCCGCTGGAAAAATAAGGTTGAACGCTCTGTGGAGCGTCCGCCGAAAGAACTCACAAGAGAGTAAAGGCTCCCGAAATCGGGAGCCTTTACTCATTGTGGGGAAACGCTACAAGGAGCGTTACAAAAAAAGGGGGGTATTATTTCTTTTCAAATTCTTTAATCTTGGCTTCGAGCTGTTCCAGAGGATGGAAACCGCTTGCACGCCATGCCGGTTCACCGTTCATGAAAATAATCAAGGTAGGGATAGACTGAACCATATACTGCTGTGCAAGCTGCTGGTTCTTGTCAACATCAACTTTTATGATTACGGCACGGTCGCCAACCTTCTCCTTCAACTGTTCGAGCACGGGTGCCTGCATTTTACACGGACCACACCAAGTGGCATAAAAATCAACCAAAACAGGTTTGTCGGTCTTTAATACTTCTTTAAAATCGTTCATATCGTTCTTATTTTTTAAATTTTTCTAAATTTTAATTGTATAACATGCAAACGGTTTAAAATGTTTATGTTACTTTTGTAAAACGAAACCCTAAGATCATAAATCATGAATAAAACCGCCATTTCCACCAATCTCGCAGCAGCACTCTCGATAGATGCCGACAAAGCCGGCACTCTGGCAGACACCCTCGTGGAGATAGTCAAGGAACAACTCGCCGCAGGTAACAATGTTGCCGTGCCGGGGTTCGGTCAGTTCGCTACAGTCAACGAACCGGAACAGATCATCACCGACCTCTCCACCGGTAAACGCCTCATGCTTCCTCCGGTCATAGAAATAGTGTTCACCCCGGCAACCGCCATATCAAAAGATTTAAAGAAATGAAAACTACCCTGACACTCAACGACTTGGCGCAGCTGTTCGCTCAGCGCGCATCGCTCGACAATGCCGAAGCGGAAAATTTCATCCGTTTATATTTCAACAACATTGCCACAGCCCTGCAGACCGACGGTCAGGTGACCATCGACGGATTCGGTACGTTGTCGCGAAATCCCGAAACCAACACCGTCTCTTTCATTGCCTCACCGGAATTAGCAGAGAAAGTCAACGAACCTTTCTCTTTCTTCGAAGCGGTGGAACTCGATGACAAGTATGTCGACGCTGAACCCCAGCAGCAGGAAATGCAGCCCGAACCGGAGACCACACAACCTGTTGAAACCGAGGAACATGAAGCTCAACCTGAACCGGAACCCGTTCCCCAGAATGAAGCCGAGCCTGTAGAGGATCCGGAACCTGAGCCGGAGTCTAAGGCTGAGCAGGAACCACAACCTGAACCTGAGTCCAAGGCAGAGACCGAACCTCAACCTGAACCCGAGTCGATAGCAGAAACCGAGCCGGAAACGGAACCGGAACCGGAAACAGTGCAGGAGGTGAAGAAGGAAACAATCACATATCGTGTGGCACCGAAACGTGTCGACGATGAAGATGAGGAGGAAGAAGAGCATGAGGAACATCATGGCGGACATCATTTGCCATGGTGGATTCCCGGGCTGATAGGTCTGTTCATAGGCTTTGCCATCGGCTACTCCATCAACCTTGTCACGCTCCCCGAAACCGATGAATATGACATGGATGAGGAGGAGCAAACCACCGAACTCACCGAAACTGTCGCTGTACCTGATGAACTACCGGTGACTCTCAATGACACCATCACCACTGCTGTCAGCGATGAAGAAGCGATGTCTGACACCATCAAGCTTGAACCGCAACATGAGGATAAAAAAGCCCCCGCTGCCGAGGTCATAAAAGACACCGTCAGAGCCGGGTATTACCTGACATCAATGGCTCGCAAGCACTATGGAAAAACCGATTTCTGGTGCTATATCTACGAGGAGAACAAGGACAAGCTGCGCAACCCCAACCAGATTGCTGCCGGCACGGAGGTCATCATTCCCCCTGCCTCAAAATACGGCATTGACCCGAACGACCCCGAAAGTATTGCCCGTGCCAAAGCAAAAATTGCCGAGATAAACCGCAAATACAGCAAATAATCCTCCAATCAACAAACAGACATTCAACACGAGGCTGTGTCGTAATTCAGTTTTACGGCACAGCCTCTGATTTTTAGTTACTGAG
>CAMWVE010000030.1 GCA_947177685.1 uncultured Porphyromonadaceae bacterium | reverse complement strand
GGTCATCGCGAAGCGCTTGCAAAGCAAGAACTCTACGGCTTCCGCCACATTAGCCACATTAGCCCCATTAGTCCAACAATCAACTAAAATCTACCAACATCTTCTCCCCCTCTTCATCCCCCGCTCAAGCCGCTTGCGGCTGCTTCCTCACCGGGGTTCGTCACCCCCTTGTAGGGACGCTCTGTGGAACGTCCGTCACCGGAGCGGTCATCGCGAAGCGCTTGCAAAGCAAGAACTCTACGGCTTCCGCCACATTAGCCCCATTAGTCCCATTAGCCCAACAATCAACTAAAAATCACCTCATAACTCGTAACTCTGACTTCTAACCTAACAAACAAGGTGTGCCCCCGGCAACCGCAGTCCCGTTGACACACCTCGTATATTTAGCGGGAATCAGTAAGTGATCAGTGAAGTAACCTCCACATCATCCGGCAGAATTGCACGTCCGTTAAGCGCAGAGAGCTCGATAATGAAGTTGACATAGATCTTCTTCGGGTTCATTTGCTTCACCAGATTAATCGCGGCGAGCATAGTGCCTCCGGTAGCAAGCACATCATCATGAAGCACCACCACATCATCTTCAGTGATAGCATCGCGATGAATCTCTATTGTGTCAACACCATACTCTTTCTTGTAAGAAGCCTGAAGAGTATCAGCGGGCAGCTTGCCGGGCTTACGCACAGGCACAAAACCTGCACCCAACTCAAACGCAAGAATCGAACCGCCTATGAAGCCGCGCGACTCAATCCCTACTACTTTTGTCACACCCTTGTCGCGATACAGCTGCGAAAGGTCCCACCCTATGATGTGAAGCGCTCGCGGATCCTTGAACACTGTGGTTAGATCTTTGAAAACAATCCCTTTCTGGGGAAAATCCTGAACGTCGCGGATTTTTGATTTAATGTATTCCATTTATGTTGAACGGTTAAAGTTTTTATTTTCAATTAATTCCAATTGTTTCACGTGAAACATTACCTACCAAGCATCAGCAACAATATGTTTATATCGCTCGGCGATATTCCCGGTATTCTCGACGCCTGTGCGATGGTCTGAGGCTTCAACTTGGCAAGTTTCTGACGCGCCTCTGTCGACAATGCCTTTATCTGATCATAGTCAAACTTGTCACCGAGTTTGATATTTTCAAGTCTATGCAGCTTATCTGCCACAAGCCTCTCGCGCTCAATGTAGCCTTGATATTTCATCATTATCTCAGCTGCCTCTACGATCTCCTCACGGCGTTCGTCCTCTATATTCTTTTCTATGAACTCGCGCAAAGGATTAATCATACTGGTCAGCATCGCCATGTTGAGCTGCGGGCGCAACACAAGGTCTATAAGTTTCACACCCTGCTTGAGCGGCGTAGTTCCTGCCTCTTCCAATTTCGCATTTATCAGCGCAGGCTTTATGGAAAACTCCTTGCAGAATTCTATCAGCCGGTCGCGCTGCTCACGCTTGCTTTTCATCAGCCCGAACCGGTGTTCATCGGCAAGACCTATCTTGTATGCACGCTCGGTCAATCGCATGTCGGCATCATCCTGACGCAGCAATATGCGGTACTCCGCGCGCGAGGTAAACATTCTGTACGGTTCATCCACCCCCTTGGTGACGAGGTCGTCTATCAGCACACCAATGTAGGCTTCATCTCGAGCAAGGGTGAACTCTTCCTCGCCTCGAATCTTCTGATGGGCATTGATACCGGCAATCAAACCTTGACCTGCCGCCTCTTCATAGCCTGTCGTACCGTTAACCTGACCAGCGAAATAGAGCCCTGAAATCTGTTTGGTTTCAAGCGTATGCCGCAATTGTCGCGGATCAAAAAAGTCATACTCAATCGCATACCCGGGACGGTAAATCTGCACCTCCCGCAATGCCGGGATGGTCTCAAGCGCTTCAAGCTGAATATTGATAGGCAGCGATGATGAAAAGCCGTTGAGATAATATTCCTGCGTATCCTCCCCCTCCGGCTCCAAGAACAGCTGATGCTCGGTTTTGTCAGCGAAGGTTACAATTTTTGTCTCTATACTGGGGCAATAACGCGGACCTATGCTCTGAATCTGTCCGTTGTAAAGCGGAGAATCGGGTAGCCCACGACGCAATATTTCATGTGTCTTTTCCGAGGTATAGAGTGTGTGGCACGGTCGTTGTTTAAGCTCTCGATGCACGCCGGGCAGAAACGAAAACTTATGGAAATCATTATCACCTTCCTGAAGTGTAGTCTGACTGAAATCCACGCTTCTGCCATCTATTCTCACGGGAGTACCGGTTTTCATGCGGTCTGTCACGAATCCCATCTCACGAAGCTGCTCGGTAATACCACTTGCTGCCGGCTCCGAGATACGTCCGCCTTCAACCATGGTCCTACCGAAGTGCATCAGTCCGTTAAGGAACGTGCCGGCAGTCAATATCACAGCTTTGGCGTGAAAAACCACACCTAAACGGGTTTTCACACCCTTGACGGCATCATCCTCTATCAGCAACTCCTCAACGCTATCCTGCCATATATGCAGGTTTGGCGTATTCTCAAGTATATTGCGCCACATGCCGCTGAACTTCATACGGTCGCTCTGCGCACGCGGCGACCACATAGCTGCACCTTTGGAGCGGTTCAACATGCGGAACTGAATGGCTGTACGGTCGGTGACAATTCCCATCTGACCGCCCAACGCATCTATCTCCCTGACAATCTGACCTTTAGCAATTCCGCCGACTGCCGGATTACAGCTCATTTGCGCAATCTTGTTCATGTCCATGGTCACCAGCAACGTCTGCGAACCCAAGCGGGCTGCAGCCGATGCAGCTTCACATCCGGCATGACCGGCTCCTATCACGATTATGTCGTAATCAAACTTCATTTTTCTATCTCTGTCAGAAGCGCAAGCGCCTCATCTTCATTCTTTTCCATAATTTCACGCTCACCCGGACCCTTGTCATTGATGCCGCACAGGTGCAGCAGTCCGTGAACAATCACACGCCGCAATTCCTGATCGTATGTCGACTCGACAGTCTCTGCATTAGTCAGCACAGTGTCAAGCGAAATATACATGTCGCCGCGCAACAGCTTGCCACGGGTATAGTCGAAGGTAATGATGTCAGTGTAATAGTCATGTTGTAGATACTGACGGTTTACGCGCAGGATCTCCTCGTCGTCACAGAAAATATAACTCAGCTCGTGAGCCACCTTCCCGTGACGGACCGCCACCTCACACAGCCATCGCTCCATCAACGGCAATGACACCTGTGGCATCTCCACATTTTTCGCTATCCACTGAAATCGGTTCATAGAAATGTTTTAACCTACAAAAATAATAATTTTGCCGATTACTTACAACATTTGACCGCAGATTATAGGTTTTTCTTCACAGTTCAAACAAAATTTCATACAAAATTTCGTACTTAATACCTTGTCACTAAACACCTTATACATAATTCACCCCTTTCAGAATCGCAAATTTTAAATATTTCCGCACTGCTGCACGGAAAAACGCCGTTATAATGTTAACAGATTTAACAATTCACTCCCCTACCCTTCCACGCACAGTCCTTCCACCTTGCGCAGCTGACCGAGCAGCACAACCATGTCGTCCTCGGCGGTAGTGAACGTGATGGAGCAAGTGTTGTCGAAATCCTGACTCAGAATGGTCACCCCGGGAGTTTTCAGCAGTCGCATCACCGGAGTCAGCGAAACATAGCCGAACGTGACCGTAGCCTCTGCCATGACCCGTTCCTCAATGATCGTTCCTTCTTCTATGGCAGCTCGGGCTGACTCGCGGTATGCCTGTATCAGTCCCGGCGTACCCAACTTGATGCCGCCGAAATAACGCACCACCACAATCACCACATTGGTTAGGTTGAACGAGTTTATCTGACCCAAGATTGGCTTACCTGCCGTGCCCGATGGCTCACCATTGTCGCTCGACAGAAATTCCTTCCGCTCCTGACCAATCATAAATGCCCAGCACACATGCCGCGCGTCGTGATATTTCTTCTGGTACTCGCCTATCACACCCTTTGCCTGTTCGGCGCTTCTGACCGGATGCACAAACGCTATGAACCGGCTCATCTTCTCGCGGATCGTGGCGGTCGACACCCCTGCCACTGTCAGATAGGAATCAGCCATTGCGGTGAAGCATGCGGTTGAACAGCTCTATGTAACGGCGCGCCACGGCTTCTGAACCGAAACGCTCCCTCACGGACTCGTGCAGCGCATCCACATCCTGATTCTGCGACAGCGCCCACTCTATGCCTTCCGCAAGGTCCTTCGTGTCGAGATAACGTGCTATATAGCCGTTTTTCTTATGCTCTATGATGTCATCCTGACCACCCTCGCCGAAGCTTACGGCAAGCGCACCCGATGCCTGACCCTCTATCAGCGTACCGGGCAAGGTTTCGTAGAGCGATGACGACAGAACCACCGAACTGCGCGTGTAAAGCCTCCGCAAAATGAGCGGATCGGAGATTCGTCCCACATAGCGGTGCGGAAATCGCAGATCTGCCAGCGCATCCGGATTTCGCAGGTCGCCGAAAAACACCGCTTCCGCATTGTTGCACAGCTCCGGATTGTTGTCAAACAGATAATTCAGCGCCTCTATGGCATACGGTAGCCCTTTTATAGGCTGATCCAGACGCGCCGCACCCATCGCAATGACCTTGCGGTCATGCGAG
Source organism: uncultured Porphyromonadaceae bacterium (assembly GCA_947177685.1). GTDB lineage: Bacteria > Bacteroidota > Bacteroidia > Bacteroidales > Muribaculaceae > CAJUPY01. Next base: position 29,679 of record CAMWVE010000030.1, on the reverse strand, counting down.
ATAATCGAAGGCTCGTAGCCCTCAGGAAAACGCGTGTCAAAGCTATCTATCGGAAACGGATTGAAGATTGTCTCCACTGGCATATCCTTCATCAGCGAGCTTTCGGCAGCCTTGCGACGCGACCAGTTGCTGACAGCCACAAATTGCAGATTCGTTGCATTGCGGTATATCTCGTTCTTTTTCTTCCACACCTTGTGCGACAGGTCATCCGGTCGGTCGCTGCTGAGGAACTGACACCGTCCGCACTCACCCGGGTCCACATAGTTGCGGCACTCCAGCGCGTGATGGCATATCCCGGTCATATTCCACATGTCATGCATCATCCACACAACCGGTTTACCGCTTTTCAACAGCCTGTCGAGCTGATTGAGCGACAGCATACCTTGGTTAACCCAGCTCAACACCACCACGTCGGCATTGCGCACAACGGCATTCGACATTATGTCCGGACCACACGAAGCGGTCGACACCTTGAACAGATTGTCGCGGCTCATGCCGTTGTTCATGAAAATCTCAAACCGCTCTCGGACAAAATAAAATCCACGTTTGAAACGGTTTGAAATGATAGTGACATCGGAGCCGGGATTATTCTGCGTGAATACCACCATTCGTGAGTCCACACCTTCGCGGCGGAGCGCGTTATGAAGCCGCATTGTCACCACGGCGGCGCCTCCCATGTTGTCGCTGTGGCAGAGAATTGCCACTTTCAAAGGCTTGTCAGTCATCGTCTTTTTGGTAATAGTGTTAGCTTTTCGCGTTTGATTATGAATGATATATAGGCTATGAGCAGTAAAGTCCTGATGCCGTAGTCAACCCATTCCCACGGTGTTGTAGCCACAATAGCCAAGCCGTAGAGCCCAGCAGCCACAACCGTGTAGAGCAGCATGGAGCGCAGATCGTAAGGTATCGGATATTTCACCCTCCCCACCAAGTACGATGCCACAGTCATCACCAGATAGCAGCCTAACGCCGCGAGCGCGCAACCCATATAGTTCAGGCGTGGCACAAGCAGCACGTTCAACCCCACCGTCACAGCCAGTCCGAGCAGCGAAAACCATGTCCCCCACACCGTCCGGTCAGTCAGCTTGTACCACAGCGACAGGTTGAAGAATATGCCGAACAACAGCTCGGCTATCATTATCACCGGCACCACTTTCAGTCCCGAGAAATACGATGGCGCTATGAAATATTTGATGATGCCGAGGTAGAACATCACGCCGAGGAATATCAGCAGACCGAAAATCACGAAATACTTCATCGCGTCGCTGTAAGCCTGCACCTTGTCAGCCCCCTTCTCCTTGTTCTGGGCGAAGATAAACGGCTCGTATGCAAAGCGGAACGCCTGAATGAACATCACCATTATGATGGCTATCTTGTAGTTCGCTCCATAAATACCGAGGTCTGCCATGGCGGTCGACTTGTCGGGCGCCAACCACGGGTAGAGCAGCTTGTCTATGGTCTGGTTCATGATTCCGGCTATACCAATCACAAGCAGCGGAAATGAATAAACAATCATTTCGCGCCACAACTTACCCACGAACCGGTAGCGGAATCCCGTCAGCTCCGGCAGCAGCATCACCAGCGTCACAGCCGACGAAATCAGGTTCGCGAGAAATATGTAGCCTATCCCGAAATCAGGCTCATAGAACCAGTCCACCAACTGCGGCGACTCCTTCATCAGCCACGGGCAGAGAAGCAGGAAAAACAGGTTCAGCCCTATGTTAAGCCCTATGTTCACCAGCTTCAGGGAGGCGAACCTCATCGGGCGCTTGCGATAGCGCAGATACGAGAACGGTAGTGCTGTGAACGCATCAATGGCTACTGCCACACCCATTATGGTTATATATGACGCATGCCCCGGGCACTCTAAGGCGTTAGCTATACTGCCGGGGAAACAGCAAATTGCAGCCACGAACAGAGTCGAAGTCGTTGCCAGCGAAATAAGAGCCGTGGTGTAGACAGCCATCGGGTCGCTCCACCGTTCATGATTGGCAAACCGGAAAAAACCGGTCTCCATGCCGTAGGTCAGCACTATCAGAACCAGAGCCACTATCGAGTAGATATAAGTCACCTGACCATACTCGCTGCTCGGAAAAATGTTAGTGTACATCGGCACGAGGCACCAGTTCAAAAAGCGCCCAATGATGCTGCTCATCCCGTAGATGGCAGTATCCTTTACCAATGACCTTACTCCCGACATTCTATCTAAAATCTAAAAACTACCGACAAAAAACTACATCGTAACTCTAACCTATTACCTCATAACTCGTAACTCTAACTTACATAACTCCCCACAGCCCCTCATCCACACGCCGTTTCGCATCCAGATGGCGGTAAGCCAAATCCGTCACCTCGCGACCGCGCGGCGTACGTTTCAGGAACCCCTCCTTAATCAGGAACGGCTCATAGACATCCTCCAAGGTGCCCGGATCCTCGCCCAGAGCAGTCGCTATGGTCGTCAGACCCACAGGTCCCCCGTTGAACTTCGTTATTATGGTGGTCAGAATCTTGTTGTCAATCTCATCGAGCCCGTAGCGGTCAATGTTCAGCGCCTCCATGGCGTAGGTGGCTATCTCAGGATTGATACAGCCGTTTCCCATCACCTGTGCGAAGTCACGCACACGTCGCAGCAATGCGTTGGCTATACGGGGCGTTCCACGGCTCCTGAGAGCTATTTCATGCGCAGCCTCCGCATTGCACTCCACGTTCAGCAGACGTGCCGACCGCGCTATGATCCGCTCCAGCACCTCGTGGTCATAATATTCAAGGTGGCAGTTGATGCCGAAACGAGCCCTCAGAGGGGCAGTCAGCAAACCGCTCCGCGTTGTGGCGCCCACCAGTGTGAACGGCGACAGCGTCAGCTGCACCGTCCTCGCTCCCGGTCCCTTGTCAATCATTATGTCTATGCGGTAATCCTCCATCGCGGAGTAGAGATACTCCTCAACCACAGGGCTCAGACGGTGTATTTCATCAATGAACAGCACATCGTTCTCCTCGAGCGACGTCAGTATGCCCGCCAGATCGCCCGGCTTGTCCAGCACAGGTCCTGACGTAACCTTCATCCCCACACCAAGCTCATTGGCTATGATGTTCGACAAAGTGGTCTTTCCGAGTCCGGGAGGTCCGAACAGCAACAGGTGGTCCAGAGCCTCGCCACGCTGACGCGCCGCCGCCACGAACACCTTCAGATTAGCCACAATCTTGTCCTGACCGTTGAACGAGTCGAACTGCGACGGACGCAACGCCCGCTCAAGGTCGCGGTCAGCGTCCATGCTGCTGTTGCGTATGTCAAAATCTTCGTTTCCCGCCACTGTCTGCTACAGATATTTCTCGCCGAACTTCAGCTTCACGTCATTGACCATCTGCTTGATGCGCTGCTCCTCGGCTATCGGGCATATCAGCAGAACGTCGCCAGTGTCAGCAATGATATAGTCGTTCAATCCGTCAACAACCACCAGCTTGCGGTCATTGATAGCGAAGATATTGCCCGTTGAATTGTATATCAGTCCCTCGCAGTTGTGAGTCACGTTGCCATCGCGGTTCTTCGGCGAATTGTCGCGCATCGAGCTCCATGTGCCGAGGTCGTTCCACCCGAATTCCACAGGCTCCACAAACACATTGTCAGCCTTCTCCATCACCGCGAAGTCTATCGAGATACTCAGGCAACCCGGAAAATTCTCCTCGATGAAACGGCGCTCCTCAGGCGTTCCGAAAAGACCCTCGCCGCGGCTGAACGTGCGTGCCACATCGGGGGCATGACGCTCCAGAGCCTGCTTGATGCTGCGGGCGCTCCACAAAAATATGCCTGAATTCCAGAAAAACTCGCCGCTCTCCAAAAACACACGCGCAAGTTCCGCGTCAGGCTTCTCGGTGAAAGTCTTTACCCGGTGAATACCATTCTCGAACGGCTCACCAATCTGGATATATCCGTAGCCCGTCTCCGGACGGCTCGGTTTGATGCCGAGCGTCAGCAGGGCGTCATTATGCTCCACAAAATCAAAGCCTGCTGACACTGCCGCCTGAAACAGAGCCTCGCGAGTTATCAAATGATCGCTCGGCGTCACTATCATGCTCGCCTCAGGATCCTTGGCAGCGATGTGATGCGCCGCCCATGCAATACAAGGCGCCGTGTTGCGGCGTGCCGGCTCCAACAATATCTGCTCCTCCCCAACCTCAGGCAACTGCTCGCGTATCAGGGGGGCATACATCTCGTTGGTGACAAACAGCACGTTTTCCTTCGGCACCATCGGCAGGATACGGTCATAACTCATCTGGAGCAGCGACCTGCCCGTACCTAATATATCAAGAAACTGTTTGGGGCGTGAACTGCGGCTGTAGGGCCAGAAACGTGACCCGATGCCGCCGCACATAATCACGCAATATCTGTGATTTCTGTTCATTTTGCTTATCGATGTTGATTTTGTGCTAAGTTAGCACTTTTTTTTCAATCAGCCATGCCACCCATGCAAATATTTTGTATTTTTGTGGAAATTTTATCGCACAATTCAACCATGCGCACACTCCTTCTACTGCTCTCACTGCTGCTCACAGTGCCTGCCACACTCGCTGACGAAAGCAACGACTACAACATGCTCGCCAAAAAAGAGCAGATGTTCTACAACGCCCGCGAATGGCGGGGAGCCGCCGCCATGCTCTCTCTCATGATTGAGCAGCGACCCACCCTGCCCCGGCTCTACGCCCGTGCCATAATCTCATCAGCCATGACTGATGACTCCGCCGCTGCAGTGGCGCTGCTTGACCTTGCCATGAAAAACAAAGTGCCCTTCGACTCCGTCTTTACCAACGTAAAAACCGAGTCATTCACACTCGGGCGCTCCGACCTCTACGAAAACTTTCTAATCGACGTAAAGGACACCCATCCGTGGCTGCTGCGAACCATCGACAACTATCTGCTCGACTACTACTGCTTCCGCCGCGACGGTGCCAAAATGGTGGAATTCAGCAAGATAATGCTCGAAGGACTACCCGACAACACCGACTTCCTCTCCATTCTTGCCGAGGGGTATCTCCTCAAAGGAGAAACCGAAAAAGCCATGCTCACCTTCCGTCAGGTCCTCTACTTCAACCCCTCAGACTACAACGCCACCCTTTATCTCGCCAACTACTACTTCAACCGTTGGGTGCAGACACTCAACGCTGACGATCAGCGCAATGCCCACCGATTCCTCACCCATGCCAACGAACTCAAACCAACCCCCTTCGTCACAGCCCGCCTCAATCAACTGACCGCGCCCTCTTCCCATTAGCCTTATTAGCCCCATAGGTCCCATTAGTCTTATTAATCCCATAGGTCCCATTAGCCCCATTGGACTAATCAACTAAAAACCACCTCATAACTATAACTTCCTACTTCCCCTCACTTCCCCGCAGCCAGCGAACTGAGGAAATAAGTCATAGAGGCAGTGCCGTCCATTGTAGGCTCGTTCGAAGAATAGTCAGCATTGTCATCGTGATAGACCACCGTAGTGTTCTGATAAGGAGCGTAGGCATCCTCACGCTCCAGATGCACACCACGCAGAGAGTTGAAAATATATGCCGACACCGGACCATCCACCAATCCGCCCGTGGTGGGAATGTGGTGAACATGCGACAGTGCCGAGTGCGGGTCAGTCGGAGAGTCACAGTCAGGCGTAAGCCCCACAATCATGGTTTTCCCCCACGGATTGCAACCCATCAGCCAGTCACGCGCAGCAGTCTCAAGCTCAAGGAAGCGGTTGTCGCCCGTCAGTTCACGGTAGAGCATAGCCTGAGTCACAAGCGCCACATCGAGGTTATTGGAGCACCAGATGAAGGGCAGACCGCACTTGAACGCATTGTCGGCACGCTGCTCCACACGCTCCAGACCGGAGCGCATATTGCGGATAAACTCCTTGCGCACCTTGGGAGTCTCGCCCTGACGCGCCAGCATCACATGACCGAGGTTTATGAACGGATACCACTGATAGTGATGTGCCGAGTCAGCACCCATCCACGGAGTCACCGGTTCCATGCGACCGAAATCCACGGCATCGCGGTGGAAACGGCGGTCAGCCGTAGCATTATAGCGCATCATGGCAGCAAGCTCCATATCATCCACCCAGTTATCCTCCTCATAGTAGTATGGCGACACACAGGGAGCAGTCTGGCACGCACCGGGATTAGCCTTTGCAACCTCGTATGCGTTCGCTGCACGGCGTTCAAGGTCAGCGGCGAACACAGAGTCAAGCGAGCCGAAAATCTGCGCTCCAAGCGTAAAAGAAGAGGCAAATTTGCCCACTGACGATGCCAGACCCTTGCTGTCATTCTTATTCTTGCGCAGACCGTAAGGCTTGCCGGAGCAAGGATAAACAGGGCGTTCCTTGCCCGGTCCCCACCCATAGTCCGCGGTGTCGTCAGCCGGCAGTCCATAGAAATGGTGGTCGCGGTCATCCGCTATCTGGTTGAGGAACAGCGAGTCTGACGGATTCATCTTCACCATCCACTCCAGTCCCCAGCGCGCCTCATCGAGGATATCCGGCACACCGTTGGAGCCCTTTTTACCCGCCGCGTCATATTCATCAGCCCAACCTTCAGGATTCTCCTGATAGGCGAAAAGCATCTGGAACACCGCGTTTGCAGAAGTCGTCAGATACTGCAGATAGTCGCTGGCGTCATGCCATCCGCCGGTCACGTCAACATGCTTGCCGTCATCATCGCCGCTGAGCACCAGCAGACCGTCAAGCTGATGGCAGTAAGTGTCCAGACAAGGATTATAGCCACACCGTTGCTGACGCATGTAGTGAAGCGGAAGCTCCTGCAGACCCGCGAAAACATCCTTTCCGATGGTAAATTCCGGCGATTCAATCTCATTGTCCGTCAAAATCTTATACTTGCCCGGAGCAATTATGGAAGAGAAATATATGCGTGAGCACTCCGCCATAGGATCCCATGGAGTCACAGCCACCACCGAGTCAGGCGCAAAAACCTCATCTGTGGTCAGATTCACTATTTTCACCTGAGGGTCAGCAGGTGATTCAAGCATCAATACAGCTGCCTTAATATCGCCCGGACGGTATCCAACCTGATTTACTCGTATAGCTGAACTGTCGGCATGCAGCAACACTGCTCCTGAAAGCAAAAAAGAAGAAATTATCAGTTTTTTCATGATTCAACGGGTTAGTATTGCAAAGATAAGTAAAACTCCCGACATTTACAAACTTCCGTCTCCCACTCATCAGCCCCATTAGTCTCATTAGCCTCATCAGCCCCATTAGTTCCATTAGTCCCATCAGCCCCATCAGCCCCAGCAGTCTCATTAGTCCCATCAGTCCCATTAGTCCCATTAGACCAATCAACTTACAAAAAAAGGAGGTGCGCCTTTCGGCACACCTCCCAAGTGGGTTATTTTCAATCTGAAATTATTTTACAGTTGAGATAGCAACGCGGTTCCAAGAGGGAACAGAGAACTTGTCACCTACACCTGCACCGGTAGCGCTGATGCGGCTTGCATCGATGCCATATTTCTTAACGAGGACGTTCTTAACGGCATCAGCACGACGCTGTGAAAGGCGTTCGTTGATAGCTTTAGAACCTTCGGGTGAAGCGTAACCGATGATATCAACAGTTGTGTTAGCGTTTTCTTTCAGTGAGTTAGCAGTCATTTCGATGCTGGGTTTCTGGTTTTCCTGAATGTAAGAAGAACCGAGGCGGAAGAATACGTAGTGAACGTTGTTGAGATCTTTGTAAACTTCTTTCACGATGGGAGCTTTTTTGTTGCAAGCATCGAGTTCGTTCTGCAGGTTGTTAACTTTCTGCTGGAGAGCAGCGGTGTTGTTAGAGCAGTTTTCGAGGTCAGCCTTCAGACCGTTGATCTGCTGGTTGAGAGCGTCGATTTCGTTCTGGTCGTAGAGACGGGCGAGAACAAATGAGTGAGTACCGTTGCTGTTCTTGAAGTGGTAAGTAACACCTGCCATCAGTTCTACAACTGCGCGATTAGCGTTGAACTGGCAAGCATAACCGTGGTTGTTACCATTAGAGAGGAGGTTCCAGACGATAGCGGGTTTGATGCCGATGGTCCATGCTTTTGATTCGCCGAGGTTGAAGTTGAAGTTCACACCTACTTTTGCACCGAGGGTGTTGGGATCTTCCATCATTTCAACTTTGTGACCGTAAGCGTGGAGCCAGCCGATACCGGTTACTGCTTCCATTTCAAAAGTACGGGGTGTGCCGTTGTAACCACCGAAGAGGTTCATCAGGTTGACAGCACCGAACATGCCAACATAGTGGTGATCAAATACTGTGGGAGACTTAACTGCGAACCATGAAGAAGTATTTACTGTCCATTCTCCTTCAGCACCAATGCCGAAAGAAGGAGTAATCTGTTTGCGGATTTCGATACCTGCGATACCGCGGGCGTCACCAAAGAATGCGCTGTGCTTCATCTGGGTAGTCATACCGCCTTTGAGACCAATAGACCAGTTGTCAGTAAACTTGCTACCTTCAACAGTTTGTGCTTGGGCTGACACTACACCGAGTGCCAAAGCTGCCATAAGGAAAAGTTTTTTCATATTGATTCGATTTACTTTTTAATAATTCCGGACAAAGTTATTAACATTTATTGAATTTTACAAAATTTTTTTGCTAAATAAGTCTGTTTTTTTTCATTTTTTGGCGTTATCACTCTTTTTTTACCACTTCTACCAGCAAAATCGGCTGTCCAAGATCGCAACTACGGTGGTTAAATCGTTCTATGACACGCAATTCATAGTCGTCGCCATACTCCGGTTGACAATGTTGCTGAAAGTCGCTTTCACCTATTATAAACTCCTGTGGAAGAGTTTTATAGGTTTTTTCACAATTAATAACACTGTTGTTCAAATAAAAGTTCACGGTGTAGAAGCGTAAAAGTGAGTCATTTAACCACCCGTGGAGCTGACGTTCTTCGCCAAATCCCTGTAAATAAAGCTCTTGCGCCACTTTTTTATCGCTTTTTCCATTTAAAACAGCCGGTTGAAAATATGCTTCAAAAGCTAAAAAAATCGTATAGACGGTCAAAAGCGTGAACTGAAACAGGGTCGACGACTCGCCGCGACGGATGCCGCGGATGAGCAGAACAGCCATCAGGGTCATCAGCACTAACGTGACCACAGCCGCCACACCCACCGGTTCTGACAGAACGCCGTCGATGAGCTGCTGGGTTGAAAGACGCGGTGATTCGGGACGCATGATCTTCACTGCGGCGAAAGCGGCAATGGCAATGAACGGCAGCGCGGATATGATTCCGGCAAAAATGCGGACAATGCGCGGCGACCTCCCGCAGAGCCACAGGGCAAGCAGTGCCATGGCATAGGCAAGCGATGGGTAGAGCGGCAGCAGGTAAACACTGCGCTTGCTTGCCGGAATACAATAGAAAACAAACACCGTGACGAAGATTATGATGGCATAGCGGTTCCACGGATTGGCTTCACGCAGCTTCTGCCACAGGCGGCGCGGCGACAGGCTGACACCCTTGAAGCGCACCAATGCAAGCGACATTACGCCGAGCAGAGTGTAAGGCAGCATGCCGGTGAGCATGGTCATGATGTTGTAATACCACGGATTCTCATGCGACGAATAGCTCATGGAGCCTGTCATTCTGCCGAAGTTCTCCTCCATCATGAGCCTGTAAAACTCGTCGCCTCCACGTTGCCAAGCGGCGTAATACCACAGTGCGGGAAGCAGCAGGGCACAGAAGCCGCAGAAAGCGGTCTGCCATGTGGCGCGCCACCACCGCTCGCCGCTGACAAGCATGTGGAGCCATGCCACACCGCAGGGCAGGATTACTCCCACCGGACCTTTTGTCAGCGTGGCACCGCTCATCATCAATATAAATCCGAAGGTGATGATGCGCCGTCGCGCCGAATCGTAACTTTTGAAAAACAGCAGCATAGCCATCACCATGAACATGGTGTTGAGCATGTCCACGCGACACGACGTGGCAGCGCGCTGCAGCTCAAAGCAGGTCATCATCATCAGGCAGGTGACGAACGCCGTGACGGCGTCCATACGCCGACGTATGGTGCAGAACACACCCATGGTCATGACAATCATGGCTACTGCCGAGGGGATTCGTGAGGTGTATTCGGTCACCTCACCGCCCAACAGCTTGGACACGGCAGCTATGCACCATGCCAGCATCGGCGGCTTATAAGGTATGTCGGCTCCGTTGCTGACCGGCAGAATCCAGTCGTGCTGCTGAAGCATCGACATCGCTACCACCGCTTCGCGCGGCTCGCCCTTGGTGTTGAAAAGGGTGAACCCCAAGAAGGGTATGAACAGCAACAGCAGCAGTATAAGCAAATTTTTTGCAGTGGGGCGAATAAGGAACATTGTCAGTTGAAAACGCGGGGTTAATTCTTAAACGTGGTGGAAATCTCGGGGTTAAATTTAAACGGAACGCGGGGGTTAAACATATATCATCCGGTGGGTCATGCCGCCGTCAATCACAATGTCGGCGCCGTTGATGAAGTTATTGTCAGGCAGGGCGAGAAACAGTGCGGCACGGGCTATGTCATCAGGCACCCCTACCCTGCCTGACGGATGCTGGCTGCGGTCCTCGGGGGTGTGGTGTGCCTCCGGATCGGTCTCAATCCACCCCGGCGAGATGGAGTTGACAGTGATGCCGTAAGGGGCGAGCGACATCATCAGGGCATGGGTCAGCGACGCCAGCGCCCCTTTCGACGCCGAGTAAGCCTCGGTGCCACTTTCGCTCTGCAGATGGCGCGACGAGCTGATCAGTATCACCCTCCCACCCCATGGATTCGTGACCGCCTGACGATGCAGAGCCAGCCGGCGGGCTATGATTATGGCAGGACGGAGGTTCACATGCTGCAGATGGTCAAAGGCTGCCGTGTCAAGGTCGACAAGCGGACGGAACTCGGCTATGCCGGCATTGCTCACCACCACATCAATGTCGCCTCGTGACTTCAGCACAAGGTCAAGCGCCTGCTCGAGTTGCTCGGCATCAGCCAGATCTGCCGGAATGAACCGTGCGCCGGTCTGCTGCGCCGTCAGCTGTCCGGCTTTGCGGTCTATGTCAATGAAATCCACCGTGCAGTCAGCCTTGCGGAACGCCTCGACCACGGCACGACCAATGCCGTTGGCACCACCGGTGACAAGCACCCGGCGCGGAGGGAATTTCACCGTCAGCTCACCGCTGCGCTTGCCTGCCACAAGAGATTTCTTGCGGCGGGGAGCGGCGCCACCTGACCGGTGCTCCTCCATTTTCCGTTCCAGATAGTTGTCAGCCATCAGAATTTATAGCTTAAACCTATCAGACCGCTGATGCCCTGCGCAGGCAGGTCGGTTGAGATTTCCCACTTGCGGTCAAGCAGATTTTCGCCGCGGGCAAACACTGTCAGCGGGTCGGTGATGCGATAAGCGGCGCCGAACCTGAGATTGCTGACACAACCGAGTTCAAGACTCTGCGGTATGGTGCCTGCCTGAGTATCGTAAGAGTGGCGTCCGGTGCGATATTCCCACCCTGCCTCCAGAGTAAGTTTTTTCAGCGGGCGCACCTCGGCTGAAAGGTCCACAACGGTCGACGCACCGTCGCGCCACAGATAGTAAACCTTTTCGCCTGACGACTGCGCGGTGTGGAAACTGCCTTTGAACAGCACCATCTCGCGCCATGAATAGCGCAGACGCACACCGCCGTGCCATGCCTTCACGTCAGCCGGGCTTAAATAAGTGTGGCAGAGCATCAGCCAGTCGTCAGCCTTGGCATAGCCGCCGAAAAGCTCCAGCGACGCACCGCGGAACGGACCAATGACCACTCCGGTGCGCACGTCCAGAGGCACACGCGAGTTGCCGTAGTAGCGGTCGCCCTGAAGGAAGTGCGAGATGGCATAGACGCTCTCCATGCTGTTGACCGTCACGCCACCGTCAGCCACCATGTATATGCCGAGATAAGAGTTCGGGCGCAGATCAATTCTGACATCGGGCGCCGGGACGAACGTCTTGCCTGAGTTGATGCTGAATCCGGCATTGAAACCGAGTCGCAGGCTCACCCCTTCGCGGGTGTAGCTCCACGCCGGGTTCACACTCACCATGCCGGGATTATCCGTGTTGTCGGTAATGCCGGGATTGCCATGGTTAACTGTGTTACCCGGTTTGGCGGTGTCGCCGGCTGAGTTATTTAGCATCTGCGCCGTCAGGTCGAGCGAGAATCCGCGGAAAGCGGCACCCACCGAACCTCCGAAACTGCTTTGATTATATTTCTCTTTGTCGGCGCCGAACGAGTTGTTGAACAGTCCGCCGAAGGCGCCGATGTGATAGCTCACTCCGCTTACGGTTTGCTTCCATCCGGCACTCAGACGCAGCCGGGTTGCTGACCGCTCGTCAAGCATGGTCGACTCCATTTCGTCGCTGTTCTTGCCATAGCCGAAATCGAGGCTGACACCGAGATTGCCTGTGTCTGTCACACGCTGCGTCAGGTCCACGCCCAGCGTCAGCGCATTGTCCTTGAGGGTCTGCTCGCCGTTGTCCTGAGTGGTCTTGTAACTGACCCCGTCGAACTGCAGGCGGGCGCCGAGACGTGTGCGGTCATTGTCGATGAAGCGGTAGCCGGCTGAAGCGCCGAGATTATATGACGGGAAATAGCCCGCGGCAGCATAGCCCCTGTAGGGCGACGGCACCAGAGAGTCGCCTGTCAGCGCGGGGTCAAGAATGGTCAGTCCGGGAGTTATTTCAGCATTTACACCTGTGGAGCTGAACTCCGGCACCGATGCCTTGACATGGGGGGTGATGAGTTCGTGGTTCACCGGCAGACGGGTTGCGGCGCGCTGCTCCGGCACAATCTCCTTTTCAATGGTGATTTCCTTGTTCAGACCCTGCGCCGACATAGCTGCGGCTGTCATCAGGGCTAAGATTGCGATATATGGCTTTTTCATTGTAAACGCTGGTCAATCATGGTGAATATGTCAGATTCGGTGCCGGGATAGTTCTGGCGGAGCGAGCGCAGATACTCGTCAGCCTCGAAGGTGTTACCCTCGGCACGGTTAATGTCACTGAGCAGGATGAACGCGCGCGCCATCCAGTAGTTATGCGGCGGATTGGCGTCGATGAGCGCCTCAACGGTCTGCCGGGCATCCTTGAGGTCACCTGCGGCGAAGTAGTCCGATGCGAGGGCGAAAGCTGCCTTGGTGCCGAAGATGCTCTGCGGGTTCATGGCAAGCTGCTGCCACTCCTGACGGGCTTCGTCGGTGCGGTCGAGCTGACTGAGTGCATTGGCACGAGCCAGCGACACCTCCTCACGTTCGCCGGTACCTACGGTGGTCGATGCCAGCAGGGCATCGGCTGCGGCAAGCACAGACTCCGGCTCGTCGATGTCGCGCGAGGCACGGATTATGCCCAGACGAGCCACGTTGAGCGATGCTGCTGACGAAGCCACCGACTCCAAGCGGCGGTAGGTGTCGAGGGCGGCGCGTTCCATGCCGAGTGCAATCTCAGCCTGCGCCTTGAGCAGGAGTGCCTCATCGGTCACTGCCGAGTGAGGATATTTATCGACAATGACCATGGTGTAGGCTATGGTTTTCCGGTGCTGTCCCTCCTTAGCCATTCCTTTAGCCATCATCAGATTGGCTTGCGGCAGATGGTTTCCGGCAGGGTAGTCACGGAGATATTTTTCGACGCGGCGGGTACTGCCGTCAGCATTGAACGCACGTTCGGCAGCCGCGAAGCTCATCTCCTCAAGTTCTGAGGGGTCGATGGCAGGAGCGTCAGGCACACTGCGCATGAAAGCCATATATTCGGCGAGGCGGTCGCTGTCGAGATATATTTTCTTGAGGTCCTCCGAAGCCACGCGCGCCTCGTCGCTGGTGGGATAAAGGGTTATCACCTCCTTGTAGGTGGCTATGGCACCATCGCGGTTGCCTTGACTGAGGCGGGTGATGGCAAGGAGCAGACGTCCCTGTCTGCCCTGCGCCGTAGAGGGGAATTTCTCAGCCAACAGGGTGTAGGCATCCATTGCCAGTTCATATTTCTCCATTTCTATGTAAGCCTCGGCAAGCTCCAGCAGTGCCGACGGATAGAGACCCGACTGGGGGAAGCTTTTCATGAGCTGTTTCATTCCGTCAACCTTGCCCTGATGGTCGCGGCGCAATCCTTTCATGACTGCCTTCTGGTAGAGGGCATAGTCGCCCACGGCAGGGTCGGTGTCGAATGCCTTGTCATAGAGCTCCACGGCAGCTGAGAAGTCCGAGTCGTAGTATTTGCAGTCGCCCAGCCGGTTGAAGGCATCGGCAAGCATCAGAGAGCCGGCTGATCCGGGCGCCTTGGTGAATTTGCCGAACTCTTGTGCGGCATCGGCAAACTTCTTTTCGCCGAAGAGGGCGTAGCCCAGATCATAGCGGGCTATCTGCCGGTTTGGCGCGTCAGAGGCGGCATGCTTCAGATAGTCGCGGTAGCAGGCGGCAGCCTGACTGAATTTGCCCTGTTTGTACAGGATTTCGCCCATCCAGAGGTCGCACTCGGTGGCTATGGCAGGAATACGGTTGCCCATAGCCTTAGCCTCGCGCAGGGCGTTCATGGCGCGGTTCAGCTCGCCGGTAGCCAGATAGCGTGTGCCCAAGGTGTAGAGCACCTGCTGTCGGGCGTCGAGGGTGGCGCGTGTGGGGTTCTTGATGGAGTTGATGGAGTTGAGGGCAGCCTCATAGTTGTTGTCAGTCAGATAGCCGTTGATGATGTAGTGCTGCACCTCAGGGGCGAACCGCGAGTCGGGGAAGCGGTTCAGGAATTGCTCGAACGAGGCAACGGAACTGCCGAAAGGCACCTTGCCTCCCTGCATCTTAGCCACGGCATAGTTGTAGAGGGCAGCCTCTTCGATCTGCCGGTCATAGCCTATGCGGCAAGCGCGCTCCAGTGCCAGCAGGGCAGGTGTGTAGTTGCCGGTTTGCATCAGCGACTGACCCAGATAGAGCGCGGCACTCTGACCCATGGCGTTATCCAGTGCCGCCACAGGCTCGAAGGAGCGGGCTGCAGCCTCGTAGTCACCGCTCTCATACTCGCTGATGCCGAGCACATAAAGCGCCGAGGGGAGGGGAGAGCCGGTCATCTGCCGGTAGCGCCGCAGATAGCTGACTGCCGCGGAGTTGTCGCCGCAACCGAAAGCTGATTCACCTGCCACACGGGCAGCCTCGGCGGTGTAAGCCGGCTCGATCCCTTTTCGGTCAAGCAGCCGGCGGGCAGTTGACAGCGCTTTGCTCCAGTCGCGGTTGTTGTAGTAGAGCTGCGACAGGTAGTAGTCGGTCATGTCAGCGGGAGCCTCATCGGTGGGTTTCACCTTACGGAAAAGATCGAGCGCGGTGGCGTAGTCACCCTTGGCGTAGGCGATATAAGCTGTGTAGAAGCGTGCGGCGTTGCCGTAGCGGCGGGTGCCTGTCAGCGTCGAGAAGAGGCTGAGGGCTGCATCGTCGCTGCCGGTTCGGAGCATGGCGTAAGCTTTGTGATAGCGATATTTTTCGGCGAGGCTGTCGTCGAGCATGGTGTCGTCGATGGTGACGAGCAGGCTGAGAGCATCAGTCCACTGTTCGCGGTCAAAACAGATGTCGGCGGCGGCGAGCACAGCCTCAGGCAACAGGGGCGATGATGGATTGGCGTTGATGAACTGCCGGAGCAGTGTCAGCGCATCGGGGTCAGCCTGACGGTAGGCAGCCATGGCTCGGAGAAAGTCGGTGTCGGCACACGCCGGTGCATTGTCAAGCTGCTGCATGCAACCGATGAAGTTGCCGTCGGCATACATGGCGCGTGCCCGCGTCAGATAGCCGTCGGGCAACGGACTGTTGATCTGCGCCGGTGCGGTGATCACGGCAAGGGCGGCAGCGGCAGCCAAAAATATTTTCCTTTTCATTGTAACAGTTTTATTTACAATCATTTAAAGCCACTGTTACGGCGAGTGGGTGAATCGGGCAACAGTTGGCATCACAAAGGTAATACTTTTGTTTCGGGTGACAAAATTTTTAGTTGGGAGTTGGTAGTTTTTAGTTGTTAGTCTAATGGGACTAATGGGACTAATGGGACTAATGGGACTAATGGGACCAATGGGGCTAATAAGCGGATGCCGGAGAGTTTTTGCCGCCTCAAGCGGCTGAGGCGGGGAACAAAGTTATAAGTTATAGGTTAGAGTTACGAGTTATGAGGTGAGTTTTAGTTGTTAGTTTAGGGGCTCCGGACACTCCACGGAGTGTCCCTACAGGGTTAACTGGCGGATGCCGGAGTCATCCGCTCCGTCAAGCCATTGTAAAGTGACAAGAGGTTGCACCGCCGATGGGTGCAACCTCTTGTGGTTGGGTGGGTTATGTGGCAGTTGCTTATTTCACAACTACTTTTTCAGATTTAGAACCTGTGTGGCGAACATAGATGCCGGGAACGAGGTTTTCAGCATCGATGCGAACACCATTGAGGTTGTAGTAAACGGCTTCGGTGTCGATGTTGTCGGCAGCAACGCCTTCAACGCCTGTTTCGATTGTGTGGTCAGAGATTTTTACTTCGCGAGTCACACCTTTGGTTTCAGAAGCGGTGTGGAAACCGTAGTACTGGAGAGTACCGGCTTCACCAACGTTGATGGTGTGGGTGTCAGTGTCACCTTCGCCTTCGGTGAGTTCAGCCTGAGTGAAGTCACCATGATCAACAGCCATGAGGCTGATAGCACCGGGCACCACAGCGGGAGTGTGGAGGAAGTGGATGGTCTGACCGTTTGATTTGGCAATATTGAAGGTGATAGTTGCTTTTGTGCCGTCACCGGTTACATTCTCTTCAAATGAAACTTCCGGAGTCAGTTCTTCTTCAGTGAAGTGGCATACATATTCATCAGTGTATTTGATCTTGACTGACTTGATAGCCATAGCATTATTTACGGCAGGAACAATGGCGATAGCTGAGAATCCAACTTCATAAGTACCTGATACTGCATTTTCAGCAATGGTTTCAGCAAGGTCACCGGCAGTCCATGCAGTTCCTAAAACGGGTTTGTCGAAGTTCTTGTTCTGGGCGTAGATGTTGACTTTGCCATCGATAAGCTCAACTGTAACTGACTTGATCTTACGACCGAGGCGGTTGTTGTCTGTGATAACGATAGAGCTTGCTTTTCCGTTAGTGTTACCCTTATTAAATCCTATGCCGCTGTTGTTAGGAACACAAACTGCTGAGTAAGTAATGTGGTTGGGAGCGTCATTGAATTCGTAATATTTATAGCTGGTGCCGGAAATTTTTAAGGTAGCGGGATCAATAATCACAATCTTAGGATCGTTGACACTGAGTGTGTAGGTCACGGGGTGAGCGGTGGTGTAAGTTTCATCATCGGCAGCAATGGTAGCGCTGATGACGGTTGTGCCGTGAGCTTTGGGAGTAATCACGCCGTTTTCATCAATTTCAGCGATTTCGGGTTTTGAAGAAGTGTAGATGATTGCAGTTTTTGCCTCTTCGGGAGTTACGGTGAGAGCGGGATAAGTGAATTCTGCTTCTTCACCCAAAATTACTTCTGCTTTTTCATCAGACCATTCAAGAGCAACTTCGGTTTTCTTGTCGTCGATTACCTTTTTATAGAAATACTGTACTTTGCTTATCTGGATAAGACCGTTAGATGAGCCGGCTGCACAGTCAATAACTATTCTATAGTAGAGGTCAGCCTGAGGATTATCGAGGATGAAAGTCAGGTCACCCTTTGCAGGTTCAACAGTGACAGTGCTGAGAATTGTCGATGACTCGAACAGTTCAGATGCAGAAGTCTGCAGTTTTATTGAATTGATATTTGCTGCTGTAATTTCATCAACAGTCATAACAACTTTTGTAATAGCCTCAGGCATGGCAGTGGTGGTTACGATGTATGCAACAGACTTATTGCCTTTTCTACCTGCCTTAATATAGTCCCATGAGTTTTTATTGTTGTTAAAGTTGTCGAGTTCCCAAGTGAAACCTTCGTTTGTAGCAGTCCAAGTGTCAGTGTAGCTGCTTATTTCAGCACTATTATAATCTGCACCAAACAAAGCTGTATAAGCAAGCAGCTCTTTTGATTTTGCAGTTACAGTCACCTTGATGGTGGCGCTACCTGCATTGAACGCCTCATCTTCAGCCCATTCGGCAGTGATTTCAGTTTCACCTACAGCCACGGCAACAATGTTACCTTCTTCATCGACAGTGGCGATGGCAGGATCGGCAGAAGTGAAGGTGATGGCAGCGGGTTTTTCCTCACCGAGATTGATAGCGGTGGTTTCACCCTTTGCAAGAGTGATTTCAGTTGTTTCAATGGTGTAGTCGAGAAGTGCTACGATAACCTTCACGGCAGCTGTGCCGGCAACAAATTCTTTGTCGCCATCCCAAGCTACGTTGATTGTGGTTTCACCGTGAGCCACACCTGTTACCTTGCCTTCTTCATCAACAGTGGCAATAGCAGGATCAGCTGATTCAAAACGGATTGAAGCGGGATATTTTTCACCAAGGGCGATTTTCTTCACACCGTTGGTAAATATCTTGATTTCAGCAGTGGGGAGAGTGTATTCTGCCGGTACAAAAACATTGAGAGTGTAAGAGGCAGGATTAGCATGATAAGAGTCATTGCCATCAGGAATAGTGGCAGTGATGATTGCAGAACCGGCAGCCACCAGAGTGATTTCGCCGTTTTCAGCGATTGTTGCCACTTCCTCGTTTGAAGAAGAGTAAACTACGATTGAAGCAGCGTCTTCGGGATTAACAGAGAGGGTGGGGAAGGTGTTTGATTCACTGCCCTTGATAACATCAGCAGCCTCAGCTGACCAAGCGAGAGCTACTTCGGTAGCGGTGGCGCTAAGGATTGAGTATGTTACCTCAACTTTTGTAATACGAGTCTGAGAAGTAGATTGGTTTGTCAGAACCAAAGATTTGGCAGAACCGCTCCATGTCTGTGAATCTTTATTATAAGTTCCTTTGTCAGCAGCTGCATCGAAAGAATAACCGGAAGCACAAGTGATAACAACCTTTGTAACAACCATACCTGTAGGTGCGGTAAAGGTCATTGTGTTTTTTCCATAGAAGCGAAGTGCAGTACCATTGGTATAGTATTGAGGATTTGTACCGCCACCATTTGCAAAGACAAGGTCAATGTCACCTACTTTCAGAGAAGGATTAGTGACATTAGCATTATATATTTTTGAGAAGATAACAGAAGCAGTGAGAGAATTGGAAACAGTCACATGAACAGTGGCGCTGCCTGCGTTGTAATATTCATCAGCTTCCCAAGTGATAGTTATGTCAGTTTCACCTGCTGCCACAGCGGTAACATTGCCTTCGGCATCAACGGTGGCGATGGCAGGATCAGCAGAAGTGTAGGTGATTACAGCGGGTTTGTCAGTACCAAGGTCAATTTTGGAAGAATTGCCTTTACCGATGGTGAGAGGTGACAGAGTGGGTTTGAAGTCAGAGAGTTCAACAATGCTGAGAGTGTATTCAGCCGAAGCAGCTTTGTAGGTTTCGTTATCATCGGCAATATAAGCCTTGATTGTTGTAGTACCTGCAGCAACGGGAGTTACTTCGCCTGTTTCGCTGATAGTAGCAACTGATTCGTTTGAAGAAGAGTATGCAACAGCCTCGGCAGCCTCGGCGGGATCAACAGTGAGGGTGGGGAGGGTTACAGATGTGCTACCGTAGAGAACCTTTGCAGTTGTAGCTGACCAAGAGAGAGCAACAGCGGTTTTTGAATCTGCAGCCTCATTTTTATAATATTCAACTTTATTGATCTGGATAGTACCATTAGAAGATTTTTTAATGTCAATGGTAATCTTATAATAAAGATTTTCCTGCGGCTGGTCAAGGGTAAAAGTAAGGTCACCTTGAGCTGCAGTAACATTAACAGTACTTATAACATTAGAAAAATCAGCATCTGCGGAAGTTTCTAATTTTAAAGAGTTAATGTTAGAAGCTGTAACAGCACCTACAGTCATAACAACCTTAGAAATAGCTTCAGGCATGGGAGTAGCCGTTGCTATAGAAGCAACTGAAGCTGCATTCTTACTTCCGGCTTTAATATAAGCCCAACTGTTACTATTGTTATTAAAATTAACAATATTCCAAGTGAAACCATTATTAGAAGCCGACCAATTATTTGTGTAGCCACTAATTGACTTACTATTAT
The DNA here is from genome assembly GCA_947177685.1 of uncultured Porphyromonadaceae bacterium. Taxonomy (GTDB): domain Bacteria; phylum Bacteroidota; class Bacteroidia; order Bacteroidales; family Muribaculaceae; genus CAJUPY01. The sequence goes on along the minus strand of CAMWVE010000030.1, from coordinate 9,560 downwards.
AGGCAGAGCCGAACAAAGCGGTATAAACTACCGTTTCCTCAGCTATTGCCGGCAAAATAGCAAGCATCACCATGGAAAAAAACGAGAGTAGAAATTTTTTCATAGAAAAAAAATTTTGATTATTGATTAAGTTTATAATAGTCTTGGTTTTGAACTACAAAATTACAACATTTACAAGTAATATTCAATGACTTAACACAATAGTTTCTCAATTTTAGAATATTTAACGTTAATTAATTTAGTTATTAGTTTTCCCTGCACTTCCTCCGGTCGTACAGGGTTAAATATAATATCGCCCTGAAGGCTCCCGGAACGGAATTAATTTTGATATGGCGGAAGCCTGAGACTTCTTGCTTCGCAAGCGCTGCGCGATAGCTGCTCCATCGGCGGACACTCCACGAAGTGTCCCTACTACTTAATCTCTCAACTCCTGACTAAACATTGGGCATTTTGTCGCGCCAGCACTGGTCGGTGAGCCAATGGCGGAGTGCGGGGAACGGAGCCACACGGTAGCCTTTGGCTTTCATGGACTCTTTCCATGCCATCTGCACCTGCAGGCTGCCTGCAAAGCGGGGTATCTCCTGCTCAATGTCGCCGAACTGGAAGATCAGGCGCGAGAACTCCTGCTCCACTTCATCTTTCTCGCCCGGATAGAGTTCATAAAACTCCTTGAAGTCATAGTAATTGTCATAGCGCTGGATAGGCACAAGGGGCACGTCGGCTGACTTGGGGAGCGGGCGGAACTTGTGGGTACGGTTCTTCTCTATGGTGATGATTTCCGCTGCCTGATGCTCCTTTTTCTGCTCTGCTTTTTGCTCCGCAGCTTTTGCGGCACGGCGTTCGGCAGCACGTTTCTTGCGTATGGCAGCCTCACGGGCTGCATCGAAATCGAGAGCTGCGTCGAGAGTAACCATCTCGGTCTTAATCAGTTTGTAGGCTATCTCAGCCTCAGGGCGAAGCTTTTCAGGTTCTTTTTCGCGCAGAGCGAAGTCATAGATGGCGCCCATAACGGTGTCGCGCAGTTCGGTGGAGTGCTGTTCGAGGATTTCAATCCATTCTTTTTTGATGATGATGTTTTTCATATTCTATATTTTTTAGTTTTTTGCAAAAGTACGATGGAAATGGAGAGAAAAAACGGGAAAGTGTAAGAGAGTATTTAGAAGTCAGAGTTAGGAGGTGAGTTTTAGTTGTTAGTAGTGGGAGACTATCAGGTTGAAAAATATAAAATAAAATTATTTACACTAATGTTGATAACTTCATAAGCGGTTAATTTATAACAAATTGCGGTGTTGATAAAGTGTAAATAATTAGGTTAGAAGTCATAGTTATGAGTTATGAGGTGATTTTCCCTGCACTTCCTCTGGTCGTACAGGGTTAAATATAATATCGCCCTGAAGGGCTCCCGGAGCGGAATTAATTTTGATATTGCGGAAGCCTGAGAGTTTTTGCTTTGCAAGCGCTTCGCGATAGCTGCTCCATCGGCGGACACTCCACGAAGTGTCCCTACATCAAAAATCTAAAAACTAACTACTATAAACTAAAAACTATCAACTAACAACTAAAAACTTCCCTGTTTATAACCTGTTGAAAACGGTTGATAACAGCAGAGTAAGTTTTCAACAAAATGATTTGGAAAAAGAGGGAGAAAAGCGCATATAAAATAAATTCATTAATGCTCCAAATAAAGTTTACGAGAGTTGATGAGAGGTTATCAAACACTTTTATTGATTTTTTGGAGTAAAAATTCATTGTAAATTATTAACTTTGCACATTATTGACATAATGTAGATAAACTCTCTAATGGCTTATTTTTCAGAGGAAAATGATGTTAATAACCTGTAAATGGTTATTTTTCTAAGTTTAATAACTTAAAAAGCAAATTTTGAGGTGAAAAGTTATGAGGGTTTTCAACATACATTATTGTTGATGATATAATTTCTTTTCAAAAAAAATTTCAAACAAAATAAAAATGAATGTTGAAAATAAAAAGGTGAAGGAAGGTGAACATTCCGCAGCTTGTTTGAAACAAGAAATAGAAAGGTTGAAAAAAGAAAAGAATGCGGTCATACTGGCGCATTACTATCAGATAGGCGACATTCAGGATGTGGCTGATTATATAGGCGACTCGCTGGCGCTGGCTCAGATTGCAGAGAAGCTGACGGCTGACATAATAGTGCTTTGCGGCGTTCACTTCATGGGAGAGACGGCAAAGATACTCTGCCCTGAAAAGAAGGTGCTGGTGCCGGATGCGGAGGCAGGGTGCTCGCTCGCCGACAGCTGCGATGCGGAGGAGTTTGCCCGCTTCACTGCCGAACATCCTGATCATTTGGTGATAAGCTATGTCAACACTTCGGCAGCAGTGAAGGCGCTGACTGACATAGTGGTGACCTCGTCGAACGCCCGCAAGATAGTGGAGTCGCTGCCGGCTGATCAGAAGATCATCTTCGGTCCGGACCGCAATCTGGGTAACTACATAAACAGCGTTACCGGCAGGGAGATGCTGCTGTGGAACGGTGCCTGTCATGTGCATGAGAATTTCTCGGTGGAGAAGATCATAGAGCTGAAAAAGCAACATCCTGAGGCAAAGGTGCTGGTGCATCCGGAGTGTAAGCACACCGTGGTGCTGTTAGCTGACAAGGTTGGATCGACAGCGGCGCTGCTGGACTATGCACGCCGGTCTGATGCAACTGAGTTCATTGTTGCCACCGAGAGCGGCATACTGCATGAAATGAGGAAGGGTTGCCCTGAGAAAACTTTTATTCCGGCGCCTCCGTCGGACTCCACCTGCGCATGTAACGAGTGTAACTTCATGAAACTTAATACGTTGGAGAAACTCTACAACTGCCTGCTGACTGAGCAGCCTGAAATTGAGGTTGACCCGCAGACGGCTGCCAAGGCGGTGCGCCCGATAAGGAGGATGTTGGAGATGAGTTAGAGTTCATATTAGTCTTATAGGTCCTATAGGTCTTATGGGTCTTATAGGTCTTATGGGTCTTATTAGTCTTATTAGTCTTATAGGTCTTATTAGTAATAGTCATATTAGTATTATAATATTATATGGAATATAATCACAGAGAAATTGAAGCCCGTTGGCAACAGTATTGGAAAGATAATAATATATATAAATGTGTGGTTGACCACAGCCGTCCGAAATTTTATGTGCTCGACATGTTTCCTTATCCGTCGGGTGCCGGATTGCATGTGGGTCATCCGTTAGGCTATATTGCTTCGGACATTTATTCGCGCTACAAACGCCTGAAAGGTTTCAATGTGCTGCATCCTATGGGCTACGATGCCTATGGACTTCCGGCAGAACAGTATGCCATACAGACGGGGCAGCATCCGGAGGTAACAACCCGCAAGAATATTGACCGCTACCGTTCGCAGCTTGACAAGATAGGGTTCAGCTATGACTGGTCACGCGAGGTAAAAACCTGTGATCCTGAATTTTACAAATGGACCCAGTGGGCATTCATTGAAATGTTCAACCACTACTATGACACTGCGGCTGACAAGGCTATGCCGATTGAATCGCTTGTGAAGCATTTCGAGCAGAAAGGATCAGAAGGGGTGAAGGCTGTGTGCGGCAAGGAGCTTCATTTCACAGCCGACGAGTGGAAGGCTATGAGCGACAAGGAGAAGAGCGACACTCTGATGAACTACCGCATAGCTTATCTGGGCAACACCATGGTCAACTGGTGTCCGAAACTGGGCACAGTGCTTGCCAATGACGAGGTGAGCGAGGGTGTGTCGGTTCGCGGCGGCTATCCTGTGGAGCAGAAGCTGATGTATCAGTGGTGTCTGCGTGTGTCAGCCTACGCGCAACGTCTGCTCGACGGACTTGAAGATATTGAATGGAGCGACTCGCTGAAGGAGACACAGCGCAACTGGATAGGACGCTCCGAGGGTGCCGAGATGCGCTTTCATGTTGACGGTACCGACATTGATCTGGAGATATTCACCACCCGTGCCGACACCGTGTTCGGCGTGACCTTCATGGTGTTGGCTCCAGAAAGCAAATATGTGGATATGATAACCACTCCGGAGCAGAAGGAGGCTGTGAAGGAATATATTGATTCCATCAAGCACAAAACCGAGCGCGAGCGCATGATAGACAAGAAGGTGACCGGAGTGTTCACCGGAGCGTATGCCGTCAATCCGCTCAGCGGCAAGAAAATACCGGTGTGGGTAAGCGACTATGTGCTTGCAGGTTACGGCACCGGTGCCATCATGGCAGTGCCTGCCCATGACAGCCGTGACTATGCCTTCGCACGCCATTTCGATCTGCCGGTGATACCACTGATAGAGGGTGCCGATGTGTCAGAGCAGTCGTTCGACGCCAAGGAAGGTAAGATGATAAATTCCGAGGGTCCCGAACTGAATCTTAACGGCATGGAGGTGAAGGAGGCTATAGCCCGCACCAAGAAATTCATTGAAGAAAAAGGAATAGGTAAGGTGAAGGTCAACTACCGTCTGCGCGACGCCATATTCTCGCGTCAGCGCTATTGGGGCGAGCCTTTCCCCGTATATTATAAGGATGGCATCCCCACCATGATGACCATAGACAAGCTGCCTTTGCTGCTGCCTGAAGTGGACAAATATTTGCCCACCGAGTCAGGTGAGCCGCCGCTGGGACGTGCTCAGAACTGGAAAACAGCCGAGGGTTATCCCATTGAACTCAACACCATGCCCGGCTTCGCAGGTTCGTCGGCATACTATCTGCGCTACATGGATCCGCACAACAACGATGCATTGGTGGGTGAGGAAGCTGATAATTACTGGCGCAACGTAGACCTCTACATAGGCGGTACGGAGCATGCCACCGGTCACCTCATCTACAGCCGCTTCTGGAACAAGTTCCTCTATGACCTCGGCAAAGTGTGTGAGCCGGAGCCGTTCCGCAAGCTGATAAACCAAGGTATGATTCAGGGTCGCAGCAACTTCGTTTACCGCATTAAAGACACCAATAAATTTGTGTCGTCAGGGCTGAAAGATGACTATGAAGTCACCCCCATCCATGTCGATATCAACTTGGTGTCGAACGACATCCTTGACCTTGACAGATTCCGCGCATGGCGTCCGGAATTCGCCACTGCCGAGTTTATTCTCGAGGATGGAAAATATGTGTGTGGCTACGCTGTTGAAAAAATGTCGAAATCAATGTTCAATGTGGTTAATCCGGATGACATTGTGGAGCGTTACGGTGCTGACACACTGCGACTTTATGAAATGTTCCTCGGTCCGCTGGAACAGAGCAAACCGTGGGACACCAACGGCATCGACGGCGTGAACCGTTACCTGAAAAAACTGTGGGGTCACTTCTACAAGAACGGCACCCTGACAGTGACCGACGCCAAGCCTACGGCAGACAATCTCAAGACCCTGCACAAGCTTATCAAAAAGGTAAGCGCCGACATAGAGAACTTCTCGTACAACACCTCGATAAGCGCCTTTATGATAGCGCTCAGCGAGCTCGTGCAGCAGAAATGCACCTCGCGCGAAGTGCTCGAACAGTATCTGATATTGCTGGCACCCTTCGCACCCCACATCACCGAGGAACTCTGGCATGCCATGGGTAACACCACCACCATCTGCGATGCCCGCTGGCCCGAATATAACGAGGAATACATGAAGGAATCAACCGTGAAGATGGCTGTATCGTTCAATGGCAAAGCACGTTACACCATTGAGGTGCCTGCTGACATGCCTGCTGCCGAAGTGGAGAAGGTAGCCCTTGCACATGAAGGTGCAGCCAAGTGGACCGACGGCAAGACAGTGCGCAAGGTGATTGTGGTTCCCGGAAAAATTGTTAATATAGTCGTAGGATAAAATAAAAACAGAAAAACTCCGTTATTATAAAGTGAGACAACTGGTATTTGCTACTAATAATTCACATAAGCTGGAAGAGATTCGCCGTATCCTCGGCGAATCCTTCGCAGTTATGTCGCTCGCTGACATAAACTGTCACGACGACATACCTGAAAACGAACCCACTCTGGAGGGTAACGCCATAGCCAAAGCGCGCTGGGTGAAGGAACACTACGGCTACGATTGCTTTGCCGATGACACCGGTCTGGAGGTGGATGCTCTGGACGGCGCTCCCGGCGTACATTCAGCCCGCTATGCCCCCGGCGAAGGTCATGACTCCGCTGCCAACATGAAGCTGCTGCTGAAAAACATGGAGGACAAGAGTGACCGCAAGGCACGCTTCAGAACAGTGATTGCGCTGACTGAAGGAGACCGGATAAAAACGTTTGAAGGTGTGTGTGAGGGAGCTATAACCACCAGTCCCGCCGGAAACGGAGGCTTCGGCTACGACCCCGTGTTTGTTCCGGAAGGAGATGACCGCACGTTCGCCCAACTCTCCGCTGACGAGAAAAATGCTGTCAGTCACCGTGGGCGTGCCACAGTAAAATTAATCAATTATCTACGGAATGTATAAAAAAATCATCATCTTAATCTCTCTGCTGCTTCCGCTGGTTGCCGCTGCCCAGACCATGGTGGGAAGCTGGAAATTCCACACCCCGTTCTCATCGGTGAACAGCATTGTGGAGACACCTGAAAAAACTTATTTCGTGTCAGCCGGCTCGCTGTTCTCCTACGACAAAGAGAATCAGGAAACTTACTCCTACAACACTGGCAACGTGCTCAATGACAGCGGAATAAGCCAGATTTACTACAACAAGGAAGGCAAATATCTGCTCGTCACCTACACCAACGGTAACATGGATTTCATCTATGACAACGGCAATGTGGTGAACATGAGCGACATAAAGGATGCGGTGCTGACATCGATGAAAACCATTCACGGAGTCAGCTTCGTTGACAACAAAATATACATAGCCACTGAGTTTGGCGTGGTCATTGCCGATGAAAAGTCACACACCGTCAAGGAGTCAGGCATATATCACCAGAAGGTGAACTTCTTCACCAAGTTAGGTGACCACTACCTCATTTCGCTTCCTGACAAGGGTGTGATGGCAGCCAAAAGCAGCTCGCGCATCAACAACCTGTCGAACTTCACCCCGGTCAGCTCAACCGTGCTCAAAGAAATCATACCCGTCAGCGACCGTCAGGCAATAGTGCGTCCGGAAAAGAACATTGTGCTGGTGACATTCGATTTCACCAACAACAGCATGATGGAGGATAAAGCCTATGGCGGCAACTATCCCTATAACAATCACGGAAACCCCTATAAAGACGGCTATTACTTCACAAACGGAATGACCATAGCCTTCTACAACACCGAAACCGGAGCAACTTCGCTGGAATGGCTCTCGTCCAACACCCGCCTTTACCGTCAGCCGCTCGCATTGTGGAACAGTAAGGAAAATCTGTGGACCGCCACCTCTGACGGCATAGCCAATGTGGAGTGGAAAGGTGGTGAGAATGTGGTTTATCTGATAGACTACTTCAAGCCCGGTGAGTTCACCGTGCTCCCCGTCGACATTCTCCTGAGCGACAACTTCGGGCGCGTCTATGCCACCACCACAAGTATCACCCGACGCAACTCAGTGGTGACACAGCCCAGCGAGGACCAGCCCTACCGCAAGGCAACCAACATCAACATCTTTGAAACTGACGGCTCTATAACCAAGCTGGATCCGGACAACATGTTTAACCCTTACTCCACCCGCCGCAGCACCGGTTTTGAGCCCTTACCCGGGTCAAAGAAAATGGCAATGGGCAACAGCGTGGTGGCACATCCCAAGAATCCTGATATTTTCTTCGCCAGCAACCGCTACGACGGTCTCTACAAACTCTCGCTCACAGACGGATGCGTCTATCTCTACGATCAGTCAAACAGCAAGATTCTGTGGGACGGATGGCAGTCGTATGTAGGCTATGCCGACTTTGACCGCCATGGCAATCTCTGGGTGGCGCAATATGTGGCTTCTAATAAATTCGATAAAAATGAAAACCTGCTGGTTCTTCCCGCTGACAAGGTCGACAAGGAGGCTACAACGCCTGCCGACTGGTCAGCCATAGAAACCGATCTCTACATAGAGCTTGACCCCATGCTGCTCGCCTGCAAGAAAAGCAACATTATCTGTCTCTACTCCAGCAACGGTGATGAAGCGGGCGGTATAGTGTTCTATGACAGCCGTGGCACCGCAACCACAGCCGACGACCGCCAGAAACGCTACACCTCGTTCATTGATCAGGACGGCAAAATGTTCAGCCCCATCTACATCACCTGCATCACCGAGCTGGAGAATGGTAAACTGTGGGTGGGCACCGATGACGGTATCATTGAAATAGCCAACCCTGAATCAATGCTCGGCGAAGGTCGCGTGACCCGCATAAAAGTGCCCCGTAACGATGGCACCGGTCTGGCAGACTACCTCATGGGCAGCCAGATGGTGCTCGGCATATCCATGGACGCCTCCAAAAACAAGTGGATAGCCACTCAGGAAGGCGGTCTGTTCAAGGTCAGCGCCGACGGTCGCAGCATACTCCGCAACTTCACCAAGGACAACTCGCCGTTGACATCGAACAAAATCAACACCGTGCAGTGCAGCCCCGTCAGCAACGTGGTCTACATCGGCACGGATGAAGGAATCTATGAATATCAGTCAGACTCCGCTCCTGCCGAACCTGACTACTCCTCGGTGCTCGCTTATCCCAATCCTGTGCGCCCTGACTTCACCGGTTACATAACCGTGAAGGGGCTGATGGATAATTCCTTGATAAAGATAACCGACTCAGCCGGCAACATAGTCAGCCAAGGTAAATCCGAAGGTGGCATGTACACATGGGACGGCTGCAACTTCAATGGCGAACGTGTGCGCACAGGCGTCTACTTCGTCTACGCCTCGCAGTCAGGCGATGCAGGCAACAGCGCTGTGGTTACAAAAATCATGATAGTGAGATGAACGTATCGCTCAAATATATCGATGAGGAGGACAAAAGCTACGGTCTGGTAGGCACTGCCGTAGGAATGTATGTCTTTGAATGTGACGACCATCTGCTCGGACTTTCATTGGACGAAACCGAGCCTGAGCGGTCGGTGCAGTTAGTGGCAGAACACTATTTCTCAGGGAATCCGTCGATGTCAGCCAAGATAGTGTGGAACAACCTGCTTAGCCAGTACCGGATGATGGTGGCTATGACCGTCTCCAACTACCTCTGCCGTGTGTTGGTTCACCGCCATGACAACTCCGTGGATCCCTTCGCCAAAAACATGCTCCGCCGCGTGATAATAGAGGAAGGACATGACACCTGTCAGCTCGACGAGGATGAGATTGACCGCATGTTCAATCAGGGCTATCAGCATTTCCAGCGCATCTTCGCCCATTCAGGCGTTCAGAACGTCATCCACACCTTCGCCTCCGACCTCCGCCGGGTGCGCACCATGGATCACGAGGAAATAGAGCGCGAACTGATGGCACTTCGCATGATTTGAAGTGGTCTAATGAGGCTTATGAGTCTAATGGGAGTTATGGGTCAAATAAGACCTATTAGTCCAATTAGTCTTATTAGTCTTATTAATTCCATTAGAAAAAGGAGGCTGTGTCAAAATAGGCGCAGCCTCTTTTCGTATAATATGTTGAAAAACA
>CAMWVE010000029.1 GCA_947177685.1 uncultured Porphyromonadaceae bacterium | reverse complement strand
TATTCATTGATAAAACCGAGCCAATTATATTAAACATTGAAAAGGGTGAGAATTATGATACAGAATATTACTATTTTGAACAAAGCTTTCCTTATCTTAAAGTTTATCATAATAAATTTTTGATAGTTCATGAAGAAGAATTCGGTGAAAACCTATATGACATACATAGACCACATATCATAACATATTCGGAATCATATAAAAAATATAGAGAATACTGTAAAAACAAGCGTCTATTTGCGAACTATCTCAGTATATTGAAGAAACGCCAGAAAAGACGTGAGGAAAGACTAAAAGAAAAATCAGAGTAATACAATTTAAACACCAATGCAACAGGGCAACAACAATAGTCAGTAGCTATGGACTATCGTCACTCAGTTTTTTCATTTAAACTGGTCCCTTAATACACAAATTCATAAGTATGAGCTTAGATACTATTCAAACTATATTCCTTATTATTCCATTTATCATTTTTTTTACAGGTATAGTGTATGTCTCAATCAGAGAAGGTAAAAAGAACCACGGTAATCCACTACCTCATATAAGAACTGTCATGATGATTGCCTGTATATCTTTTCCAATATATATATTTACAATGTATGCCCTATCATCACTGTCATCAAAACAGCTTGATGACATGAAATCTATTGCTATTTCTCCGACAAAAGCAACCGTTGATATAGACAATTCTTATCCTTGGGGAGTAAATATTAATCTTCAGAACGGTCAGAAATATAAAACGCGCGTGGATAATCAAGACCTGTTTATCGACTTAATGGAGCAAGGAGCATTATTGGGGAAACGGGCAAATTCAAGAGATATATATCTTTATATCAACAATGACACCATCTGCATACCCATTCAGCATAATTTCAATTTAACAAAACGTACAATTAGCCCAAAAAAATGAAAAGTTTTGAATCGGAAATACTGATTTATTGTATAGTTGCAACCATAGCCATAATCGCCATTTTACTGCTTCTTGACAAGTACACTGATTACTTAAAGGAACGCGGACAGTCACTAACCCAAAATATTGTGTTTGTTTTAATTATGGCAACAATAGTATCAAGTGGAGCTATAGAGTATGAAAGAGAGACACTGCAGGCTTTCCAAAAGGCACATATTAACCCGGTTAAAGCCACAGCACGGGTCGAGCGGAAAATGCCGTATGGAATAAGAATATATCTTCAAGACGCCAATCACTCTACATATCAGTTTGACTTGGAGAACACTGACCTTAACAAGGAATTCATTGAAGAGGTCAACAACGGCTACACCGTGAGCAAATTCCGGAACTCCACCGACATTCTGCTCACCAATGGCACCGATTCAACCTATTACAATCTGTATTATTAGTTTTGCACAAAAGCATCACTCTACACTCCACCATAATACCTCATAACTCGTAACTCTAACTTCTGACTTAATTTAAGCATTTTAAACATAGGGGATTGTGGTTATTTGCAAAAAAAATTGTAACTTTGCAGAATAATCGTCATGCAGGGTGCCTTGACAAGGGTGTCCTGCACATCAATCAACTCACGGATGAGCAAACAGAAAATACTATTTATCTCCCAGAAAATAACCCCTTATCTCCCTAAGGACAACCTCGCCACCCTCGGGCAGAAGCTCCCGCAGGCAATTCAGGAACACGGTTACGAAGTGCGCACTTTCATGCCCAAATACGGCATAATCAACGAGCGTCGCAACCAGCTCCACGAAGTTATCCGACTCTCAGGGATGAACATAGTCATTGACGACACTGACCATCCGCTCATAATCAAAGTGGCTACCCTGCAGCCCTCACGCATGCAGGTCTACTTCATTGACAACGACGATTACTTTGACCAGCACGGCATCGACGGGCTCGAAACCGATCTGTCGCCCGACGACAACGACGAGCGCTCGATTTTCTTCATCCGTGGCGTGATGGAAACCGTCAAGAAACTCCGCTGGGAACCAGCCATAATCAACTGCCTCGGCTGGATTACCGCACTGGCGCCTCTCTACATCAAGACCCGCTTCACCGATGATCCCGCGTTCCGCTCGGCAAAAGTCATTTACTCGCTTTACGACAACCCCCTGCCATGCGACTTCAACAGCAGGTTCATTGAAAAGCTGATCATGGACGGATTCACCCCTGACCAGATCAAGTCGCTCATGACACCGGAAGGAGTAGTTGACAACTTGGCAATCAACAAAATAGCCATTGACTACGCCGACGCCATTGTAGAATCGTCGGAAAACATCGACCCGCGCATCATCGACTATGCCGAGCAGTCCGGAAAACCCTTCCTCAGATTTCCGGGCGACGATGCTCTCCACGAGTACGCCACCTTCTACTCATCACTCTAACCATAGCGAACTGTCAAACAATGAAACCCTCCAGACTTCTCACGGCATCGCTCCTGCTCCTTGCATTAATCATAACCGCCTGCGACGACACCACAGGTGACATAGGCACTTCTCTCATTCAGGACAAAATGGAAGTTGTGATGGACTCGACCTACACCATCACCGGACGCTCCGTCGAGAACCACAAGATACAATCACGAACCGTCACCCAGCTTCTGGGAAACATCCATGCCGAGAACTACGGCACCCTCACCTCAAGCTACGTCACCCAGTTCATGTCAGCGTCAGTCATTGACACCACCAACGTCTCCACAGCTGACATCGACTCGCTCCAGCTTGTGCTCAACATCCCTAACGGCGACTACGTCGGCGACTCCATCGTGCCCATGGGACTTAAGGTCTATCCGCTGATCAAGCAGCTACCCTCACCTATCTATTCCGACTTCGACCCCACAGGTTACTACGACCCCAACACCCTGTTGGCAAACAAAATCTACACATACTCCAACGTAGGCGAGAACGACACCGTCAAAACACTCAAGAGCCGCTACGTCTACGCCACGCTGCCCCACCACATGGCAGTCGAACTCTTCGAAGCCTACAAACAGAACCCCTCGAACTTCGCAATCCCGTCGCTCTTCGTCAAGAACGTATTCCCCGGCATATATGTCGAAACCTCCTACGGTTCCGGACGCGTCATGCGCATAGCCCAGTCATCGCTCCGCCTCCATTATCAGAAACATACCAAAACTGACGACGGTCGCGACTCGACCTATGCAGCCATCGGATTCTACTTCGCCACCAAGCCCGAAGTCATCTCCAACAACATCATCAACTACACCATGGCGCCGCAACTCACCGCCATGCTCAACGAAGGGAAGAACATAATTGCCGCCCCTGCCGGACGCGACATTGAAATAGAATTCCCCATCATCAAGATGATGGACTACTACCGACGCAACTCAGGCAAACTCGCCGTGCTGAACACCCTCTCGTTCAACATTCCCGTGGAGTCCATCGCCAATGACTACGGCATCAATCCGCCGCCGAACGTAATGATGATTCTCTCCCGCGACAAAGACAAATTCTTCATTGACAACGAGCTCACCGACGATGTGACATCGTTCATAGCCGACTATAACTACGTCAACAAATGCTACACATTCGGCGAGATGCGCAACTACATCATCAAACTGCTCGAAAAAGAAAACATCACGGCTGAGGACTACACCTTCACCATCACCCCCGTGTCGCTGGTGACCACCACGGAAGCCTCAACCTCCTACTACTATTACACCTCATCCGAGCATGTCAATGCCGTGGTGCCCTTCATCAGCACCCCCGTCATGGCGAGCCTCGAACTTGACAAATCAAAAATAATTTTCACCTTCACAAAACAGGTGACATCAGGAAAATAATCTTCAAGCCGCAATAGCTCAGTTGGTTAGAGCATCTCATTCGTAACGAGAAGGTCGTGGGTTCGAGTCCCACTCGCGGCTCAAAACAGTTCCTCAACACCAAGTTGAAGAATGCTCTGAGAGGGTGTGTCAAATGAAAATTTGACGCACCCTCTCAGGTATAGTGCAGTATTGAAGATTTATCAGGTCGATTACCGTTAGTTGCAATTTTGGAAAGCAGCAAAGCGGCGAAGCTACCCCCGCACTCCCTCCGGTCGTACGGGGTTACAGAGAATGTCACCCCTCCGGGGCTGTATTGCTTACAAACTTTTCCGAAAGCAACGCTGTAGTCGGCTCTTTGTGGCACACCGTAGCTTTATAATGTGTATCATCCTTCACCTCCATCAATTGAGAATAATTAACCATTCTTTTATCTGCCGCACTTGCCAATCTGAACTTTTTTTCGTATTTTTGTAAGTTATGAAAAAAATACTCCCCATATTGTTTCTTTTGATTGTCCGGAGCGCCATGGCGCAGCTGAATTTCAGCGGCATGGCTGACAGTCCGGTGGTAATCACCCCCGACAAATCAACCGGACTGGAATATGTCTATGTGATTGACAACACTGACGGCAACGCAGTAGTTTCCTATAAAGCCGCTTCGGAGTCAGCCACCGTTACATGGGAGCAATGGGGCGCGCAGGGAGGCGCCTACGCATCGGAAATGACAGGGTTGACCCGTCAGGGCAACGTATGGTCAGTAAAAGCCCCTGCTGCCGACACCGGATTCACCATCACCGAAAACGGCAGACCACGCTCCTTCTGGGTCACCAACTATGCCAACCACAGGCTGGAGCTGCACGATCTGGTGCCGGAAAATGGCGGCACTGACTGCAATTCCACAACACTGATTCTCCACGGCAACGCCTCGCCCATACGCTATTATTCGATCAATGGCAGGGCTGTGGAACTCTCGCGCGAACTCGCGCTGACCTACCGCACCCAGCAATACGATGAAACGATGGCTGCGTTCACCGATACGGAGAAAACCGAGCAGATAGCCTCAGTAAGCGGAAACTCAATCCATGCACCCGCACCGCTCTGCAACACCACCTTCATCCTCACCGGCGACCGTTTCCTGACCGCATGGCACAGACCGCAGCAGGTAGAGAGCCCGATTATCAGCCCCACGGCAGTGGCTGCACACACCACGGCGGTTCAGGCTGAGCGCGACAATGACAATGAACAGAAAGAGGAGGCTGCACTGGGCGGCTCGGCTCCCGTCGACATCACCTTCACGGCTGCCGTCAGCGATGCATCCATCTTCCGCCAGTGGGAGTTTGCTCGTGACCCGGAGTTCGACATCCCCGATGTCACCTATTCCGACCTTGAACTGACCTACACCTTCACAGACGCCGGCACCACCTATGTGCGGTTCACGGCTGCCAATGCCGACGGCTCATGCGAGTGGGTCTCAGACACCTACGAAGTATTCGTGGGAGAATCAGCACTGCTCTGTCCCAACGCCTTCTCGCCCGGAGGCTCACCCGGCGTCAACGACATCTGGAAAGTGAGCTACAAATCAATCGTCTCGTTCGCATGCTCCATTTTCAACCGATGGGGAGTGAAGATAATCTCGTTCGACGACCCCTCGCAAGGATGGGACGGAAAACACAACGGCAAACTCGTCCAATCAGGCGTCTATTACTATGTAATCAAAGCCACAGGTGCCGACGGCAAGCAGTATGACCTCGCCGGCGACATCAACATCATCAACTCAACCTACACCGGAAACGGCACCTCACCAACCGAACCTCAATAAACCTCAGACTATGAAATTATCTCTCTTAAACATATCGGCAATGACACTCCTTGCCCTTGCCGCCTGCAACATTTCCTCAAAATCGGAATCTACCGCCGCACCCGTCCGCACTGCCGACGGCGAAGCCACCCATCTGACCATAGTCAGCCCGCAGCTGCCGCAATCGATCACCTTCGGCGACCAGCGGATTGACTTTGACCGCGTGGACATGTGGGAGCGCCTCGACCGCGAGCTTACCTCGCTGACCTATTCCCACGGCAACACACTGCTGATGCTGAAACGTGCCAACAAATATTTCCCTGAAATGGCGCCCATACTGAAGAAAAACGGCATGCCGCAGGACCTCCTCTATCTGGCATGCGTGGAAAGTACGCTCGATCCGCTTGCCTATTCGCCTGCCAAGGCAGCCGGATTCTGGCAGTTTATCCCTGACACTGCCCGTGCCTACGGACTTGAGGTCAACAACTTCGTCGACGAGCGCTACAATCTGGAGAAAGCCACCGACGCCGCATGCCGCTTCCTGAAAAAATCCTACAACCGCTACGGCAACTGGGAAAGCGTGGCGTCAAGCTACAACCGCGGTGTCGCCGGCATCAACCGCGACCTCGAGTCGCAGGGCGAGACCTCCACATTCGACATCTATCTGAACCGCGAGACCTCGCGCTACATGTTCCGTATCCTCGCCACAAAACTGATCATGGAGAATCCGGAGCAATACGGATTCCATCTGGAACCGGAGCAGCTTTATCAGCCCGTAGCCACGCGCACCATCGAAGTGGACTACACAATCGACAACCTCCCCGCGTGGGCAAAAAAACAAGGCTCCAACTACCAGTGGCTACGCGAGCTTAACCCGTGGCTCCGCGACAAGTCGCTCCCCAACAAATCCGGTAAGCTCTACAAAATCAAGCTTCCCGCAAACAATGACGCCATCTACAGCTCGCGTCAGGAAAAACAATATTTTAATCTGAAGAAATAACATGAGCCAACACACCACCATACCCACCCCCGGCGATGCCGTCGAGGTAATCGGAGCGCGTGTGCATAACCTGAAGAATATCGATGTCACCATACCCCACAACCGCCTGACCGTCATCACCGGCATGTCCGGTTCCGGCAAATCGTCGCTCGCTTTCGACACCATCTATGCCGAGGGGCAGCGACGCTACATCGAAACCTTCTCAGCTTATGCCCGCAACATGCTCGGCAATCTGGAGCGACCTGACGTTGACAAAATTTCAGGTCTCAGCCCCGTCATTGCCATAGAGCAGAAAACCATCAACCGCAATCCCCGTTCGACCATTGGCACCACCACCGAAATCTACGACTTCCTGCGATTGCTCTACTCACGCGTGGCAACCGCGCGGAGCTACATCTCAGGCGAGCCGATGGTCAAATACAGCGTCGAAAAAATCGTGGCTCTGCTGCTTGAAAAATATGAAGGGCACAAAATATATCTGCTTGCGCCACTGGTGAAAAACCGCAAGGGACACTACAAGGAACTGTTCGAGAATCTGGCAAAAAAGGGGTTCCTGCAGGTCAGGGCTGACGGTGAAATCCGCGAGATTGTCCCCGGCATGAAGCTCGACCGCTACAAGAACCACTCCGTGGAGCTTGTTGTCGACAAACTGAAAGTGTCAGCCAAAGATGAAAACCGCCTGCGCGACTCGGTTGAAAAGACCCTCAAGCTCGGCGAAAAACAGATGATGGTTCTTGACATTGACAACGACACCACCGGTCACTTCTCGCAGTCGCTGATCGACCCGGTCAACGGCATATCCTACCGCGAGCCATCGCCCCACAGCTTCTCCTTCAACTCGCCGCAAGGCGCCTGTCCCTGTTGCAAAGGACTCGGCACGGTCAACATCATCGACCGCGAGAAAATGATTCCTGACGGCAACGTGTCGATAGCCAAAGGAGGCATAGTGCCGCTTGGAAAAGCGCGTAACTCGGTGCTGTTCATGCAAATAGAGGCTATTCTTGAAAAATACGGCGCCACGCTTGACACCCCCGTGGGTCAGCTCCCTGAGGAAGCCCTCAACGACATCCTCAACGGAACCAACGAGCGGCTTACGCTGAAATCCGAAACGCTCTCCACATCGGGCTATTTCATTCCCTACGAGGGGGTTATAAAATACATCGAAATCCAGCAGGCTGACGATGCCGACTCGCAGGCACACAAATGGAGCGGGCAGTTCTACACCCCCCGCGTGTGTCCCGAATGTAACGGCGACAGGCTCAACCGCGAGGCGCTTCACTTCTTCATAGGAGATTACAACATAGCCTCGCTGACCCGCATGGACATAGCTGACCTGCTGCACTGGGTGGAAGGGGCTGAGGAACTGCTCGACCACAAAAACCGGATTATTGCCCATGAAATACTGAAAGAGATACGCTCGCGCCTGACGTTTCTTGTCGATGTGGGTCTGGACTACCTCTCGCTCAACCGCAACTCTGCCACACTGTCAGGCGGTGAGAGTCAGCGCATTCGCCTTGCCACCCAACTCGGCAGCGAACTGGTCAACGTCCTCTACATACTCGACGAGCCGAGCATAGGGCTGCATCAGCGCGACAACGACAGGCTTATCAACTCGCTGAAACGGCTCCGCGATGCCTCGAACTCCATCATTGTGGTTGAACACGACAAGGACATGATGCTCAACGCCGACTATGTAGTCGACATCGGTCCCAAAGGGGGGCGCTATGGCGGCGAAGTGGTGTTTGAAGGAACTCCGCAACAGATGCTCGCCACCGACACCATCACCGCACGCTACCTCAACGGCGACTGCCGTATTGAAGTGCCCGCCGCGCGCCGGCAGGGCAACGGCAAACATCTCGTGCTTAAAGGATGTACCGGCAACAACCTGAAAAACGTAACCCTCGACATCCCGTTAGGCACCATGACAGCCGTGTGCGGCGTGTCAGGCAGCGGAAAGTCCACCCTCATCAACGCCACCCTGCAACCCATACTCTCGCAGAATTTTTACAATTCGGCGCAACCCCCGCTCCCCTACTCTGAAATAGAGGGGATGGAAAACGTCGACAAGGTAGTCACCGTGGACCAGTCGCCGCTCGGACGCACACCCCGCTCTAACCCTGCCACCTACACCGGCGTGTTCACCGACATCCGCAACCTGTTTGTCAACCTTCCCGAAGCAAAAATCCGAGGTTACAAACCGGGGCGCTTCTCATTCAACGTGGCAGGCGGACGCTGTGAAGCCTGCGACGGCAACGGCTACAAAACCATTGAGATGAACTTCCTCCCGGACGTGCTCGTTCCCTGCGAAGTGTGCGCCGGCAAACGCTATAACCGCGAAACCCTTGAAGTGCGCTACAAAGGCAAATCCATTGCCGATGTGCTCGACATGACCATCAATCAGGCAGTGGAGTTCTTCGCCAATCAGCCCAAAATATTGCGTAAGATTAAAGTTCTCAAAGAGATAGGACTGGGTTACATAAAACTCGGTCAGCCCTCATCCACCCTTTCGGGTGGAGAGAACCAGCGCGTCAAACTCGCCACCGAACTCGCCAAGCGTGACACCGGCAAGACCATTTTCATCCTTGACGAACCCACCACCGGACTGCACTTCGAGGACATAAAAGTTTTGCTGACCGTGCTGAACCGTCTGGTTGACAAAGGGAACACCGTGGTAGTCATCGAACATAACCTCGACGTCATCAAATCAGCCGACTACATTATCGACATGGGACCCGGAGGCGGCAAAAACGGAGGCGAAATCATTGCCACCGGCACACCGGAGCAGGTAGCCCTTCAGGACTCCCCCACAGCTCCCTTCCTCCGCACCGAACTTAGACCGGCAGGCGTCATTCTCCGGTCAGTCCGGCAGCGCGCATCCTGCCTATGAGGTCGCCCAAAATTGGGGCTGGATGGTGAGGGTCGGTCATGGTGCCGTTGACATCGACGAGGGGCGATGGTATTTTCATGCCGTTGTCGGTCAGATAGCGCATAACCCCTTCAGTATGCTGCAACACCTCATCGCCGGGGCGCCCGGAGTCGTTGTTGATCAGATCGTTATATGCGGAGTAGGTCAGTCCGAGCAGGTAGAGCAGGCTGAGTGTGACATGCTCCTTCAGCTGCTGATCGCCGGTGACCGGACGTCGCCCGAGCAGATGCAGCAACGAGTCCAGAGCCAGAGTGCGCAGCTTCATCAGCTGCAACGCCACCGTCTGCGGCGCCACTCCGTCAGAGTCGACCATAACGTCCATCATGACAGCCAGATTAAGGGCTTCGCCATACTCCTCAACCATGAAGAAAAGCAATGCGTGGTTCAGTCCTGTCTCCAGTGCCAGAGCCAGCTCGGGCTGCCGCGGTTCGTTATCGTCATACTTGGCGCGCCATGCAGCCGAAGCTAACATGGTGGCTTGCGACGACACGCGGATTGCGTTCTCAAGGTCGTTCCGTCGCACCAGATCAATACTTTCGTCAATCAGTTTTCTGATTATTTCTGCGTTCATCAACGTGACTTTTGATTAGTTTGTCAGCAAATTTACCATTTTTCCGGCTGAAATGAAAAAATATTTCCGCCGACGTGCAATTTTTCCGGATCTGACGCGTCCAATAAAGTGATGACTCACACTGAAAAGGAAATACAGTTCACGCAAATGATGGAGCAGAATCATGCCCTGATAATGAGGGTATGCTACATGTATGCGACTGACCGCGAGCACCTCAATGACCTTTATCAGGAAACTGCCATCAACCTCTGGCAAGGGATGGAGAAGTTCAAAGGCGACTCAAAGCTGTCGACATGGATCTACCGGACCACCCTCAACACCTGCATATCCTATTTCAGGAAAAACCACAGGCATGACGACACGGAGTCGCTTGAAATACTTATGGAATTTCCTGCCGACGACTCGGAGCGCACCGAACAGCTGCGCGAAATGTATCGGCTGATAACCCGGCTTCGCAAGCTCGACCGAGCCATCATTCTGCTGTGGCTCGATGAGAAATCCTACGATGAGATAGCCGAAATCACCGGTCTCTCACGCAACAACGTGGCGTCAAGGCTCCACCGCATTAAATCCCAGCTCTCGCAACTTGCCCAACAATAAGAACCGCAAAACCAATATCCTAACATGGCACAGATAGATTTGGAAAGCCTCCGACACTCATGGCAAAACATGAGAATTGAAATAGACCGGCTCAGCGAACAGAACCGGCAGATGACCAAGCGGATTGTCAACAATCAGGCTAAATCGGTCAAGGACAGCCTATTGCGCAAATATCGCATGCTCTGCATCATTGGCATCATCTACATTCCCATAATGCCATATCTCTGCGAGCGCCTGCTGCATACCGACCTGTTTGTCACCATCATCATGTCGCTGTTCTTCCCCTGTGCGGTCGTTATCAACGGGCTGGTCTACTTCAGGACCCGCCGGATCGACCCTTCCGCCATGTCAATGAAGGATATGCTGATAGCGTTCACCAACCTCAAGATTCTCCGCTCGCGGATGCGCATCACAAGCTACATACTGGCACTGCCGGTGCTCGCATGCCTGTTATATTATATGTATGGTGTTGACGAGTCGATGTTCATAGGCGGATGTGCGGGCGGTGTAATCGGCGCAATTATCGGCGTAAGACTTGACCTGCGCATGTCACGCGAAATCCGCGAGTTGCGCCGCACGCTTGCTGAAGAGTTGGAGTGTTAGTTGTTAGTCGATAGTTGTTAGTTTTTAGTTGATAGTAAATATGGTTTACCCGTTGAAATTTCAGAATTTATTATTAACTTTGTGATTGAATCTCACATTATTATTATACTGACATGCAATCAACACTCAGATTACAGACCTTACCGTTCAGCAGTGCGAGAACCTATATGATGGCAGCGTTGTTCATCGTTGGCAACGTTGTCCTGCCTCAGTTGTTCCATTTTGTTCCGCAAGGTGGCATCACATGGCTGCCTATTTATTTCTTCACGCTGATTGGCGCTTATAAATATGGATGGAAGGCAGGAGTCATGACTGCCATAGCCTCTCCACTTGTCAACTCATGGCTTTTCGGCATGCCTGCCGTGGCGATTCTGCCCGTGATACTGATGAAATCGCTCCTTCTTGCGGCAATAGCCGGCTATGCGGCAGCATATTTCCGCAAGGCATCGCTGTGGATGCTCATGGCAGTGGTTTTGGGCTACCAGTTGCTCGGCACACTTGGCGAATGGGCACTGTCAGGAAACCTGATGCTCGCATGTCAGGATTTCCGCATCGGCATCCCCGGCATGCTGCTGCAGATTGTGGGCGGATGGCTCATAATCAACTTCATCATCAGAAAATGAGCTGTTTTTTTTCTGTTTTTATCATAACAAGTGTTAAGCGGGCATCATTATTTCGGTTCAGTTGTTATATTATTGCAGGGTAATGACTACCTTTGCCAAGTATTTCAAACTGAAAAAGAAATATCATGCAGAATACATTAACAACATTAATCTCGCGTCAGGCTGAAAAATACGGCGACCGCGCCGCTTATTCCTTCAAATCGCCCGGCAGCGACGAGTGGGTCGACACCTCGTGGACCCGCTTTGACAAGGAAGTTGGGCAATGTGCCTGCGCTCTTGAAACACTCGGACTGCAGCCGCAGCAAATGGTGGCTGTTTTCTCCGCGAACCGTCCGGAGATTTTCGTGACAGACTTCGCGGCATACGCAAACCGCGTCATTCCGGTATCGATTTACGCCACTTCAAGTGCGGATCAGGTAAAATATATAGTAAAAGATTCCTCAGCACAGATTATATTTGTGGGCAACGAGGCGCAGTATATCATTGCGCGCGCAATAGCCCATGAGCTTCCTTCATTGAAAATGATCGTCACCTACGACGATGTGGTGCGTGACCATGACGACAACACCACCATGACTTTCAAGCAGTTCCTTCAGTTAGGCGCTCATGCAGGTGAAAACTGCCGCCGTGAGGTGCGCCGTCGCTCTGAATCGGCTACCCCCGACGATATTGCCACACTGATCTACACCTCCGGCACCACAGGTGAGCCGAAAGGTGCAGTGCTGACCCACTATAACTTCAACGAGGCACTCCGTCTGCATCAGGAAACGCTCACCGAGCTGTCATCGGACTGGGTTTCACTGAGTTTCCTACCGGTAAGCCACATTTTCGAAAAGGCATGGTGCTACCTCTGCCTGCTGACCGGCATCAAGATTGCCATCAACAACAATCCGAAGGATATTCAGCAGTCGTTGCGCGAAGTGCGTCCGTCATGCATGTGCACGGTGCCCCGCTTCTTCGAGAAAGCCTACACCACCATCATCGACAAGCTCAACCGCATGAAAGGCCCGCGCAAGTGGATGTTCAAATATGCGCTGAAGATAGGTCATGCCCGCAACATGAAATATCGCCGGTTAGGCAAATCCGTGCCGGCGTTGCTCGAGAAGCAATATCAGTTCTTCAACCGTCAGGTGTTCATGCCGGTGCGCCGCATCATGGGTGTGGACCGCGGCGTGTTCTTCCCCACAGCCGGCGCTCCCATCTCGCCCACCATCGTTGACTTTTTCCACTCCATAGGGGTGAACATTGTCATAGGCTACGGTCTTAGCGAGACCACCGCATCGGTCACCATCCTGCCTCACACCGGCTGGGAACTCGGCACGGTGGGTGTGCCGCTGAAAGGCTGTCAGGTGCGCATAGGCATCAACAACGAGATTGAAGTCAAGGGACCCAACGTCATGCGCGGATACTACAATAAGCCGCGTGAGACCCGCGAGGCATTCACCTCCGACGGATGGTTCCGCACAGGCGATGCCGGCTTCATCGACGAGAAAGGCGAACTGGTGCTGACTGACCGACTGAAAGACCTGTTCAAGACCTCGAACGGCAAATATATTGCCCCGCAGGCAATAGAAAGCAAACTGGGCGAGGATCCTTTCATCGATCAGGTGGCAGTCATCGGCGACCAGCGCAAGTATGTCACAGCCATAATCATTCCTGCCTTCGAAGCGCTTGTGGAATATGCACAGAAAAAGAAAATTGAGTATCGCTCGATTGAGGAACTTGTGAAGAACTCCGAAATTCGCAAAATGATTGAGGAGCGCATAAAGAAACTTCAGGAAGGGTTCGCCACATTCGAGCAAATCAAGAAGTTCACCCTGCTGCCGCGTGAGTTCTCCATGGAAACAGGCGAGCTGACAAACACGCTGAAAATCCGTCGACCATTCATCAACCTGAAGTACGCCAACGAAATCGAGGCGATGTACAGTTAGTCATCCGTCTATTTAGGGGTTGTCTTAGCCCCTTGTTTTTTCGCGTTCAAATCGCCGATAGAGAATCAGAATCATTACCGCTCCTGCCAGCACAAGCGGCATGCCTGCCACGGTGGGGAGCCGGTAGTCGTCGTAGCGGGCGATGAAGATGCCTCCGAGCCATGCCGCTATGGCATTACCGGCGTTATAGGCTATCTGAATCAGAGCTGCACCGAGCATCTCGCCCCCTTTGGAGTAACCCACAATAGAGCTTTGCAGCGGTGAGCCGGAACCGAACAGAATGGCGGTTCCCATAAACAACAACACCACGGCGAGCCATGAAATGGTGGAGCAGAAGTAGATGGCAGCCAGCGTGGGAAGTCCGGCAAACATTATTGCCGAGGCTATGGCAGCCGGTTTGAAGTAGTTGCCCATTCTGCCGGAGAAAAGGTTACCCACAAGCATGCCGGCACCACCCACCACCATCAGCCACGAGAGGTCGTCAGTGGTGAAGCCGCTGACATGGACAAGCAGCGGGTCAACGTAGCTGTACCAGCAATAAAGACCTGTCTGGGCGAGTATGACACCGCCGAAAATCAACCATGGCGGCAACGTGCGCAGGAACCGGAACTGCCCCCAGAAACCTATAGGATCAAGCTTACCCACCTGCGGCACAAACAGTTTTATGGCGACAAATGTGATGACACCTGACGCTCCAACCACCCCGAAGGCTATGCGCCACGAGAAGTTGTTGGTAAGGAATGTTGCCATCGGCACTCCGCAAAGTGTGGCTATGGTCATGCCGGCAATCATGATGGAGACTGCCTGCACCTGACGCGACGGATCCACAAGCCGACGTGCTACTATGGCGCCCACACCGAAGAATGCACCGTGAGGCAGACCTGAAATGAAACGTGCCAGCATAAGTGTGTGGAAATCAGGCGCAAGAGCTGCCCCGATGTTACCGACGGCAATAACTGCCGCGAATAGCATCATCAGATTTTTCAGCTTGTACTTGCGCATGAACAGCAGGAAAAAAGCTCCGAAGCACACCCCCGAGGCATACGCCGAAATCAGGTGCCCGGTCTGAGAGATGCTGACGCCTAAATCCTGCGACAGCTTCCCTATTATTCCCATCATGACAAACTCGGCGATTCCGAGTGCAAACGTTCCGGCAGCTAATGCCAAAAGACTCTTTTTCATTGCTTTAGAAATTATTATTCACTGCCCGTGCCACCCCTAAAAGTGAGTCGGTAGGCAGATGATGCAAACTTATTGAAAAACGGACGTCGCCTACTTCGGCATGGTCAATCATATTTTCGGGTTCCTGACACGACAGAGCTATTTCGCTTGAAGTCAGGTTCTTGCGGTGCATGGCTTTGTAGACAGCTTCCTTGATTACCCAAGCGCGCAACAGTTGATTGAGGTCGGTGTAATACTCCTGTTCCCTACGGCTCAGAAAGCGACTGCTCACACGCCGTAGGGCTTCGCGCGGCGACTCCACGTCTATGCCGATATATGGTGAATCAGACAGCGCTACCGCAACCTCGTGCCCGCTGTGACTTATGCTGACATGCTGTCCCTCACCAATGGGAAGAGGGGCACCGTCAGGATCATGCCGCAACACAACTTCACTGCCGGCAAGCTTGCGCAGCAGCAACAGTGTCAGCTGCTTTTCGCGCCGTCGTGCCGAATTCTGCAGCTCGGCGAACAAGGTGTCACCCTCAAGCAACGGAGCAGCCTCGTCAAAATCCATCACCGCTATCCGCGTGCCGTTGAGAATCAAGTTAATCATTTATCATCGAGATGTTTCAGCAGGTGAATCATGTCATTCCTGACAGCATTTATCACCGGTGCAAGTGAATCAGTCCGGGTCACGTCGACCCCTTGCCGGAAATTGAATGTGCCGTATGTGAGCAGTGTGAGGTCCTTATTGTAAGCCAAAAACTGTACAGGGCTGACTGACTCGCCACGGGTTGAAAAAAGTTCTCCCCGGAATCCGCCACCTTCCGATGCTACCGTCACCGACTCCATGCTTCCGGCTCCCGCGTTCAGCCCAATCCGCTCCATCCTGTTCTCAAACTCACGGTGAAACTCCGCGGGTGTGGTGGCAAGGAAAGTGATATAGATCGAGCCGTTGTAGTGCGGATAATCCACTGTCACCCAACGCGAACCGTTATTTAAAAGGGAG
This sequence comes from uncultured Porphyromonadaceae bacterium, assembly GCA_947177685.1. Classification (GTDB taxonomy): domain Bacteria; phylum Bacteroidota; class Bacteroidia; order Bacteroidales; family Muribaculaceae; genus CAJUPY01. The sequence goes on along the minus strand of CAMWVE010000029.1, from coordinate 24,075 downwards.
TCAGCGACAATTTCGGCACCTGCATTGAGCGAAAGCGAGGGAGCGCCCCCGGCTGAGACGTAGGTTTGCGGATAGAGCGCCGGGCGCGGATAGGCGTAGCGCCTCGGAACAGCATTTTCGCTTTCTCCGCCGCCGCATGAAATCATCATGAGCGCCATCAGTGCAATCAGTAAAACCTTGGCTTTCATCACTCCTGAATACTATCCATCACCTTCACTCTGACGCTTGAAATGCGGTGATGTTCAATGTCGAGAATCAGAAAACGGCATCGACCGTAGACCAGCGGCTCCTTCTTCTTGGGGAAGTCACCTTTGATGGCGAGCAGCATGCCGGCAAGCGTTTCCGCATCCTGCGTGACATCCTTGTAGTCATCCTCATCCAGTCCGGTCACACGGAAGAAATCGGTCAGAAGTGTCTTGCCTTCAAAGATATAAGCATCGTCAGGGAGCCGCTTGTAGAACGACTCTTCCTCGTCATATTCATCGTTGATGTCACCTACAATCTCCTCCAGCACATCCTCCAGAGTGACTATGCCTTGGGTGCCTCCAAACTCGTCAATGACAATGGCAAGGTGAATTTTCAGTTTGCGGAAATCCTCCATCAGGTCATCGATCATGCGCGATTCCGGCACGAAATAGGGCTCACGGATAAGATTCTGCCAGTTGAACGACTCATCATCGCGACGCGAAATGAACGGCAGCAGGTCGCGAGAGTAGAGCACACCCTTTATGTTGTCCTGCGTACCCTCGTAAACAGGCAGTCGCGAATAACCGCTCTCAATGACAATCTCCATCACTTCGGGGAAACTCATGCCGATGTCGAGGTCGGTGATGTCGACGCGTGGCGTCATGATTTCCGATGCCGTTGTGTCGCCAAACTTGAGGATTCCTTCCAGCATCTGCTTATCTTCCTTATTATCACCGGTTTCAGTGTATTCCAGCGCTTTCGACAATTCATCGGCAGTCACATTGCTCTTGTTTTTCACAACATGATTGACAACCACCGAGCTTTTTACCAGCAACGATGACACCGGATAGCACAGTCGCACTATCACCTTCAGCGCCACACTGCTGCGCTCAGCCCATCGGAGCGGCGCGTTATTGGCTACCAGTTTGGGAATAATTTCGCCGAAAAGCAGAATGAGGAATGTCAGCAACACCGTCTGCATCAAGAAGTTGAGAATCGGCGGCTGCAACAGTTGGAACACAGACGACAACGCGTATGTGCAGAGCATGACAATGGTGACGTTGACAATGTTATTGGCTATGAGTATGGTTGCCAACAGACGCTCAGGATTGCTCAACAGTGCCAGTATGTTGTCGCGCTGCGGAGAATCCTCTATCTCCTCCTCATGCCCGGGCTTAAGTGAGAAAAACGCTATTTCGCAGCCCGAAATGAATCCTGACAAAAGCAGGCAGACCAATGCAAGACATAGCGCGAGAATCTGTCCGCCTGTCATGGTTGCCTGAGCTACAACATCCGTTGCCGGTAAAGGGTCAATATCCAAAATATTTCAGTTTAGTTATACTTCTTTGAATCAGTGGGCAAAGTTACAAAAAGTGGGACAATCATGCAAGCAGACGCATGAATTTTAGAGCCGTGCTGCCGGCATAAGTAGATGTTGAAAATTAGTTTATACTTAGATTGCTTCTATTTTTGAGAGATATTTTGATTTTGAAGAAGGAGTGTAGCGAGCTACATGACTGATAAAAAATCAAAATAGCGCCAAAAAGAGAAGTAAGATAAGTAAAATTTTCATCTACTGCAATGAACTTTTGATATCAAACAATTTTAAACATCTACTTATCATAAAATTTAGTAACTTTGTAGCTCAATCCTTATTACAATGAATTTCTCTGTCTACATAGCATCGCGACTGCAACTGAAACCGGCTGACGGACGACGTTCGCCGGGGGTTACGATTGCCGTCACGGGCATGGCGGTGGCAGTGGCGGTGATGATACTGACACTGTCTGTGGTGACCGGGTTCAAGAAATCGATCACGGAAAAAGTGGTGGGCTATTTCTCACAAATCTCGGTGACCGCGCTCCCCTCAACCGATGAAAACGGGCTTACCGACCCCGCATCGACCCTGTTCCGGTGCGACTCTACCATTGTCAATGCGGTGCATGAAGCACTCGGCGATGACGTGACGATGCGCGCTGCAATCACCGCAACCACCATCCTCAAAACCGATTCAGCCTTTGTAGGGCTGACTCTTATGGGCTGGCTCCCGGACGATGATTTTCCATTTATCCGCGAAAATATTGTGGAAGGCTATCTGCCTGACTATTCCTCTGACACCACCCTCAACCAAGCAGTCATTTCGCAAACCACCGCGCGCGAGCTTTCGCTGGAATTGGGAGACCGTGTCTATGCATATTTCTTTACTGACGGCAACCTGAGGGCGCGCCGCCTGACCGTTGCAGGCATCTATGACACCATGTTCGGCGAGCGCGACCGCATGATGACCGTTTGCTCTCCGGCGCTTCTTCAGGGCATCTACGGAGTTGATTCGCTGACAGTTAACAATCTGATGATTGACGGCATTCCGGCAGATGCCATAGCCGGCGACGCGCAGAAACTCCAAATGCGTCTGATCAGGGAATATTATGCCGGCGCTGTGCCATGCGCCCTGCAGGTGGTGACAGTGGAAACCCTTGGGGCGCAGTATTTCAGTTGGCTTGAATTGCTCGACACCAATGTGTGGGTCATAATAATACTGATGACAGTGGTGGCATCGTTCACCCTCGTATCATCGCTGTTCATACTTATTCTGGAGCGTGTGCGCACCATAGGACTGTTGAAGTCACTTGGCGCCGCTAACAGCCAGATACAGCGCATATTCCTGCTGCTTGCCATGAAAATAGTGCTTTGGGGAATGGGAGTCGGGAACATCCTCGCCATAGCCCTTATTCTGCTGCAGAGCCACTTCCACCTGCTGCCGCTTGACCCTGAGGCATACTATCTGGACCATGTTCCTATGGAATTCAACATCCTTCACCTGATTGCCGTAGACCTCGGCACTCTGCTCATAGCATGGCTCGTAATGGTGTTCCCCTCAATGATTATCGCCACTATTTCGCCGTCACGCACAATCAGATACGAATAAGTCAGAATTACTTCGTAACTCTGACTTATTACCTAAATTTCTTCGTAACTCGTAACTCTGACTTATTACTTATCCTATTTCTTCCCGAAGATTTGTTTGACGGAGCGGAAAAGGCTGACACCGGCAACGGCATAGTTACCTACCTCGATGAGGGTGTCGACTTTACTGAGCAATCCGGCTGAATGTCGTTTTTCCTCGGGTTCATATTCATGCTTTGAGGAAAGAGCGTTTTTCAAAGATCGGACTGACGCCAAAGCGTCGTCAATACCCGCTTTCACCTGCTGCTGTTTTGCGCTGTTCACCACCTGACGGTAACGCAGTTCCTTGAAGGAATAACCCCTGAATCGCTTACTTGTCGTTTTCATAATCAAAAAGTATTTGGGTGAAGAATCGTGCCAACGGGTTGAATATTAACACATAACGGAGCAAGTAGATTACCAGTCCCACCACTATCAGGATGCCGGCTGCGGAGAAGCAGACCAGATAGAAGGGAAGCAGTTCAGCCAGAAGATTGCAAACACCCACCATCAGCAAAACAAATATTATGGCAACGAAAATCAGGGCTGTCAGTCCCAGAAATACGGTGCCGAAAAAGATGGTGGCTTTCTCTGCCAGCGTCAGTCGCGCCGACTCGAATTTCAAAGTCACATATTTTTTCCCAAGACCCCACAGGTCAAGCAGGGATGCGTTATTCTTTGACATAATGTAATTGTAAGCAGTTAGCGATTAGCAGACAGCGGGTGACTCAGGCACCTGATGCGGTGCCTCACCTGCCATGATCTATGACTTGATTTCGGAAGCTATTTCCTCAACAAGCAGGTCAAGTTTGTCTTTCTTGATGCCGGGAAGTTTTTTGAGGATGTAGTCGCGGATGTCATCGCGTGTTTCCGCGCCTGATTTGGGAGCGAATGCCACACCGAGTGCGGCGCCTATTACTATGCCTCCGAAAAGTGCGAGTGCCAGTGTTGCTGTGTTTGAGTTCATCGTCTGTCAGTTTTTTGGTTATTGATTGTCAAGTGCATGGGGATAGCTATCCCCTTTGATAGATAAACGACTGACAGGGCAGGTTTGTTCAGCTGATGCCGGAATTTTTGCGTCAATGATATTCGCGCCGTCCGGCATCGATGCGCAGCAGAATGAATATCAGGAAGGTGAACCCCCAGAGCGATGAGCCTCCATAACTGAAAAACGGCAACGGAATACCTATGACCGGAGTCAGCCCGATGACCATGCCTATGTTGATGCAGAAATGGAAGATGAGGTAGGAGGCGACACAGTAGGCGTAGACTCGCCCGAAGGTTGTGGGCTGACGTTCGGCAATAGCCAATATGCGGAGTATCAGCATCATGAACAGTGCCAGAACGGTAATGGTGCCTATAAATCCTTCCTCCTCGCCGATGGTGCAGAATATGAAGTCAGTGTGCTGTTCGGGCACATATTTGAGCTTGGTCTGCGTGCCTTTGAGGAATCCTTTTCCGGCAAGTCCGCCTGACCCGATGGCAATTTTTGACTGGTTTACGTTATAGCCTTTACCGCGCAAGTCCTCTACTATGCCGAGCGTGACGTTGATGCGCTGCTGCTGATGGGGCTGCAGCACGGTGGTGAACACATAGTTGATGGAGAAAAGGAAGCTGATGGAAATCAGGGCGGTGAACACCGTCACCATCATTTTCTTTATGCCCGATTTGAGCATTTCCACGACTATGTAGACCGACGCTATGACTATCGCCGCGATGAAGTAGATGTAGCCGTTGATCTCAAGCCCCAGTTCGCAAAAAATGAACACCAGCAGCCCGGACACGCCGAATCCTATGGCAACATTGCGCGCGGCGACCGTATGTTTGGCATGAAATGCCAGCATCACGACCATCAGGAGCATGACCATGATGAACACGGCGAACTGACCCACGGTTATGCCCATTATCATATCCTGCGAGAATTTCAGCGCCACCACGAAGATCACCACGGCAAAGGCTGCGGCAAAGAGTACGAGTCCGCTCATACCCTCGCGGTAAAGCACGAAGAAGAGCGAGAGGTAGACCAGCGCCGAGCCGGTTTCGTTCTGCGCCAGAATGAGCATGACCGGCAAAAATATGATGGCGAGGGCGCGGAAGTAGTTGGCAGGTCGGGCGTTAAGGATGAAGTTGTAGCCGCCGAACAGTTTTGCCAACGCCAGCGCCGTGGCGAATTTGGCAAACTCGGCAGGCTGCAGGCTCATGGGTCCGAGGGCTATCCACGAGTGTGAGCCTTTGATGTTGGGAGATATGAAAATGGTGACCAACAGCAGCAACAGCATCCCCACATAGATGGGGAAGGCGTAAGTTTCGTAGATACGGCGGTCGAGCAGCAGCAGTACCAACCCTATGACAAACGACAGGGCAATCCAGAGCAACTGCTTGCCTGAGAACTCGTCGAACGAGAAGATGCTGGCGTTGTCGAAGTCGTAGCTTGCGGCATAGATGCTGATGGCGCCCAACACCACGAGGATGGTGTAGAGAACCACGGTGAACCAGTCGACTCCATGGAGAAACGAAGGCTGAGTGTTAGTGTTTCTTAACTCCACTGTAAATGATTGTATTTGATTCTAACATTCTCTGCTCCAGAAATTTGCGTTCGGGAGCTATGGTGCGGTTGAGATATTTTTCAATTACGAGCGAGCCGATGGGCACACCGAACGTTGCGCCGAAACCGGCGTTCTCGACATAAACTGCCACGGCTATCTTGGGGTCGTGATACGGTGCGAACCCCATGAACGCGGAGTGGTCCTTGCCATGCGGGTTCTGAGCCGTTCCGGTTTTGCCGCACACCTCCCAGTCCTTGAGGTTAGCCATGCGGCATGTGCCGCCGGTGACTGCCATGCGCATACCCTCGGCAACAGCATCGTAGTGGGTGGCATCGATGGTGGGATAATGTTTCTGACGGTATTCCTCGGCAATCAGCGTGTCCTGTATCTCCTTGACCACATGAGGGGTTATAAACCATCCGCGGTTGGCTATCGTAGCACTCAGATTGGCAATCTGGAGCGGAGTGGCAAGTATTTCACCCTGCCCTATGGCAATGGAGATGATGGTGTTGGCGCTCCAGTGACCCTCGCCATAGATTTTGTTGTAGTATTCGGCGTTGGGCAGGAATCCGCGCTTCTCACCCGGGAGATCCACTCCGAGTTTATAGCCGTAGCCCATCGACACCAGATGGTGCTTCCACACTTCGAAGGCGTCGGCAGAAGTACCATATTTCGAGCGTTTGTCAATCATACCTTTCAACCCCCAGCAAAAGAATGCGTTGCACGAAGTCTGCAAGGCAGGTTTCAACGGCAGTGGTGAGCCGTGGGCGTGACAGCCTACACGCAACCCACCCGAGATGAACCCGTGGCTGCAACTGTAGGTGGTCTGCAGGTTGATTATTTCCTCCTCCAACAGAATCAGACCCTGAGTGGGTTTGAACGTGGAGCCGGGCGGATAGCACGCCATTATGGCGCGGTCATAGAGCGGTTTGAGCGGGTCTCTTGACAGGGCGAGGTAGCCTTCGCCGCGCTTGCGACCAACCAGCATGCGGGGGTCGTATGTGGGCGATGACACCAGAGCGAGTATCTCGCCGGTGGATGGTTCGATGGCGACAACCGCGCCTATCTTGTTGACCATCAGCGACTCGGCATACTGCTGCAATTCAAGGTCAAGACTAAGTTTGAGGTTACGTCCTGAAACAGGTTCAACGTCCTGAGCGCCATCCTGATAACGACCTTGGATGCGACCGTTTGCGTCGCGCATCAGAATCTCAACACCTTTTACACCGCGCAGGTGCTCGTCATAGCTTTTCTCCACACCGAGGTCACCGCAGTAGTCGCCACGCTGATAATACGGGTCACGCTCAATGTCAGCCGGCGACACTTCGCGGAGGTTACCGAGCACATTGGCAGCGGCTCCTTTGCTGTACTGGCGCAGTATTCGTTTCTGGATGAACAGACCGGGGTATCGGTAGAGTTTCTCCTGCAGACGTCCGTAGTCCTGAGCCGAGAGATGGGTGATGAGGCGCTGCGGAGTGAACGAAGAATATCCGGCAGTGTTTTTCATATCCTCGAACCGCTTGCGCAGCTGCTGAGGGGTTATGTTGAGCGTGCGGCAGAAGTCGATGGTGTCGAACTCATGCACGTCGCGCGGAATGATCATCACATCGTAGGCAGGCTGATTGAACACCATCAGCTCGCCGTTGCGGTCATAGATGAGACCGCGCGACGGGTAGACCGTCTTGTTGAGAAAGGCGTTGTTTTCGGCGTAAATCTTGTATTTGGAGTCACCCAGCTGAAGGTTGAAAAGCCGGAGAATGTAAATCAGGGCGACGATAACGAAGAAACCGCCAATGACGTATTTTCTTTTTTCGAGGTTATAGTCTTTTCTCACGGGTGATATGTGTTATGCTGTCAACGGCAAGTATAAGAATGAATGTCAGGGCGGTGCTGCAGACAATCTGCAACAGCAGCCGCCAGAAATTGAAAAAGGTAAAGGCTTCAATCACGAAAAATATCGTGCAATAGATGGCAGTGAGGGTAATCACATATTTCATGTAGACCGGCGCTCCGAGCGACACCATCGAGGGTTCGGCATCGGTCAGGTCCTCCTGCCGGGGGAAGTAGAGGCGGAACACCGGCTTGCGCACGGCTGCCAGCACGGTGCATGCGAGGGCGTTCTGCCCCGGAGTGTCAGAGAACACGTCGACCGTAAGCCCCATGAGAAAGGCTAATGAGAGCATCAGCAGGTTGTCGGTGGTCAGTGGCAGACTGAGAATCCAGTATATGAACACCAACGGTATGGCTACCCCCCACAGGACGAGGTGATTGAATACCACCGCCTGAGCGAGCACCAGAATGATGAACATTATGAGGAAGCTGATAACGGTCTTTGTCATAGGTCAATAGGTTGGTTTTGTATCAGGGTCGGAATTTTCGACAACTCGCAGTTCCTCGCTCATGTCGTTGGCAATGACCCTGACGGTACTCAGACGCGAAAAGTCAGTCAGCAGCTTGACGCGCAGGGTGAAGAAGTTGTCGTCGTTACCCTTGTGGGCGTCAATTACTGTGCCTACGGGTATTCCGGCAGGGAAAACCGCTGAATATCCGCTTGTGATGACGGTGTCGCCCAGCTCATACTCGGTATATTTGGGCAATTCCTCAAGCAGCGCTTCCTGTGGCGAACGACCATCCCACACCAGTGAGCCGAACACTTCGGTGCCTTTCAGCTTGCACGAAATGGGCAGCTTGGGGTTGAGCAGCGAAATGACACGGGCGTAGTGGTCTGAGACCACATTGACAATGCCCACCACTCCGCTCTGATCGACCACGCCCATCTCCGGCTTGACGCCGTCAAGGGAGCCCTTCTCTATGGTGATGTAGTTGTAGGGGCGGTAGATGCTGTTGTTGATGACGTGCGCTATGATGAAGCGGTAGGGCTGAAGTGGTTCCACCAGTGTCATGGTGTCGGCATACTGCAGCTCCTTGAGCATCTGCACTTCCTTGCGCAGGGCAATAGCCTCAGCCTCAAGGGCGGCGTTGCGGTGCTGGAGTTCCTCGTTAATGCCGCGGAGATGGAAGTAGGATGTGACATTGTCCGAGACATCGTAGACAGTCGATGCCACCGCGCCGGCTGACGAGAGGTAGACGTGCTGCTGATAGGGATTGTTGCGGAAAATCATGATGCACGACAGAAGCACATAGATGGCAAAGACCAGCCATGAGCTGTAACGCATTATGAAATTGAGCAGGTTGCGCATCAGCGACGGTTATCGGATGAGGAAAGAGAAGTTGTTGATGTTTTTGAGTGCCACGCCGGTGCCTTTAGCCACTGAGAGCAGGGGATCTTCGGCAATGTGGAACTGGATTCCGATTTTGTCAGTGAGTCGTTTGTCGAGACCGCGCAGCAGTGCGCCACCACCGGCGAGCCAGATGCCGTTGCGGACAATGTCGGCGTAAAGTTCGGGAGGGGTCTGCTCCAGTGCGCCCAACACGGCTGCCTCGATTTTGGAGATTGATTTTTCGATGCAGTGCGATATTTCCTGATACGACACCGGAATTTCCATGGGGAGTGCGGTCATCTGGTTGGGACCGTGGACTACATAGTCCTCCGGGGGATTTTCCAGTTCGGTCAGCGCGGAGCCTACGTTCATCTTGATAAGTTCGGCTGTGCGCTCGCCCACGCGCACGTTGTGAGCGCGGCGCATGTGACCGATGATGTCGTCGGTGAGGTCGTCGCCGGCGATCTGGATCGATTTGTTCGACACTATGCCGCCGAGCGAAATCACGGCAATCTCGGTTGTACCGCCGCCTATGTCTACAATCATGTTACCCTCGGCTGCCTGAACGTCAAGACCGATGCCGAGCGCGGCTGCCATAGGCTCATAGATCATGTAGACGTCACGTCCGCCGGCATGCTCCGAGGAGTCACGCACAGCACGTATTTCCACTTCAGTGGAGCCGGAGGGGATACCCACCACCATGCGCAGCGACGGGGAGAACCAGTGGCTCTTGCTGCTCGCTTTCTTTACCAGACCGCGGATCATCAGCTCGGCGGCGTTGAAGTCGGCGATGACACCCTTGCGCAGGGGTCGCACGGTTTTGATTCCTTCGTGCTCCTTGCCTTGCATGAGCTGTGCTTCCTTGCCCACGGCAATCAGCTTGTCGGTACGCTTGTCAAGAGCCACAATGGAGGGTTCGTCAATGACAATCTTGTCATTGTGTATGATGATGGTGTTGGCTGTACCAAGGTCAACAGCGATTTCTTTTGTCAGAGAGAATATTCCCATTTTGATAGGATGGTTGTTTGAAGTTATTGTTTAGGGAGTTTTGTTAGTGTTTGAAGTGGCGGAACCCGGTGAACACCATTGCGATGCCGTTGGCGTTGCAGTATTCGATGGAGTCGTTGTCACGGATGGAACCGCCGGGCTGAATGATTGAGGCTATGCCTGCCTTGTGGGCGATCTCCACACAGTCGGCGAAGGGGAAGAAGGCGTCTGACGCCATGACGGCACCTTGGAGCGAGAGGTTGAAGCTGCCTGCCTTCTCAATAGCCTGACGCAGAGCGTCGACACGCGAGGTCTGACCAATGCCGCTGGCTAACAGCTGTTTGTTGCCTGCAAGCACAATGGCGTTGCTCTTGGAGTGTTTTACAATGACGTTGGCGAAAATCAGGTCAGTGATCTGTTCGGGGGTGACAGCTTTTTCGGTCACCTGACGGAGTTCTTCAGGAGTTTCGATCTTGGTGTCGGTTTCCTGCACCAGTGCGCCGTTCAGGGCTGAACGGAATTTGAGGCGTGCTGGCTTATGTTCTTTCAGAACCAGAATTATGCGGTTCTTTTTCTGACACAGAATCTCCATTGCCTCAGCGGTATAGGCAGGTGCGATGATAGCCTCGAAGAAAATTTTATTGATTTCGGCAGCTGTTTCGGCGTCGATCTCACGGTTGGCGATAAGGATTCCGCCGAACGCTGACACGGGGTCGCCTTCCAGAGCATCTTTCCATGCCTGCAGCAGTGTGTCGCGCATAGCCACTCCACAGGCGTTGTTGTGCTTGAGGATGGCGAAGGCGGGAGTGTTGAAGCTGTCAAGATCATCCATCAGCGCCACGGCTGCATCGATGTCAAGAAGGTTGTTGTAAGATATTTCTTTGCCATGGAGCTGTTCAAGCACCTCTGAAAGATGACCGAAGAAACAACCTTTCTGATGAGGATTTTCGGCGTAGCGCAGGTGGCTTGTGCCGTCGATGGCAATGCGCAGTGCTGAAGGCTCGCTGCCGGAGGTAGAGTCAAAGTAGTTGAAAATCTCCGAGTCATAGCGGCTGCTTACGGCGAAAGCGTCGCGGGCGAACGTGCGTCGCTGGTCGAGTGTGGTTTTGGCACCCTGAGTTTCAAGGATGTCAAGCAGGGGCTGATACTGATTCTTTGAAGCCACAATGGTGACATCGTTGAAGTTCTTGGCAGCCGCACGAATCAGCGAGATACCGCCTATGTCGATTTTCTCAATGATATCCTGATGCGATGCGCCTGAAGCTACTGTCTGTGCGAAAGGATAGAGGTCAACAATCACCAGATCAATCATTTCAATGCCAAATTCCTGAGCCTGCGCATTGTCGCCTTCATTGTCACGGCGAGCAAGGATGCCGCCGAAAACGGTGGGGTGAAGGGTTTTCACACGACCTCCGAGAATGGAGGGAAGTCCGGTCATATCCTCAACCTTTACGCAAGGGAGTCCGAGTTCGGTTATAAACTTATGTGTTCCGCCGGTGGAGATAAGTTTCACACCGTCAGCATGAAGCAACTTGAGGATACGGTCCAGCCCATCTTTGTGGAAAACAGAGATGAGGGCGCTTTTGATTGGTTTGAAATCTGACATTTTACCTTTGATAGATGTACTTGTATGAATTAAGCTACAAAGTTACAAAAAACCTGTGACCCAACAAATAGCAATTACACACGAAATTATATTTTTTCAACTTTTTCATCATTTTTATACGCCTTTCCAAAAATTGAGTTCCGGAACGGTCGAAAACTGATTTATGAGAATAGCCGGCTGTTAACCACGGCGTTATCTGACAGCCACCCACTTGATTTAATGAACTTAATGGCGTCAGCAGGCGTTATTATCATAACCTTATTGGATATTAACAATTGATTATGAAACGAATAACTCTGATTATTGGCATTGTAACTGCACTATTCGCACTTACAGGATGCAGCTCCTACACACTGACCAACAGTGAGACTTACGTTGGCGCCGACCTCAGTTCATATCATACTTTCCGCTTGGTGAGTCCGCGTGACGGTGACCTGCCACCGGGCATGTCGATGGTGTCGTATTACAACATCACAGCTGCCATTCGCGAGCAACTGACGGAACGTGGTTTTACCGAGGACCCGAATTCACCGCTTCTGGTAAACATTGGTCTTACGGTAAAGAAAGAGCTTGTCAATGTGCCTGTGACACAGACCATTCAGACGGGACCGGCTGTGCCTCCCCCACCCGTTGGACCGCTTCCTCCGCCACTGCCGCGTCCCGGAGTATTTCCCGGACATGGTCCTGTCGTGAACGGAGTCGTTCCGGTGTTCATATATCCACGCGCCTATTACTATCCGCAGTACACCACCGTAACACAATGGGTACCAAGCATATATAAGGAAGGTGTGTTGACCATGGACCTTGTCAACATTGAAAAGGAGGAACCGGTTTATACAGCTTCAGTAGCCACCATTCTTAACAATGGCGACAGCGAACTCCAGACCTTATCCGGCATAGCCAAAGCCGTCAAGGTGCTGTTCTCAAAGTTCCCTATCCCAGTCCAAAAACAGCCGTGACTGCGGATGTAGCCGTGACGGTGGATGAGCCGTGACTATTGATGTCGCAGCGATTATTGATATAGATAGCGCTTGATTGACTTTTTGGGAGTCTTTTCAAACTCTTCGGGGCGCAGTTCCACGGCTGCAATCTGCTCGTAGGGGGCTACAAGTTTGTTCAGTTCCTTACGATTTTCTTCCATGATTGCGGGCAGCTCGGCTGAGGTCAAGCCACTGGCATCGAGCTGTTCAAGGTCGGGATAGACCAGCGCCACGAAGCCGCTACCACGCTGAACCACAAGAGTTTCACTGACGTAAGGCATATTGTTCATCTTCGCCTCGATTTCTTCCGGATAGACATTTTGTCCGCTGGCAGAGAGGAGCATGGTCTTACTGCGTCCTCGGATAAAAAGAGTGCCGTCAGGGGTGCGTACACCCATATCGCCGGTGTGGAGCCAGCCGTCCTTGTCAATCACAGCCTCGGTGGCAGCAGGGTTCTTGTAATAGCCTGCCATCATGTTCTGACCGCGCACACATATCTCGCCGGGAACATGTTCCGGGTCGGGACTATCGATGCGTGACTCCATGTTGGGCAACGTGCGCCCGCAAGAGCCGGGCTTGAAATCTTTGTAGAAGGTGTAGCTGATCAGAGGACCACACTCGGTCATTCCGTAGCCCACAGTGACCGGGAACTTGATTTTCAGCAGGAAATCCTCAACCTCGCGGTTCAGAGGCGCTCCACCCACGATAACCTGAATGAAGTTTCCGCCGAAAGCATCGACAAGCTGTTTGCGGATTTTGGAATATATGGCAGTGTCAAGCAGCGGGATAGCCATGGCAAGTCTGATTGGCCGGCGCGAAATCATGGGGAGAATCCGTTTTTTGTAGATTTTCTCCAGCACCAGCGGCACGCTGATTATCAGATCGGGACGCACCTCTGCCATCGCTTTCACAAGCAAAGTAGGCGACGGCACCTTTCCGAAGATGGTGATGTGCGAGCCTATTGCAAAGGGGGTAAGCATGTCAAAAGCGCACCCGTAGGCATGTGCGAGCGGCAGAAACGACAGGCACCGTGAGTGGCGGAAATGTAGTCCGACGCTGATGCCGAACGACACGTTGCCGAGCAGATTGTCATGCGTGAGCATCACACCTTTTGAGAAACCGGTAGTGCCTGACGTGTAGTTGATTACGGCAAGATGTTCGGGACGAAGCACCGGATAACGGATGTCATCGCCGCTGAATCCGTGGGGGTATTCTTTATTGAAAAAGTGCGTCAGCGAATGGAGCGCTTTTGCCACGGGGTGATTCTCCGGATCAGTTTCCTCAAGAACCTTGTGGCTGTTGAGCGAAATAGCTCCTATGAGATTGTTGAGTTCAGAATAATCGAGCTGTTCAAAGATTTTGTCAGCCACGAAAAGTAGGCGTGCATCGGAGTGATTGATTATGTGCTGTGCGTCCACAGGGTTGAATTCGTGAAGAATAGGCACAATTGTGGCGCCATAGGTGATTGTGCCGAAAAAAGCCACAATCCATGAGGTGGTATTCTTTCCAAGCAGCGCAATCTTGTCCTCAGGAGTTATTCCCAAGTGCTTGTAGAGCATGTGGATACGCGCAATTCTCTCTGCGAAATCACCATAGGTCAGAACCTCTTTCTGACCATATTCCGATAATGCCGGAATGTTCCAGTTGTCCTTGAAACTACGGGCATATATTTCTAATAATGTCTCAGCCATGATGCTTTTACACTTTGGTGAAATGGCATAGTCAGCCATTATGTTACAAAGTAACTAAAAATCTGTTAAAGAAACAAATTTCTACTTAAAAACTTTGTAAACAATGACAGCGAGGGAAACTTAACGCGGCATAAGCCCGGTGGTGGACAGTGGAGTAAACCACAACGAAAAAAGGCTGTCATCACGACAGCCTTAATTTCGTTATAAACCAATCATTATCACATTTCTTGCTTTTGTTCTTGCTATATCTATAATACAAACGAGAGCGGAAAAAGGTTCAGTGAGAATGTATTTTTTTCAAAATTCTTCAAAAAAACCGGGAACGGTTATCCTAACTTCGGGAAAGTGACGTCGTTGAGACCGGCTTTTTTGGCTTGTGAATGTTGATGCTCGCGGGGGATGTGGTAGGTGCGCCCGTCTTTGATTAGATATGAGCCGGTCTGATGGAAGGTGAATGGTACGGCTGCGGCTTGGCACTGGGCGTGCATGTCGAGGACCCAGTCATAATCCAATGGACGGGCGTATTTGCCGGATTCTCCTCCGACTGAAACTTCTTCAATGAGCGCAGGGTCGAGGTAGCTCCGCAGGTCGATCCGCTCAAGCATGGGGGCTACTATCACGAGCCTGTGTTTTATGGGAAGGGAGAGGAAAATGGGCATTCGATGGTCAGCCCGGTCCTGATTTTCAACGGTGCATCCGATGGCTACATGATCGTAGCCGTCGTTCCAATCCTCCGGGAGGCACTTTTCCAACCGGTCAATACGCTTGGTGAAGAAAAAGAAGGTGCAATCTTGCCGCTGACGTATTATGTCCCAAATGGAATCACGCCACGGGTCGGCTTCCTCGATGAGCAGATCGGAGGTGAAGCAGAGGGCAAACTGTGTGCCTGCCGGATATTTCCAGTTCTTTTTTCTGTCGCGCTTCAAGGGGAGATTGAATGAGGCTGTCTGCCTCACTTCGCTTGAGGGTAAAGCAGCTCCGAAAGCGGCGTCCTCACGATAGACATAGCAGTGGCGGCATCCGGCGCTGATTTTGTGGCATCCGTGCCAAGGATTCCAAGAAATCATAATCCCTTATATTATCGAGAAATCATGGTCACTCATGTTATCGCGGACCGGGTCCGCCGGGACCGCCGGGACCGAACCTGCGATAGTTTCGAGAGGCGGGTTCGTTGCCTTTACCGAATGTGTTGAAGCGATAGGTGAATGAGAACATGACGTAGCGTCCGAGGGTGTTATACTCGGTGTCCTGAGTGTAGTTGCCGGCTGATGTGCGGCGCACGGCAGAGCGTTGCTGCAACAGGTCGTAAGCCTTTGCGGCTATGGTGGCAGCCTGACCGGGGAGGAACTGATAGGCTATCGAGGCGTTCCAAAGGAGTGACCGGGTGTTGTAGCCGGTGCTGTAGCCCGATGTCGCGGTATAGTTGAGGTCGGTGCCGAGAACGATGCCTATGGGGGTGTAGTATGTGCCGTTGAACATGCCTCCATAGTTATGTACGGTGGAGTTGTTAGCCGTGGAGATGGAGTTGGTGAGATATTGCAGGCGGTAGAAGGGTCGCAGTTCGAGTTCGAGGTTCTGAGGACGGAAGGCGAGTCCGAATGATTCGCTGAACATGAAGTTGCGCTGTGCGTTGCGGCTGCCGTTGTTGAACCCGATGTTCTGGCTTGCGTTTCCGAAGAACATGTTGCTCAGACGCCATGTTTTCTTGGATCCGAACGGCATTGAAATCATGTTCATAAGTCGGGCGTTCCATACGCCGTTGACGTTCTCGTAGGTGGTTATCTGCCCTGCTGTTTCGGGATTAAACTCTGTGCGGCTGACGATGCTGTTCTGAACCACCTGTCCGTCAAGCATGAGCATGATTGAGCGCTGTGACTCCGGATTGAAGTTCTGGTAACGCATGCGCAGGTGGTGGGAGAACGTGGGGTCAAGGTCGGGGTTACCGATAATCACACGCAAGGGGTCGGAGTAGTCGGCGACGGGCTGCAACTGCGACATGGTGGGTTGCGAGCTGCGCCCCATGTAGTGCATGTTCAGGGAGCTTGTCTTGGAGAACTTGAAGTTCATGCGCAGGAAGGGGGCGTAGTTCCAGACCCAGCGGGTGGGAATGGAGC
This sequence comes from uncultured Porphyromonadaceae bacterium, assembly GCA_947177685.1. GTDB lineage: Bacteria > Bacteroidota > Bacteroidia > Bacteroidales > Muribaculaceae > CAJUPY01. The sequence goes on along the minus strand of CAMWVE010000029.1, from coordinate 7,801 downwards.
GTTCGGAACGGATGAGGTCGCGGCTGCGTGACATCTGAGGCACTAAGCTCAGTCCGGCATCGAGGTTATATTTACGGGTTACTTTCTTGTAGCCGAAACGTATGTTCTGGTTGAAATAGTCGTTACGGAACTGGTTGCTCAGGGTGTCGTTGAAGATTGCCTGAGAATAGTCTATAAGCGGGTCGTTCTGTCCGAGGATGTCGTAAATGACGGGATGGTCATAGACATTTTTGTCGGCGTTGTTCCAGCGGTATTGCACACGATAGGCAAATGTCAGGAAGTTACCTTTCTTGGGGTCGCCGAGGGGTTCGGTCCATGTGAGTCGGGTCTGGACGGTGTTGCTCCATGTGTGGTTGTCCATGTACTGGTCATAGAGGTTGAGCGAGTCGAGGAGTAAGAATTTGTTCCATGAGTAGGAGTTTTCATCTTCGCGGACATTGCTGAGCTGGTAACGCAACTGCATTGAGAACGATCGCCCGGGGCGGTTGCGGAACTTGTGGCTGTAGATTGCCTCGCCGCCGAACTCGAATGATTTGCCGTGGGAGTCGCCTTTGTTGATTGACTTTGCCACCATGCTGCGCGCGGCATCGTAGGCGTAGTTCTCCGACTCGGAGTCAGTGTAGGAGTCATTGATGTTGTAGCTCATGCGCGGACGGAATTCGAACACGTTGAATGAATCGGGGTTCCACTGAATACGGAAATCAGCGCGGACATTGTGACCTTTGTCAATGGAATTCTCACGCGATGACTGGGTGGGGAAAGAGTCGGGAAAGTTATAGACACGCTCGGTGCGCTTGCGGGTGTCCTGATTCGTGTGGGAGTACATCACATCACCGCCGACGCGGAATATTTCCTTGTTGCCCACATTGAAGTTTACGCCGAACTGCTGCGAGTTGTTGATGCCGTTAGAGCCTCCGAAGCGGCGGAAACGGTTGCCGTTACCGTCGGAGAATCCGAGTTCGTTGGTGTTGTTTGCGTTACCGATGAAGGTTATCTGATTGTCGTTCCAGAAACGGTTCACATTGAATGTTGCTTTGTAGCGCGAGTCGGTGCCATAGCCGGCTTCGGCTGTTCCGAACCATCCGTTTTTCATTCCTTTCTTGACAGTGAGATTGATGACGGTTTCATCTTCTCCATCGTCAACACCGGTGATTCGAGCCAGATCGCTCTTCCGGTCGACCACCTGCAGCTTGTCGACCATTTCGACCGGGAGATTTTTTGACGCCACCTTTGGATCATCGCTGAAAAATTCCTTGCCGTCGACAAGTATTTTTGTGATTTCCTTGCCGTTATGGGTTATTTTGCCGTCAGTGTCGACTTCCACACCGGGGAGTCGTTTGAGGAGGTCCTCGACAACGGCATTAGGCTGAGTGGTGTAGGAGTCGGCATTGAATTCCACAGTGTCCTCCATCACTTTTACGGGTGTTTTCACGCCTGTTACAACGGCTTCCTTGAGCATGACCGATGACTCGGAGAGTGTCAGTTTGCCGAGATTCAGTGCGGCTCCCTTCACACGGAGAGGCTTACGGAGCGTGTTGTAGCCGACGTAGCTGAGTTCGAGCAGATAGGCTCCGTCGCGGATTCCGGTGAGTGAAAATTTGCCGTCAATGTCAGCCGCGCACCCTTTGACATAAGCGCTGTCACGCGCGGTGAGCAGCCTGACGCCTGCTTCCGGGAGTGGTTCGCCGGTTTCGTCGATTATTGTTCCGTTGATGTTATATGCTGACAGAGAGATGATTGACAGGAGCGAGAACAGGAGTGATGAAATAAATTTTTTCATGAGGATATGTGGAAATAGTCCTTTGTTGCGTGATGTTCTTTTTCTTAGACCGAAGTACTTTGAAAAAGTTAATTCAGGGAGAAAGATTTTTTCATGTCAGGATGTAAAGGGGGGTTACATCGAAGCGGGGCAATGCCACGAGCCGGAGGTCGACCATAGAATTTTCTAAGCTCAGCGAGGCGTCGCCTACCTTGATTCCCTTGGCTGTCAGGGCGTCGGTCATGGTCTGCACCGCGACCTCAGGTGTGTTGTTGTCGTGCGAGAGATGGCAGAGGAACAGGTGTTTGAGTTGCGGCGACCAGATGGATGCGATGAAGGCTGCGGCGTCAGCATTGTCGAGGTGACCGTTTTCGGCTGCAATACGCGCTTTGAGATATGCGGCATAAGGACCGTTGTGGAGCATCCGGAGGTCGTAGTTCGACTCGAGCATGATGTGGTTTGCCTGACGCAGATAGAATTCGACCCTATCGGTGACATGCCCGAGGTCGGTTGCAACGGCGAAGCTTTTGCCGGCGAGTTCAATGAAGAATCCTACGTTGTCAGTGCCATCGTGGGGGGTCTGGAAAGCAGTAATCCGGAAATGACGCCCTACGTTGAACGGTGTCTCGATGTAGATGGGACGGTGGAAATCTCTCAGACGTGATGTGATGGAGTGCCGGCGGAATATTCCTCCCAGTGTCTTTGGGGTGCAGATAACGGCAACTTTCTGCAGTTTTTTTGCGAATTTGTAGACAAACCTGACATGGTCGGCATGGTCATGGGTCAGACAGATGGCACGGATTGCCGTCGGGTCGATGCCACGGCGCTTCAGCTGCGGTATAACCGTGTCAGGGCTGACGCCGGCATCGATAAGGATTCCGTCATCGTTATTGCCCAGATAGGCGCAGTTTCCGCTGCTGCCGCTGCCGAACGATATGAACCGGAATGACTGCGGACGATTGTCGACCGGAGTCAGATCCAATTCATCGAACAGCGATGGCTGGTCAAATGATACCGATGGGAATTTCAGGCGTGGCATATCAGGAAAATTGCCGGGATTTTGTCGTAGCTATAACTGATTTTGCTCCATTCGCGGACAGAACGTGTGATGATTGACTGTCGCTCACCGGTGATGTCGGCTGCCACGCAAAGGAGGGTCTGCGGAGAGAGTGCCGCCACAATGTCGGCAATCATTTTATTGTTGCGATAAGGGGTCTCGATGAAAATCTGGGTCTGATTTTCACGGGCAGAACGCTTCTCAAGGTCGCGCAGTTTCTGCGCACGGGCTGATTTTTCGATGGGGAGATAGCCGTTGAAGGCAAAACTCTGTCCGTTAAAACCGGAGCCCATCAGCGACATGAGTATGCTTGAGGGTCCAACCAGCGGCACCACGTCATAGCCTTTGCGCTGAGCTATTGCAACCACATCTGCACCGGGGTCAGCTATGGCAGGACATCCGGCTTCGGAAATGACGCCGATGCTGTTGCCTTGCTCCATGGGGAGCAACATGGGTGGGATTTCAGCGGGCGGAGTCTGCTCGTTGAGGGTGAAAAAGGTGATGGAATCGATGTCGATATCGCGACTGCACTTTCGCAGAAAACGGCGCGCTGAACGCACATTCTCCACTATGAAATAGCGCAACTGCTTGATCAGATGCAAATTGCGCTCAGGGAGCACATCGGTGAGCGCCCCGTCAGCGAGGGGAACGGGAAAGAGGTAAAGCGATGGTTTGGTTTCAGGTGCCGGGTTCATTGTGGTTTCTTATTCTACAAAAGTACAAATAATTAGGGTAATATACAAATCAATGAGGAGGTTTATAAACCTCAAGCGGAGATGTGTCGTAACAAGCCTTCTGACAAACCCCAAAAAAGATGTGTCATAATAAGCCATCTGATAAACCTTAAGAGGGTGTGCCAAAATTTGCATTTTGACACACCCTCTTGGTTTTATAGCTGTGGACGAAGAATTAACGGATTATTTCTTCGGCTTCAACGTCGATGGGTTCTGATTCGAGGAGGGGATTCATTTCATCTTTGCTTGCCACGATCAGGCGCTCATATTCGCGGAGACCTGTACCGGCAGGGATAAGATGACCGCAGATGACATTTTCTTTCATGCCTTCGAGGGTGTCAACTTTGGCGCTGATGGCTGCCTCGTTGAGTACCTTGGTGGTTTCTTGGAAAGAAGCGGCAGAAATGAATGAAGATGTCTGGAGTGCGGCACGGGTGATACCCTGCAGAATCTGCTCGGATGTTGCGGGACGGGTGTCACGGGCAACGATGAGCTTGAGGTCGCGGCGCTTGAGCGATGAGTTCTCGTCGCGGAGTTTGCGGGCAGTGATGATCTGTCCTTCCTTGACATTCTCGGAGTCACCGGGATCGAGGACTTTCTTCTTGCCCCAGATGCGGTCGTTTTCATCCATGAAGTCACGTTTGTCAACAATCTGCGATTCGAGGAAGATGGTGTCGCCGGGATCGAGGATGTTGACCTTGCGCATCATCTGACGGACGATAACCTCGAAGTGCTTGTCGTTGATCATAACGCCCTGCATGCGGTATACGTCCTGAACTTCGTTGACAATGTATTCCTGTACGGCAGTGGGACCCATGATGTTGAGGATGTCAGCGGGAGTGATGGCACCATCGGACAGGGGTGTTCCGGCGCGTACATAGTCGTTGTCCTGAACGAGAATCTGTTTTGACAGGGGCACGAGGTATTTCTTTTCATCGCCGATTTTGGGGATTACGGAAATCTCGCGGTTACCGCGTTTGATTTTGCCGAATTTCACCTCACCGTCAATTTCAGAAACGATAGCGGGATTTGAGGGGTTACGCGCTTCGAAGAGCTCGGTCACACGGGGGAGACCACCGGTGATGTCACCGGCGCCACCGGTAGCGCGGGGGAATCGAACCAGAATTGCACCGGGTTTGATTTCGTCGCCTTCCTCATGCATGAGGTGGGCACCCACGGGGAGCGCATAGGTTTTGAGAATCTGACCGTTTTTGTCAACAATCTGGGCTTCGGGCACTTTGGCACGGTCGCGTGACTCGATGATAATCTTGTCCTGCAGACCTGACTGCTCGTCGTATTCAACGCGGTAAGTGACGTTTTCAGCAAGGTTTTCATATTTGATGTTACCGCCTACTTCGCTGATGATCACAGCGTTGAAGGGGTCCCATTCGCAGATTACGTCGCCTTTTGAAACTTTGTCGCCGTCGTTGAAGTAGAGTTTCGAACCGTAGGGGATGTTGGCGTTGGTGAGCATCATCTTAGTGTTGGGGTCGATGATGCGGAGTTCGCCGAGACGACCGATAACCACTTCGATGTTGCGTCCTTTAGCGTCGACATCGTCAGTCTTGACGGTACGGAGTTCGTCGATTTCGAGGATACCTTCGTAGCGTGAGGTCACGGAGTTTACGGCAGCGATGTTCGAAGCCACACCACCGACGTGGAATGTACGGAGTGTCAGCTGGGTACCGGGCTCACCGATTGACTGTGCGGCGATGACGCCGACAGCTTCGCCGAGCTGTACCAGACGGTTGTTGGCAAGGTTTCGACCGTAGCATTTGGCGCATACACCTTTCTTGGATTCGCAGGTGAGTACCGAACGGATTTCCACGCTTTCGATAGCGGAGTTGTCGATGCGGTCAGCTGCGGCATCGTTGATTTCCTCGCCGGCTGCAACGATGAGTTCGCCGGTTTCGGGGTCGATGATGTCATGAACGGATACGCGACCGAGGATGCGTGCGCCAAGCGACACGAGCACTTCGTCGTTTTTCTTGATTTCGGTGCAGACGAGTCCGCGGAGTGTTCCGCAGTCCTCTTCGTGGATGATCACGTCGTGAGCCACGTCGACCAGACGACGGGTCAGATAACCTGCGTCGGCGGTCTTTAACGCGGTGTCGGCAAGACCTTTACGGGCACCATGGGTTGAGATGAAGTACTCGAGCACTGACAGACCTTCCTTGAAGTTCGCCAAGATGGGGTTCTCGATGATCTGACCGCCTTCGGCACCTGCTTTCTGCGGTTTCGCCATCAGACCACGCATGCCGGCGAGCTGACGGATCTGGTCTTTAGAACCACGGGCACCGGAGTCGAGCATCATGAACACTGAGTTGAAGCCTTGGTTCGCCTCGGTCATCTGCTTCATGAGCACTGAGGTGAGCTTGGCGTTGACGTGTGTCCAGATGTCGATGATCTGGTTGTAACGCTCCGTGTTGGTGATGAAACCCATGGAGTAGTTGTTCATCACTTCTTCTACCTGATCGTAGCCTTCCTGAACGATGGCTTCTTTCTCGGCAGGGATAATCACGTCGCCGAGGTTGAACGACAGACCGCCTTGGAATGCCATTCGGTAACCGAGGTTCTTGATGTCGTCAAGGAACTGGGCGGAACGGGGAATACCGCATTTCTTGATTACCTTTGATATGATCGAGCGGAGTGATTTCTTTGAAAGGATTTCGTTAACGTAGCCGATTTCCTTGGGCACATACTGGTTGACAAGCACGCGACCTACGGAGGTGTTCTCGACAAGGTGAGTGATGGGGTTTCCTTCCTCGTCGATATCCTCTACAACTACGCTGACGGGTGCATGGAGTGTCACGCGACCTTCGTTATAAGCGATTTCGGCTTCCTCGGGACCATAGAATTTGAGTCCTTCGCCTTTGTCGCCTTTGCGGAGCTTGGTGATGTAGTACAGACCGAGTACCATGTCCTGCGAGGGCACGGTGATGGGGGCACCGTTGGCGGGGTTGAGGATGTTGTGGGCACCGAGCATGAGCATCTGCGCCTCAAGGATGGCTTCGTTGCCAAGGGGAAGGTGAACAGCCATCTGGTCACCGTCGAAGTCGGCGTTGAACGCGGTACAAGCGAGGGGATGGAGCTGGATTGCCTTGCCTTCAATCATCTTGGGCTGGAATGCCTGAATACCGAGGCGGTGAAGTGTGGGGGCACGGTTGAGCAGTACGGGATGACCTTTCATTACATGTTCGAGGATGTCCCAAACCACGGGTTCCTTGCGGTCAACGATTTTCTTGGCTGATTTCACGGTCTTTACAATGCCGCGTTCGATGAGTTTGCGGATCACGAAGGGCTTGTAGAGCTCGGCAGCCATGTTTTTGGGGATACCACATTCGTGCATTTTCAGCTCGGGACCTACAACGATAACTGAACGTGCGGAGTAGTCGACACGTTTACCGAGGAGGTTCTGACGGAAACGACCCTGCTTACCTTTGAGTGAGTCAGAGAGTGACTTGAGGGGTCTGTTAGCTTCGGTTTTGACTGCTGATGATTTGCGTGAGTTGTCAAGCAGCGAGTCAACGGCTTCCTGAAGCATGCGTTTCTCGTTTCGGAGAATCACTTCGGGAGCTTTTATTTCAATGAGTCGTTTCAGACGGTTGTTTCGGATGATTACACGACGGTAGAGGTCGTTGAGGTCAGATGTGGCAAAACGACCGCCATCGAGGGGCACGAGGGGACGCAATTCGGGGGGAATCACGGGAACTGCCTGCAGAATCATCCATTCGGGACGGTTCTTGTTCTTTGAGGCGCGGAAAGATTCCACCACCTGAAGGCGCTTGAGGGCTTCGGTTTTGCGCTGCTGCGAACCTTCTTTCTCAGAGATGGCTCGGAGTTCGTCAGCGAGGTCGTCGAGATTGAGGCGCACGAGCAGGTCATAGATTGCCTCGGCACCCATCTTGGCGATGAATTTGTTGGGGTCAGAGTCTTCAAGCAGGTAGTTGTCCTTGGGAAGTTTGTCGAGAATGTCGAAATATTCTTCCTCGGTGAGGAGATCCATTGCCTTTACGCCCTGCTCTTCGGCAACACCGGGCTGGATTACTATGTATTTCTCATAGTAGATGACTGCGTCGAGTTTCTTTGACGCGAGTCCGAGCAGGTAGCCGATTTTGTTGGGAAGCGAGCGGAAGTACCAGATGTGAGCCACGGGTACAACGAGTTTGATGTGACCCATGCGTTCACGGCGTACTTTCTTTTCAGTGACTTCCACACCGCAACGGTCGCAGACGATGCCTTTGTAGCGGA
>CAMWVE010000028.1 GCA_947177685.1 uncultured Porphyromonadaceae bacterium | reverse complement strand
AAGAAAAAGTAGAAATCTTTGAGAAATACGGTAAGGGCAAGACTGACACTGGCTCACCTGAAGCACAGATTGCATTATTCTCAGTCCGTATAGCTCATTTGACTGAACACCTCAAGTCAAATCACAAAGATTATACAACTGCACGCGCTCTTAAGCAACTCGTTGGTAAACGTCGCCGCCTGCTTGATTATCTTATCAAGAAAGACATCAACCGTTACCGCGCAATCATTGCTCAGAAAGAGTTAGGTATCAGAAAGTAAATTTCTACTTGAAGATTACACAAAAGTCCGACGCCATAATGCCGGACTTTTTTAGTAAAATGACTTTGCGTCACTGTTGGAGTTTCACATTATTATATACAGCTTTTTATCACGATGAGCAGTCAATTTGAAATGGTCGCCAAAACGTTTCAGGGCTTGGAAAATATCCTCGCTTCGGAACTGACAGCCCTTGGTGCCGCCGAGGTTACCCCCGGGCGCCGCATGGTTTCTTTCAAGGGCGACCTCAAGATGCTTTACAAAGCCAATTTCTGCTGCCGCACAGCTTTGCGTATTCTCAAACCTTTCCATAAGTTCATAGCCACGGACACTGATTCGCTTTATGACATGGTCAAGGAGTATGATTGGGAGAATATTCTGAAGGTCAACAATTCGTTCTCCATTGATTCGGTGGTGAACTCTGATGAGTTTACCCACTCGCGTTTCGTCACATACCGTGTCAAGGATGCCATAGTGGACTGGTTCAAGGACCGTTACGGGGCAGACAAGCGCCCCACGGTCAGTGTAACTGATCCGGATGTTATCATCAATGTGCATGTGTCAGGCGACCGTGTGACTCTTTCGCTCGATTCATCGGGTGAATCGCTGCACAAGCGCGGCTGGCGTGAGGCGCAGACCGAGGCTCCCATCAACGAGGTGCTTGCGGCAGGAATAATCATGCTTACCGGCTGGAAGGGCGACCGCCCGTTTGTTGACCCAATGTGCGGATCCGGCACTTTTCTGGTGGAGGCTGCGCTGATTGCGGCTAACATCAATCCCGGTGTCTACCGCAAGTCGTTCGCTTTCCAGCAGTGGAGCGACTACGATGAGGAGCTGTTCAACGAAATCTATAACGATGACTCAGGCGAACGCGAGATTGTGGTGCCGATAATAGGCGCCGACATTTCGCCCAAGGCTGTTGAGATAGCGCGTAGAAACATCCGTGGCGCAGGCATGACCAAGCAGATCGAGGTTGAGGTGAAGCCCATTTCGCAGTGGACCGAATCGCCGGCAGGTGGTATTCTTGTGACTAACCCGCCCTATGGCGAGCGTATCACCGCCGAGGATATGACCGGACTCTATTCAACGCTCGGTAACAGGTTGAAATTCGTATTCAAAGGCTACGATGCGTGGGTAATAGGCTATCGCAAGGAATATTTCGCAGCCATAGGTCTGTCGCCCTCCGTAAAGATTCCGTTGCTTAACGGTTCGCTGGAATGTGAATTGCAGGAATATGTCATTTTCGACGGCACCATGAGCGAATTTCGTAAAGGCGGAGGCTCGCTCAACAAAGAGAAACATGCTGACAAAGCTGCGCCCAAACGTAGGGTTTCTGACACCGAATGGAAAGCAAAGGCACGCCGCGAGGGTTTCGGCGGAAAGGATAGCCGTGGCAAAGGCAAATTCAAGGATGGCGAGAAAGGGAAACGCCGCGATCATGCTCATCACGCTTCAGATAAGGGCGGTGGATTCAAGCCCCGTCGCCGTGACGAAAAATTCCCTGCGGCACGTCAGTCAGACCGTCGCGAGGAATTTGCAAAGCAAAGAGAGCTGGTCTCTGAAAATCCGCTTGCCGCCCGCCGAAACGTGGATGCGCTCAAGTCCATCCACCTGAAATCGCCCTCACTCCCCCCTCAGGAGGGTCCCTTCATGCGCACCCGTGAAAGGAAAAAGAAAATCTGATAGAAGTTAATCTGCAACACAATATAAATATTATCAACAGTTAAAACCTCACATCAATAATGAAATCAATGAACGTTCTATTGCTCGGTTCGGGCGGTCGTGAATCAGCACTCGCTTGGAAAATTTCACAAAGCCCTGCGTTGAACCATCTTTATATTGCACCCGGAAACGGTGGCACAGGACTCTACGGCACGAACGTGGCACTATCACCTCTGGATTTTCCCGCAATAGAGAAATTTGTGAAAGAGAACGCCATTGATCTTATTGTGGCAGGAAATGAGGACCCGTTGGTTGCAGGCATTTACGACTATTTTGAACCGCTCGGCATTCCCGTAGCAGGTCCCTCAAAAGCCGGTGCGGCACTGGAGGGTAGCAAGGACTTTGCCAAAAAGTTCATGGTAGAGAACAACATTCCCACCGCTCGCTACCGGAGTTTCACCGCAGACTCCATTGCCGAGGCTGATGAGTTTCTGGAATCGCTGCGACCGCCCTATGTGCTGAAAGCTGACGGACTGGCTGCCGGAAAGGGTGTGTTGATTATCGATGATCTCAACGAAGCAAAAGCATCGCTGCGAGAAATGCTCGGCGGCATGTTCGGCAAATCGTCTGCCACAGTGGTCATCGAGGAATTCCTGAAGGGGATAGAATGTTCGGTTTTCGTTCTCACTGACGGCACCGGCGAGTATCGCATACTTCCCGTGGCAAAAGACTACAAGAGAATCGGCGAGGGTGACACCGGACTGAACACCGGCGGCATGGGAGCCGTAAGCCCGGTTCCGTTTGCTGACGATACATTCATGCGCAAGGTTGAGGAGCGCATCATCCGCCCTACAATCAATGGCTTGAAAGAGAGAGGCATAACCTACCGCGGCTTTATTTTCCTCGGCTTGATTAACGTTGAAGGCGAACCTATGGTAATCGAATACAACGTTCGTATGGGCGACCCTGAGACTGAGGTGGTTATGCTGCGTATCAAATCTGACCTCCTGCCGTTGCTGATGAAAACCGCACAAGGAAATCTGGGCGATTCTCCCCTCGAGATTTCTCCCGATACAGCTGTTACTGTCATGGCAGTTTCGCAGGGCTACCCCGGTTCATATCCCAAAGGCAAAGTCATCACGGGTGTGGATGAAATCACTGAAAGCACACTGTTCCATGCCGGAACCAAGCTTACCGACGAAGGTACTCTGGTCACTTCCGGAGGTCGTGTGATAGCTATCAGTTCCATCGCGAACGATATTCCCTCGGCACTTGCAAAGAGCTATCGCTCAATGGATAAACTCACCTTCGAGGGTAAGAACTTTCGCAGCGACATAGGCAAAGACCTGCTCTGATGCGTGGAGGCATATACATAGATGAAAACGAAATCACCCGGTTTTTCCACATTCGGGGTGGTTTCTTTTTCGTTGCGCTGCTGTCGGTTGTGGCAACAACGGTGGCATATTTCAGTGGCGACGTAAAGCCGATGCCTGCTGACGGCGGACTGATTTTCGGCTCCCCATCGCAATGGATTACTATGCCTGCCATATCGCTGATTGTCAGTCTGTTGCTGAATATACTCCTCGGTTACTCCATTGTGTTGATAATCAAGCAGTTCAACACCATCAGATCGTTGTCGAGGCTTGCTGCCACCATGTTTTTGGTGTTACAGTCAGCTACACCCGCTGTCACCGGACAGTTCTATGGCGGAACATTCGCGGCAATAATAATGGTGCTTGAAACCGTTCTCTTGCTATCTGTTTATGAGCGCAGGCAAGAAACCAAGAGGATATTTCTCATTTTCTTCCTCATTACATCGGGGGCGCTGTTCTGTCAGCCGCTTATGTTCTACCTGCCGTTTTTGTTCTTTGCACTTGCTCAGATGCGGGTGTTGACAATCAGGTCTGTTGTCGCTGCAATAATCGGCGTCATCACACTGTTGTGGATTTTACTCGGATTCGGTGTCATTACCGTGGATCAACTGCGTCTGCCCGAGGTGATCACCATCTTCGACGGCATACCGTCGCTTGAGCCACCCATGCTGTTCGCCATCCTGCTGACAGCCGTCTATGGCATACTGTTCCTGATAGGCAATCTGATGAAACTTCTGAGCTACAACACAGTCATACGCGCCTACAACAGCGTATTTCTCCTGTGGATGTTCTCGACAATCATCCTTATGCTGATTGATGTCGATTCCATAACTGTCTATCTGCCGGTGCTTAACCTTGCGGTAGCCTATCAGATAGCACACTTTTTTGCCGAACGTCGCCACAAACGCTCCTATCTCGCCATCGTTGCAACCATACTCCCTTACATAGCCATCTATCTATGGAACCTGTTATAATAATCGAAAAGCAAATACCGTTTATAAAAGGGGTGTTCGACAATGTTGCCGATGTGCGCTACCTTTCGCCCGATGAAATCACTCCTGAAGCGATGCGCGATGCCGATGCGCTCATAACACGCACCCGGACCCGTTGCAACGAGCAGCTTCTTAAGGATAGCAAATGTCAGATTATAGCAACCGCAACCATAGGAACCGACCATATTGACATTCCATATTGCACAAGCAGGGGTATAAAAGTGGTGAATGCGCCCGGATGCAATGCGCCGGCAGTAGCTCAATATGTAATGGCGTCAATTTTGTCAACCGTCAACCGTCCGCTTGATGAAATAACTCTCGGAATAGTTGGGGTAGGGCATGTAGGCAGCATCGTTGACAGATGGGCTCGCGGTTTGGGAATGAAAACACTCCTTTGCGACCCTCCACGTCAGGCAGCCGAAGGTGATGCCGGGTTTGTAAGCCTTGACCATATAGCCCGGGAAGCCGATGTCATAACCGTACATACACCACATAACACTTCAGGTGAATATGCCACTCATCATCTCATCACAACCGAGTTTCTGGATAAGGTAGAACGCAAGCCGCTGATAATCAACAGTGCGCGAGGACCCATAACCGACACTCAGTCACTCCTGAAGGCACTTGAAAACGGCAATATCTCAGGCGTGGTCATCGATTGTTGGGAAAACGAGCCTGCGATATCGCTTCCGTTGCTCGAAAAAGCGTTCATAGCCACTCCTCACATTGCCGGTTATTCCAAAGACGGGAAAATCCGTGCAACAATGGCTGCAATTGACGCCGTCTCAACTCATTTCGGTTTGCCGGTCAAATATACCGGTGCTTTGCCACATCCCGTAGCCGAAACCGTAACCTGGGAAGCCATCAAGTCCACCTACGACCCAATGGCAGACACAATTGCGCTTAAATCAGCACCTCAAGACTTTGAATATCAGCGAAATAACTATCGCCTCCGTCAAGAGCCGTGACACTGCAGGTTTCTCTTTATAGGAACGCAGATAAAAAATCTGTCAAAAAATTCTCCAAAACAAAAAAAATTAGTAACTTTGCACCGGAAATTGCCAATCGGGGTGTAGCACAGTTGGCAGCGCGCCACGTTCGGGACGTGGAGGTCGGAAGTTCGAGTCTTCTCACCCCGACATAGCTAAGTAGTGTGTGTCAAAATGAAAATTTTGGCACACCTTCTTATTTTTTTCCAAAATGAAGCAGATTCACTTGCCTATGTTGCAACAATTTGGTAAGTTTGCAAATGGAACAACTGAATTTAACACCGCGAACCATACTGGCTTACCTCAGGAAGTTAGAGGAGAAGGTGCCTGTGTTGCACCGTACAGCATACACTGTCACGGATACTGATAACCGGTTTCGGAATAATGCCGACCTTGAGAGGGGCGCAAAATCGATTCTGGAATATGTAGGACTTGACCGATGTGTACCCACCTGCAAGTTCGACAACGTGCCTGACAACAATGCCGGTTGCACTGTCAATGACTACTCATTGACCGGAATACCAATCATGGTTGACAAACGCTATGTCGGCAACGCGATTGCCTGTCGGGCTATTCTGGCGCATGAGATATGCCATAAGGTCATATATATCAATGGCATAAATGTTCCGCCACCACGCGGACTCATGGAAAATGAGATTTATACCGACTTGTGCACAATGTACATAGGTCTGGGCAGACTGGTGCTCGACGGTTATTTCGACAAAGCTACCGGTCAGCTGAAAATGGGCTATCTGACCCCTGTCACCTACGCCCAGACATTTTCAATAGTGGCGCGTGCCACCGGCATGTACCGACTCGATGAAAATACTCCCCGGTTTTGCGACCCGCTGCTTGAGGACGCCCTTGAAATATGGGGCACTGAGGATAAACTGCGCAAGGTTCTCCACGACAGTTTCTCGGAAGATGAGAAGGTTCTCTCCGAGGTGAACCGTAACATTATTCTGTTGCATCAGATTCTGGATCAGGTATTTACCAAGCATGGCGACATCTTCCGCCGATACTCGAACAATGCGGTCAGACTCGGAATTTTCGGTGACCGACTCGCAAACAAACCGTTCACGCTGTTCGCTGCAGTTTATGAAACGCTGTTCGACAATAGCGAGAAGTACCGCTACTCAACTGCCCAAACTGAGATTTCAAGCCTAATCCTTTCACTGACAGATGAATATAAGGATATAGATTTGGGTGCCCTGTCATACTCCACTGTGAAATGCCCCAGTTGCGGATGGTCATCGAACACCTCCATTGAAGATCGTGACGCTGTGGTGCGCTGCAAATCATGCGGCGTCTATTTCCGGTTCTGCAACAGCCGCTTGAATATAACCCGCATGCGCAAACTCCGCGATGGCTACCTTGAGGAGAAGAGGAAAGCCGAGCAGGCTGTGGAAGTGGAGCGGAAACGTGTTGACGACCTGAAAAAAGCACTGAACGACCGCGAAGCCCGTATGAACTACGAAATGAAAGGATATTTTCAGCGCGGCAAACAGCAGGGCATCAGCGAATCCAACAAGAAATATCATGAGCTTGTGGCAAGTCTGCCCAAGTGGGTGCGCTGGCTCATAAGCGACTATTTCCCTGAAAAACTTTAATTAACTGATAATCAGATATATGAAGAAATTAATCTTTTTACTTTTTGCGCTTATGACATTCTGCTGTCAGGCGCGTGTCACAGACATGGTCGAACTGCGTGTGGCACCCGCTGACGGACATTGGACCGCTGAAGTCGGTCAACCGGTATCGTTCACCTTCATGCTCACCGAAAGCAATGTTGGCTTAAGCGGTGTTTTCGTGGAATATGAAATTGGAGAGGACCTGATGGAATACACCATCAAAGGCAAGGTTAAGGTGAAAGACGGCATTGCCACGGTGAAGGGTGGAACCATGAAAAAGCCCGGATTCCTGCGCTGCAAGGCGTCGTGCAAAGTCGGCGGACACAGCTATTCAGCTTCCGGAACCATAGGTTTCTCACCGGAGAAAATAACTCCCACCACACAATATCCTGAAGATTTCATGTCGTACTGGGAGACCCGCTTGGCAATAGCCCGAAGCACTCCGCTCAATCCCGAAATGGTGCTGTTGCCCGAAAAATGCACCAAAAAAGTTAACGTTTATCAGGTAAGCTACTGTGTAGGCAGTCCCAGAACCCGCTTCTATGCCATGCTCGCCATCCCCAAAGCCGAGGGGAAATATCCGGCAATAGTGCAGTATCCCGGTGCAGGAACATATCCCATCGATGCCCCGGTCAAGTTAGCCGAGAAAGGTGCCATTGCAATGGCAGTGGGTATTCATTCCATACCAAACAATCTTGATGCCGATATTTACCGCGGCCTCGACGGAGGTGTTCTGAGCAGCTATCCCACCATGAACATGGAGCGCCGTGACAACTATTATTACAACCGGGTTATCCAAGGAGCGGTGCTTGCTGTGGATTTCATTGCCACACTGCCTGAATTCAACGGTTGCGTAGCCACCTACGGAGGCAGTCAGGGCGGCTACCTTTCAATAGCGGTTGGCGCGCTCCACAATTCAGTGAAGTTTGTAGTAGCTAACTTCCCGGCTATGAGCGATCTCGCAGGATATGCCCACGGACGAGCCGGCGGATGGCCCCATATATTCAAAGATGAGAAAAACCGCACTCCACAACTGTTTGAAAATCTGAGCTATTACGATACGGTCAATTTTGCCCGCAACATCAGCGCACCGGGATTCTATGCCTTCGGATTCAACGACATAACCTGTGCGCCCACAACAACATATTCCGTCTACAATCAGATAACCGCGCCAAAAACGCTTTACACCGCTCCGCTTGCCGGTCACTTCCTGCTCGCAGAGCAATCCGAAGCCGAACTTGACGCCATGTTCAAGTTCCTCCGGGAATGTGGAGAATGATTCAGACCCCGTTCCCCAGCCTTAACAAATATAATTATAACTCGGGGGCTGTGCCAAAACAGATCGGCACAGCCCCCGTAGGTTTTTATAGATGGCTTTTAGAAAATGTATGCGGCTGTTACGGTCCAGCAGCGGTTCTTGCCATAGAGAGCGAGATTGCTGTCCTGCGATGAAGATTTGGAGAGTCCCCAGCCATAGGTGGCTGCAATCTGAACGTGGCTTACCAGCTGAACGCCCGCACCGACTGTCCATGCAGTATCAAATTTTTTGTTGCTCCATGCATTCTCAATGTTTTTCTTTGATACGAGAATTGAGAAGTCAGGACCGGTGGTTATGAAGGGGGTGATGATTTTGCTTACCACAGGAATCTGGATTTTGTATTTCAGGTTCACGGGAATGTTGATGTAGTCACGGTTGTAAGTTGATGTGGTGTTGTTGTAGGTCGCATCAAATGAGCGGCGGGCATACATCACTGATGCATCGCAGCCGATGCCGATAACGGGCACTGTAAATTCAGCCATAACACCGCCGGTAAATCCGGTGCGGTTACTTGAGTTGAGAACGTTTTCGTTGAATTTAAGTTCATTGATTGATACACCTGCTTTGATACCGAAATGGAACTGTGCGTTAGCTGTGAAGGAGAACGTTGCTATCAGTGCGATAACGAGGATAATTCTTTTTGCAATTTTCATAACATGATGTTGTTTGATTAATAAATAGGAGTATGCAAAGTTAAAATTTTCTTAAAAAGTAAACAACATAGTACGTCAAAAGTTTTCAAAATTGGTCAATTTATGACGGTTGGAGCGAAAAATTGCCTGTCTGAGGCTCCGTATTTGCTAAAAAGTGTGTAACTTTGCACCTGTTTCTAAGAAAAAAGATATGAGAGTTTCAGGTTCAATTGATTTTCACCCCAAATCATTAGGCGCTTTGCGTCATTATTCGTTAGCAAAATTTAAAGCCGACTTTGTAGCCGGCATAGTTGTGGGGATTGTTGCGTTGCCTTTGGCAATTGCATTCGGTATAGCATCAGGCGTCAGCCCGACAATAGGATTGATAACCGCAATCATAGGCGGTTTCATGGTGTCGGCTCTCGGTGGCAACACTGTGCAGATTGGCGGACCCACAGGTGCCTTCATCGTAATCGTATATAACATCATAGCGCAGTTCGGACTGACCGGTCTTGCCATAGCAACCTGCATGGCGGGCGTGATACTGGTCATTATGGGTCTGTTCCATCTGGGCACGGTCATCAAGTTTATCCCTTATCCTATTGTGGTAGGTTTCACGGCAGGTATCGCACTGACGATTTTCTCAACCCAGATCAATGATTTCTTCGGACTGGGACTGAAAAACATTCCGGGTGAGTTTATTCCCAAGTGGGGAATGTATTTCCGGAACTTCGGCAGCGTCGACTGGTACACCATGGCAGTGGGTCTGGTGTCACTCATTATTATAATTGTGACTCCGAAAATATCTCCGAAACTTCCGGGGGCGCTTATTGCCATAATCCTTGTCACGCTTGGCGTTTATGTGGTGCAGATTTATATGCCGGAATACACGGTTGAGACCATCGGCAAGCGATTCGGCAACATGCCCACTGACCTCCCTATGCCTCACGGACTGGAGTTCAACATGACTACCATCAACAACCTGTTGCCGTCGGCGTTCACCATAGCGGTGTTGGGTGCAATCGAATCGCTTCTGTCCGCGACCGTGGCTGACGGTATCACCGGCTCACGCACCAACAGCAACACCGAGTTGATAGGGCAGGGCATAGCAAACATAACTGTGCCCCTGTTCGGCGGCATACCTGTAACCGGCGCTATTGCCCGCACCATGACAAACATCACCAATGGCGGACGCACCCCTGTTGCCGGCATCATCCACGCTATCGTGCTGTTGCTGATTTTCTTGTTCATGATGCCGCTGATCAATCTTGTGCCTATGACCTGCCTCGCCGCCGTGCTGATGGTAGTGGCATACAACATGAGCGGATGGCGCACCGTGGTTGGGATTTTCCATGCTCCGAAAAGCGATATTTCGGTGCTGTTGGTGACATTCTTCCTTACCGTGATTTTCGATCTTACCATCGCCATCGAAATAGGTCTTTTATTAGCTGTGGTGCTGTTTCTGCGCCGTGTCATGGAGAACTCAGAAATCAAGGTTTACAGCGAGCAGCTTGATGCCGCCGAGGGTACTGACCTGAGCCAGCATGAAGTTCTCAAGGTTGCCAAAGGGGTATCAGTCTATGAAATCGACGGACCGTTTTTCTTCGGAATCGCTACGAAATTCGATGAACTCATGCGTTCCGCAATTCAGAATAAGCCCAAGGTGAGAATTATCCGTATGCGAAAGGTGCCGTTCATTGACTCCACGGCAATCCACAACCTTGAAATCCTTATTAAATCATCGCATAACGAAGGTATCGCCATAGTGCTTTCAGGTGTGCGTCCTAACGTTCGTCAGTCTCTGATAAACGCTAATGTGGAGAAACTTATTGGCGAAGAAAACATCTGCGACCACATCAGCAAGGCAGTGAAAATGGCTAATTCAATCGCTGAAAAAGAATAAATTTTAAGAAAATATGGAGTGAGATGAAAAAAAAATCAAAAATATTTGATGATATGTTTTTTTTATCTTACCTTTGTACCGTTTTTGAAACTCAAATTATTGTTTTATTATTTTAATCCACAAGAAAATGAAAAAGTTTGTTTTATCTCTTGCTGTTATCGCAGGTCTTTCTTTCGTTGCTTGCAACAACGCAGAACAGAAAACTGAAGCTACTGAAGAAACTCCCATCGAAGAAGTTGCTGCTGAAGTAGAAGAAGCTACTATTGACGGTGACACTATCGTTGAAGGCGAAGTTGCTGCAGCTACTGACTCAATCCCCGCTTAATCCTCGAGGGATAATAAAAAACAGCACGTATAAAAAAGAAGGTTGCTCCGGCACCTTCTTTTTTGTTTGTAACAGTCAATCAATCAGCTTATCATGTCGGTAAAAAAGATAGTTTTAGGCGTGTTGCTTTCACTCGGCAGTCTGACTATTGCGGCAGAGGAAACCGTGAAAATTGACTATATGCCGGAGTTTCACGGAGCCATCCGTGCGCGTTACGAGGCAGATCTTGACAATGATCTGTCGCGTTTTCAGGTGCGTAATGCACGTTTGTCACTTGGCGGCAGGATTGCTCCCGCAATCAGTTATTTCGCACAGGTCGACCTCTGTAATCAAGGGAAAATGCAGTTTCTTGATGCTTGGGGTCGGTTGGATTTCACACAAGAACTATATCTGCAGGCAGGTCAGTTCAGGATGCCGTTCGGCGTTGAGCCGTTCTTTGCTCCCGGCAACTATCTGTTTTCAAACCGTTCGTTCATAGGGAAGCAGATATGTAACTATCGCGGTACGGGTGTCAAGTTCGGATACGCTTTCAGCCGCCTGCCGCTCACGCTTGAAGCCGGTGCGTTTAACTCGGCTGCAATGGAGGATCACACCGTGTGGTCAAAACATTTTTCATACGCTGCCAAAGCTGAGTACAGACTGTCGGAATTCATATTTTCAGTCGGTTATGAAACCATTGCCCCATACGCCGTGCGTTTCAACAACGTCGATTTTGCAATGGCGTGGAAAAGTGGCAGATGGTGGCTTCAGGGAGAGTACATGAACAAACATTACTGTAGCATCCCTGATCTCGACGGCACCCATTCATGGGTTCTGTTCGCCGACTATTCCTTTCCGGTCAGATTTGCAATGTTTAACGGTGCGTCAGTGCAAGGGCGCTACGACGGTATGACCGACAACTGCAACGGCAAGCCCGATTTCGATGGGCGGGTGACAATAACCGATGCTGCCGTAAACCGTATAACCATCGGTGGTACACTGACTTATGCCTACAAAAAAGTTCACGCTGACGTTCGTGTGAACTATGAGAAACATTTCTATCACTCCAACACCATCTACCCCAAGGGTTTCGACAATCTGCTGACAGCTGAGTTAGTCATCAAGTTCTGACGCGTCGCGTGCCGTGACCTGCTTGTTCTCGCAGCAAAGTACCCTGCCGGGATATTTAGCAGCGAATGAATGATTGTGGGTAGCCATCACCACGGCGGTGCCGTTCTGTGAGATTTCGTGAAGCAATGCCACTATCATGTCGCCGGTCTCAGGGTCGAGGTTGCCGGTAGGCTCGTCAGCCAAAATCAGTTCCGGCTTGTTGAGAAGGGCGCGTGCAATGACCACACGCTGCTGTTCTCCTCCGGAGAGTTCATGCGGCATTTTGTATGACTTGTTTGCCATGCCTACCTGCTTTAGCACTTCCTCAATCCTTAAATCTTTTTCCACCGAATCCTTCCATCCGGTAGCGTCAAGAACGAAGTGGAGATTGTCATAGACATTCCGGTCTGTCAGCAGTTGGAAATCCTGAAAGATTATCCCTATCTTGCGGCGCAGCATGGGAATATCCTTGCGCCGGATGCCTATGATGTCATAACCCAGCACTTCCGCTTTGCCATCGAACACCGGAATTTCGGCATACATCGATTTCATCAGGCTGCTTTTGCCGCTGCCCACTTTGCCTATCAGGTAAACGAACTCGCCGCTCTCCACCGTCAGGTCGACATGCTTGAGCACTACTAATTCCTTGCGCAGGATTTCAACATTCTTGTAGCTGATTGTTTCCATGATTCGTGGGCTTTACTGATATTGGGGTTTAACTGTGCAAAGGTAAGAAAAACTTCAAGAGTTTTACTCACAATCATGAAAAGAATTTTGAGGATAGCGCCAAATTCAGTAACTTTGCGGTATAAAAACCGATGCAATATGAAAAAAATCATAACAACCTTTTCGTTGCTTATTGCGATAGTGATGATGGCATCCGCGCAGATGGTGGAGCCTATCACATGGACCACCAAGCTTGAAAAGATTTCCGACACCGAGGGTCTGGTACGCTTCAACGTCTCCATTGAGAACGGGTGGCATCTTTACGGACTTTCGCTTCCCGAAGGGGGACCCCGTCCTACTTCCATAACGTTCAATCATGCCGATGGCATAGAGTTCGGCGACATAACCCCGTCGCGCAACCCTATCGAGAAAGTCGACATGGTGTTTCATCTGAAACTAAGCTGGTGGAACGAAGATGTCAGTTTCACGGTGCCCTACAAAATAACATCGCCTGATCCGGGTCCCATTACCGGCACAATCACCTATCAGGGATGCAACGACATGACCTGCATAGCTCCCTCGAAGGAATCATTCTCACTTGCCGTGACCGTTCCTTCCAAGGGTGAGACTAAGGTTGATGAAAAGGAAACCGAGGTGGCAGAAAAAGTTGCCTCAGTGGAAAACACCGAGACGAAACTTGATCTTTGGGCTCCGGTGACCTATCCCGAATCTGCCGACAACGCCATAGTTTCAGTATCCGCTCAACCGTGGTGGTACATATTCGCCATGGGGTTTGTGGGCGGACTGATAGCTCTGCTCACTCCTTGCGTGTGGCCGCTTATACCCATGACGGTCAGCTTCTTCCTCAAAAAGAATAACAACCGTGCCAAGTCGGTGCGCGATGCCATCATCTACGGAGCATCCATCGTTGTCATCTACCTTGTGCTCGGACTCGCCATAACAGGTATCTACGGGGCAGGCAAATTGAACGAACTTGCCACCAACGCGGTGTTCAACCTCGCCTTTTTCGTGCTGCTTGTGGTTTTCGCCATCTCATTCTTCGGCGCGTTTGACATTCAGCTCCCTGAAAGCTGGCGTAACAAGGTCGATAACAAGGCTGTCAGCTCCACCGGCATCCTCTCCATATTCTTCATGGCGTTCACCCTTGCTCTGGTGTCATTCTCATGCACCGGTCCCATCATAGGCACACTGCTTGTCGAGGCAGCCACCTCAGGCAAAATGGCAGGTCCGGCGGTTGGTATGGCAGGTTTCGCTCTGGCACTCGCCCTGCCGTTCACCCTCTTCGCCATATTCCCCTCATGGCTGAAGGAGATGCCCCGCTCGGGCGGATGGCTCAACTCGGTTAAGGTAGTGCTCGGTTTCCTCGAACTGGCTCTCTCGCTGAAATTCCTCTCTGTGGCTGACCTTGCCTACGGCTGGGGTATTCTGGACCGCGAAGTTTTCCTGTCGCTCTGGGTGGTGATATTCGTATTGTTAGGGCTTTATCTGCTCGGTAAGCTCCGTTTCAGCCATGACACTCCGCTGGAAACCATTTCCTTACCGCGCTTTTTCCTTGCTCTGGCATCACTGAGTTTCGCAGTATATCTGATTCCCGGACTCTGGGGCGCTCCGCTGAAAGGTGTCAGTGCTTTCGTTCCACCGCTGTACACTCAGGATTTCAGTCTGTATGCCGGCGGTGACTTCGAGGAGTTTGATGACTATGATGCCGGCATGGAATATGCAGCCCGCAACCATCGCCCCGTGCTGATAGATTTCTCAGGCTACGGATGTGTCAACTGCCGCAAGATGGAAGGGGCGGTGTTCGATACTCCTGAGGTGGAGACGATCATCAAGGAGAACTTCGTGTTGATCAAGCTGATGGTCGACGACAAGAAAAAACTTGCCGAGCCTGTGACCGTTACGGAGAACGGAAAAACTCTGGTGCTTGAAACCGTAGGTGACAAGTGGAGCTATCTGGAACGTACCAAGTTCCACGGTAACATTCAGCCGCTTTACGTCATTCTTGACAACGAAGGCAATGCGCTGGCACCCTCGCGTTCTTACAATGAAAATCTGTCTGAATTCATTCTCTGGCTTGAGAATGGAATGAAAAAATATTCTGAAAAATAATGCAACATCATTCAAGAGAAGAAAAAATAGAGGCGCTCGGCAGAGTTATCGACGTTCTGGATATTCTGCGCGTGAAATGCCCTTGGGACGCCAAGCAGACCAATGAGTCGCTCCGCCCGAACACCATAGAGGAAGTTTATGAGCTGTGCGACGCCCTTATCAATGAGGACAACGCCAACATACGCAAGGAGTTGGGCGATGTGCTGCTCCACATACTGTTCTATTCCAAGATAGGTGAGGAGAAAGAGGCGTTCGACATTGTCGATGTCTGCGACGCGCTCAACAACAAACTGATTTTCCGCCACCCGCATGTGTTCGGCGATGTAAGCGTCCGCGATTCGCATGAGGTGGAGCAGAACTGGGAACAGATAAAACTGAAGGAGAAGGACGGCAATAAATCGGTACTTTCAGGTGTGCCGTCGGCTCTCCCTGCGCTGATAAAGGCAGAGCGTATTCAGGAAAAAGCTGCCAACGTGGGTTTTGACTGGGAACAGCCTGCCGACGTGTGGAACAAGGTGCGCGAGGAACTTGCCGAGTTCAGCACCGAGGTGGAGAAGATGGATGAGGCTAAGATGGAGCAGGAGATGGGTGACATTTTCTTCGCTATGGTCAATGCAGCCCGGCTCTATCACATCAATCCGGAGAACGCTCTTGAAAAGACAAATAAAAAGTTCATAGCCCGGTTCAACTACATCGAGCGGAAGGCACGCGAGGCAGGTCGCAATCTGCGTGACCTCACCCTTGCCGAGATGGATGCGCTCTGGAATGAAGCCAAAACAATTCAGTAACCGAGATGATATGAGAAAAATATTGTCACTCCTTGTCGCTGCTATGATGCTGATGCTTAATCTGAGCTGTTCGGCACAGACAGCGGTAACAAAACGTCAGCCACATCCCGTGACCATCGACGTGCTGGCGATCAGCAATGATAACAGCGACGGCGTCACCCGCATGACCGTGCGGCTGACAAGTCTGCCTAACACCTCATCGCGTGTGGACTCCGTGACTCTTGTAGCCCCCGGTGGAAGCCGTTTCCTCGCCACTGACATCGACGGCATCGATTTCAAACGTTACTTCCAGTGGGAGGACGATGGCAAGGTGACAGTCGATGTTGACTTTCCGCGACAGACCAAGACTGATGGCGGTAAGGTGATTTTCCACACCGTCTATGGCGACTTCACCGGCAAAATCCATGGAGGAATCAAACGGTGATTGTATGTATCACTGAGAAACCGAGCGTTGCAAAGGATATCGCAGCAATCCTCGGCAGCAATCTTAAACGTGACGGCTTCTATGAGGTGGGCGATTACAGGGTCACATGGACCTTCGGTCACCTCTGCACGCTGAAAGAGCCGGCTGACTACACACCCCTGTGGCGACGCTGGTCATTGGGCGCTCTGCCCATGTTGCCACCCAAGTTCGGCATAAAGCTGATACCGGAGAAAAGCATCGAGCATCAGTTCGCTGTGATAGAGAAACTTATCGGCGAAGCATCGGAGGTGATAAACTGCGGCGATGCCGGGCAGGAGGGTGAACTTATCCAGCGCTGGGTCATGCAGAAGGCAGGTGTCAAGTGCCCC
The DNA here is from genome assembly GCA_947177685.1 of uncultured Porphyromonadaceae bacterium. Lineage (GTDB taxonomy): Bacteria > Bacteroidota > Bacteroidia > Bacteroidales > Muribaculaceae > CAJUPY01. Next base: position 25,610 of record CAMWVE010000028.1, on the reverse strand, counting down.
GTGAAGCGTCTGTGGATTTCGTCGCTTACCGATGAGTCAATCCGCAAGGGATTTCAGGAACTGAAACCGGAGGCTGACTTCAATAATCTTTATCATGCCGGACTCGCACGCGCCATCGGCGACTGGATTCTGGGGATGAACGCCACCCGCCTTTACTCGCTCAAATATGGCAGTTCGGGCAATGTGCTCTCCATAGGTCGAGTGCAGACCCCCACGCTTGCGCTGATTGTGCAGCGCCACCACGAAATAAACAATTTTGTTCCTGAAAATTTCTGGGAACTCAAAACCATCTACCGCGACGTCACGTTCAACGCCACCTCCGGTCGTTTCAAGGACCGACAGAAGGCTCAGGAAGCACTTGACGAGGTGACGGGTAAGCCGTTCACCATCACCGATGTAGCGGAGAAAAACGGGCGTGAGGCTCCACCCCGTCTTTTCGATCTTACCTCGCTGCAGGTTGAGTGTAACAAACGGTGGGGTATGACTGCCGAGGAGACTCTCAGGCTCATTCAGTCGCTCTATGAGAAGAAGGTGACCACCTATCCGCGCGTCGACACCACTTATCTGAGCGATGACATCTACCCCAAGGTGCCGGTGATTCTGAAAAAAATGACCCCGTATGCCGACTATACCGCTCCTGTGCTCGCCTCAAAGATTCCTAAGAGCAAGAAGGTTTTCGACAACTCAAAGGTCACGGACCACCATGCCATCATACCCACCGGAGAATCTCCGTCGCAGCTTGTCGGAGATGAACGCAAACTCTATCACCTGATTGCAATGCGTTTTATCGCAGCCTTTTATCCTGATTGCCTCTACAAACAGACCACTGTGCTCGGCACGGTTGAAAAGCAGGAGTTCAAAACCGTGGGTAAGGTGATTACCGAACCGGGTTGGCGCAAAGTGTTGCAGCCCGAGGGAAATGTCGATGGTGAGTCAGACGACCGCATACTGCCTCCGTTCACTGTTGGCGAGTCAGGTGAGCATGTCCCATCGCTTGTCACCAAAACCACTCAGCCCCCGAAATATTACACCGAGGGTACACTGCTGAGGGCAATGGAAACAGCCGGCAAGAATATCGATGACGAGGAGCTGCGCGATGCCATGAAGGAGAACGGCATAGGGCGCCCTTCGACCCGTGCTGCCATTATAGAGACTCTCTTCAAACGCCGCTACATTTACCGTGAACGAAAAAACATCATGGCGGCACAGGCTGGAATAGATCTTATCGCCACCATCAACGAGGAACTGCTGAAAAGCGCTCGTCTCACCGGTATATGGGAAAACAAGCTCCGGCGCATTGAACGTGGCACCTATTCTGCCTCGGAATTCATCAGCGAGCTGAAGGAGCAGATAACTGCTATTGTCACGGATGTTCTGAAGGATACCAGTTCGCAACGTATTGTAACTGAGCAGAATAAAACGGCTGAGGAGCCAAAGCCCAAGAGTCGCGCCGGTGGCGGCGAGAAGAAAAAACGGACAGTAGTGAAATCATTTGACCAGATTCCGTGTCCGGCATGCGGCAAAGGTCATATTGTCAAAGGAAAAACAGCCTACGGATGCAGCAACTATGCCTCAGGATGCAAGGTGCTGTTTCCATTCGACAAGTATCCTGCCGATCTGACACCTGCCCGACTTGCATCACAACTAAAAAAGCTGTCAAAATGAGTATCTCCGATATTTTGCAGTGGGTAGCCGTGGGTGCCATAGTAGGTATTGCCGTGGTCTATCTGGTGCGTCGCCTGAGGTCTGACGCCCGTGGCGACGGGTGTGGATCGTGCGAATTGAAAGATAATTGCAATAAGAAAAAAAATAATAAAAACTTTTGACTATCTTTGCAAACAAAATATAAGTAACCCACAAACCAGCATATAACAGAAATGAGAAAATGGCGTGTTGAGGACAGTGCTGAACTGTATAACATCAACGGTTGGGGAATGAAATATTTCTCCATCAATCAGAAAGGACATGTGGTTGTGACACCGCGTGAGGATTCCTATCCGGTTGACTTAAAGGAGGTTGTCGACGAACTTCAGGTGCGTGACATCTCCTGCCCGGTATTGCTCCGTTTCCCTGACATTCTTGACAACAGGGTCGAAAAAATATCACGCTGTTTCAAGACAGCCTCGGAACAATATAACTATAAGGGTGAGAATTTCATCATTTATCCCATCAAGGTAAACCAGATGCGCCCCGTGGTTGAGGAAATCGTGAGCCACGGAAAGAAATTCAACATTGGTCTGGAAGCAGGCTCAAAGCCTGAACTCCATGCCGTGCTCGCCACCAACATAGCTGCCAACGCACTCATTATCTGTAATGGCTACAAGGATGCCAATTACATAGAACTGGCACTTCTGGCGCAGAAAATGGGTCGGCGTATCTATCTGGTTGTGGAGAAACTCAACGAACTCCGATTGATATCCGACATTGCCAAACGGTTGAAAATCAAACCCAACATTGGTTTCCGCATAAAAATTGCAAGTTCCGGTTCCGGTAAATGGGAAATGTCGGGAGGCGATCAGTCGAAATTCGGTCTGAACTCAAGCGAACTGCTCGAAGCCATAGATTTCCTTAAAAAACGCGACATGACGGACTGCCTGAAACTGATCCATTTCCACATCGGCAGCCAGATTACCAAAATACGCCGCATCAAAAATGCGCTCCGTGAAGCTATGCAGTTCTATGTTCAGCTCTCCAAGCTCGGCTTCAACATTGACTTCGTGGATATTGGCGGCGGACTTGGCGTAGACTATGACGGCACACGCAACTCGGCTAACGAGAGTTCCATGAACTATTCCATTCAGGAATATGCCAACGATGCCGTTTCAACATTGGTTGACGCCTGCGAGAAAAATGAACTCAAGCAGCCCAATATAATCAACGAGAGCGGTCGCTCGCTCACAGCCCATCACTCGCTGCTGATTCTCGATGTGCTCGCGTCATCCTCGCTCCCCATGTTCAAGGAAAATGAGGAAATAGGCGAAAATGAGCATGAACTTATCCGTGAGCTTTACGACATCTGGGACAAACTGGATCAGCAGCGCCTGTTTGAAAGCTGGCACGATGCACTGCAGATTCGTGAGGAGGCGCTTGACCTGTTCAGTCTGGGTCTGTTCGATCTCCGCTCGCGAGCCATCATGGAGAAGCTCTTCTGGTCCATTGCGCGCGAAGTGGGTGAGATTGCTGACAGCATGAAACATCCGCCGGAGGAAATGCGCAAAATCAGCAAAATGATTCCTGATAAATATTTCTGCAATTTCTCACTTTTCCAGTCGCTCCCTGATTCGTGGGCTATCGACCAGATTTTCCCCATTATTCCCATTCAGCGCCTTGATGAGAAACCCTCACGCACCTGCACCATTCAGGATATAACCTGCGACTCTGACGGCAAGATTTCCATGTTCATCTCCGACCATGGAGCGCAGCCCTCGCTGCCGGTGCATCAGCTCCGCGTAGGTGAGCCTTATTACATTGGTGTGTTCCTCGTTGGAGCTTATCAGGAGATTCTCGGTGACATGCACAACCTGTTCGGCGACACTAATGCCGTTCACATCAGCGTCTATAAGGATCACTATGAGATAGATCAGGTCTACGATGGTGAAACAGTTGCGGATGTGCTTGATTATGTGCAGTTTAATCCCAAGCGGATGGTGAAAAATGTCGAGACTTGGGTGACTTCGTCCATGAAAGCCGGCATCATTTCGCCTGAGGAGGGTAGGGAGTTTGTAAGTAATTATCGCTCAGGTCTTTACGGTTACACATATCTGGAGAAGGAATAATGCGCTATTTCATGACTCTTGCCTATCGCGGGGAGCCGTTCCACGGATGGCAGCGTCAGCCTCACGACTGCTCGGTACAGCAGACGGTTGAGGAGGCGCTCGGCACACTCTTGCGGTGTGGCGTAGTGCCGATAGTGGGTGCCGGACGTACTGACACCGGTGTCAATGCGTCGAAAATGGTGGCGCATTTCGACTCTGAGGTAGCTCTCCCCGATGATAAGTCAGGGCTGATACGCGGGCTTAATTCGCTTTTGGGTAAGGATATAGCCGTATATTCTATAGTAAAGGTCAAAGACGATGCACATGCCCGGTTTGATGCCGTGATGCGCACATATTACTATCATGTTCACACCGTCAAGTCTCCGTTCATCTACCCTCTGAGCTGGCAGGCTCCCCCGTCGCTTGACTTTGAACTGATGAACGAGGCTGCCCGACTGCTTCTTGAAACCGACGATTTCACGTCATTCTCAAAACTGCATACTGATGTCAAGACGAACATCTGCAACGTTACCCGTGCCGAATGGATTCGTGAAGGTGATGACAGGTGGGTGTTTGTGATTTCGGCTGACCGTTTTCTGCGCAATATGGTGCGCGCTGTGGTCGGAACGCTCGTTGATGTGGGGCGCGGCAAGTTGACCATAGACGGGTTCCGTGATATTATCGCCAAGAAAAACCGCTGTGCCGCAGGCACTTCCATGCCTGCGCATGCTTTGTTCCTGCACGATGTCACTTATCCCGCGGAGATTTTCTGAGTTGCCATTGCCCGAAATGCCGGCGGCATGAGATATAATCAGGTTCGGCATCGTGATCGTATGCCTCGCGCTCAAATGAAATCGTGCGGTAGGCTCGGTGAAGGTTCATTGTAATTGCCAGTCTGACAATCCATTCCAGAATGTAAATAAAGTAAAAGGGGAGGTAGAGCAGTTCGCGCATCTGCGCTGTGTGGATCGACTCGTGATTGATAAGCCGGGGTGTTACCCTGATGCCTTCGCGGACAAATATCACTCCGAAAAGATTGATGGCACTGTAGTTGCCGAATGGGATAAACCGGTTTTTGATAAGTTTCATTTAACCTGTTTTCTATCAGCTGATTGCAGGTAGTCAAGCGCTTCTCCTACCAGATAGTTGCTCCCTCCCAAAAATATGTGGGGTTCATTTCCGGCAGCGCGAGAGGCTGCTTCGATGGCATCGCCGACATTTTCGTGTATTTCACCGGTCAGTCCCGCTTTGGCAGCCATGGCAGCGAGTTCTGCTGCGGGAAGTCCGCGTGGAATTGAAGGAGCCGTGAAATAGTAGCGGTGGTCGCGCGGAAGCAGTGACAGAATCGATGTCACATCCTTGTCCTTGACAAATCCTATGATTATATCCTTGATTCCTGAAATCTGATGTGAAAGAACCTGCCATCCGCCCAAGTTGTGCCCGGTGTCAATGACTATCGACGGCTTTCCGGGTATGATGCTCCACCGCCCGGTCAGACCGGTCAGTTCACATGTATGCTCCATCCCTGTGCTAACCGCCTCATCTGCTATCTCTATTCCGGAGCCGTTGAGCACGGTCGCTGCGGTCATCACGGTAGCCATATTTTCAGGCTGATAGTCACCTGTGAGGTCACTGCGTAGTGTGCCGAACGGCGTGTTTTTATATTCAAGCAAAGGTTTAACTTCTTTGTCTATCAGTCTGTACTGTAATTTGTTTCTTATGATGTCTGAAAAATAAATCGGGCTACCGCATTCTTTAGCTTTCGCTTCAAACACATATTTCAGATTGTCTGCGATGCCACCCAGAACCACCGGCACTCCGGGCTTGATGATTCCAGCTTTTTCCGAGGCAATCTCAGGCAGAGTCTCTCCTAATTGCGCTGTGTGGTCTTTGGAAATGTTCGTGATTATGGAGAGGGCAGGGGTGATGATGTTGGTGCTGTCGAGTCTGCCTCCCAAGCCGGTCTCGATAACTGCAACTTCAACATTATGTCGAGCGAAGAAATCAAATGCCATTATCGTTGTCAGCTCGAAAAACGACGGCTTGCCATCGAACCTAAGACTGTTGTATCGGTCAAGGAAATCGACCACTTCATCCTCGGTTATCATTATTCCGTTTACTCTCATCCGCTCGCGGAACGACACGAGATGTGGCGATGTGTAAAGCCCGGTGCGGTAGCCTGCCGACTGCAATATGGCAGCGAGGGTGTGGGCTGTGGAGCCTTTTCCGTTGGTGCCCGCTATGTGAATGGTTTTATACTTTGTGTGCGGATTGCCGAATGCATCATCCAGCCGGCGTGTGGTGTCAAGTCCCGGTTTGTATGCCGCCGCTCCGATTTTCTCGAATTGCGGGGTCTGGTTATAAAGGAACGATATCGCTTCGTTGTAGTTCATCGGTCAGAATAGGAATAATCCGGCTATACCGGCTGCCACAATCACGGCAATTGGATGTATCTTTGTGAAGTAAACGGTGCAGAACGATGCCACGCAAATCCCAATGCTTATCAACACATCGCGGCTTTCGGTGCCGAAGTTGGCTGAATTCATCAGTAGTAGCGCTGCCGAGGCTATCAATCCCACCACTACCGGACGAAGTCCGCTAAACACCCCTTTGACGTAGGCGCTCTCCTTGTGGCGTGTGATGAAGTGGCTCGCGTACAGACACAGGACATACGGGGGGAGTACCACCGCAAGGGTGCAGAGAATGGAGCCGAGTACGCCCCAGAACACACCCTCGAAACCGGTGAGTCCGGGTGCCACATAGCCTATGTATGTGGCAGAGTTAATCCCTATCGGTCCGGGAGTCATCTGCGATATTGCCACGATGTCGGTGAAAATCTGCTCGGTAATCCATCCCGATCCTACTATTTCGCGCTCTATGAGGGCAAGCATGGCATAGCCACCGCCAAATCCGAACAAGCCGATTTTCAGGTAGCTCCATATCAGTTTCAGATAAATCATCGCTCACCCTCCTTTCTCTGAGTTTTAGCTTTCATGGCGTGTTTCACATACCACACATATCCACCTATGCCACCCAACACAATGTATATTATCGGGTTTGACACAACGGGCAGTTTGCTCCATATCAGCAGAGCCACCGCAATGGGTATCCAGATGGTTTTCCACCCTATTTTCGCAGCTTTAGCACTGGTTATAACCGGTGCGATGATAAGCGCCACCACAGCCGGGCGTATCCCTTTGAATATGGCGCTGACCGTGGCATTGTTCTTGATTACGTCAGGGGTCAGGAAAATTGCTATGGCAAGTATGATTAGAAACGACGGCAGAATGGTGCCCAACGCTGCAGTCATGCTCCCTTTCGTACCTCGCAGGCGGTCACCTATGGCTACTGAGATATTGACTGCCAATATTCCCGGCAGCGATTGTGCCACCGCCAGCAGGTCAAGAAAATCGTTTCGTTCAATCCATTTGTGTTTGTCGACAATCTCACGTTCAATGATGGAAATCATAGCCCATCCGCCACCGAAAGTGAACAGTCCTATCTTAAAAAATGTGGTGAATAAACTCAAATACATAATGTCTTTACCTTCTAATAAACGTTTGCTCCATCAGTAACTTTTTTCGTCATCCCGGGGTTAACTTGAGCTGACAGTCACACAGGAGTACTCCTTTTTCTCAGAATTTCAAATGATAGTTAACACAAAGGTAGCAAAATATTTTCTACCCTAAAACATTTCATTGTTGAAATTTTGATTAGGTTTTTCCAATCGAATATCGTTATGTATTATGAGTTTTTGTGGACACTTATAAGAATATGATTATTTTTAGACACTAATGGGTGATTATAGCCTACAGATCTTCTCCATTAGCTTGATTGTATACATTGTCATAAAAAATGTATAGGCAATAACCCAGATAGGGGGCTTTGTCAAGTAAAAACCAGACAGGTTTCTTTTTACATCGTTCCCTCCGTTCATCTATAGTCATATTCGTCCATCCTTCCGGAAGTTGACAGAATATATCTTCGTATTTTCTATTTTTATTGAACACTTAAACTAAAAAAATTTGTTAATTGTTTCATCTTACGGAAATAATTTTACTACTTTTGTGGCGAAATTTTAGATTACAATAGAAATACCTATATAATAATGAGTGGAAAACTGAAGAATCTGGTGATTGTGGAGTCCCCCGCGAAAGCGAAAACAATTGAGAAATTTCTGGGGAAGGACTACAAAGTGATGTCAAGCTATGGTCATATCCGCGACCTGCGCTCGAAAAACTTCAGTATTGATGTCGAGAACAATTTTGAACCGATATATGAAATTCCTGAGGACAAACAGCCTCTGGTTAATGAGTTGCGTCAGGCTGCAGCAAAGGCTGAAATGGTTTGGCTCGCTTCCGATGAGGACCGCGAGGGTGAGGCTATCGCTTGGCATCTCTATGAGGTGCTGGGACTGAAACCTGAAAACACCCGCAGAATCGTGTTCCATGAGATTACAAAACCTGCCATTCTAAATGCCATTGAGAACCCACGCGGAATAGACCTGAACCGTGTGGACGCGCAACAGGCACGCCGTGTGCTCGACCGCATTGTGGGCTTTGAACTTTCGCCCGTGCTGTGGAAAAAAATCAAGCCGTCGCTCTCTGCCGGACGTGTTCAGTCGGTTGCCGTACGCCTCATTGTGGAGCGCGAGGAGGAAATCAACAACTTCGTGCCTGAGGAATATTTCCGCGTTAACGGAGTGTTCGAGCATGAAGGCTCCGGACAGCTGCGTGCCGAACTCAACAAGCGCATAGGTTCCGAGAAAGAAGCATCGGAGTTCCTGACCGCGTCAGCCAACGCATCTTTCACCGTGGGAGAGGTATCCGTGAAGCCTGCCACTAAGTCGCCCGCACCCCCGTTCACCACTTCCACCCTTCAGCAGGAGGCTGCCCGCAAGCTGGGAATGACGGTGTCACAGACCATGATGGTGGCACAGCGCCTTTACGAAGAAGGACACATCACCTACATGCGTACTGACTCTGTCAATCTGTCGCAGCTCGCTATCAGTGCCATTTCAAACGCCATCACCCGCGAGATGGGAGCGGAATATCTGAAGGTGCGTCACTACCACACCTCATCGAAAGGTGCGCAGGAAGCGCATGAGGCTATCCGCCCCACCTACATCGACCATCAGAACATCGAGGGTACGGCGCAGGAGAAACGACTCTATAACCTTATCTGGAAGCGCACAGTAGCATCGCAGATGGCTGACGCACGACTCGAAAAGACCACCATCGACATCAATATCTCTGACCGCCCGGAGTATTTTGTGGCTACCGGCGAAGTAATCAAATTCGACGGTTTCCTGAAACTCTACATTGAAGGTCACGATGACGTCACCGAACCTGAAAGCGACCAGATGATGCTTCCCTCTGTCAGCAAAGGTGAACGTCTCAACATGATGGATATCACTGCTACTCAGCGCTATACACAGCATCCGCCACGCTACTCCGAGGCTTCGCTCGTAAAGAAAATGGAGGAATTGGGCATAGGTCGTCCGTCGACTTACGCTCCCACCATCTCCACCATTCAGCAGCGCGACTATGTGGTGAAAAGCGAGAAGGAGGGCACTAAGCGCAAATATGTCATACTGACTCTTGCCAATGGCAAGGTGAAGAAAACCACCAAGACTGAGACCGTAGGCGGCGACAAGGGCAAGCTTGTGCCCACCGATATCGGCGTGATTGTAAACCGCTATCTGACAGAATATTTTCCCGACATCCTGAATCTGAATTTCACTGCCAATGTTGAGGAGCAGTTCGATGCCATTGCCGAGGGTGAACTCGGCTGGAACGATCAGATAAAGGAGTTTTATGCCAAATTCCACCCATCCGTAGAGAATGCGCTTCAGGTGCGGTTGGAACGCAGGGTAGGAGAGCGCTCGCTCGGAACCGATCCAGTGTCAGGTAAGCCTGTGTCGGTAAAAATAGGACGTTACGGTCCTATGGTGCAACTCGGAGAGACCGACAGCGAAGTGAAGCCGCAGTTTGCATCGCTGCTCAAAGGTCAGTCAGTCAGCACCATCACGCTCGAAGAGGCGCTCCGACTGTTTGAACTGCCCCGTACCATCGGCGAATATGAAGGAAAGGATGTCACCGTGGCTGTGGGTAGGTTCGGACCTTACATACGTCATGACAACAAATTCGTATCCATACCAAAAAACATCGCACCCACGGAGGTTTCGCTCGATGAGGCTATAGCTCTGATCGAGGCAAAGCGCGCTCAGGAGAAACAGCGTGTGATAAAAACCTTCGCCGAGGATGCCGACCTGCAGATTCTCAACGGTCGCTACGGCGTTTACATAGCCTATAAAAAAGAGAATTTCAAGATTCCAAAAACCGTGGCTGACCCTGATAACCTCAGCTTTGACGAGTGCATGCAGATTGTGAAATCGCAGGAGGAAAAACCCCGCAAAACAACCCGCAAAACTAAAACCGCCCGTAAGTGATGGCAAAGATTTTCAAGACAAAACCGGGCGCTGAACGCCGTCCGTTTCGCCCCGATGTCATAGAAACATACACCCCCTCCGAGCCGTCGGAACTGTTGAAATTTCTGCTCAGCGTAATGCCTCAACGCAAGCGAACCAATGTCAAGGAGCTGCTTGGGCACAATCAGGTGATGGTCAACGGAACCGTTACCACCCTGTTCAACCATCCGCTTCAGCCCGGCGACGAGGTCAAAGTGAACATAACCCGCGAGTTCCCGGTGTTTTACAACCGTCGTATCAAGCTTGTCTACGAAGATGATGACATCCTCGTCATCAACAAAGGCTACGGACTGCTCTCCATGGGCACCGACAAAATTAAGGAAGGTACGGCATACTCCATTCTCCGTGAATATCTCAAATGGAAAGACCCGCGCAACAAGATCTTCATTGTTCACCGTCTGGACCGCGACACTTCGGGGCTAATGATGTTCGCCAAGTCGGCATACGCCAAGGAGCGTATGCAGCACAACTGGAACAACATGGTCATTGAACGCAAATATCTCGCCGTGGTCGAAGGAAAAGTAGAGGAAGAGGAAGGCACCATACGCTCCTATCTCGCCGAAAACTCGCAGCACGAGGTCTATTCCACCGACAATCCGAAGGAGGGACAGCTTGCCGTCACACGTTGGCGAAAAATACGCTCGCGCAAAGGCTACACCCTAATGGAAGTGTCGCTCGATACCGGACGTAAGAACCAGATTCGCGTCCACATGAAAGAATTGGGTCATCCCATTGCCGGTGACCGCCGTTACGGAGCCAAGTCAAGCCCCATCCACCGTCTTGCCCTCCATGCGCAGACCCTGAGGTTCATCCACCCCGTAACCGGCAAAGATATGAACTTCTCCACTCCCGTTCCGGCAGCGTTTGACGGAATGGTGTAAGCTGAACGAACTATTACCTAAACATAAGACATGAAAACAGCATTATCACTTTTAGCACTTTTGTTCACACTGATGACAGCAAGTGCCGCCGAACCGATTAAAGTAGGACATCGCGGTTCCGTCTGGGGCGTGGAAAACACCCGTGCCGCATTTGCCAACGGCGTAAAACGTTACCCCCTGATTGAATGTGACGTCCGCATGACCGCAGACTCCGTATTCGTCATTTCGCACGATGAGAACACCGAGCGTCTCGGCGGCAGCAAAGTCATAGCCGAAACACCCCTTGCCGATCTTAAAGCCGAACGCTACACCCAGACCCGTGGCGACATTGTCTATGCCGGAGAAATCAGCACCCTCGCCGAATATCTCCAGCAGTGTAAAGATGCCGGCGTAGGCTGTGTAGTTGAAATGAAGTGGACCCCCGGAGTCAACAACAACGACACCTCAATGATACCCGCTCTTATGGCAGAGATTGAAAAGGCAGGCATGACCGAGAACGTCATCATGCTCACCTCCATGAAGAAATGCCTCGAAGCCATCGGCGAGCAGTTCCCCCATGTAAAACGTCAGTTCCTCGGAGGAGCCAAATGGAAGGATAGCCTTGACTGGATCAAACAGCAGAACATCGACGTAGACCTCATCTGGAATGCCGTTTCAGCCGAAGATGTAGCCATGCTCCATGACCTCGGTCTCAAAGTCAACGTCTGGACCATAGACTCTCCCGAAACAGCTGCCGCCCTCACCGAAATGGGTGTCGACTTCATCACCACCAACAAGCTCTGATTCCCTCGTTAGGACCTGACCGATAGGATTCCCACATCAACGATATGCCCATTGGCTTGCAGTGTGGCATTCTTCAAACATTGTGACAACTCAAGGAATTACTTCCCGGTTCCAAATCGGGAAGTGTCAATATTGTTGTCTTTAGGTTTGAAACCGTTGAAGCGCCAAATGAGTGTCAGTTTAAGATTCCGTGTCATGTCCCTGACTTTCATCTTATAGTCCTGACCGCTATTGTTAATGGTCATCGTAGGTGACCATTTATTGAATATGTCATCAGCTTTCAAATCAAGCTCACAGCATCTTTTCTTTCCGAACTGCCATTTGACTCCTGCATCAATTTTCCAAATTCCTGACATATCGGCTATTCCTTGCAATGATGGAGAAATGTAACTGAAATCCACCGAAACAGAAACCGGACTGTTCTGACTGAACTTGAAAGAGTTGCTTAAAGACCCATAGAAAATCCATTTGCTGTTGTCGAAGCAGATATCATGGAAATGATTAGCCTTTGCCCGTCTGTTCATAACGTTTGCTGTGGCAGTTGCATTCCAGATATAGCTGACTCCGAATGGAGCATAGAGATTAAGCCCTACTACTCGTTCAAAGTTCATGTTGATGGTCTGATAAATAAGATTTAGATCTTCCGGCGACTGATAAGGAAGTTGCACAGTGGTTTTGTCACCATACTGGAAATATAGTGTCGCAACATATTTTTGCTTTAGGATATAGTTAAACTGAGCATCATATTGCATATACGGCTGTAAGGCAGGATTGCCTATTACTGTCGAATAGTCGTTAATATGGCTTGTGCCGCCATGTAGTTCCCAATATGACGGATAGATGCGTTGGGTGTTGAAATTCAGTTGAAAAATACTTTTGGATGTCTTATAGTATGTCGCACCGAGCTGAGGGATGAAGTTCCAGTTATGCTGATATTTGTTGTGATAATATTCTCCTTTTGCAGAGGCGTTGAATGACAATCCCCAATCAAACGACCGTTGTGTCCCTACATATAGACTCGCCACATCCTCGTTAAGTATATCATCAAAATCAGGATTGTCGCCGAATGCACCATAGTGTTGTGAACTGCAATCCTTAGAGTGCTGATACTCTGCTCCGTAGTTCAGTTGCCACTTGCCAAGCTGATGCTGTTGGTCAACATATACATTCCAGCGGTTTATATCCTGACGGTTTTCCGAGCCAAGAATATAGTCCGAGTCCTTAAACAATGACTGGGAACGATTCTCAGAATAGCGGGTATAGTCCCCACCAACAGTCATCCCGAATTGTGTTGTATAACGCAGGGCTAAATTATGATAACCTACAGGCGACAGCATATTGTAGGCATTTGTAAAATTGCCCAAAGTGCCTGATGAGAGTCCCCAACTCTTGGAGTCGGATGTTATTTGACCGTTGTAAGTTAGCTTTACCGTTTTCCATGAAGCGGAGGCAAATATGGTGTTATTCCAGTTCTGACCAATGCGGCGCATATCATCCTCAATCATAGTTCGGTTACCTTCATATAGATGATTCGACCATGTTTCCTCACGGCTCCACGATTTGCTACGCGTTAGTCCATAGTTTACGTCAAAAGTCCAGTCTTTTATAGCGTATGTGGCAGCAAGCACACCACCATACGAACCATAGTGCGCCTGATTATATCCGGCTCTGACCTGTCCTTGCAGACCATCAAGAGGCGAAGGGGTTTTCAAAACCACATTTATTACCGCACCATTTACATGATACTTCGCCGGAGCGGAATACATAATCTCCACGTTTTTCAGTTTGTCGATTGGAGTTGTGTAGAGAAGTTGATAAAGATTCTGGAGCGGCATATTCGTAAGCTCACCGTTGATAATAATGGTGACATTTGAGGCTCCAGTAAGCCATATCATACCGTTGTTGTTCGTGACGCCGGGCATATAGCCAAGGGCTTCAAGAATATTGTTGACCGGTTTATCCCTGACTATGCCGGGGAGGTCGACAACCATGATTCCGTCCTCACCTTTGACCTGCGGTTTCTCACCTTTGACCACAACTTCATTTAGTTGGTGTGTGGAGATTGAATCAGGTAATTCTGTTTGTGCATAGCTGGCAAAGCCATGTAGAAATGTTAGGAAAATTATTGCATGTTTCATTGTAGTAAGAAATTTGAGACGCAAAATTGCCTACATTTACATTTAGCCTGTTCATGACTGACCTTATTTAGTCTTAACCATTCCCTTATTTAGTCTTAAATCGAAGCCGTCTTAATCAATTGTATGGTGGATTATTAGTAAATTTGTGGTGATTAATAATTTTATCATGAGACCGCAAGCACGTCGCGGTAGCAAATATGAAACGCTTTAAGACAATATCGGCAACTTTTATAATTGTCATTGCTGTCATTTTCAGCTTTAATGTCTATTATCTCATATCGCTCTATAATTCAATAAGAGCCAATGTTGAGCGAGATGTGATGACGGCATTGGCTGATGCTGATATCGATGACCTGATGTATCGTGCAGGCAGAGCACAGGGATTGTCATCAAACGTGCAGCTTCAAGAGGATATAGAGGAATACAATGCCCCAAAAAAAGCAGAAGCGTCAACTTACAGAGATGAGAACGGTCAACTCATGTCTGTCAGGACAGAAGTCGACGGAACTGTAGTTGAAGAACAGACAATGCTGTCAGAGAGCGGCGCCTATTCCAATCAGATGATTGATGCCATGAGCCGACAATTCCATGTAATAATGGATAAATATATTCCTTATGACATGGCAGTGATGGATAGTGTATTACGAAATCAGCTTTCCTACAGGTATATCTATCCTGACTTTTTATGTGTGGAAGTTGTCAATAGCAACGATTCCGTGATCTGTAAGAATCCTGAATTAAGGGGAGGTTACGGCTTAGATTCATTCCGAATAAACATAAACCCCAATGAAGGCATATACTATAAGGTCTATATGACACCTCTGACCACCCATATAATATCAGAGATGTCAGGCGTAATCGTAACCGTGTTTCTTCTTCTGGTTGCGTTCGCCATGGCGTTTTGGTACTTATTCCGAACTGTGTCACGATTACGGACTATTGAAGAAATGAAGGATGATTTTGTGAGCAATATGACTCATGAGCTGAAAACCCCTATTGCTATCGCTTATTCAGCCAATGATGCTTTGCTGCACTATGACACCGCAAGTGACCCTCAGAAAAAGATAACATATCTCAATATAGCCAATAAACAGTTGAAACGGCTTGGCGAACTTGTTGAAAATATTTTGGCAATGAGCATGGAACGTCGTAAGACAATGAAATTAAAACCAGAGAAGATTCAATTACATCCTTTGGTAGATGAAATTGCAGCCGCCCAACGTATGAGAAGTGATAAAAGGATTACAATAAACGTGGACGTGGATAAGGATGTTTTGGTGGAAGCGGATAAAGCTCATCTGTCAAATGTACTTAACAATTTAATTGACAACGCAATCAAATATTCCAACGACAGCGTTGAGATAAACATATCTGGTGACAATAAAAGCCTTTCAGTCAGAGATAATGGTATAGGTATTCCATCAAAGTCTATTCCATATCTGTTCAATAAGTTTTACCGTGTTCCTCATGGCAACCGTCAGGATGTCCGTGGCTATGGCATAGGACTATATTATGTGAAGAATATTCTCGAGAAAATGGGGTGGGCTATAGAGGTCAAAAGTAAAGAAGGAGAAGGTTCAATATTCTTAATCAAATTCAGCAAAGATGGGCAATAAGATACTTTTTGTGGAAGATGAGAAAGACCTGACGCTGATTGTCGCTGACACATTGCGTGGTCAAGGCTATGATGTCCTCACAGCTGTTGACGGCATAGATGGGCTTGAGAAATTCAAGACCCATGGTGCAGATATAGTCGTTGCGGATGTCATGATGCCAAAAATGGATGGCTTTACTATGGCGAGAGAGATAAGGAAGTTGTCACCGACAGTTCCGTTGCTTTTTCTTACTGCTAAAAGCACTATTGATGATGTAGAAGAAGGATTTGAAATTGGAGCAAACGACTATCTGAAAAAGCCCTTTGAACTCCGCGAACTGATAGTCAGGATAAAGGCACTGCTGCGTAGAAATGACACTAACCGAGGCGAGGATATCAAATTTTCTATTGGACGTTATATATTCAACGTTACTACTCAGACACTTTCTTTTGATGATCAAAGTATGGAACTGTCGTACTTCGAGGCTAAGGTATTGGAACGATTGGCAACCGGTATCGGAAAGACAGTTGATGCATCTGAATTGATGATTGCCGTGTGGCAACGCGACGAGCAAAGCAACCGTAACTCTCTCCACGGTTACATACATAAGCTTCGCCGTAAATTGCGTCATGACCCATCAGTATCAATATTAAATCAAAGAGGTTTTGGATATATGTTAACAGTAAAAAAAACGACAACTTTTAACAGGATAAGTGTGGTGTGACCCAGTGGAAAATATGCCGGAGGTCGCCATATCCATCTTGTTATGATTAAACTCTTCTAAAGTTCTCCTGACGTGTTGGCAACACCCCCTCATGTCGCATTATAAAGCATCAATATTCCCGGATTGAATATTATTTATAGATGCCTTTATTCTTTCGACAGACCAGTTCCACCATTGCAAGTCCTGTAATTTCTCAATAATATCCGGGGCAAAACGCTTACGGATTTCTTTAGCAGGCACACCTCCAACGATAGAATAAGGCTCAACATCTTTGGTGACCACGGCACGAGAACCGATAATTGCACCATCGCCTATCTTGACTCCAGCCATTATTACTGCATCGTATCCAATCCAAACATCATTACCTATCACTATGTCGCCTTTCTTATCCCATGCCGTTGTGACTTCGGATTTAGGTAAATCCCATTCTTCAAAGAATAGCGGGAATGTGTAGGTTGACAGCGATTTCAGGGTATGGTTGGCGCAGTTAAATATGAACTTCGCGCCACAGGCTATTGAACAAAACTTACCGATAATCAGCCGGTCATGGTTGATTGGATAATGATAAAGCACATTGTTTTTCTCGAAGTCTCGCGGATCATTCACAAAATCATTATATATTGTAAAGTCACCGACCTCGATTGTCGGGCGGGTAATAACCGATTTTAGATATACCGTTTGCGTATCGCCGGTTCTGGGATAAATCTTACTGCTATCCATGTTGATACTATGTCAATATATAACTAACTATTTGAATTAATAATCAAGCAGACGGCCATGATCGTGCCAATCGCCTATCATTTCGCCCCGTTCGCTGGCTTCTATAAGTTTTTTCAATCGACTGTCAAACATTTTTTTACACGCTTTGTTGCGCTGGATGTTGTCAATGCGAACACGTTGATATAGCGACGGAAAGGATTTGAAATTTTTCCAGGCAATCGGATTGGATTTGAATGTCTCGATGATTTTAGGAATAATCACAAACTCGGCATCAAGATCAGGGCATGCAGCACGACCTCTGTCAGTCATCATGCCAAATTTTTCCAGACGACGGCAACGTTCTTTATTAAGTTCAGTCCATCGTCCTGATTTTGAGCGTGGACCAAAACGCTGGAGAGCAACCCCATCCACATTTTTTAGAGTTGAGTCAATCCATCCAAAGCATAATGCCTACTCAACAGCATCAAGATACCACAAGGCATCGTCAGGAGGAGTCTTCCCACGCTTCACCGCTATCCAACACTCTTTTTCAGCATCACTGTTCTTTCTGAGCCATTCGCGGAAATCAGCGCGATTGCGAATATCAATAATATTTTTCATTGGTGGTTACTTGTTTTAAGAGCCAAGCCATATTCTCTCCAAGATTGCACATATTGGCCATGCCTTCTTCATCATTTAGAACGTCACCGATATTCTTGCCATAGACCATATTCCAATAGGTAGAGCCTACGACAATCATTTCCTTGTTGAGCATAAAATGATTCATAGTGTCAACAGTTGTCATTCCTCCACCACGGCGTACGGCTGCTACCGATGCTCCGACTTTACGGCGAAGAAGACCGGGATTGGTTGCAACGACAACGCCACTACGCTCCAGAAAAGCTTTCATCTTAGCTGAAATATCTGCGGAATAAACGGGAGAACCTAAAATTATTCCGTCTGCCTCGACCATACGTCTGAATACCTCCGTGAATCCGTCTTTTGTAAACACGCAGTTGCCACGTCCTTTACAGGCAAAACAGCCACGACAAGGTTGGATTTCACTATCCGCCAACTGAATCAATTCCGTTTCTATGCCATAATTTTTTAGTTCGTCGAAAACTCTGCCTATAATGATAGCCGTGTTGCCGTCTTTTCTGGCACTTCCGTTTATACCAATTACCTTCATCCTTTATATTCACGTTTTATCTCGTCAATGGATTTTCCACCAATGCCAAAGTTCTCGTCCGGAAGTTCCTTGATGGTTACCGTAAAGAATTGCTCCGGTATATGGGTTATTTCGGAAGCTGTAGCAGTCAGCCGCTCAATCAACTGCTTTTTCTGTTCAGCGGTCAGCTTGCCGCTCTCAATCGATATATAGGGCATGGAAATCTTCTTTAGTCATTATGTAGAAATGTTCTGTCCGTTTATCTCCCAATGGAGATGTAATGTCTTTGTTGGTGTGATGGTATCTGAATCCGCTTTTCTCGCAGACACGTTTTGATTTGAGGTTACCATCGTAATAGCCACACCATACTGTATCAATGCTCAACTCATTAAAACACCGTGAGAGCAACGCTTTTACCGCTTCGGGAATCAGTCCTTGTCCCCAATATGGTTTACCTATCCAATATCCTATTTCCGCCTCTCCTTTATTCATATTTGCAGTGTGGAGGCTATTGGAGAACATTACTCCACAACAGCCGATGGGTTCATTTGTCTCTTTAAGCACAACGGCATAAGTTTCCGGTGCGGCAAATACTGTTCGGATTATTTCCCGACTACTTTCCACGGAGGTATGCGGTGGCCACCCTGCAATCGGACCTACATCAGGGTCTTGCGCATATTTGAAAAGAGACGTTGCATCGTATTCTCGCCAAGGTCTAAGTATCAGTCGTTCGGTTTCTATCATCCGAGAATCACTTTCAAATTATCTGAAATAAACATCGTCGGAGTAAACTCCACGATCTGATAGTCGGCAATATCATTGATATTAAATGGATCCTGTGCAATAATGGCGTCAACAGCTGCCCGATCTTCAGCCTTTATCATAATCACGCCACCTATGCGCGGTGTCTGCGGACCTGAAGCAATGAAGTCACCTGCGGCATAATGATCCGCAAGATAATCACGATGCGCCTGAAGATATCGGTCCACCTCCTCCAAAGGCTTTTTATAAGTCAAAATTGCTATGAACATAACTAATTATTATTTATCTATCAAAAGTTTCCACAAAGATAAACAAAAAATCGATAACCGACACATCACGCCCTCCACCAACTGCCTAAACAAGCTTAACTTGCTACAATGGAGGATGGTTGAGTCATCATCCCGGTCTCAGCATTGACGAAGCCCTCCACCGCTACCGCGACGAACAGAAAGCCAAGCAACGTCGCAAAGGGCCGAAATTCAGTATATGATACAGTATATAAGATATATTTTTCGTAAATTTGCAGTGTAGATTGGTGATCATAGCTACGTTAGCGCACCTCTTCCCATTCCGAACAGAGAAGTTAAAAACGTATACTCCGATGGTACTTTGCAAAAGGGAGAGTAGGAAATCGCCTCAGTAAGATAAACTTTAAAATAAACTCATTCATTATTTTAATATGAAACAACCCTGTTTTTAGAGATGTCTTACAAGGATAGGACATCTCATTAAGAATCGCAGTCTAACGATATTGATATCCGTTGTAATGTGCTTAGGTTAGTAGACTGCCGTGTATTACGAAAATCCGTCCTCCGGGGCTATATGCCATTGTAGTCAGCACTTATATGAGATAGACGAATGGCTGAAAGAGAGAAAAGATTATTTAAGAATGTAAGATCCTAAGGCTAATCTACGAGCCGGAGAGGTTGTGAATCACTTCAAGTGAGACACAACCTCTTTTTATAATATTAGCGAGACGTACAGTCTATAAGATGCAATTTATTGCTTACTGTCATACTCTGCTTTTGAAATCTCAGTAATAGGATCGTCCAAGTCTATATTTACAGATTTGTCAATACAGCTAACTTTTTTAGGGTCTCCCCAATATCCATAAGTCGCTAAACGACTTAATCCTTTTATCCAATAAGACCATTCCTTAACGGAGGTGGACTTATCTAATGGGGTAGTCTTTTCCATCTTAACTGCTTGCCGATATAGTTTTTTCCCCTCGTAAGTATAAGTGATATAAACAAATTTCGCAGAACAGTTTGATGTTTCCCCATTTACAGTCTCGGTCCAACTAACAGATTTACTGTCTTTGGGTAGTAGAAACATCGTTATTTTGTCCGAAGTTCGGCGTGAACCCATTACATTTTGAATTATTTGTTGCGTGCTGACAATGGCCTGCCTGTCTTCGTCAATTGTCAATTTATAAGCGTCTTCTGCCATCTTTTTAGCTGAATATCCATTCCATATTTCTGTCGTTTTAGTTAGGATATTACCGTTAGATAGACTGTAAGTTGCTACCATATTGGGCTTTTCGGAATTCGGTGACATTACATACGAAAATTTTGCAAAAGGGTAAAAGAATTCTTGCAACTCGGCTTCAACTGTTTGAGCTGTTGATCCAAGACTTGTTATTGACACAAGCAATAACATCAGCCATACATTAAATTTAAAGTTCTTAGTCATAATGATAATTAGGCGTTTAATAATTATAGTTACATAAGAGGAATTTTTCTAACAACCCATGTTGTGCAATTTAATATGCCGCCTGTTAAGGCTACATCGTTGTAATCTATTGTTTCGATGTTTTTATTAGGAAAAACTTCTTTGAGTTTGGCAATTGCTTCCGCATCTGTATTGCCGGGAACGCCAAATACAGGCATAACAATAAGATTGCCAACTTCAAGATAATTTAAGTAGATGCCAATTGCGTGTTCATTGTTACCTTTTATTTTATGCTCAAACCATGGAAAGTTAATATATTTTAGATTAGCTTTTTCAAGGGCTTTGCTAATGGCAACTTTCATATACTTTAAATCCTGGTCGAGATTATTTACGAGCACCGTATTACTGTCTACAAAGCGAATCATCCCGTCTGCATGTCCCGTGTAATCATACTCAGGTTTATAGGCCGGAATTATTATGATCTCACATTCAAGAAGTGTAGAAAGTTCGTTAATGAGCTTTTCTTTGTCCCAGTCCGGATTTTCTGAGAAAACACGGTCGGTTATGATGGCTTTATTGCCAAGCATAACAACATTGCCACCGTCAAGATTGATGCCGGAGAATATTGGATTTATACCGTTGACTTTATCAACGTGTCTAACATCCGAGCGTGAATCAGAATATTCCGGGGCTCTCAGATATGAGGGATCGTATTTGAATTGTATGAGTTTGCCACTTGGCGTTTGCACGGGCATATAATCCCTACACCATATATCTTTTGTGCCTTCAAGAAATGCAAAAGGTATATTATGTTTGTTCAAAATATCCGTTAGACGTTTGCAAGTTTCTGCATATTGTTTCGCTAAGATTGCTGATAGATACACTATCTCTGTGCCTTTTTTGTCTTTGGCGGCAGTGTTCGGAATCTTTGTTTCCGGATGAGCAGGAGTAGTAACTTTAGAATTCGTCTTTAAATGGCGCGTAGCCCACTCATTTCGGAATTTCTTCTCATCAGAACCAAGAAGAAGTTTACAGATCTCTGTAGTCGGTTCAATATGGTTCTCATTGCATATATCATAGAAAATTGCCAGTTTGGATCGCCCATTGGAGTGAAAGCCATTGATATATGTGGATGAGATATGCTGTGATGACAGCATTAAGCGTTTATCTATTATAGAAAGTATTCTATGTTGACGCTTAATAGACGTGTTTTTGTCAGCTAATTCAGTCATTAAAGCCGTTAGTGGCTTTTGCTTTACCAATTTATAGCCGCCCCATATCGCGCCACCTATTGCGAGGACGCTGGCTATTATGCTTAAAGTTGATTCAATACCCATATTTCAGCATTACTTTTCTTTAATCCAAACTCCTTTCGCAAATCCAGACCCAATTATACTGTCTTCAGTAACTATTTCGAATAGCAAGTCTGACTTATCAGTTCTAACGCGTATAAATTCTTCGTCTCGCTCATAACTTGAGGCGAAGGGTCCCATTATTGTCTTTATTACAACCGTTGATTTGCCTTTGAATTCCAGAATCGGATATAGGGGATTGTCCTTTGATTCCCATTTCCCATTGATACTAATATCTCTTATGGGCGTAACTTCTGGTACTCTTTCAATAAGAGTATCATTTGTAGCTTTAGAATCTTCTTGTCCTGAATTCGCACATGAACTAAATAGTAAGATTGACGAGATCAGACATACGCACATCTTATAGCATAATCTCATTAATATTTAATGCGATCCGCTCGTCACCTTCGGAATCGGCTGGTTTTATAGAGTTATAAAAAAGAAAAGCGCGGGACGATTCTACTGAATATCTGATTCGAGGCATCGCCAAACGCCATTGAAGAAATAAACAGTCCGCTCCCACGCCTTATCGGATATCGATACCCCTTGTCGGGGGAGCGGTATGCGACAAGCATGAGCGTCTTTTGACTGCCTATCCTTCTTCAATAAAAATTGGCGATTTTCGAATCAAGGATAAAGCAAAAACGCTTTTCAAATATGTCGGGTTATGACACAATGTGCCATACTGACTGCAAAGGTACGAAAAATTTTTGAGTTTTTAACTATTTTGCGTGGTGACCCAAGAGAGATTTTGGCTGAGGTCACTACATTTTTACCGTTTGATTATAGTTAAAGTCTGTTAAAGTTTATCTATCTTGGGGGAGAGAGGTGGGTTGAATAGCTGCGAATGATAATGAATGATGGTAAATTAGATATTGATAATCAATATATTACAATAGCAGCAAGATAGATATGCGTGTCCCATAACACGCATAACGCACAATAATTCAGCAAATTAGGGTGGGTGTGGTGACTTGGAGGGATATGGGTGAAAGAAAGACCGCTAACTCATTGAGAATTAGCGGTCTTAGGTGGTGTCACCAGGAATCGAACCGGGGACACAAGGATTTTCAGTCCTTTGCTCTACCAACTGAGCTATGACACCATCGTTTTAAATTTGCACTGCAAAGTTAGGGACTTTTTTTTGTTCGTGCAAGTTTTTTTGCAAGTTTTTTTGCAAATTTTTCCAATATATTTTATAATGAATTACATATCAGAGGGGTTATACAAGGAATCAAAAGCAATTATTATTAAAAGGTTGCGGATTATTCACTCAATTATCTTTATGTCAAACTCACGTTATTGTGCAAGAAAATGGTATAGAACACAATAATAATTTCATCATTTTATAATTAGTTTTTTAAGCTTTTCATTCTTGGTTTACACAAAGATGGACAACTATTCCAATTTAATTGCTTGAGAATTTGGATTCAAAATAATATTGTCGTACATTTGCGTGAAATAAATGTTTAACCCATAATTTTTTGTCATGTTAAAATTTAGAATCAGCTCCACTATGCGAATTCTTTCGATTTTCCTGCTTTTGACAGTCACTACGGAGGTGGCAAATTCGCAGAGCTACAAGGAGGCACGGGATATAATCCGGTGGAGCGATTTCGATCATGAGGACAGGGTTATCAAGACGGTAGAATTCGAGATAGGCGATGCCGCTTACAGGCTTGAATACTACATTTCGGCTAATCCCATGAATGACGAGCGTTGTTTCTTGTTCAACAATGACAAGTTCAAAGGCGGACTTCTGATAGCAACGGACAAAAGCGATGTGGTGAGCATGGAAATAAAGTGGAACAACGTTGAGCAGACCTACAATCAGAAAATGTTCATGTATGTGACCGGCAATGAAACGCCGTGGGAAAGCGTCGCTCAGGTGCTGTCACTGAAAAATGAATCGCGGGTTGTAGGCAAATTCTACTCATATTCGCTCAGCGATCATGAGAACTACGGCGATGAGGACATTACGGTCATAACTCCCGAGTTTCCCGGCAAGTATTATGCCATAACTCCGGGATATGTAGGTACCGTGAAACCAAATAACTATGTGTTTGAATTCATCATCACCCGCCGGTTCGAAGCTGATGCCGACAGCGGATATGCGCGTGTCAGCAACATTTCGACTGACGATAGTTCAAGCCTGTTCGTTCTAGCTACCGAAAACGGAAAATTACTGACCGTCAGCAGCGGTGCGCTTACAAGCCGTAACTGCAATGTGGACATCGGGAATACGGTTTATCCTACCGAGGATATAAAGTCGGAGTTCTCGATAGATGCAATGAACGGTGATGAGTTTCAGTTGCGTGACATGATTTCGGAGAAATATCTGACAGTAGACGCAACAGGCGATCTTCAGCTCACGGCTGACAGTCCGTCATATTTCACACTTACAAACGGGGTGCTCACTCATGCCGATACAGGTGGAAATATTGTATATGACGGCACTAAATTCACCACAAGCTCAGTGTCACGCGCATCAACAACCGCCGGCAATCCGGTAGGCATGTATAAATCCAACGGTTCAGCCGAGACCGGAGTCGCCCTGCTTGAGGATTATACACCTGAGGAGCCTCAATATTACACCCTTCAAGGCATCAGGCTGGCTGCACCTCCAACAGCCAGTGGCATCTACCTCTCGCGGCAGGGCAGCCGCGTCGCCAAATTCTTGGTGAAATAGCCACAGCCATGTACCGGGATCTTGGTCCGGACATGCTCGTGTTGGATAGTTCACCCGAGAATGCGTGGGAAAGACTGCGGGCAATTTTAAGCGACAAAGTACTTTGCTTCAATCCTTATCTTGTTGATGACAAGGCGCTGATAGAATGTGCCATGCGCGGCTATTGGAGACCGTTGCCGGCTCTGACCCAGATGCTGATTTTCAATTTCCAGAACATCCGTAAAGTCAAGGCGCCACATCACCGCGAGTTTGACGCCATATTCTATCGAGTAGGGAGTGCCCCGGAAGAATATTATTTCCCTATCAGGGCGTTTATCATGGGGACATCCTATCGACCGACACGCCACACCGAGCTACAAATGATTGGCAAACAACGCATTACAAACCATACATTGGTTGAGAACATGCAACACAAGAGCTATTTTGTCAGCCATGGACTAAAGGGACATTATACCCCATTCGGTATAGGATATGCTTCAGAATGACCCGTCTGTGGGGTACGGAAGCTCACCGGGCACGATTGATACGCGAGGCAATGATGGCATCAAAAATCACAATGATGGAAGAAGTCCTCAAGTATCCCTACAACCTCGATTACCTTGCCTGTCGTCGCCATCTCATTGCCTACGAACCGATTGTGCGCCAACAAATCGAACGGTTCAGGCGCTATCCCGATGCGTGCAAATCATGTACCCACAAATAACTCCCTTCTATAAAAGATGTAACAAACAGTATTTTATCCAAAGATAATCTGCATCAAAGAACACACTTTATTTTCATGGTCTATATTTAACGTGACGTGAGTTCGATATAAGGAATTAAACCGCAATAATAAAATAATCAGCTACTTAACGCGAGTTCGGGATAATAAACCTGAAAAAAGAGCATCAGGTTAAGTACACA
>CAMWVE010000027.1 GCA_947177685.1 uncultured Porphyromonadaceae bacterium | reverse complement strand
GTAAACCAGATCGGTTCACTCACCGAAACCCTCCGCGCCGTAGAACTCGCACAGCGCAACGGCTACACCGCAGTCATCTCACACCGCTCAGGTGAAACCGAAGACGCCACCATCGCCGACATCGCCGTAGCAACCAACGCCGGACAGATCAAAACCGGTTCAGCAAGCCGCTCAGACCGTATGGCAAAATACAACCAGCTCCTCCGCATCGAAGAAGAACTCGGCGCAGCAGCACAGTACGGCTATGGCAAAAAAACCAAACGCAAATAATTTATACCCCATAAATTATTGACCCCTACACCTCTCTCTTAGGGCTTCTGCAATAAGCCGTCTCCGCATCCGCGGAGGCGGCTTTACTGTTACCAATACCTGCCGGACAACAAAACGCAGAGCGTTCCGCGGTAGCCGCTCCATTTCCGGCGATGCCGCAGGCGGACGCTCCACATAGCGTCCCTACAACTCTCTAAATGTCAACTGATTAGCGGTAATGATAGTGGCAATAAAGTAGGGATGCTTCGCGGAGCGTCCGAAGTCGTCATGAGTCGTTAGTCAGGGTTGTAGTCGTTAAAAACACAAAAAAGCGAGGGTGAATGGGTGGCGGGATTTTGCAGATTCAAAAATAAAGTGTAACTTTGCAGTGAAAATCGGTGGACAGATTTGACTGCTTGCAACCACCCCACAAAAAAAATGCTAAAACGCCCGGCAATCCCACACACAGCGGGTGCGCCACTACGGAACTGAAACTCAGGTTGGTCCTGACCCCCGGTTCATTTGTTTTTTGTGAATGATGCGCAGTCAATGATGCCTGTGCATTTTTTATTTTGTGGATGCGGACGCTCCACGAAGCATCGCCACGGATCTGTGCAATTTCGATTTTCTGCTGCGGACGCTCCACGAAGCATCCCTACAAATGGATTTGTAAAAACTGTTAAAACTAAACAAATGAACTACTTATTCACTTCAGAATCAGTTTCGGAAGGGCATCCTGACAAGGTTGCCGACCAGATTTCAGACGCAATACTTGATGAATTTCTTGCCTACGACCCTCAGTCGAAGGTGGCATGTGAAACGCTTGTGACCACCGGTCAGGTGGTTGTGGCTGGCGAAGTAAAATCGTCGGCTTACGTTGATTTGACTGCCGTGACACGTCAGGTAATCACGGAGATAGGTTATAACCGCAGCGAACTGATGTTCGACGGCAACTCGTGCGGCATCTTCTCGGCGCTGCACGAGCAGAGCGCTGACATAAACCGTGGCGTGGAACGCGAGTCTGCCGATCTGCAGGGCGCCGGCGACCAAGGGATGATGTTCGGATATGCTACTGACGAAACCCCCGTCTATATGCCGCTGACGGTGGCTCTCAGCCATGCCTTGCTCAAGGAGCTTTCAGCTATCCGCAGGGAAGGGAAGGAGATGACTTATCTGCGCCCCGATTCCAAGAGTCAGGTGACGGTGGAATATGACAGCGACAATAATCCGGTCAGAGTACACACTGTGGTGATCTCTACCCAGCACGACGATTTCCTGAAGCCTGAACCGGGCGAAACGCAGGAGCAGGCTGACAGCCGGATGCTCGAAGCGATACGCAACGATGTGAAAAACATTCTGATTCCTCGTGTGAAAGCCACGCTGCCCGAGGAGTTGCGCCACATCTGGGGCGATGACTTCGTGCTGCATGTCAACCCCACCGGCAAGTTTGTCATCGGTGGTCCTCACGGCGACACCGGACTGACCGGACGTAAGATCATCGTGGATACCTACGGAGGTCACGGTGCGCATGGCGGTGGCGCTTTCTCAGGCAAGGACCCGAGCAAAGTGGACCGTTCGGCAGCCTACGCCGCACGTCACATAGCCAAGAATCTGGTGGCTGCGGGTGTGGCGAGCCGCGCGCTGGTGCAGGTGGCGTATGCAATCGGTGTGGCACAACCTGTCAGCTTGTATGTCAACACTTTAGGCACAGCCAAAGTGAACATGACCGATGCTGAGATTTCCGACAAGGTGTCAAAGATTTTCGACATGCGTCCGGCAGCCATAGAGGAGCGCCTCAAGCTGCGCAATCCCATCTACAGCGAAACATCGACCTACGGACATTTCGGACGTACTCCGCGCACTATCACCAAGTGCTTCGAGTCGCCCTACGAAGGTAAGAAGGAGATTGAAGTGGAGCTGTTCACATGGGAGAAACTTGACTATGTTGACACTCTGCGCACCGCGTTCGGTCTCTAAACTCACAGCGGATGCTTTGTGGAGGGTCTGCCGAAGGGCGGATGCTCCACGAGGCGTCGTTGCAACATGCAAAAAAATCAGTTGGTTGTGTAGATCGGCAAGTGTTTGCCGGGGTCAGGCTTTTATGCCGAGGAGTTTGTTTATGCGAACAAGCAGTTCGGAAATAGCGAACGGACGTGTGATGTAGTCATCGGCGCCGGCATTCAGTGCTGCCACGATGTTCTTGTTGCTCTGAGTTTTGGAGCATACCACCACGGGGGTTTCTTCGGTGAGTGAATCGTTGCGCACGTCAGAAATCAGCTGAAGGCTTTTCTCGGCATTATAGTTCATGTCGACGATAATCAGGGAATACTCCGTGAGGTCAAGTGACGGCGCGTCGTCCAGATTCTTCAGCACCTCTATTTCATAGCCTTTCTTAGTGAAATGGAAATGAATGAGGTCGGCGAGAAGAAAATCCTCATCGATAATCAGGATTTTTTCGCCGTCGAAATCGGGGTCATTTCTATATGTAAACAGTTTGCCGTTCACTGGTGTGTTGTGGTAAAGTAGTGATTTTGGTTAATGCAAATATGCAACAAATAATTTGATTTTGCCACACGTTAACAGAATTGTTATTGCTTTTTCACCTTGTTTAAATAGATGTTTCCAAATTAACAAAATTAACACAAAAGTGTTTATGGTTTGTAATACTGGTGAAAAAGTCGTTTAAGTTGGTTAAAAATTCGGTTAATAGGTCGAGTGATTAAACTCATCAGCATTTAGGGTGTCATAATATCAGACGGCAATCAGAAAGCCTCGGAATTATCAACCATTTAAACCTTCAGCCAATGAAAAGATTACTCAGAATTTTTGCGATATGCCTGATATGTGGCTCCATGGCGGTGCCTCAGTTTGAAGTGTCAGCTCAAGGTCGTCGCCCGGGTGCAGATCAGAGAGCCGGAAACCGGGGCAATCATAACAATAATGGCAGCGGAGGTCACAACCGCCGCCCGAATCAGGGTAATCACAACGGGGATAACCATCGACCCAATCATGGTAACCACGGCGGGGGCAACCACAAGCCCAATCCCGGCAATCATGGTGGAGGTAACTATAATCCTCACCCCGGACACCACGGAGGTGGACACAACTACAATCCTCGACCTAATCCCGGTCATCACGGCGGGGGAAATCATTACAAACCTCATCCCAGTCCCGGACATCATCGTCCGACGCCTCCACCACCGCCTGCGCGCCCTCTGCGCCCTGTATTCCACTGGCACGGACGTCCTACACCTCCTCCCTCGTTCCGCCCGCACTACCATGTGACTCCTCTGCAGGCAATTTTCGGCTTCACGTTAGGCACTGCGTTCAATCTGACGCTCGACCGGCTCTATGCCACCAATTGCATAGTTGACGGATATGCTGACAATCAGCTGTTTCTGCGCGATGTCAAAGCCTTCAACATGGTGTGGTCCGATGCCATACTGACCTACCACAACGGTTATCTGGCAGCAGGAAACTTCAGCTATTCCACGCCGTACTATGACAGCAACTGCTATAATCGCGTCTACGCAAGCCTTAACGGCATGTACGGGCTGCCGATAAGCACCAACCGTCAGGGCAACGGAGTCAGCGCCACATGGTGGGGCTATGACAACCGCTATGTCACGCTGGACTATCGCCCATATTACGCATCTGACGGCTCACTGAGATACTATACCACTCTCACAGTGGGATAAATGACTCTATATTTAACCTGAAAAGGGCGCATCAAGAAATCAATTCTGGTGCGCCCTCTTTAGCGTTTAGGTTGCTGTGTGATCAATTCAGTTCGTCAATCTTTTCATCGAGCATATTCTGCACTTCGTCTAAATCTTCAACCTGAAGAGTCAGTTCGTAGGCACGTTTTTCAACAAGCTTGAGGATTTTATTTTGCTCATCTTCCGGCAGCGACTCAACATAGGTGTTGAGGTCTTGGTCAGCGGCAAAGTCAACGAGCTGCTGGAGGGTCTCGCAAGCCTCAATCTTGTTCATGACATCATCAACGCTGTATTCTTTTTCTTTGCTGCCGCAGCCTGTCAGCATTACTGCGAACATCAGGGCTGCTGTGGCGAGGAGTTTTCTTAACATAGGGAGGGTTATTTGAAAAGGTTAATACTGTTCGTTCTCATTGGGGAAATCGGTTGATTTCACGTCGCCGACATAAGCCGAAACTGCATCGGTGATGACAGTGGCAAGGTCAGCGTAGCGGCGGAGGAACTTTGGCGAGAAACCGCGGTTCATGCCGAGCATATCCTGCCAAACAAGCACCTGTCCGTCAGTTCCGTTGCCGGCGCCGATGCCGATTGTGGGAATACTGAGCTTCTCCGAAACTTTCCGGGCGAGGTCAGCGGGAATTTTTTCAAGCACGACTGAGAAACAGCCCAGTTCCTGCAGCAATTTTGCATCGTCGATAAGCTTTTTAGCCTCGGCATCCTCTTTGGCACGAACGCCGTAGGTTCCGAACACGTTGATTGACTGCGGAGTAAGACCGAGGTGTCCCATCACCGGAATACCGGCTTTCACCAGAGTGCGGACGGTGTCGGCAATTTCCTCGCCCCCCTCGATTTTGACTGCTTCCGCACCCGATTCCTTGAGCACGCGTACGGCAGATTGCAGTGCCACCATAGGGTTACCCTGATAAGAGCCGAACGGAAGGTCACAGACCACCAGAGCGCGTTTTGCGCCTTTGGCAACACCTTTGGCAAAGGTTATCATCTCGTCGAGGGTGATAGGTATGGTAGTTTCGTTTCCGAGCATCACGTTCGAAGCGGAATCTCCGATAAGGATGGCGTCGATACCGGCGTCATCCATCAGTGAAGCCACAGTGTAGTCGTAAGCTGTGATCATGGCGATTTTTTCGCCACGCTGTTTCATTTCGGTGAAACGAGCCGTTGTCACTTTCTTTTTATTATCTACAGTATTGGTTGACATAAGACATAAATTTTGTGTGTAGGGCATCACATGCCCAAAATCGGTGCAAATTTACCCAACAAATTTAACACTGGCAAACATTTTCACATTTTTACCAGCTGCCACATGGTTATGTCGGTGAGAATCATGAGGATGAGGAGAATCCATGCTACGGCGTGGCGGTGGTAGCGGCGGCAGGTCCATGCGAGGAATGCTGCCACGATGTTGTAGACGGGATAGAAGAAAATGAAGTATTTTTTGAATTCGTAGCCGCTCTCTGCCTGCGAGATCATCATGGGGGTGGTGAGCACGGGCAGTGTGGCGAGAATCAGAAGCAGATTGAACAGTTTATTTTTCATTTTTGGCTGCAAGATAGGCTTTTACGGTGTTGTGTATGCCGGTGCGAAGGTCAAAACGGGGATTGAAACCGAAGTCGCGCCGGGCATCGCTGATGTCGGCTGTCCAGTTGCGCTGTTTCATGATTTTGTATTTGTCGCGGTTCAGCGTGGCTGGCTTGACGGTGAATTTGCCCCATTTCTCTGCTACGAACGAGGCTATGTAAAGCGCCCAGAGCGGGAGTCGGACCGGGATGACGAACGACTTGCCTAACTCGTCAGATACGATTTTGCGGAATTCGGACTGGGTGTATGCCCGGTCCTCCGAGATGATGTATTTCTTGCGGATTGCTGCCGGTGATTCTAATGCTAAAAACATGGCGTCGACGAGATCTTCGACATAGATGAAGGTGAGCAGCTGCTTGCGGAATCCTACGGCGAAGTCGAAGTGACGGTCAATGGATTGTATCATCATCAGATAGTCCTTTTCGTGAGGTCCGTAGACGCCGGTGGGGCGGAAGATGATGTAGGGGATGCCGCTCATGGTTTCGAGGTAGGCTTCGGACTGCACTTTCGATAGCCCGTAGGCTGTGTTGGGGTCGGCAGGAGTAGCCGAGGTTGCGGGGGTGTAGTTGACCTCATCATAGGGTCCTACGGCGCTGAGACTGCTCATGTACAGGAATTTTTCCGGCACGAGTGAGGCGGCTTTCAGCGTTTCCACGAAGTTGCGCAGGTATGTGAAGTTGATGCGCTTGAAATCGAGGAAGTTGGAGCATTTTGTGGCTCCGAGGTTGTAGATTATGTAGTCCCACTTCTCGCCCTCGGGGAGAGCGGTGGTGAGGGCTGAACGGAGGCTGTCGTCATCCTCGTAGTCGAGTACCACGAATTTCAGTCGGGGGTCGGTGAGGTAGCGTCGCGAGGTTGATTCGCGCACAGCCACCCATGTGTCATAGCCCAGTTCGAGCGCTTTGCTGGCAATGAAACCGCCTATGAAGCCGCCGGCGCCCACAATAAGTATTTTTTTGTCTGCCATAAAGGGGATGGAGATTATTTGTTGCGTTTGGGTGCCCGGCGCGATAGTCTCAGCACTTGAGCGGAGCGTGCGGGCAGGTAGAGT
Organism: uncultured Porphyromonadaceae bacterium; assembly: GCA_947177685.1. Classification (GTDB taxonomy): domain Bacteria; phylum Bacteroidota; class Bacteroidia; order Bacteroidales; family Muribaculaceae; genus CAJUPY01. Next base: position 35,720 of record CAMWVE010000027.1, on the reverse strand, counting down.
TTGAGCCACTCTTTGCCGATGGGCTGATAGAGGGGGTCAGGTGTGGTGAGGTGCTCAACCTTCATGTCGATGTTGCCGAAACCGCCGAACTCTTCAGCGTCAGATGAAAGCACGGGGCGATATTTTCCGGCAGGAGCCAGAATGCCGTAGCCGGTGAATGACTTGAACGGATTGAAGTTGAACACGAAGATGAGGTTTCCGCGGCGGAATGCGAGCACTTGGTCGTCATCTTTTTCCCACAGCTTCTCAATGGCGAGGCTCTGGAAGTTGTTGACACCGGAGACGAGTTCGACCATGGCGTTGTCAAAGCGGTTGAGGAATTTATATTGCAGATCCTCACGGTCGACCAGATCCCACTGGCGTCGCGCATATTTGTAGCTCCAGCCGTTGCCTTCGCGGGGGAAGTCGATCCATTCGGGGTGTCCGAACTCATTGCCCATGAAGTTGAGGTATCCGCCGTTGATGGTGGCTATGGTCACCAGTCGGATCAGTTTGTGGAGTGCGATGCCTCGCGCCACAGTCATGTCGTTGTCGCCAACGGTCATGTGCCAGTACATTTTGTCGTCGATGAGACGGAAAATGACTGTTTTGTCGCCTACGAGCGCTTGGTCGTGGCTCTCCACATAGCTGATGGTTTTTTCATCATCGCGCCGGTTTGTCAGTTCCCAGAAGATGGATGTGGGGTGCCAGTCCTCATCTTTTTTCTCCTTGAGGGTCTTGATCCAGTAGTCGGGGATGCCCATTGCCATGCGGTAGTCAAAGCCTATGCCACCGTCCTTGAAGGGGAGCGCCAGACCGGGCATGCCGCTCATCTCCTCGGCTATGGTTATGGCGTTTGGGTTAAGTTCGTGTATGAGCTTGTTGGCGAGGGTCAGGTAGGTGATGGCGTTGGTGTCCTGTGCGCCGTTGTAGTAGTCATCGTAGGTTGAGAAGGCTTGTCCCAGCCCGTGATTATAGTAGAGCATGGAGGTGACACCATCGAAGCGGAAACCGTCGAAGTGATATTCCTCCATCCAGTATTTGCAGTTCGAGAGCAGGAAGTGGAGTACCTCGTTTTTGCCGTAGTCGAAGCAGAGCGAATCCCATGCGGGGTGTTCGCGGCGGCTGTCGCCGTAGAAGTAGAGGTCGTATGAGCCGTCGAGGCGTCCGAGCCCTTCGTTCTCGTTCTTGACGGCATGTGAGTGGACAATGTCCATGATTACGGCAATTCCCAGAGCATGTGCCTCATTGACAAGCGCCTTCAGCTGTTCGGGAGTGCCGAAGCGGCTCGAAGCGGCGAAGAAACTTGACACATGGTAGCCGAAGGAGCCGTAGTAGGGGTGTTCCTGAATAGCCATTATCTGAATGGCGTTGTAGCCGTCGCGGGCAATGCGGGGGAGCACGTTTGTGCGGAATTCGTCGTAGGTGCCCACATCCTCTTTCTGTTGCGCCATGCCTATGTGACACTCGTAGATCAGCAGCGGCTTCACATCGGGGGTGAACCCGCGGTCAGTCCATTTGAACTCGTTTTCCGGTGCCCATACCTGAGCCGAGAACAGGTGTGACACGGGGTCCTGCACCACGCGGGTTGCGTAGGCAGGGATACGTTCGCCTTCGCCGCCGTTCCATTTCACCAGCATCTTGTAGAAGTTGCCGTGACGGATGGCATCAGCAGGCAAATGCAGCTCCCACACTCCGTCGGAGTCAGGCAGTCGGTGCAGGGCATACCCTTCAAGAGCGTTCCACCCTGAGAAGTCGCCTATCAGGTTGATGGAGGTTGCGTTTGGCGCCCATTCGCGGAACACCCACGATCCGTCGGCGAGACGGTGCAAGCCGAAATACTGATGGGCATTGGCAAAGTCAGTCAGCGAGCCGGCGGATTGAGTCAGGTCGGCTTCCTTACGCAGTGCATCCTGATGTCGACCCACAATGGCATCCGAGAACGGTTTGAGCCACGGGTCGTTCTTGATTATTTTTAGAGTCTGCTGTTTCTTCATGTATGTGTCACAAAATATGTTTGTTAGTTACAAAGATACAACGCATAAGCGAAAGAAAAAGTTATTTTAGAAAAATTAACAATGCCGTTATGTTTACCGAGATTCGTTAAGACAAAAAACATATCTTTCCTCAACAAGTCCAGAAAGAAACGAAAAGCAGAGCTATTGCCCTGCCTGTGTTATTTGTCGCCGTAGTGACCTTTGATTGAAACCACATTTTCAGATGCTTTTGAGCTTCCGGCATCAGTATTAATTCGTAGGTCATAAGCCTAAAAGTTCTCTTATTTCATCCATGGAATAAGCTTTGCCTTTACCGGCTTTCATTTCGGCGATTCCCCGTTGCACAGATGCCATGTTTTCCGGATCATTAAACCAAGGATCGCCTGACGGAGAAGGGTTTTCATTAATCTCAATCGCAACGGTATTGGCTTTTGCGATAAGTATTGTTTCAATGTATTTTTTTAAGCTCTTGCCCTGAGCCGCAGCCATAATGGAGAGCTTCTGCAATGTCTAAACGGGCAGGTCAATGTTTTTGCGCTTGATGTTCAGTGAAGTTACCATAAGTTTTGATTTTTGCAAAGATATAATATATATAAATCCGGAGGGTAGAAAGGTGCAACAACACATCTGAGAAATTCTTTAATAGAGATAAAATGCGATTGTCTAATAAACGACCAAATATTTTATTTTGCTATTACATAACTTTTTAATATATTTGCCACACATATCGCACACTGAGGTGCCGGCATGATATACATTCTCCCCGCGAATACGTCGACTTGCATAAGGTGGAAGAATCCTAAAACTTACGCTTGAAATAATAAAACAGATAACAACTCTAAAAATTATGAAAAAATTACTCTTTTTGATTGTGGTTGCGAGCGGTCTTTTTTCAAGTGTCTTATTAGCCCAGACAAATCAGATTCGCGGTGTGAAGAAGCAGATGGAGCAGACAAATCGTGCTTCATTGGATAGGATACCTAAAGTGCCAAAGGTTCCTCGGGTGTCAATTAACCGCAAATTAAACTGGACAGTTCCCGACATCAATTTGCCAAAGTCCCTCCAGTCAGAAAATAAATACCAGTCGGCATTCGATTCTTTGTCAAAGAACTCAACCGCAACAGGCGAAGATTATATGCTATTATATTTTACTATGGGCAGCGATTCGCTATATTCCCAAATAGTACACCATCTGAAATACGAAACCATAGCTGATAAATATCTGGATATAGACCGCCCAACACCGGAGCAACTGGCAGAAGTTCTCGCTATAGCTCAACTTCAATTTCCAAACCAACGATATATCGGTATGTTGCATACACCCTCCACCCTACTATTAGAACGGGCGACTACACGCTATTACCTACAAGTCTTAGCGGATGACTCAACTTTCACGAATCAGGATGCCGCTATACTGAGCCAACTATATGATGAATACCGTCAAAAATTTAATAACGAAGGAAGTATTCTTTACTATTATCTGACCGAATCGTATGAGTATGCCCTTCCTCCCCTTGAGCGTTATTTCGGTAGATTCGAAGAATATCCGGAATCAGATGGATATATAACTCGGCATATCAGTGAAATAGCACCCAAATTTCGTATTCTCGAGAGATGTTATGAAGCAATGGGCTTATCCGAACGACGTGATTCATTACTCGCGAATCCCACCTATCAGCGAGTCATCAAATTAGAAACGGCAAAATGAAAAATTTGAGATTCCATTTCGTGCAAACTGTACAAAATCGGGGTAAAACATTTCGTGTAAACTGTACAAAACCGGGATAAAACATTTCGTGTAAACTGTACAAAACCGGGGTAAAACATTTTGTAGTTTTTGCCAAAAGTTGTAAATTTGCCGTGAAAATCAGATAATTATGGGTTATAGAATATTCAAGCGCAAAATATATGCCAAAATGCTGGATTGGAAACAACGTTCAGCTGGCAAGACGGCTCTGCTTATAGAGGGTGCGCGCCGCATCGGGAAGTCAACTATTGCCGAGGAGTTTGCCAAGAATGAATATGAGGGTTATCTTGTGATTGATTTCTCAAATGCGGGGACGGAAATCATAAAACTGTTTAATGATGTCAGCGATCTGCAGTATTTTTTTCTGAGTTTACAGGCTTTTACCGGCAAGAAATTGACAGCAGGTAAATCAGTGGTCATATTTGATGAAGTGCAGTTTTGTCCTAAGGCACGACAGGCTATAAAGCACCTTGTTAGGGATGGGCGGTACGATTACATAGAGACCGGGTCGCTAATTTCGATAAAGCAGAACATAAAGGATATACTCATTCCGAGCGAGGAACGCCGCCTTTCAATGTATCCGCTTGATTTTGAGGAATTCCTGTGGGCTATTGATAAGGAGCCGACCTATGATTTAATCAGGTACAGTTTTGAGAATCTCCGACAGCTTGGCGATGCTGCGACGCGTGAAATCATGAAACTGTTTCGCCTATATATGCTTGTTGGCGGTATGCCTCAGGCGGTGTCGGAATATGTCGCATCGTCTGACTTATCAGCTATAGATGATGTTAAACGCGATATTCTGAACCTGTATATTGAAGATTTCCGGAAGATTGATGAAAAGGGTAGGGCGGCAACCATTTTCCGCTCCATACCTGCCGAACTGGCGCGCAACACTATGCGATTTCGCGTAGGTGAAGTTATTGAAAATGCCCGCCTGTCACGCCTTGAGGAAATTTTTGCGAATATAAATGATTCCCGCACAGTCAACTTCGCATATCATGCAAGCGATCCTAATGTGGGTTTTGCGCTCCATGTTAAATATGACTATTTCAAGATGTTCCTTGCCGACACGGGCTTGTTTATAACGCTTGCATTTATGGATAGGGAGTTCGCTGACAATGAAATATATCGTAAGCTGCTGATTGATAAGCTACCGGCTGACTTAGGATATGTCTATGAAAATGTTGTGGCACAATTGCTTCAGACATCAGGAAACTCACTTTATTATACGACATTTAAGTCAGCAGACGGGTTGAGTCAGCGAAATTATGAGATTGATTTCTTAATCAGCATGAAAGATAAAATATGCCCGATTGAAGTTAAGTCCTCAGGTTATAAATCACATAAATCACTCGATGAATTTCAAAAAAAATATTCTTCACGGATTGCCCGGCGCTATTTGCTTTACACCAAGGATATTCGCAGGGAGAACGACATAATCTGTCTGCCGGTTTTCATGGCGGGTTTACTTTGAGCTATCGGAGCACTCGGAGTATTTGAGCACTCGGAGCAGTTGGAGTTCTTGCAAAAAAAAGATGTTATAGAGCATGTATTATAATGAAAATAAGTTACTATATATTAAAAAAGCTAAAATGACGGTGTAGATTTCAACATTTTTTATACTTTTGCGTAACGGATTACAGCCTCATCCCCTGACCGCAAATGAGACGGGAAATGCAGGCTGTTATAAGTCGTATATATAACCCCCTGAAAGGGAAGATTAAACCAATCTAAAAAAGATGCTTTCATTCAGAATGAAACGATTACAGGTATTTGCCGCCGCTCTGCTGATGACCACATCAGTGGCATTGGCTGACGTGAACGAGTCAACCGTTCAGAAATTGAGCGAGGTGCTGAAGGCGGAAGTTCCGGCTCACAGCGAGATGGGCAAAATTGCAGTAAAGGACGTGAATGTCAACGCAAAAAAGAAGATTATTGAAATCAGCTGCAACGACAACACCGGCAACATACCGTTCGACGCAGAGAATGTAGCCCGCCTGAAAAGCAACATGGCAAGTGTGTTGGGCGATGAATACAAGGGTTACAAGATTCTGATCAACATAGCAGGTCACAACATCGACGACATGATTCTGCTGTCGCCCAAAAAGAATGTCGGACCCAAGGAGAAGAACCGTTTCATCACATATCAGGATCGTTTCAGCCAGACTCCTGCCAAGGGTCTGGACGGCAGCAATATAGCCATGTGGCAGAGCCACGGCTGGTACTTCGAGAAGAAACTGAACCGCTGGGAGTGGCAGCGTGCGCGCATCTTCCAGACTGTGGAGGACCTCTACACCCAGAGCTATGTGGTTCCGTTCCTGATGCCGATGCTTGAAAATGCCGGCGCCTACGTCATGAGTCCCCGCGAGCGTGACGTGCGCAACGTTGAATACATAGTTGACAATGACGGCGGCAAGGCTGTGGGCAGCTATGTTGAGGCTGCGGAGTGGACCACCACTCCCGATGCCGGTTTCGGATATATCTACGATGTCTACACCGACGAACCTGAGAAAAGCAATCCTTTCAACCACGGAACAGCCCGTCAGGCACGCAGCGAAAGCGGCGCTACCGCAACATGGAGCGCCCCTGTGGATGAACCGGGCAGCTATGCGGTTTATGTAAGCTACCAGACACTCCCGAAGAGCACACCAGAGGCTCTCTATACCATCCACGCCGCTGACGGCGACCATCAGGTGAAAGTGAATCAGCAGATGGGTGGCGGAACATGGATTTATCTCGGTCACTATCAGCTTGACGGCGGTGACAACCCTGTGGTTACGCTGAAAGCCAACGGCAAGAAAGGCACCGTGACCACCGCCGATGCTGTTAAGATCGGTGGCGGCATGGGCAACATAGTGCGCCCCGTGCGCCTGACAAGCGACAACGGTAAGGAGCAGACCACATGGGTCAAGAGCGAATATCCCCGTTTCACCGAGGGTGCCCGCTACTGGCTGCAGTGGGCAGGTGTTCCTGACAGTGTCTATAACCCCTCGAAAGGTGGAAACGACTACCGCGACGACTACATGTGCCGCGGACTCTGGGTCAACTACATGGGTGGCGGTTCAAGCATGATGCCCAAGCGCGAAGGTCTGCGCATACCCATCGACCTTTCGTTTGCATTCCACTCCGATGCCGGCACCACCATGAATGATTCAATCATAGGTACCTTAGGCATTTATTCAACCAATGACGATCTGCCCACCGGCAACGGCTCATCGCGGTTGGCATCACGCGACCTCACTGATCTTGTGGTCACACAGATTGTGGATGACGTGCGCAAGGCTTACGAGCCTGAATGGACCCGCCGAGGCATGTGGGACCAGAAATATTACGAGGCACGAGTTCCGGAGGTTCCCGGCATGCTGCTCGAATTGCTGTCACACCAGAACTTTGCCGATATGAAGTATGGTCTCGACCCCACATTCCGTTTCACCGTCAGCCGTGCCATCTACAAAGGTATGCTGAAATTCTTGGCTGCCCGCGACGGACGTGAATATGTGGTACAGCCCCTCCCGGTCAGAGCCTTCGCCATCACCGGAGGTGAGAACGGCAGCTACACCCTGAACTGGAAAGAGACAGTTGATACGCTTGAAGCCACTGCCACTCCCACATATTATAATATAGAGATGCGCAAGGACCACGGCTCGTTTGTCCGTGTGGCAACCGTGGAGACTCCGGAATACAGCTTCACTGCGCCTGACGATGCCATCTACTCGTTCCGTGTCATTGCCGGAAACGATGGCGGTGTCAGCTTCCCCTCGGAAGTGCTCGCACTCTGCCACAAACCGGGCGACCGCGTGAACATCGTCAACGGATTCACCCGCATTTCGGCTCCCGACACCTTCGATGCCGGTTCCATTGCCGGTTTCTATGACAGCAAGGACCATGGTGTGCCTTACGTTCAGGACATCAGTTTCATAGGCTCGCAGTTCGAGTTCCGCCGCAACATACCTTGGATGGATGACGATGCAGCCGGTTTCGGCGCAAGCCGTGCCGATCAGGAAGAGAAAGTCATCGCCGGCAACACCTTCGACTATGTGCTGACCCACGGCGAAGCCATCCGCAATGCCGGCATGGGCTTCATCTCATCAAGCGTTGAGGCTTACATGAACAGCACTGCCAACGAGGCACAGCTTGTGGACCTCATCCTTGGCAAGCAGAAAGAAATAAAGGTGGGACGCGGTGTTTACGGCACCAAGTACAAGACATTCCCTCAGCAGCTGCAGCAGAAACTGACCGCTCACTGTAACAACGGCGGCAGCCTGTTCATCAGCGGAGCTTATGTAGCCACCGACCTCTGGGACAATAACCTGTCAGATTCGATCACCCTCGCCGCCGACCAGAAGTTTGCCACCGAAGTGCTCGGCTATCACTGGCGCGTGGGTCAGGCATCGATCACCGGCGAAGCATACGAAGTGCCTTCCACCTTCAGCGCCTTCACCGACAAGGAATTCAGTTTCAGCAACACACTCAACAGCTGGGATTATGTGGTTGAGTCACCGGACTCATTCTATCCTGCCGACGAACGCGGCGAAGTCATCATGCGCTACAAAGAGAACAATCTCGTAGCCGGAACCGCCATGGCTGACAAAAACTACCGCACCGTGGTCATAGGCTTCCCCTTCGAGACCATCAGCGGCGCTGACAGCCGCGACACCCTGATGAAACAGGTTCTCACATTCCTAAAGAAATAATTTCACAACTAACACATACTGACCAATCATGAACAAAACAATCAACTGCTTCGTTCCCTACGCAAGCAAACAGCAGGCAGAAGCAACTGCTGCAAGTCTCAAAGAATCAGACTTAGTAACAAAAATATTCTTCCTGCTGCAGGATGAAGGTGTAGAACTCCCCGAAGGAACCGAGGGTATCAAAATCGATACACTGACCAGCTCGGAGACAATGAAGAAAATCGCTGCCGCCGCTGACAGCGCCTATATCCTTCTGCACACCAAGAACAGCCAGCTTGTCATGGGCTATCTGGCACTCCGCCGCTTCGTGCGCCTTGCCGAGGATTCAGAAGCAGGCATGCTCTATGCCGACAGCTATGCTGTTGTCGACGGCAACCGCACCAATCTTCCGGTTATCGACTATCAGTTCGGTTCGCTCCGCGACGACTTCAACTTCGGTCCGGTGCTGTTCTTCAATGCCGAGGTGTTCAAGAAAGCTGCCGCTGCCATTGACAAGCACTACACCGCTGCCGGTCTCTATGACCTGCGCCTGAAAGTTTCGCAGATCGCCCCCATCGTTCACATCAACGAATATCTCTACACTGACATCACCGTAACCACCAAAGAGGACGGCGAGGCACACTTTGCTTACGTTGACCCCAAAAACCGTGGCGTACAGATTGAAATGGAAGAGGCAGTCACCGACCACCTGAAGAAAATCGGCGGTTATCTGGAACCCAAATTCGACACCATAGAATTCAACAAAGGTGACTTCGAATATGAAGCATCTGTCATCATCCCCGTGCGCAACCGCGTCCGCACCATCCGCGATGCCATCCGCAGCGTACTGTCGCAGAAAACCGACTTCCCCTTCAACCTCATCATCATTGACAACGGCTCGACCGACGGCACTTCGGAAGCTATCGAGGAATTCACCTCTGATCCCCGTGTGATCCACATTCAGCCCACCCGCAACGACCTCGGTATCGGCGGTTGCTGGAATGCCGGCGTTAACCACCCCAAATGCGGTAAATTCGCCGTACAGCTCGACAGCGACGACGTTTACAAAGATGAAAATACCCTTGCCAAGATGGTCAAAGCGTTCTACGACCAGAACTGCGGCATGGTTGTCGGTACTTACTGCCTGACTGACATCGACATGAACATCATTCCCCCCGGCGTTATCGACCACAAGGAATGGACACCTGAAAACGGACGTAACAACGCACTCCGCATCAACGGTCTGGGCGCTCCCCGCGCATTCTACACCCCCATGCTGCGCGAAATCAACGTGCCCAACACCAGCTATGGCGAGGACTACGCACTGGGTCTGGCATTCTCACGCCACAACCAGATAGGTCGCGTTTATGACGTGGTTTATCTCTGCCGCCGTTGGGAGGATAACTCTGACCATGCTCTTGACATCAACAAGACCAACGCCAACAACCTCTACAAAGACCGCATCCGTACTTGGGAACTTCAGGCACGCGTGGCTATGAACAAAAAGAAATAATCTGAGGGATGGCTGAAAAAATCAATAAAGAAGTTGTAGACCGGTTCCTGCTCGAGCAACTCGACGAGTGGGAACAGGCTCGCAACAACTTCGCCGCACTCGCCGGAGTGAAGGTGAAGGAACTGGATGTCGACGGCATGCCCGTGAAAGTTCAGTTCAACCCCGCACGCATCGTAAGCTCATCTGCCAAGGTCGATGCCAAGTCGCTCAAGGAACGCAAATGCTTCCTCTGCGCTGCAAACCGTCCTGCCGTTCAGCGCGGACTGGAGTGGGGCGGACACTACACCATTCTGATCAACCCGTTCCCCATTTTCCCCCGTCATTTCACCATTCCTGACAACGGACATGTTGATCAGCTGATTGACGGTCGCATCGCCGACATGGTTTCTCTGGCAGCCGACATGAAGGGCTACACCGTGTTCTACAACGGTCCCAAATGTGGCGCCTCAGCACCTGACCACATGCACTTTCAGGCTGGCAACAGCGACTTCCTCACCATCGATGCAGCCCTTGAAAAGGCTGACCTTCAGCCCCTTTTGGTTGACGGCGACGGTGAAGCCGTGCTCTCGGTGGTTCAGGGTCTCCCGCTGAACATGTTCGTCATCGACACCACCGATGCCGATGCCGCACAGCGCCTGTTCAACAAGCTCTATGCAGCCATGCCGGTGCCCGAAGGTGAAAAAGAGCCTATGATGAACCTGCTCTGCTATGTCACCGAGGAGGATGAAGCACTATTAGTGATTATTCCGCGTCGCGCCCACCGTCCGTCGTTCTACGGAACCGAGGGTGACGACTGCATGCTTCTCAGCCCCGCGTCAGTCGACATGGGCGGCGTGTTCATCACACCCTTAGAAAAAGATTTCAACAAACTTGACGCCGACCTGATTCGCCGCGTATATGATGAGCTTTGCCTCACCGACGAGCAGGTTGAAGAAATAATTGACAAACTATGAGTGCACCTGTTGTAAGCGTAGGAATCATGGCGGCGGAACGCCTCGGCTTCCGTCTTGCCGGCGAATATAGCGCAGCCGGAACAACCGCCACCGGCGAGCAGACCGCCACCGTGCAGGATGGCAAGATTCTCTGGAACGGTCAGCTGCACGACGAAATAGTGTTCACTCCAGCCAAGGAAGGTAATCGTTTCACCCTCTGCGGGGTGACCATCGGCGTAAACTTCCACTGGGAACGCACCGAGGACCAGCAGTTCTCCGGCGCACTCCGCCTGATTGTGGAGGATACAAACCTTGTGCGCGCCATCAACATCGTTGATGTGGAGGAATATCTGCTCAGCGTTATCTCCTCGGAGATGAGCGCAACCGCATCGCTTGAACTGCTCAAGGCGCATGCTGTTATTTCACGCAGCTGGCTGTTGGCGCAGATTGAGAAAAACAAGCAGATAGTGGCAGCCGGCGAAGTTTATAATCCGCTGACAGTCACCGAAACAGAAATAGTAAAATGGTATGACCGCGAGGACCACACCACCTTTGATGTTTGTGCCGACGACCACTGTCAGCGCTATCAGGGTGTGACCCGCCAGTCGACTCCCACCGTTGAAGAGGCTATTGCAGCCACCCGCGGCAAGGTGCTGACCACCGAAGGTGGCAAACTCTGCGACGCCCGCTTCTCGAAATGCTGCGGCGGCGTTTTCGAAGAGTTTGAAAACTGCTGGGAACCGGTTCACCACAGCTATCTGGAGGCACGACGCGACACTGACGACGAGATGAACTTCCCCGATCTGACCGTCGAGGAGAATGCCCGCGAGTGGATTTTGGGTCGCCCCGATGCATTCTGCAACACCTCTGATGCAGAAATCCTCAGTCAGGTGCTCAACAACTACGATCAGGAAACCACCGACTTCTATCGTTGGAAAGTGGAATACACCCGTGAGGAACTCGCCCGTCTGGTGAAAGAACGCTCCGGCATAGACTTCGGCGAAATTGTTGACCTGCAGCCGGTTGCGCGTGGCACTTCAGGTCGCCTCTACCGCCTGCGCATAGTAGGAACCAAGCGTACACTCATCATTGGCAAAGAGCTGGAGATACGCCGTACGCTCTCGCCCAGTCACCTCTACAGCTCGGCTTTCGTGGTTGAACGCCACGACCTGAATGCTGCCGGAGTGCCCGAACGGATAACACTGATCGGAGCCGGATGGGGTCATGGAGCAGGTCTCTGCCAGATAGGCGCTGCCGTGATGGGTGCCAAAGGCTACAGCTACGAGCGCATCCTCGCCCATTATTTCCCCGGTGCTGAACTCAGCAAACTTTATTAAACCAATCACATAGGAGGCAAGTCCTCTTATACTCAAACATTATAATCAAGTCCTCTTATACTCAAACATTATAATAATGAGTAACACAAAAAAAAGAAATCCTTGGGCATGGATACCCACCCTCTATTTTGCGCAAGGTTTACCTTATGTTGCCGTGAACGTTCTGACAGTTATCATGTACAAACGTTTAGGCATCTCCAATACCGACATAGCCCTCTACACAGGTTGGTTGTATCTGCCATGGGTAATCAAACCGTTCTGGAGCCCGTTCGTTGATATCATCAAGACCAAACGCTGGTGGACCGTGCTGATGCAGTGGATCATCGGCATCGGACTGGCAGCGGTGGCGTTCTCCATACCCACGCCATTCTTCTTCCAGCTCACGCTTGCCATCTTCTGGCTTGTGGGCTTCGCATCGGCTACCCACGACATCGCGTCAGACGGATTCTACATGGTTGCGCTTGAAGAACATCAGCAGGCAGCCTACGTCGGCATTCGTTCCACCTTCTATCGTGTGGCAACCATTGTGGGACAAGGTCTGCTGGTGATAATCGCCGGTATGATTGAGTCAAGCACCGGTCTGGACCCCGTCACTTTCGAGGTTGAGGCTAACCCCGGCATAGAAGCTGTGGACTATCGCGCCAACTACGAAATCAAGGAAATCACCCTCAACGAGAACCAGAAAGGTATAGAACAGTTCGTTTTCAGCACCACCAAGGTTGAGATTCCCACCGTGGCGCCTGAAACAGTGCAGCTGACAGCTGACAGCATTGTCACTGACGTGCCTTTCAGCAGCTTCTCGAAAATGATGATCGACAGCATCGCCAAGCTGAACATTGAAAACGGCTTCGTGATGAAAGAAGAGGCAGTTGCCGAAACCAAGGCTGTGGAATCGAAAAGCCACGCTCTCGAAGGATTCGAGAACTGGATCAGAAACACCTTCGGCGAGGAAAAACGCGAGGTTAAAGCTCTGCAGAACAATTTCGCCATCGTGGGCGTGACCCTGTCGCAGCAACCCAAGGAAGAATCGCGAATACTCATCGTCACCTATAAGTCAGGCGACCAGAGCATCAAGCTTGAGCAGAACAAGCTCTCCACCCGTCTGGAGTTCAACAAGGATAACTGGAACAAGACCGCTTACCTCTATCTGGAAGTGGACAACAAACTTGCCAAAGTCACCACGGCTGACTTCCAAGGAACATCAGGCAATATTCCTATGGCATGGACAATCGTGTTTGTGGTTCTGTCAATATTCTTCCTCCTTGTGGCTCTCTATCACGGATTCATTCTGCCCCGTCCGTCGACTGACCGCAGTGTGAACGGCGGCGAAAAAGCCACCGCAGGTGAGATTGTCACCGGATTCATCAACACCTTCAAGACATTCTTCCAGAAAAAACAGATCTGTGTTGCCATGGCATTCATGCTGCTGTATCGTCTGCCTGAAGCACAGCTGATAAAAATCATCAACCCGTTCTTCCTCGACCCCGTTGACAAAGGCGGTCTCGGACTTACCACCGGACAGGTGGGTCTGGTCTACGGTACCATCGGCATCATCGCCCTTACGTTGGGCGGCATCATCGGCGGTATCTGTGCGTCGAAGGGCGGTTTGAAGAAATGGCTGTGGCCCATGGCATTCTGTATTTCCCTTAACTCGCTGGTTTACATTGTTCTGAGTGCCTATCAGCCCTCTGCATCGTCGTTCGGCGGCATCGTGGCTATCTGCACCGGTATGTTCATCGACCAGTTCGGTTACGGTTTCGGTTTCACCGCCTTCATGCTTTACATGATGTACTTTGCTGACGGTCCTTACAAAACCTCGCATTATGCGATCTGCACCGCCTTCATGGCGCTGGGCATGATGTTGCCGGGCATGTGGTCAGGTTGGCTTCAGGAACTTGTGGGTTATAACCACTTCTTCATCTGGACGCTGCTCTGCTGCTTCGCAACATGGATCGTGACAGCAATGATTAAAGTTGATCCGAGCTATGGTAAAAAGAAAACCACAGAGGAGAAAGTAGAAGAAGAAAATCTTATAGAAGATCAGGAATTATGAAAAAAATAATATCTTTGACACTGGGCGTAGCGCTTGCAATAGCTGCCACCGCTCAGGTTAAACCGGGCGTCGAGGTGCTCCGCGACGGCGGTTTCAAACAGCTGCAGGGCAAACGTGTGGGTCTTATCACCAACCCCAGCGGCGTGGATAACAATCTGAAGTCGACCATAGACATTCTGCACGAGGCTCCCGGAGTGGAGCTGACCGCGCTCTATTCGCCCGAACATGGTGTGCGCGGCGATGTGCATGCCGGTGACGTAGTCGATTTCTACGTCGATCAGGCTACCGGGGTTCCCGTGTATTCAATCTACGGCAAAACCCACAAACCTTCGGCTGAAATGCTGAAAGATGTGGATGTGCTGGTTTATGACATTCAGGACAACGGCTGCCGCTCGTTCACATTCATCTCCACCATGGGTCTTGCCATGGATGCCTGCGCCGAACTCGGCAAGGAATTCATGGTGCTTGACCGCCCCAATCCTGTCGGTGGCAACAAAGTGGAGGGATGCCTCGTGGAGGATTCCTGCTACAGCTTTGTCAGCCAGTTCGCCATCCCCTATCTCTACGGACTTACTCCCGGCGAGCTTGCAAAATATCTCAATGAGGAGAACATGCTCCTCGGCGGCAAGAAAGTTGACCTCACGGTGGTTCCTATGGAAGGCTGGACCCGCGACATGGATTTCCGCGAAACAGGCATGCCTTGGGTGCTTCCCTCGCCCCATATCCCCAATCCGGAGGCTTCGCTTTACTATCCGGCAAGCGGCATCTTGGGTGAGCTTTACTGCATGTCGATAGGCGTAGGCTACACCCTTCCGTTCAAGCTGTTCTGTGCAGAATGGATCAATGCCGATGAATTCTCGAAGGCTATGAACGATCTGAATCTGCCCGGCATGAAGTTCCGTCCCATCCACATCAAGCCGTTCTATTCAACCGGCAAGGGTGAGAACCTTCAGGGTGTTGAAATGTATGTCACTGACAAATCGGTGGCACCCCTTTCGCTCATCAATTTCTATGCGATGCAGGAGCTGGCTCGCCTCTATCCTGAAAAGAAAGCGTTTGAAATCGGCGACAAGTCGCGCTACGACATGTTTGACAAAGTTGTCGGCAGCAAGACCATCCGCCCCGCCTTCACCAAGAACTATCGCGTTGACGATATCAAGGATTACTGGAACAAGGACGTAGAGGATTTCAGCGCTAAAAAAGCCAAATATCATCTTTATAAATAAACCGTTTTGCCCCTTCCGCTCCCCATTTACGGGGTAGCGGAGGCGGTCATTATCACAATAGAATCAGAATGGAACCAAAGTATCAGGAATATGTCAACCGCATTGGCAAATTCATACCGGCTGACCGCATCTACACCGACGACTTGCGCCGAATAGCATGGGGCGCTGATGCCGGTTTTTACCATCTCGTGCCGCAGGTAGTAGTCCGCTCCGCCTCGGAAAAAGAGGTTGCGCAGTTGTTGTATGTTGCCTCGCAGATGTCGCTGCCTGTAACTTTCCGCGCAGCCGGCACGAGTCTTTCAGGACAAGCCATCAGTGACTCCATTCTGATTGTAGCCGGAAAAAACTGGGAGAAATACAGCATAGCCCCGGACCATCTGACCATCACCATGCAGCCGGGTATCATAGGCTCGCGTGTGTGCGAGATACTGGCTCCGTTGGGACGCACTTTCTCGCCTGACCCGGCATCGAAAAACTCAGCCATGGTGGGGGGCATTGTCTGCAACAATGCTTCCGGCATGAACTGCGGCACCCATGCCAACAGCGACAAGGTGCTCGTGTCGGTGCGCATGGTGTTGGCTGACGGATCGATTCTCGACACCGGCGACGAGCAGTCGCGCGAGATGTTCCGGCAAACCCATCCCCAAGTCATCAGCGGCATCGAGGCACTCCGCGACGAGATTCTCGCCGACCCCGAACTCGTTGAGCTTATCCGCTACAAATACTCCATCAAGAACGTAACCGGACTGAACATCCGTCCGTTTATCGACTACACTGACCCCTTCGAGATTATGGCTCACTGCCTTGTGGGAAGTGAGGGAACGCTTGCATTTCTGAGTGAGATCACTGCCAACACGGCGCATCTCTATCCTCATTCAGCCAGCGCGATGCTTTATTTCAACTCTCCGCGTGAGGCATGCGAGGCTGTGCTTGCCATGAAGAAAGGACCGGTGTTCAGCGCCGAGATGCTCGACTCAAAGTCACTGGCTGCCGTAAATGACACCACCGGTGACAATCTGACCGCCATCCTGACCGAAACCAAGGCTGACAGCAAGGAAGAATTGCAGCGTAACATCGATGCCATCATGGAAATCATCAAGCCGTTCAAGCTTGCTGTTCCAGCACGGTTCACCGATGATCCCGCGGAGTTCGGCGAATACTGGCGGTTACGCTCGGGAGTGTTCCCCGCGGTGGGTGGCACCCGACCGCTCGGCACCACCGTGCTCATCGAGGATATTGCCTTCCACATCGAGGATCTGCCCGATGCCACCGAGGATCTGCTCAAACTGCTCAAGGAGAGCGGCTATCCTGACGCCTGCATCTACGGTCATGTGCTCGAAGGAAACTACCACTTCATTATTTCGCAGCGTTTCGACTCCGAGGAGGAGGTAGACCGCTACCGCCACCTGATGGAGGAGGTAGAGAAATTAGTGGTTGACAAATATCACGGCTCGCTCAAGGCAGAGCATGGCACAGGCAGAAACATGGCGCCGTTTGTCAAGAAAGAGTGGGGCGACAAGGCATGGAGCGTGATGCGCCGCCTCAAAGATATTTTTGATCCGAAAGGGATGCTCAACCCCGGAGTCATTTTCAACGATGACCCGCTCTGCTATGTGAAAAACATCAAGTCGATGCCGCTTACCAACAAGTGGGTCAACCGGTGCATAGAGTGCGGATTCTGCGAGGTTAACTGCGTTTCATGCGGATTCACCCTCTCGGCGCGCCAGCGAATTGTGGTGCAGCGTGAAATAGAGCGTCTGAAAATAACAGGCGAGAACCCGGTGCTGCGCCGCAATCTCATAGGTGAGTTCAAATATTTAGGAAACCAGACCTGTGCCGGCGACGGTCTGTGCAGCACATCGTGCCCCATGAAAATCAACACGGGTGAGATGATTCACGACCTGCGTGCCGATGCTCTTCCCCCCGGTTCCTTAGGATATAAGGTGGGTAAGATAGCGGCAGATCATCTGAATTTGATAGAGGATGTGATGCGTCCGGCGCTCTCCGTAGCGTCAGGCATACGCGCTGTCATAGGCGATGAGAATGTCAACAGCATCGGCAAGGCGCTCAATGAAATAGGTGCGCCGCTATGGACGTCGACCCTTCCGGGTGCGTTCTATGGCGGTTACATAGCCCAGTCATATCCGGCTGACGAACGCAAAGTGGTCTATTTCCCCAGCTGTATAAACCGCACAATGGGTGCGTCGCATGAGCCGGGAGGCACGCCGCCAGATTTGGTCAATGTGTTTGTAAAACTCTGCAACCGCGCCGGTTATGAGGTGATATTCCCTGCAAGTATGTCAAATCTCTGTTGCGGCATGATTTGGGAAAGCAAAGGCATGCCCGACCTTGCCGAGGAAAAAATCAACACCTTGGAGCAAGCTCTCTGGCAGGCAAGTGAACAGGGCAAATATCCGGTGGTGTGTGACCAGAGCCCCTGTCTGCACCGCATGCGTGACCACATCAAGAGCATGCGCCTGTTTGAACCTGCCGAATTTATTTCGGATTTCCTGTCGCAACACCTGCAGTTCCAGCGTCTTGACCGCCGTGTGGCAGTCCATGTCACCTGTTCGAGCCGCCTGATGGGGCTCGGTCCGAAGATTATCGATCTGGCACGCCGCTGCGCCACCACCGTGTTCGTTCCTGCTGAAATAGGCTGCTGCGGATTTGCCGGCGACAAGGGTTTCACGCTGCCCGCGCTCAACCGCTATGCACTGCGAAAACTCCGCCCGCAGATTCAGGAAAACAACATCCATGAGGGCTACTCCAACAGCCGCACCTGCGAGATTGGTCTTTCAACCAACAGCGGTATTCCTTATAAATCAATAGTTTATCTGGTGGAAGAAGCCACCCGAACCAAAGAATAAATGAAAACAAAAACTGCTAAAGATTCCATAACGACGGCAGCAGCAGAAAAGCCCAAGTCAAAACGTCTGCTGGCGCTTGACATTCTCCGCGGTATCACAATCGCGGGAATGATTCTTGTGAACAATCCCGGCTCATGGGGTCACATCTATGCACCGCTGGAGCATGCGTCGTGGAACGGTCTGACTCCCACTGACCTCGTGTTCCCCTTCTTCATGTTCATCATGGGTGTGTCAACCTACATCTCCCTGCGTAAATATGAATTTAAACCCACGCTCCCCACAATAGGCAAGATACTGCGCCGCACGGTGGTCATCTTCTTCATAGGTCTTGCAATAGCATGGCTCGGACTGTTCCTGCGCGGCATCAACAGCGGACTTGCAGTGCTTGAGGCTGCCACCCAGTTCGACACCATCCGTATTCTCGGCGTAATGCCCCGACTGGCAATCTGCTATTGCGCGGCATCGCTCATAGCCATCACGCTGCGTCATAACTGGCTGCCTGCTTTCGTAGGTGCCCTGCTTGTCGTCTATGCCATCATATTGCTGACCGGTAACGGATTCGCATTCGCCGACACCAATATAATATCCATTGTCGACCACAAAGTTCTCGGACCTAACCACATGTATGCCGACACCATCGACGGCGTCCGACTGAAGTTCGATCCTGAAGGACTTCTGTCCACTCTCCCCTCCATAGCTCATGTGCTGATAGGCTTCCTCATGGGTAAGGCTATAATGGGCACCAAGGACAACAATATCCGTATTCAGGATCTGTTCATTGTGGGTACAATACTGACTTTCAGCGGATTCCTGCTGGATTTCGGCATGCCCATCAATAAAAAAATCTGGTCGCCCACGTTTGTGCTTACCACCTGCGGTCTGGCATCGAGCTTTCTGGCGTTGCTGATATGGATCATTGACATCAAAGGTAAGAAAAAATGGTGCCGGTTCTTTGAGGTATTCGGCGTGAATCCGCTTTTTCTCTATGTTCTCGGCGCCGTGTTGAGTATTCTGATAGGCTTCATAAAAGTGCCTGTCGGCGAAGGCTCGATGTCGCTTAAGGGCTATATTTACAGTGAGTTGCTCGTGCCGCTGTGTGGCGACGACACTCTCGCATCGCTTTGTTTCGCAATATCGTTTGTACTGGTAAACTGGATAATAGGTTACGCACTTTATAAGAAAAAAATATATATTAAAATATGAAATTAATTGCTGACTGCGGCTCCACCAAGATAGACTGGTGTGTGCTGGACGGAACCACCACCGTTAAACAAGTGTTCACCTGTGGCATGAACGCCATCATGCTCACAGAAGAGGAAATGGCACAGAGAATCCGCGAGGAGCTGCTGCCTGAAGTGAAGGATTACAGCATCGATGAAGTATATTTCTACGGTGCCGGATGTATATCGCCTGAAGTGTGCGGAAATGTGGCTAATGCCATCCGTGCCTCTATTCCCGCAAAGGTCATCGAGGTCCACACTGACCTTCTTGCCGCTGCCCGCGCTCTGTGCGGACATGAACCGGGCATTGCCTGCATCATGGGAACAGGCTCCAACTCATGTTTCTACGACGGCGAGAAAATCGTTGACAACGTGTCGCCCTTAGGCTACATCCTCGGCGACGAAGGTTCGGGTGCCGTTCTGGGCAAACTGCTTGTGGGCGATGTGCTGAAAAATCAGCTGCCCGCACATCTGAGCGAGAAATTCCTCAAGCAGTATGAACTCGACCGCATGACAATCATCCGCCGTGTCTACAAGGAACCCGGAGGCAACCGTTTCCTCGCTTCGGTGACTCCCTTCCTGATTCAGAACATCGAGGAACCTGCCGTTCACCGTCTGGTGCTCAATTCGTTCAAGTCGTTCTTTGTGCGCAACATCGCCAACTACGCCAACTATCGTGAACTTCCCGTGAATTTCGTAGGCTCAATCGCCTTCTACTATCAGGAAGTGCTCCGCGAGGCTGCTTCGGCAATGGACTGCCATGTGGGCACAATCATCAAGAGCCCCATGGAAGGACTCATCAAATTCCACACCGCCTGATCAAGCGGTTATTATCTGAATAGTTACATAAATCAATCAAATCACTATGTTTGTAAAAATCAGCGAACAGCCCTCGCTTTATAACGATCTGGAAAAAAAGAGCGTTTCAGAATTGCTCCATGACATAAACACTGAGGATAAGAAAGTTGCGCTCGCAGTAGAGAAAGCTATCCCTCAGATTGAAAAACTCGTCACCGAAATTGTTCCCCGCATGAAACGCGGCGGACGCATCTTCTACATGGGCGCCGGCACATCGGGTCGCCTCGGCGTTCTCGACGCATCGGAAATTCCCCCCACATTCGGCATGGACCCCTCGTGGGTGATTGGTCTGATTGCCGGCGGTGACACAGCGCTGCGTAACCCGGTTGAAAACGCCGAGGACGACACCCAGCAGGGCTGGAAAGACCTTGAAGCTTTCAACATCAACGATAAGGACACCGTAATCGGCATTGCCGCATCAGGCACAACTCCTTATGTTATCGGTGCCCTCAAGGCTTGCCGCGAACACGGAATCCTCACCGCTGCCATCACCTCGAATCCCGATGCTCCCATATCAGAGGCTGCTGACATCGCCATCGAAATGGTTGTAGGTCCGGAATATGTAACCGGTTCTTCACGCATGAAGTCAGGCACAGGTCAGAAGATGATCTGCAACATGATCACCACTTCGGTGATGATTCAGATGGGTCGCGTCAAAGGTAACAAGATGGTTAACATGCAGCTCTCCAACGCCAAGCTCGTTGACCGTGGCACACGCATGGTTTCGGAAGAGCTCGGTCTGCCCTACGACGAGGCAAAACGCCTGCTGCTGATGCACGGCTCTGTTAAGAAAGCCACTGACGCTTACCGCGAATCACATTGATTATAACTTTTTGTCAGACCCGGTCCGACAGGGGACTTGCCGGACCGGTCTGATTTCATTTTTACCCCTACATGTTATTATGAGAAAACTGTTCGTACTGGTGCTTATGACATTGGCACTGCTCCCGATGGCTGCCCAGCAGAAGCCGGAAAAGTATACCGAGCTTTATTATCAGCGGACATCGCTGTTCGACTGTCTGCCGGTCGACACCAATGACATTGTGTTCCTTGGCAATTCGCTGACTCACGGATGTGAGTGGCACGAGCTGTTCGGCATGCCTAACATTAAGAACCGAGGCATCAACGGCGACATCGTGGAAGGTGTACGCCTGCGTCTTGCACCTATTCTCAAAGGTCAGCCTGCAAAACTGTTCCTGCTGACCGGGGTCAACGACGTGTCGCACAACCTGACTGCAGACTCCATTGCCGGAGCTCTCGCCAATCTGCTCGACATCATACGCACCGAGTCGCCCCGCACCAAGGTCTATGTCCAGAGTCTGCTCCCGATCAACAACTCCTTCGGGCGCTACAAAGCCATCAAGGACAAGGAGCAGGTAATCCGCGACATCAACGTTCTGCTCGAACCTATTGTCATCGAGAAGGGTTGCACATGGATCAACTCATATCCAGCCTTTGTTGACGAGGACGGCAATCTGGACGCCCGTTTCACCAACGACGGACTGCACATGATGGGCAACGGCTATCTCCACTGGCGCGACATCCTGCTCCCTTACGTCAAGGAATAATTTTACTAACCATCTGATATTCACCTATGTTCCGCTATCTGTTTTTGCTGATGCTGCTGACAGTGTCACCGATTCTGCGGTGCGCTGCAGTGCCGCGTGACTCGCTTATGTCGCAGCCCAAATCTGTTGGACTTGTGCTTAGCGGCGGCGGCGCCAAAGGAATAGCGCACATAGGGGTTATAAAGGTTCTTGAGGAACACAACATCCCCATCGACTACATTGCCGGAACCTCCATGGGTGCCATAGTGGGCGGACTCTATGCCGCCGGCTACACCCCTGAGGAGATGATGGAACTGATTGATTCAAAGGGTTTTTCCTACTGGTCGACCGGGCAGATCGATGAGAAGCTGATTTATTACTTCTATCGCCCTGACCCCACGCCTGCCATGATGAACGTCAATCTGGCGCCCGGTGACTCCACCCG
This sequence comes from uncultured Porphyromonadaceae bacterium, assembly GCA_947177685.1. Taxonomy (GTDB): domain Bacteria; phylum Bacteroidota; class Bacteroidia; order Bacteroidales; family Muribaculaceae; genus CAJUPY01. The sequence continues at coordinate 13,323 of CAMWVE010000027.1, read as the reverse complement.
TTCATCATCGATTCTCCCCACCAGTCTGATTAATCCGCTTCCCATGAACTTTGCCTTCATGGAGCTGTTCAGCGCCTACACCGCACAGTGCGGAGGCGATTTCGACCGGCTGTTCGTGCCTTACCGCTGTGTGACCTCCGATGTCTATCAGAAGAAGAAAATCGTCTGTAAATCAGGCTCTTTGGGCGATGCAATCCGCGCCTCGATGTCGTTCCCGCTGGTGTTCCAGCCCATTGAAATGAACGGCATACCGGTTTATGACGGCGGCATATATGACAATTTCCCGGTCGACGTCATGCGCACCGAGTTCGCCCCCGATTTCATGATCGGCGTGGACGTTTCCACACCGCAGACAACCCCGCGGTCCAACGACATCGTAGATCAGCTTGAGGATATGATAATGCAGAAGAGCGACGACTCCATAGCGCCTGCCAAGGGTGTGAAAATGCACATCGACCTGCATCAGTTCTCGCTGCTCGACTTCCCCAAGGCACGCCAGATTTACAAAATCGGCTATGACCACGCAATGGCTATGATTGACTCCATAGAGGGTAGGGTAGCCTCGCGTGTACCCGCTGAGGAACGCCGTCTACGCCGTCAGGTGTTCAAGTCAGCCACACCTTACCTGATTTTCGACTCAGTCACCGTCACCGGCGGCACACCCAATCAGAACACTTACTTCGAGCGCATTTTTGAAAACACCAAGTCAGACACCTTCGGCATTGATTTCGCTAAATACGCCTATTACCGAACCCTTTCAGGCGACAAGCTGAAGAACCTGATGCCTCAGGCTGACTACAACCCTGAAAACGGGCTGTTCAACCTGCGTCTGCGCGCCACGGTCAAGGATAATCTAAATGTGGGCTTCGGGGGTTATATCACTTCATCGATGAACTCCATGATATTCCTTGGCGCCGGCTATAACCTGCTGACACGCCGCCCCATCAACGCATGGCTCAACGCGTGGGTAGGGCAGAGCTATCTGGCTGCCCGTGCCTCCGGACGTATCTTCTTCACCACCAACCGACCCACATCGGTCACCTTCGACGCCGTGGTGTCACGCATGAACACCCATACATCGGACAATCTGTTTTATGAATCGGATAATCCCGTGTCGCTCAGCGATATGGAAGCGTTCGGACAACTCCACTACGACTGGGCTGTCAGCCGCAGCGCGAAAATGCAGTTCGGCGGAGGGTATGGCTACCGAAACTTTGGCTATCGGTCGCGTGTGGCTTCGTTTGAAAAACTGAATCTGCGCAACCGCTCGACTCTCAACAGCTGGCAGGCATTCCTGCGCTATGAGCGTAACACCCTCGACGACAACTCCTATCCCACTGCCGGAGCATATTATTTCATTGAGGGCGCCGGACTCCGTTCACGCTACAACTACTATCCCGCCAGCGAGCTGGAGACAAACTACAAGCGCGAGTATTTCAGTGCGAGGGCGCGCGTCAACCTCAAGAATTATTTCGTCAACACTGACCATTTCTCGTTTGGAACCGAATTGACGGCTTACTACTCCACGCGCAAGCTCTATCCCACCTATGACCAGTCGATAGTCATGGCACAGCCGTTCCATCCCACCCCCTCCACCTACAACTCCTTCAACAGCAACGCGCGCGCCAACCAGTTCGTCACTGCCGGAGCGGTGCCGGTCTACAAGGTCAACGATAACCTGCAGCTGCGCGCCAACCTGCACTGTTTCATGCCTTTCAGGGCTATAAAGATGAACGAAAACGGCACCGCACGTTACGGCAGATGGTTCTCCGACCCCTCGTTTTTCGGAGAAATCGCAGCCGTTTACAACTTCCATTTCGCCAATCTCACCCTCTATGGTAACTACACCGAATCATCAGCCCGCGACTGGAATGCCGGCATTTCATTCGGACTGTTTTTCCTCGCTCCAACTTTTTGACATCTGATACAAAAAAATTACATTGTTGTTGTGGGACTTTCCAATATTTATTAACTTTGCAATGCAAAATAAAGCCCCATGGACTATACAATTTTAGATTTCTTATGCCTCATAGGATCCGTAGGTTTGTTCCTTTACGGCATGAAGGTGATGAGTGAAGGTCTGCAGAAAGCCGCAGGAGACAAGTTGCGAACCATTCTTGGTGCAATGACCCGTAACCGGTTCACCGGCACACTCACCGGTTTCTTCATCACCGCAATAATCCAGAGCTCATCCGCGTCAATCGTGATGGTTGTCAGTTTCGTGAATGCAGGTCTGGTCACGCTGGCGCAGTCAATGGCAGTGATTTTCGGTGCCAATGTGGGAACGACATTTACGGCGTGGATGCTGACGCTGTTCGGATTCAAGGTCGACATTTCCGCTTACGCCATATCGCTGATTTCAGTAGCCATAATCTGTCTTTTCTCGAACAAGAGCCGCACAAAATCCATCGGCGAGTTCCTCATAGGCTTCTGCCTGCTGTTCATGGGCTTGGATATGATCAGCAACTATGTGCCTGATCTTCAGAGCAATCCCGGAATGTTCGAGTTCCTCCAGCGCTATGCTGCCATGGGCTTCACCTCGGTGCTGATTTTCTTCGCCGTAGGCTGTGTGGTGACCATGATAATCCAGTCCTCGGCAGCCACATTCGCCATCACGCTGATCATGTTCAGCCGCGGATGGATCGACTTCAACCTTGCTTGCGCCATTGTCCTCGGCTCCGCTGTCGGAACCACCATCACACCCATCATAGCCTCCATGAGCGGTAATGTAGCGGCAAAGCGTACAGCCGCCGGACACCTCATGTTCAATGTGCTGGGCTCAATATGGTGTCTTGCCCTGTTCTACTATTTCAGCGACTTCATCATGTGGATTACCAACATTATCGGCACCGGTAACCCCAACGACCTATACGACACCGTCAACAGTCTCAAAGAGTCTGATCCGCAGGTCTACAACCATCTGTTCGACTCCAAGCCCACAGCCGATGACTCGCTCAACCTGCGCATAAACTCACAGGTGCCTGTCATCAAGAGCCTCCAGTTCAAGGCATCGGTAGGGCTCTGCGTGTTCTACTCCACCTACAAGCTGATAAACCTGTTCACAATGATTTGGTTTACAAAACTTTATGTGCGTGTGGTCGAATGGCTCATTCCTGCCAAGCACAAGGAGGACGAGGAGTTTCAGCTCAAATTCATCTCCGGCGGTATTCTCTCTGCATCGGAGCTTAACATGACTCAGGCTGAGAAAGAAATTCATGTCTATGCCGAGCGTGTGCAGCGCATGATTGTGATGGCTCGCGAACTGGTTCACACCAAGGAGGGCACCGAGGATTTCCTGCAGCTCTACGCACGTCTGGAAAAATACGAGGATATCTCTGACCGCATGGAAATTGAGATAGCCCACTATCTTAACCGGCTGGCTGAAGGTCGTCTGTCAAACGAAGGTAAACGCCACATTGCCGGCATGTTACGCATAGTGTCCGAAATCGAGAGCATCGCTGACTGCTGCCTCGGTGCTGGCAAGATTCTGATGCGTAAGGTTGAGTCAAATGCCAAGTTCACTGACGAAATCTACCACAACCTCGACCTGATGTTCGACCTCGTCGACGCTGCCATGCAGAACATGCTCCTGCTGCTCGATAACATCGAGACACCGCAGCGTGACGCCATCAACACATCTTACAACAAAGAACGCGAAATCAATAACCTCCGCAACCGCCTCCGCTCTCTCAACATCGAGAACATCAACGACAAGAAGTATGAGTATCAGGCAGGTATCTACTACATGGACCTTGTCAATGACCTCGAAAAAACAGGCGATTACATTGTCAACGTGGTGGATTCGGTCAAGGAGGACTTCAACAGCGTTGCCGCCGTCTGACCATGCTCCCCTCATGTCACATACCATCGCGGCTTGAGGCAGGCACTGACGAGGCAGGGCGCGGATGTCTGGCAGGTCCGGTATTTGCGGCAGCTGTCATTCTGCCCGACGATTTCAGCCATCCTTGGCTCAACGACTCCAAGAAACTCAATGAAACCCGTCGCAACCGGTTGCGCGAGGTGATCGAGCAGGAGGCTGTGGCATGGAGCGTCGCCATGGTCACAAATGAGGAAATCGACCGTATCAACATTCTCAACGCATCGATTCTCGCCATGCACCGCGCGCTCGACGGACTCTCCGTCACTCCCGGCGGAATAATCGTTGACGGAAACCGCTTCAAACCCTACCGCGACATCCCGTCGCAGACATTTGTCAAGGGCGACGGACGATTCGGCAACATTGCTGCCGCATCGATTCTTGCAAAGACCCACCGCGATGAGTTCATGACCCGGCTGCATGCCCAATTTCCGCAATATCAGTGGAATAAGAACAAGGGATACCCCACGCGTGACCACCGCCGTGCCATTGCCGAATATGGCGCCACCCCGTTCCACCGCATGTCATTCACCCTGCTTGACCCCCAGCTGACACTCTTCTGAACCACCAATACTTACAACCAAAATAAATTTATCATGAAAAAGTTTCTTACATTTTCAGCAGTCGCAGCCCTCGCAGCTTCTCTTTTCAGCTGCGGCGGTAACTCAACCGACAAACCCGTTGAGGAGCGCGACTCCACTTTCACATCACTCACTCAGCCCGATTGGAGCCGTAATGCCGTAATCTACGAAATCAACTGGCGCCAGATGACCCCCGAAGGCACCGTTGAGGCTCTCCAGAATCAGCTTCCCCGCCTCAAAGACCTCGGTGTGGACATCCTCTGGGTCATGCCCGTTCACCCCATTTCCGAACTGAACCGCAAAGGTGAACTCGGCTCATACTATGCCGCCAAGGACTATAGAGATGTGAACCCTGACCTCGGCACACGCGAGCAGTTCAAGGCTTTCATCGACGAAGCTCACAAACAAGGTTTCAAGGTAATCATCGACTGGGTGCCCAACCACACCGGCTGCGATGCCGTGTGGGTATCGGAACATCCCGAATATTATGTAAAGGACTCGCTGGGCAACATGGTGGGTCAGTATGACTGGACCGACGTCTACAAACTCGACTACTCGCAGCAGGCTACACGCGACGCCATGGCTGATGCCATGAAATTCTGGGTTGAGGAAATGGGTGTCGACGGCTTCCGTTGCGACGTGGCTATGGAAGTTCCCACCGATTTCTGGGACACCGTGCGCCCCATGCTCGACTCTGTCAAAGGTGGCGAAGGGGTGTTCATGCTTGCCGAAGCTTCAAAACCCGAACTCCAGAAAAACAGCTTCAACATGGGCTACAACTGGCCTATGAAAGACCTTTTCAGCCAGATTGCCGCCACTTCAGGTCAGTACACTTTCAAGGCTGATGCCAAGTTCCCCGTCAAGGATGCCACTGCCATCGACTCTCTGTTGGCAGCTCAGGCTCAGCAGTATCCCCGCGATTCTTACCTGATGAACATGACTTCGAACCACGACCTCAACTCATGGGAGGGTACCGAATTCGACCGACTCGGCAATCTTCACAAAGCATTCGCCGTTCTCTCTTACACACTCCCCGGCATGCCGCTCATCTACACCGGTCAGGAAACCGGCATGAACCGCGCGTTCGAGTTCTTCAAGAAGGACAATGCCCCCGAATGGGAACCCCGTAACGACTACTTTACTTTCTATCAGCAGCTTAACGCACTGAAGCATGCACAGCCCGCACTCCGCGCCGGCGAAGTGGGCGGTGAAATGGTCCGCTATGCCACCACTGACCCCAACATCTACGTGTTCTCACGCGAAGCTGACGGACAGACCGTCACCGTGCTTGTTAACCTCGGTGCTTCCGAAGCTCCCGTGCAGTTCACTGCCGAAGCTCCTCAGGTTGAGGGTATGACCGACTATTTCAACACCACTCAGGCAAAGCTCCCCGAAGCGCTCGCTCCCGGCGAATATGTCGTATTGGTTAATTCTCAGATTGAAGAATAATCCGCTGATGGTTAAAACAATAACAGTTTACTGCGCCTCGTCATCACACATTGACGAGGCGTATTTTCAAGCTGCCCGACAGCTGGGCGAGCTGATAGCGCGTTGTGGCATCACTCTGGTCACCGGTTCGGGCAGAACCGGGCTGATGGGTGCAGTCAATCAGGGTGCCATCGATGCCGGTGGCAAAACCATTGGCGTCATCCCTCAGTTCATGTACGAACGTCAGTGGCAACACCCCGGACTGTCGGAACTTATCGTCACTCCGGACATGCACCGCCGCAAAGAAAAAATGGCTCAGTTAGCTGACGCAGTCATTGCCCTGCCCGGTGGTATTGGCACTTTTGAGGAACTGATGGAGATAATCACATGGCGCAAACTCGGTCTGTTTGACGGTCAGATAATCATTCTGAACGTCAATCACTACTATGACCCGATTCTTGCCATGCTTGGCGACGCCGTTGCCAAAGGTTTCATGAAAACCCTCGACCTCGGACTCTGGAAGGTGGCTGAAACCCCCGAGCAAGCCATGGAAATCCTTGTCTGAACTGACTCATCAATTCGGCATCACCTTCTCAAGAAACTGAAACACAGCGTCGTAGGCATCCTCGCGCGCGTTCTCATCGCTCAGGAACAGGTCGTGCATGCCGCCCGGAACCGTGTGGAGCGTCACATCCTTCCCTAACCGCGGACCATATTTCTCCATATCCTTCACATTCAGCACCGCATCGCCGTGCTGCATCTGGGGCGTCCAGTCTGAGCCGCCTACTGATTGCGATGAATGCATCAGCAGCACCGGAACCTTGATTTTACCCTTGCGGACAGCGCTCTGCGCCTTGTCAACAGCCCTTATCCATGAAGCCTCAACCTTGCGGGGCTTTATTGTTTTCCAGTCAGTGTTGAAGCTCCACTCGCCGTGATACTGTTTCAGCAGCGACTTGGCATAGCCCCCGCCGTCGCCCTGACTGATCTTCATTTTCGGTAATATCTTCCCCAGCGCTCCCACGGTCGGAACGGCTACGTTGCGCATGAACCCGTTCATGTTCCATTCCAGAAACGGACTGTTCAGAATCAGGCACTTGACCATGCCGTCAGGATGCTCGCTCATGTAGTAGCTCGTGATCAGTCCCCCCGTGGAGTGCCCCATCAGCGCCACCTCGCGGATTCCCTCGCGTTTCATCACCGCCAGCGCCGAGTCGATGTCCGGGAAATACTCCTTCATGTCGCGCGCTTGCGTAGGCACCTGTCCCGGCAATATCGATCGCCCGTATTTCCGCAGATCCACGGCATAGAAACTGTAACAAGAGTCGGCAAACCGCTCTGCCTCCTCCTTCTGGAAGAAATAATCGTTGTAGCCGTGGATGTAGAGAATCGCCGTGGAGTCATCCTTGCAGCCGCACAGATGACGCACTAACGTTGACACCACCTTGCCGGAGTAATCCTTGCCCATGTCGAACTGATGTACTTGAAAACCGGCGCCAAGCACAGTGTCAGGGCTCCAGTAACTGCCACCCTGCGCCGTCAGCAGTGTTCCCATGAAAACCACTGCTGCCAAAATATATCTGAATATCTTTCTCATATATATTATATGTGTAAGTTGTTCAATCCTAAGCCTTATAGCTTCGTTTGAAATATTTAACACAAAAAAACGCTCAAAAGTTGCATTTATATTAAAAATTGGCACATTTAGACCCCTGAAAAACATGTTCTTTAACATATTTTTCTGTTTTTAGCCCGTAAATACACCTTTTTTTTCAAAATTATTGATAAAAATTTGCAGTGAATCAAAAATATATATAAATTTGCGTTTGCAAATGTTATAAAAGCGCAAAATGTGTCTTTACCATTGAAATACTACTAAATCAACCAAATATTAACCTACACATTTATTGTATGAAAAAGCAACTTGCAATGTTAGCGGCTTTGGCAATCGCATGTGGAACTCCCGCTGTTTATAACGGCGTTTCCATCTCCGGTTTCTCAGCCGTTGCACAGTCCGCCAAAGCATCGGGTGTTGTTGTTGACGAATCCGGTGAACCTATGGTCGGAGTTTCTGTGATTGTAAAAGGCAAAGCAGGCGGTGTGAACACTGACCTTGACGGTAAGTTCTCCATTGCTGCTAACCCCGGTCAGACAATCGTTCTCAGCTATGTTGGATACAAGACTGCCGAAGTCAAGTATGCAGGACAGCCCCTGAACATCACTATGGAACCCAGCGCTCAGAACCTCGATGAGGTTGTCGTTACAGCGCTCGGTATCAAAAAAGACCGTAAAGCTCTCGGTTACTCGGTTTCTGAAATGAAATCTGACGAGATTCTTGAAAACAAGAGCCCGAACGTGGTAAACGCTCTTGCAGGTAAAATCCCCGGTGTTACCGTAACTCAGTACTCTGGTGCTGCCGGTGCCGGTGCAAACATCACCCTCCGCGGTGGTAACTCAACCAATGAAGGTCGTACCAACGAACCTCTGTTCGTTGTTGACGGTATCATCTACGACAACTCAACTCAGGTTATCGGTAACTCTGGTACTGACGGTATGACCCGTTCTAACACTACTTACTCTAACCGTGTAATGGACATCAACCCCGAGGATATCGAATCAATGTCAATCCTCAAAGGCGCTGCCGCTTCCGCTCTTTACGGTTCTCGCGCAGCTGACGGTGTTGTCATCATCACTACCAAAAAAGGTTCTGAAGGCACTGTTAAAGTTAACGTTTCAAGCAAAGTGACCGCTTCTTGGGCTAACAAGCTTCCCGAAGCTCAGTCAGTGTTCGGTCGCGGTGTTTACTCAAACAACGGCGTGTACAGCGACCAGACTTATCAGTCTTGGGGTAAGAAAATCACCGATGAAAAAATCTATGACAACATCGGCGACTTCTTCGATACAGGCGTAGTTTTCGATAACACTATCAGCGTTTCAGGCGGTAGCAAGAACACCACATTCTTCCTCTCTGCTTCTAACTACAATCAGGGTGGTATCGTTCCCAAAACAGGTTACGACAAAACTACTTTCCGTTTCAACGGCGAACAGAAAATCTGGAAATTCACAATCGGCGCTAACGTAGCTTACTCTATCGCCAAAACTGACAAGACCCTTACTTCAGGCGGTCTCTACAGCGGTGGTGGTGGCGGTGCAATGACCGGTCTCTACTCTTGGCCCCGCACAGAGGAAATGAGCCACTACCTCACTGAATCAGGTCAGAAATATCGCCTCTTCGAAGGTATCTGGTCACTCGAAGATGACAAGGAAAACCCCTACTGGATCATCAACAAGGACAAAATCAACGACGAAACCAAACGTTTCACCGGTTCACTCAGCCTTTCTTATGAAATCACTGACTGGTGGAATATCGTAGCTCGCTTCGGTCTCGATGACTATACAACTGACGGTTACAGCTACATCGCTCCCGGTTCTGTTGTTTCTCCCAAATACCAGAACGGTCGTCTCAGCAAATCTGACTACCGCTACACCTACGGTACTACCAACCTTATGACCAGCATCAACAAAACCATCGGTGACTTCACTGTTGGCGGTCTTATCGGTACTACCACTGAATACACCAAACGTATCAACCAGACTCACTGGGGCTATGACTTCGTGACTGCAGGTACAATCAGCTTTGGTAACATTCCTCAGGACACCAAATTCTTCAGCGAAAACACCTCACGCAAACGTCTCGTTGGTGTTTACGGTGAACTTCGTGCTGACTGGAAAAACACTGTATTCGTTAGCGTAACAGGTCGTAACGACTGGTCTTCTACTCTTCCCAAAGAAAACCGCTCTTACTTCTATCCCTCAGTTAACGGTTCATTCGTGTTCACTCAGCTCCTTCAGGACAAAGAAATCCTCGGCTCTGACATCTTCACCTTCGGTAAGATCCGTGGTTCTTGGGCTCGCGTAGGTAAAGATGCAAGCCCCTATGCTACCAACACCACCGTTTGGGATCCCTATTCTTACAACGGTTTCGTAGCTATCGCTAACTCTTGGGGCGCTGGTAACCGCTTCCTCAAACCTGAAATTCAGGAATCTTGGGAAATCGGTGGCGAATTCAAGTTCTTCAACGGTCGCTTAGGTTTGGATTACACCTACTACCACAGCCAGACCAAGAACCAGATCGCTTCTCCCCGTCTGTCTCAGGCTAACGGTTACATCTTCGCTTCTATCAACTCAGGTTCTGTAATCAACGACGGTATGGAATTCGCAATCACTGCAGTTCCCGTTCAGAACAAAGAATTCTCTTGGGACCTCACTCTCAACCTTTCTTACAACAAAGGTCGTCTGGGTGACTTCATTCAAGGTGTAGAATACTTCTATCCCACTGACGCTCAGTTCGGTAACATTCAGGCAGCTTCTATTCCCAAGGCAGAATCAAAATGGGTTCTCGATGCTGAAGGCAAACCCGTTATTGACAAAGTTACCGGTGAAAAGACCATGACTGCTACTTGGGGCAAGAACTACTTCCTCGGTGTTATGGGTAACGAATACTATGTTGACGAAAAAACCGGCAAATACCAAGTTGACCCCGCTACAGGTATGTATCGCGTGAACAACACCAAAGTTGTTGTCGGCAACCGTGAGCCCAAACTCATCGCCGGTCTTACCAACTCATTCAACTACAAAGGCTTCAACCTTTCATTCCTCCTCGACTTCCGCTTCGGTGGTGCAGTTTACAACGGTACTGCTTACTACATGACTCAGCTCGGTATGCACCCCATGACTCTTGCTAATGATCGTCAGTCAGTTACTGTTGACGGTATCAACTACAAGACTGGTGAACCCTACACCATGACTTACGAAGCCGGCAAGACTTATGACATCGGTGGCGTTGTTTACTCAGGTGAAGCTCTCATCCAGAACTACTGGAGCAACTACACTTCTAACTCTCACCACTACCTCACTGACGTGAACTGGATGAAACTCCGCTACATCAGCCTTTCATACGACTTCACTCGTCTGCTGAAGAGCAAAAAGACTATCAAGGGTCTTACTGCCAACATCACCGGCAGCAACCTCTTCACCATCACCAACTACAAAGGTATGGATCCTGAAGTTTCTACTGCAGGTGGTACAGGTGGTTCAGGTGCTACCGGTATCGACTACTGCTCAGTACCCGCTACTTCAAGCTTTACTTTCGGTGTAAACATCACTTTCTAAAATGATCAAACCCATGAAATTAGTAAAATATATCGCGCTTAGCAGTGTATTGGCTCTGAGCCTTACCTCCTGCAACGACTGGTTGGATGTAAACGTGGATCCTGACCAGCCAACTGCTGAATCTATTGTGATCGAGAACCGTCTCCCTTGGATTGAAAAGCAGTTTACATACGCTTACGGTTGTGCAAACACCCGTACTTTCGCAACCTGCGGCGGTTTCTATTCTAACAATGCCAACATGTACAACGCCTCTATCACTTGGCAGTGTACCGATGGTCTGACCACCACTCCCTACCAGACTTTCTTCGTAGGTGCAGGTAACAACATCCCCTATCTCTACGACAGAGCTGAATCTGAAGGCGCTTACCACTACATGGCTGCCGCTGAAGTAATGCACGCTCTCGGTTTCATCATGCTCACCGACCTCTACGGTGAAATTCCTTACACCGAAGCTATCGGTTCTGACCCCGTTCCCCCGTATGACAACGGTAAAACAGTTTGGGAAGGCTGTCTCGCAAAAATTGACCACGCTATCGAACTTTTCCAGAAGGAACAGGCTCCCGGCGTTACTCCCCTCGCTTCAGGCGATATCTGGAACGGTGGTGATGTTAACAAATGGATCAAACTTTGCTACGGTCTGAAAGCTCGTTGGCTCCTCCGCGTTACCAAAAACTCATCTTACTACGATCCCGATGCAATCCTCGCTGCCCTCGAAAATGCTCCCAAAAGCAACGATGACAACACTTATCAGGCTTGCTTCGATGTGAAAGGTGACAAAACCGACTTCCTCCTCGGTGACCCCGTTCAGACTAACGGTAACTGGGATACCGCAGCTTACGGTAAAACTCAGTGGGCTTCTAAATTCTACATCGACATGCTGACCAACATGCGTGGCGCTGGCATCGAAGACCCCCGTGTTGACCGTCTCGTTCCCTCTTCAATGACTAACATCACTCTTGATGAATCAGGTCGCGTTAAGACTTACTCTTGGCGTCGTGCAATCGGTGTCGACATGTTCGGTGATGCTGAACGTCTCGTTGCCGGTGGTGGTAACAACATCGCTGTTCAGACTTTCGCAAACGCTCAGAAAGTTATCAGCTACGAAATCAAGGATGCTGACAAACGTGCCGCTTTCATCGAAGGTTTCAAAGCTCACAACTACAAAGCTTCTTCTACTGCAACCTTCAGCGCAGAAGATGGTGTCAAGGAAATCAAAGATCGCGAATACTATGAATATACCAACAAAGATTCTAAGTATGTAGCAATCGCTTATCCCAAAGGCGTATGGTATGTTAACTCATCTAACTACGTTTACGCTGGTGACACCGCTTATGTTAACATGAACGCCGGTTCTCAGAACACCAACAACGGTACTTGGGACATGCCCGTTCTCGACAACTACTACCACTCAAACGACAAATACGGTGCGGTTGCAGGTGTAGTATCAGGTACAGGTGCATTCCAGACCTATGCTAACTCTGACTTCGACATCCTCACTTACTACGAAATGTGCTTCATCAAAGCTGAGGTTCTCATGCGTAAGGGTGATGCTGCCGGTGCGCTTGCAGCTTACAAAGCTGGTATCAAAGCTCACATGGACCGCATGCAGTCTAAACTGAAATCATGGGCAAGCGCAGGTTACGAAAACCCCTCGATGCAGCCTATGGATGACGCTAAGATCGCTGAATACCTCGCTTCTAAGGCAGTTTGCCAGAACGCAGGTGAACTCACCATGAGCGACATCATGCTTCAGAAATACATCGCTATGGGCTTCAGCATGGAAAACTGGGTTGACATGCGTCGCTTCAACTATTCTGCTGGTAACATCGGTTCATTCGGTGTAGTTTACCCCGGCATCGGCCGTACAAAACTCTTCACCGGTGGTGCAGTTTGCACAGGTACTTCACCTGACGACGTAACTTACTGGATCCGTCGCTGGCGCGGTGGTTCACAGGAAGTGAAGTTCAACACCAAGAACCTCGAAGCAAGTAACAAGTTCGCTCTCAAAGACAACATCTGGTCAATCCCCGTTTGGTGGGACTGCACAACCGATGCTGAATACGAAGCATTCCTCCACTAATAAAACCATCCCCCAACATAAAAGAGGCTGTGTCAAAATAGGCGCAGCCTCTTTCTGCGGAAAGAGAGGGATTCTTGCTTTCGCAAGCGCTTCGCGGTGACGAACCCGGGGGTTCTCATCCCTCTACGCAAAGAGGCTGTGTCAAAATAGGCGCAGCCTCTTTTCGTATAATATGTTGAAAAACA
>CAMWVE010000026.1 GCA_947177685.1 uncultured Porphyromonadaceae bacterium | reverse complement strand
CTTGTTGCAAAATGTTGAAAAATAGCGAAATAAATCTGTTTGAGGTGGCAATGCGGAGACTGTGAATTGTTGCCCCCTTTTTGCACACCGGCTATTTCAATATTTTGCATCGGACGGATACCGAGGACAAAGAAAAAACCTCTGAAAATCAGTAGATTTCAGAGGTTTGCTTCGGTTTGATAAACCCTTTTGTGATCCGCCTGGGGCTCGAACCCAGGACCCCAACATTAAAAGTGTTGTGCTCTACCAGCTGAGCTAGCGAATCGGATGATGATGTTCTGATGGCTTTCGCCTTTTGTGATCCGCCTGGGGCTCGAACCCAGGACCCCAACATTAAAAGTGTTGTGCTCTACCAGCTGAGCTAGCGAATCTCCTTGCGCTCTCCGGTGGTTTTCCGGAAAAGCGTTGCAAAGTTATAGGTTTTTTTTTGATTGTGCAAGTTTTTGTTTGTTTTTTTTATCAGGATGGTTTAATCATTATGTTAAACGTTAAGAGGGCGCATCAAAATTTGTATTCTGATGCGCCCTCTTTGTCGGTTTGGGGTGTTCGTAATTGACGCCGGATTATTTGACGGTTACCTTTACGGTGTGGGTTCCTGCGGTTACGAAGATTATGCCGTTTGCGTTCACCGGTGTGGTGAGGGTGGATTCTGCGGTAGCAATGATGCGTCCTGAGAGGTCAATGACGGTGATGGGAGTGCCTTCGGCTGCAATGACGGTGAGAATGTGGTTGTGACATTCGATGGTGAGGTCATCGGCTATTTCGGCAATTCCACTTTGCGTTGAGTCAAATTCTACGCTGACGGGCGCTGTTGCTCGCGATTCGCCATGGTTATAAACGGCTGTGAGGCGATACTCGTATGTGCCATCGGCTTCGGGAGTGTGGATGTGTGCGGCTTCCTGAACGGCTGCGTGGTGTTTACCGTCGACATGAACATTGTAGCCGATGAGTTCGGTGTCGATGGGGAGGATTCCTGCCGCTTCAAAGCTGATGTCGTCAAGGAAGAGGGCGTAGGAGTCATACGCGTCGTGGAGGATACCGAAGTATTTTGTGCCTTCGGGAACGGTGATGTGGAATTCTGTCCATTCTTCGGGTACCAACAGGCTGGCATTGTAGTTATCGAAATCTTTGATCTGGGTGAATGACTTGACGTTTGTGTCGGTGTCTGATACCCAGAAGGAGAAGGTTTCGTTCAAGCCTCCGGCGATTGTGAATCCGCGTGCCCAGAAGGTAATGGTTTGCCGTGCTCCTGTGAGTTCGGGCGAGATGAGGAGGTTTGCGTTCTGACCGTCAGTTGACCATGCCACGAGCATTGAATTGCCACTATGTGTGGGACAATCGGGCAATTTGCTTTCGGGTACACCTGCCAGCTGGGGTGAGAAGAGCTGATATGCCATGGGGTAGCTGCGATAGGGGTTATTGATGTCATCAAGGAAGGTGTAGTTATCTCCACCGTCCATGTCAACGAAGGTGAATCCGGCGAAGTCGGAATATGTGAAGGCTTCGTATTCGGGGTTTTCAAAGTCCTCATTTACAGCTTTGGCTTTGGTGAGTTCTTCGAAGTCAGGAGCCGCCCAGCTGAGTGCTACATGCTTGTTTTCAGCTGATGCTTTGCCCTGCAGTTCGGTAGGCATGGGGAAGATGGGGAACTTGATGTTGACAGTCTTATCGGTTTTGATACCTTCGTCGGCGTTGTTGATTTTGGCTGATGCCACAATTTCAACTTTGTCCTCGGAGAGAAGCGATGTCGGGATGACAGCTTCTGCGGTGGCGATTTTACCGGGAGCGAGGTCGCCAAGGGCAACGGGCTCCAGATCTTCGCCATCAACGTTTACCGAAAGATTCGCTTCTTTGAGTTGGTTAAGACCTATGTTTTCAATTGTGAAGCTTAGGGGAATATCCTTTCCGG
Organism: uncultured Porphyromonadaceae bacterium; assembly: GCA_947177685.1. Lineage (GTDB taxonomy): Bacteria > Bacteroidota > Bacteroidia > Bacteroidales > Muribaculaceae > CAJUPY01. Next base: position 40,881 of record CAMWVE010000026.1, on the reverse strand, counting down.
CAGCAACTTCATCGGGAATTGAAGATGTTGAAATGCGGATGGCTTCATCTTTGAGATCAATCACGCGCATGTTATCAAACGGCACGCTCCAGATGTTTTCATCGGTGTTGTGGATTGCGCGGAGCATAACACCAATCTGGATGTAGTTGGCTGATTTGTAGGGCGACAGGTCGATACGTGCCAGAGTCCAGTCGTCGGTGGAGTTTTCTTTGAGATCGATGGAGTGGATTACTTCCATATCGCCGCCGTCAACACCGAGTTTGGCTTCGAGGACGCTGCCTTTGCCCTGATACCAGAATTCAAACACCGGTTTTGCGGCATCCTTGATACTGATTTTCGCCGAATAGAATCCGTAGGTTGAGTTGATGTCCACGGGCATAAAGAGGTAGAAACCGTTATCGGCGTCGTGGGAATTGAGATATTCAGGTGCTACGCCTTCATCGGCATCGGTGTTGGTCTGCAGTTCATTGTCATAGATTGTGCCCTGCATTACCTGACCGTTGCTTTCGGGGTCAACTACCCAAACATGTGAATAGCGGGCGTTAGCAAAACTTTCGTGGAAGGGGAGTTTTTCGGGCTGACCGATTACCACTATGTTTGAGCTTGCATCAAGTGAGTAATATTGCTGGTCGACGCCGGCTGTAACCTGATATGCCATGAAATCCTGTTCTTCAACGTCGGAATAGTCGAAGGTAACAGTAGTTTCAGTTGTTTCCACAAGAGCGGGATCATAGTATGATCCAAAAGCATCGAATACGTAATATGTGATTTTTGATGTGTCGACATAACCGCCCTTTTCACCCACAGAACCTACGGGGTCCCATGTGAGGGTAACGGTCTTGAAGTCATCGGAGAGAACTGCTTTGACGTTGGTGGGGGGGAGGGGGTTGTCAGGACCGATCAGCATGTCTTTAATCAGGGTTGATTCGCCTGCAACATCTCCAACGTAGGCTATAGCCTCGAAGCGGTTGTATGCGTTGGCGTAGACATCAGTAGTCTCGAAGGTGTATTCAGCGCCCGGAACCACTTCAGTGAATTCAGTGGGGAATGCCCAGTTTGTCGTCACTACAACTTTGGTGATGGTGCTGAGGTTCTCACCTTTTATATTAAGTGTTGGTGCAGTGTATTTGACGGTGGCTTTCAGCTCGCCGAGAGGAGCGGGTATCACTTCGAGTTTACCGGCAGCCGGGGGTACGATTTCCTCGGTGCTTTCCTTGATGGCGAAGTTACAGAGTTTGAGGTTACCGGATTTGGCGGTTTCCGATGTACAGTGGAACCCGAAGTAATAATAGCCTTCGGCAGGCACACTGAAATCAGTTTTCTTTTCAGTAAAGTCTCTGACAGTAACCGCGTGGACCGGAACAACAGCGGTTGTCAGCGATTCCACGGTGGGTTCAGTTCCCATGTAAATGCCTATCAAATCCTCTTTGCCGCTTGAGAGCGTGAAGCCTTCCTCATAGGAAAGGGAGTAGTTCACACCGGGCATCAGGTGTACGGGAATTGAAATCAACCAGTCATTGTTTGACTCGCCTTCAAGGGGTTTCATGCAAACCGAGTAGCCGGTGAAGCCGCCGGGCTTCCAAGTGCGAGTGTCGTTGTCGGCGTCAATAACAATGTAATCAGCGACTTCGGTGTTCTTTCCAAGGGTGTGCTTGAAGGGAACTTCAACGAATTTTTCAGGTACAATAATTGGCACTTCGCAAATGTCGATAGCGAAATTACAGATTTTGGGTGTACCTGATTTTGTCCGTTCCGAAGTACAGTGGAAACCGAAATAGTAGCTGCCTGTTTCGGGAACTGTGAACTGAGCTTCTTTCTTGGTGAACACCTTGTTGGTGTAGCCGTAGGCATGTTCGGGAATAACCGGCATGGTCATTCCTTCAGCCGAGCGTTCGGTGCCGGCATAGAGACCCAGTTTGTCCTCGATTTTGTTGAGTGTCATATCCTCTTCGTATGACACGGTGTAGTATTTACCAGCCTCAAGGTGAACTGCGGGCGAAATCAACCAGTCGTCGGCAGTTTCAATGTTATCGGTGTTAGGAGCCATGCAGACCGAGTAGGCGGTGTAACCGCCCGGTTTCCATGTTCTGGTGTCGCTGTTGGCATCGATAACGAGGTAATCATTTACTTCGGTGTTTTTACCCAAAGTGTGGAGAAATGGAACGGAAAGAGCTGTTTCCGATTGAGCCTCCGCTGCACGCTGACGTGATCTCTGTCGTTCGATGCGTTCAGTGTCGTGGCTGAGAGTCTTTTTGATTTGACGCGAACTGTCGATGGTGCGTTCAGGAAGTGTGGCACTTCCGATGAGCACTGCTGACAGGGTCAAGGCAAATAGAAAAAACTTCTTCATCTTAGAAATTTGTTTTATGATTAATATGATGGTTTATGTTTTCGGGTTAAGTTTACAAAGTTATTTATAAATTCCGAATTATCGGCAATTTTTTTTCCATGAAATCGTAAAGAAGTCTTGAAAAATGGTGTAAAATCGATGTTTGTAACCTGCAAATGCTTAATAAAAAATTAACGATGTGTTATTCAGGCTACCTATCCCACACTATAAAAGAAGTCATGCCTAACCGAGGTTGGGCATGACCGGAATCAGATGATATTCAATTAGTTAGTTGGCTTGGTTTTCAGACGTCTCATCAGCAGGAGTTATGTGGCGGATAAGAGTGGTCAGCTTCTGTTTGTCGGTGTCAAGATCGGCAACTATGGTGTCGCCGGGCAGCAGTTTGGCGTCGAGGATAAGTTCGGCGAGTTCATCTTCCAGATATTTCTGAATGGCGCGTTTCAGCGGACGGGCACCGAACTGGATGTCATAGCCTTTTTCTGCAATGAAGTTTTTCGCCGCATCGGTCAGCGTAAGGTCATATCCGAGTGATTTGATACGACGGTAGAATCCGCTCAGTTCAATATCGATGATTTTGTAGATGGCATCTTTGTCGAGCTGGTCGAACATGATTATGTCATCGATGCGGTTGAGGAACTCAGGTGCGAAAGCTTTGTTGAGCGCTTTCTGGAGCACCGAATGAGAGTGGGTGGTGTCATTGGCTGCCGGTGTGTTGAACCCGACTCCCGAACCAAAATCCTTAAGCTGACGTGTGCCAATGTTCGATGTCATGATAATGAGAGTGTTCTTGAAGTCAACTCTTCTGCCGAGCGAGTCGGTGAGTCGACCTTCGTCCATTACCTGCAGAAGCAGATTGAACACGTCGGGGTGCGCTTTTTCAATCTCATCGAGCAGAACGACGGAGTAGGGGCGACGTCGCACAGCCTCGGTGAGCTGACCGCCTTCCTCATATCCAACATATCCCGGAGGCGCTCCGACGAGTCGCGACACGGTGAATTTTTCCATGTATTCGCTCATGTCTATGCGTATCAGAGAGTCCGAGGTATCAAAAAGATACTCGGCAAGCTGTTTGGCGAGGTGGGTCTTTCCTACACCGGTAGGACCGAGGAACAGGAATGTTCCGATAGGTTTGTTGGGATCTTTCAACCCGAGTCGGTTACGGTGGATAGCCTTGACGGTTTTTTCAATGGCGCTGTCCTGACCGATGATGCGTGTTTTCAACGCCGGAGTCATCTCGCGCAGTCGGCTCCCTTCTGCTTTAGCGATGCGCTGCACGGGCACACCGGTCATCATGGCGACAACCTCGGCTACACGTTCCTGATCAACGGTTTCGCGGTGGAGCGACATCTGCTGTTCCCAGTCGCGTTTGGCATGTTCGAGCTGCTGTTTCAGCTTCTGCTCCTTGTCGCGGAATGCTGCCGCGCTTTCAAAATTCTGTTCCTGAGCCGCCTTGAGCTTCTGGGCTGAGGTCTGAGCCACCTGCTGTTCGAGGTTCTCAATCTCTTCAGGAACCGGAATGTTGGTGATGTGAGCGCGGGCACCCGCTTCGTCGAGTGCGTCGATAGCCTTGTCGGGGTAGTTGCGGTCCGAGATGTAACGTCCGGTGAGAGTCACGCAAGCCTCAATGGCTTCGTCGGTGTAGTTGACGTTGTGGTGCTGCTCATACTTATCCTTGATGTTATTGAGGATAGTGAGTGTTTCCTCGGCAGATGTAGGCTCCACGGTTACTTTTTGGAAACGGCGTTCAAGCGCACCATCCTTTTCGATGTTTTTGCGGTATTCATCGTGAGTGGTAGCGCCGATGCATTGCACTTCGCCACGCGCCAGCGCCGGTTTGAGCAGGTTGGCAGCGTCCATTGTACCGGCAGCGTTGCCGGCTCCGACAATGGTGTGGAGCTCATCGATGAACAGGATTATGTTCCGGTTTTTTGCAAGCTCATTGAGAACAGCTTTGAGACGTTCCTCAAACTGTCCGCGATATTTTGTGCCTGCTACCAGCGAAGCCATGTCGAGCGAGATCACGCGTTTGTCGAAAAGAATGCGTGACACTTTTCGCTGAACTATTCTGAGGGCGAGACCTTCCACAATGGCAGATTTACCCACGCCCGGTTCACCGATAAGCACGGGATTATTCTTTTTTCGGCGCGACAGAATCTGGGCGAGTCGTTCTATTTCGGTTTCACGACCTATGATAGGGTCGATTCTGCCTTCTTCCGCGGCTTTGGTCATGTCGTGACCGTATTTATCGAGGGTAGGGGTGTCCGATGACCCGCCGGCAGCCTTGCCGACGTTCTGATATTCAGGTTCAGATGCTTCACCTTCCTCTTCGTCATCGCCGTAGGCGTCCTCCGGCTCATTGCGGTCAGTGGAGTTCGATCCTATTTCCGCCGAAGGTGAAGCCGATATGTACTGAAGCAGCGATTCGTAGGTCAGACCGGCTTGAATGAACGGAGCCATGAAGTCCATTGACTGAACCTCGGCGTTATGGAAAATGGCGAGCAGGAGGTGCTCCACATCAACCACATTCTTTTTCAGTATTCTGGCTTCCAGAACACTGAGTTTGATTATTCGGTTTGAAAGGTCGCTGACGGTAATCTCCGCTGACGAGCGTTCCTTCGCGGCGAGCGATTCGGCGAGCTGCTGACGGAGGTTGAACAGTGACGCCTCAGGGGCGGTGTGTTCCATGATCTGTACTCCTTTACCGTGAGTGTCCGTGAGGATTGCGAGAAGCAGGTGAGCTGGCGTGATCACGCTGTTGTAAAGGCGCAGAGCTTCACGGCGGCTTCGGTCAAGGACGAGTTTTAGTTCTTTGGAGTAAGTGGTATCCATGTGTGTTTGCTGTTTATGTTAATTAGTCCCGCAGGCGGGGCGCTGTTTTGCAATAAAGAATATCAATGGTTATATGTTGCAATAACTGTGCCAAACTTGGTCTGGCAGTGGTTAAAATCTGTGTAGACAGAATTTTTTTTTGCCTGCTGATACAAAATTAATAAAAAATCTCCATATATCCGAAAATTTTCGTACCTTTGTTGAATAATTAACATTATGGTTCTAACTATGGTTTAACGTAACGTAAAGCCACAGAACGGTAATGAAACAGATAAACAACATATCATATTCAAATGCTTGAGGACGATAAAATCATAAAGATTAATATTGAGAGCGAAATGAAATCGGCATACATCGACTATTCGATGTCGGTTATTGTTTCGCGTGCGTTGCCTGATGTCCGCGACGGACTGAAACCTGTTCATCGCCGAGTGCTGTTCGGTATGAACGAAATGGGAAACACATCGGATAAACCACACAAGAAGTCAGCTAACTGCGTGGGTGAAGTGATGGGTAAGTATCACCCCCACGGCGACTCGTCGATCTACGGCACGGTGGTTCGTCTGGCTCAGCCATGGGCATTGCGCTACACGCTGGTCGACGGTCACGGCAACTTCGGTTCGGTCGACGGTGACTCACCTGCCGCCATGCGTTACACTGAGGTACGACTGGAGAAGATTGGCGAGGAGATGCTTAGCGACATAGATAGCGACACTGTTGACTTTCAGCCTAACTATGACAACTCGCGCCGCGAGCCGGTAGTGTTGCCGACACGTTTCCCCAACCTGCTGGTCAACGGTGCTTCAGGTATAGCCGTGGGAATGGCAACCAACATGCCCCCTCACAACCTGACCGAGGCGATTGCCGGATGTATAGCGCTGCTGGAGAATCCTGAAATGGAGATTCCGGAACTGATGAAGTATGTGACAGCGCCGGACTTCCCCACCGGTGGCACCATCTACGGCTATCAGGGCGTGAAGGATGCTTACGAGACAGGTCGTGGCAGAATTGTTATCCGTGCCAAGGCTGACATCGAAACCGAGAAAGACCATGAGGTCATTGCCATTCACGAAATCCCTTACGGGGTCAACAAGGCTGAACTCATTAAATATATTGCGGAACTTGTCACCGACAAGCGACTCGACGGCATTGCAGACATCAACGACGAGAGCGACTACAACGGCATGCGTATTGTAATCAAGCTGCGCACCGATGCCAATGCCAACGTGGTCCTGAACAAGCTTTACAAGATGACTCCCATGCAGTCATCGTTCAGTGTAAATAATGTGGCACTGGTTAACGGACGTCCCAAGACACTGAACCTCAAGCAACTTATTCAGAGCTTCCTTGACCATCGCCATGAGGTGGTTATCCGCCGCACACGTTTCGAACTGCGTAAGGCTCAGGAGCGTGCCCACATACTGCAGGGTCTGATCATAGCCTCACAGAACATCGATGAAGTTATAGCCATCATCCGCGGTTCGGAAAACACCGAGGAGGCTCGTCAGCGACTGAGCGAACGTTTCGGTCTGGATGACATACAGACCGGTGCCATCGTTGACATGCGACTCAAACAGCTCACCGGACTGGAGCAGGATAAGCTGCATCAGGCTTACGAAGAGGTGATGCTGCAGATAGCACGACTGGAGGAAATTCTGAACAACGAGGCAGTTTGTCGTGCGGTAATCCGCGCCGAACTGGAAGAAATCCGTGACAAATATGGTGACACCCGCCGCACCGACATTGACTATACGGCAGGCGATTTCAACGCCATGGACTTCTACGCTGACGATGAAATGATCATAACCCTTTCGCACATGGGCTACATCAAACGCACTCCCCTTGCTGAATTCCGCGCTCAGAACCGCGGCGGCGTGGGATCGCGAGGCAGCAACACCCGTGAGGAAGATTTCATTGAATATATCTACCCCGCATCGATGCACAACGACCTGCTGTTCTTCACCCAGCGCGGCATGGTTTACAAAATGAAGGTTTACGAGCTGCCTGAATTCGGCAAGAACTCCAAGGGTCGTGCAATTCAGAATCTGCTCAACATAGAGGCTGGCGACACCGTCAATGCCGTTATCCGATGCAAGCAACTCGACGATGAGGAATTCACACGGACTCACAATCTGGTGTTCGCAACCCGTGAAGGTGTCATCAAGAAAACCGCTCTGACCGAGTATGCCCGCGTGAATGTGAAAGGCAAGAAAGCAATCATTATCCATGAGGGTGATCAGGTGATAGCTGTGGATCTGACCGATGGAAATTCAGAGATACTGATGGCTAACCGCAACGGACGTGCCATCCGCTTCCACGAAAGCGCTGTACGCCAGATGGGTCGCGTTTCAGCCGGTGTTCGCGGCATGAAACTCGATGATGAGAACGACGCCGTAGTGGGAATGGTTTGCATGGAACCCGGATCGGAGAACACCGTAATGAACATCTCTGAAAAGGGCTACGGAAAGCGCTCCTATGTCGACGATTACCGCGTGACAAACCGTGGCGGCAAGGGAGTCAAGACCATGAATGTCACTGACCGCACAGGTCATCTGGTGGCTCTGCTCAGTGTCAATGACGGCAATGACCTCGTCATCATCAACAAGAGCGGCATCACACTGCGCCTGCATGTGGCAGACCTGCGCGTGATGGGACGTGCCACTCAGGGTGTGCGCCTTATCAATCTTGACAAACGAAACGATGAAATAGCATCGGTTTGCTGTGTTGAGGCAGACGATGAGGCAGAAGCCGAAACCATTGAATCGCAGCAGGACGAGCTGCCCATGACTCCGGAGGATGACACCGAGGGTGAAACTCCTGAAGAGGAATGGCATGATGAAGAACCGGGAGAATAAAATACTTAAAACTAATATAAAACCGCAACAGAATTAATTATGAAGAAAATTGCAATGTTGGGTCTGTTTGTGGCAGCTGCCGCAACCGCTATTGCTCAGACCCCAGCTCTGAAAACTGCTGAACGCGAAGTGAAGTCAGGCAATTATGACGGCGCCATGGAAATACTTCTGCCGGCTATGAACGATGCCGAGACTGCCGGAGTTGTTCAGACTTGGTATTTGGCAGGTAAAGCAGGTATCTCTTACTACGATGCACAGTTCCTGAACCTGCAGCTCAAACGAGAAGTTGACAAGAAGAAAATGTCACATGCCCTGATGGATGGTATCAACTACTATATGAAAGCTCTTCCGCTTGACACCATCGTGGATGCCAAAGGTAAAACCAAAACCAAATATTCAAAGGAAATGGTAAAAGCTATCAGCGAAAACTACAATTCGCTGAACAATGCCGCCATTTTCCTCTGGGAAGAAAAAGACTTTAAGGGTGCTTACGATGCATGGGGCTTGTACATGGATCTTCCCGCAGCATCAGCTCTGGGCAAAAACGCTCCTGCCGCTCAGCCTGACTCAATCATGTCAGACATCGCCTACAACCGCGCTCTCGCCGCATGGCAGATCGATAGTCTGGCAGACGCTCTGGGCTCATTCGAACGTTCAATCGCCCTCGGCTATGACAAGGCTCAGGTCTATGACTATGCAATCAACATCGCCGCACAGCTTCAGGACAATGACAAGGTTTATGAGCTGGCAGAAAAAGCTTACAAGGCTTTCCCCAATGAAAACCCCATCTATCTGCAGCTGATGATCAACGGTCGCATCGAAAAGGGTAATTTCGACGAAGCCGCTTCAATGCTTGACGAAGCAATCGCAGTCGCTCCTGACAACAAACAGCTTTCACAGCTTTACTGTGCGAAAGGCACTCTGTTCGACGCACAGCAGAACAACGATAAAGCTTACGAATTTTTTGAAAAATCTGTTGAAATCGACGGTGAGAATGCTCTCGCACAGGCTAACCTCGGTCGCGCAATCTACAATCAGGCTATCAAGATCAACGATGAATCACAGAATGTGTCAAATGAGGAATATCAGGATATCCGCATCAACAAGATCAATCCTCTGTTCCTTAAGGCAGCTGAACATCTTGAACGTGCCATTGAAGTAGATCCTGACAACTCACGCGAAGCAAAAAGCTATCTGCGCAACATCTACTACAACCTCGGTGACGAAGCTAACCTGAAACGAGTTGAAAATATGTAATCCGAGCATCAGCTCTATTGCAAAACCATAAAAATTACATTGAGCCGGGCGGTGCACCTTTTGTGAATCGCCCGGTTTTTGCCACTAATGAAAAGACTCATTATTATAATAGCCATATTGGGCGCCGTGCTGACCGCCAGAGCTGACAAAGCCGAGGAGACCATCTACATGCGCATGGTTTCCGATGCACTCGACGCAGCCAAAAAAGGTGATTTCGAGCAGGCGGAGCGATATTTCACCGATGCACTGAACCTGCAGCCTTCAAACCCCATGAATTCCATGGTGTTCTCGAATCTCGGCATGGTCCGCTATTATATGGGTAAGGACTCGCTGGCGCTTGCCACACTGTCGCATGCCCACAAAATTTCGCCGGCATCGGTAACCATTTTGCTCAACCGTGCCAAGGTGCTGACATCCATGAATCGCATCGATGAAGCGGTGGCAGACTATGACATGGTGACCCGGCTTGATTCAACGGTGACCAAACCTTATTTTTTCAGAGGTATGGTGAGCCTGAACAAAAATGATCTCCCGGAAGCCATGAAGCAGTTCGATGTTCTGAACCGTCTTGATCCGGAGGGATATGAGTCGAAAGTGGCAATGGCTCAACTATATCTTGTGACACAGCAGTGGGATAAGGCACTCCCTTATTTCAGTGCATTGCTGCGCGAGGAAGAGGCACCGGAATATTTTTCAGGACGTGCTTGGTGTTATCTGAACCGAGGCGATCTGGCAGAGGCTTCGGACGACATTGGTCGCGGACTGGAGCTGGCGCCTGATGATGCCGAACTTTTCCTGTGCAGGGCTTACCTGAACAAACTCCGTTATCGGTCAGCCGACTCGCTGCGTGATGCCGAGATTGCCGTGAAAAACGGGGCTGATCCTGAACGTGTCAGAAGATTGCTTCACTAAAGAACTGAATTGTTATGAATAAAGGATACCGCGGATTGTGGCTGCTGCTTGCAATAGCCTTCGTTTTGTTCACATTGCTGTCGTCGTTCGGCGACACGGATTTGTTCGGACTTCATCTGAAAGGGTCAAAAATGGCTGACGCGCTTTTCGCCGATGCCGGAAACGAGGAGAAGGAGTTGCCCGCTGACACCCTTGAACAGGAGGTTGTAAAACCGAAATTTCCTGCACCGCTTGACACTGCCGCCCAGACCATACTTTTCGTAGGTGACTCCATGCTTGACGGACTTTCGCCACGCCTTTCGGCTTACGCACAGCAGTCAGGTCACACCCTCTATTCCGTAATCTGGTATAGCTCCTCGACGGAGCAGTGGGGCAAAAGCGGACGCCTGAAAGAATACATTGACCAGATTCACCCCACCTTTATTTTCCTTTGTATCGGTTCGAATGAGCTGATGATCAGAGATATAAAGGAGAAGCGCACACAATATGTGAAGGATCTTATGGCTGAGATGGATTCAATTCCGTTTCTGTGGATTGGACCTCCGAACTGGCGTGAGGACACCGGTATCAACGACATGCTCCAGTCAAACCTGCCTGAAGGTTCATTTTTCCTCAGCAACGGCATGAGTTTTGAACGCCGCAAGGATGGTGCTCATCCAACCGTGGCAAGTGCGGCATTGTGGATGGACAGTGTGGCTCGCTGGATGCCTGAACATTGTTCGCACCCGATCCGGATGGATTTCCCCGGTGACATTAAGGCGCGCCCCAAACGTATATTCATTCATCAACCGGAAAAGTAGTTTGAGGTCATGTCGTTGATAGATAACCTGTTGAACCTACTCTCTTATCAGCCTGACAGTCCCATGCTTTTCTCAAGCGGACTGTTCTGGGGCTTATTCCTCGTGTTCCTGCCGGTGTATGCCATGTTGCGTAACCGTCACTGGCAGATGGTGATTTTCATTGTTCTGTTCAGCCTGTTTTTTTATTACAAGTCAAGCGGTTGGTTTTTTCTGTTGCTGTTGTTTACATCAACCGTCGACTGGTTGCTGTCACGACGTCTGGCTACTGCAAAATCGCGGGGCACACGCAGGCTGATTGTAGCTGTGTCCATCACACTGTCACTCTCGGTATTAGGATATTTCAAGTATGCCAACTTTTTCCTGTGGAACTGGAATCAGATGGTGCAGGGTAATTTTCAGCCACTCGACATTATTCTGCCGGTTGGTATTTCGTTTTATACCTTCCAGAGTATCAGCTATATAGTTGATGTTTACCGAGGATCGGTGAAACCAACCGAAACATGGGTTGAATATCTGTTTTTCCTCTCGTTTTTCCCCGCGCTCGTGGCAGGACCTATTGTCCGTGCCGACTATTTCATACCACAGATAAGGGAGCACCACAAGTCGACGCATGCCGAGGTGTTTGCCGGATTCTGGATGATTGTTCTCGGAGTGGTCAAAAAGGCGCTTATCGCCGATTATATCTCGCAATATAACGACCTGATTTTTGACAATCCCACCGGTTATACCGGTTTTGAGTCGCTGATGGGTGTGGTGGGCTATACCATGCAGATTTATTGCGACTTTTCGGGTTATTCAGACATGGCAATAGGTCTGGCACTAATCATGGGATTCCGCCTGACACCCAATTTCGATTTCCCTTATCAGTCAAAATCACTCACTGAATTCTGGCGCCGCTGGCACATATCGCTGTCATCATGGCTTCGCGACTACGTTTACATTCCGCTCGGCGGAAACCGAAAAGGCACTTTGCGAACCTATGTGAACAACTTTCTGACCATGCTTATTGGAGGTCTTTGGCATGGCGCCGCATGGAAATTTGTTTTCTGGGGCGCGATGCACGGTGTGGGTCTGGCTGTCAACAAGGCATGCCGTCCGTTCACCAAACGGTTTGATGGCAAGTGGTGGTTCAACGTGGTGGCATGGAGCATTACAATAGTTTATGTGTCGCTGCTCTGGGTGTTCTTCCGTGCAGATTCATGGACGGATTCGTGGCTGATTATTAAGAATATTTTCACAAATTTCTCGCCCGACCACATAATTCCGTTCATCAAAGTGCGCTACGTCTGGCTGATAATGATGTGCGTGATTATCGGATCACATGCTCTGCCACGCGGTTTCTACGACTGGCTTGAAGATGCGTTTGTTCATCTTCGGTGGATATTCAAGCTGCTGATTTTCCTCATTGTCGTGCAACTTGTGGTGGAATTTGCATCGGAGGATGTAGCGCCGTTCATTTATTTCCAGTTTTAGCCATGTGTGATGTAAAAGTAATTATTGTAGCTGCAGGAAAAGGGAGCCGCTTCGGTGCTGATTGTCCCAAGCAGTTCTGTTTTCTGAACGGTAGGCCGGTGTTGATGACCAGCATTGACTCTTTTCGATCCGCACTCCCTGCGGCTAAGATTGTAACGGTCATAAGCCGTGAGATGCAATCGCTTTGGGAGGATTTGTGTCGCGAACATAATTTCATATCTCCTGAAATCTGCTATGGCGGAGCAACACGTTGGGAATCAGTGAGTAATGGATTGAAATTGCTCGAGGGCTCGGCATCTGAAGCTGTTGTGCTGGTGCATGACGCAGCCCGCCCGATACTTCCGGCAGGGGTAATTCACCGTGTAATCAACGGGGCAACGGAGAGTGACGGCGCCATTCCGGTGGTGCCGGTTACAGATTCGTTGCGTATGCTGACCGCTGACGGTTCTCAGAGCGTCGACCGCTCGCTGTTCAGGGCTGTTCAGACTCCGCAGGGATTTACCTACGGAAAGCTTGCACAAGCTTACAACTTGCCCTATTCACCTCTGTTCACTGATGATGCGTCAGTGATGGAGGCGGCAGGTTTCCACAATATTGTGCTTGTGGAAGGTGACATCCGTTGCATGAAAATCACTAATCCCCACGACATTGAGATAGCCGAACTGATGCTATGAACTCGTTCCGGTCGCTTAACATAATGTATCTTAAGGGGATAGGTCCCTCGCGTGCTGAGCTGTTGCAGAAAGAGCTTGGTATCGCCACCTATTATGACCTGCTGCATCATTTCCCATCGCATTATGTTGACCGATCGGTGATTTATAAGGTGCGTGATCTGAACGGCGAGATGCCTTATGTTCAGCTTAAGGGACGGTTTGTCTCGTTCAATATTCTCGGCGAGGGCGCGCGGAGCCGACTGGTGGCACTATTTTCCGACGGCACGGCAACCATGGAGGTGGTTTGGTTCAGACGTATCAAGCAGATTCGTGAGCTGTATAAGACCGGTAACGAGTATATCATATTCGGCAAACCAACACTGTTTAACCACACATGGAGCATGGTGCACCCCGAAGTGGATTTACCCTCGGCATTGACGGCTGCACAGGGGTTCCGTGGGGTGTATCCGCTTACTGAGAAACTGCGTAACAAAGGGATTGGCTCACGGACCATTTTCGGATGGATTCAGACGCTCCTGTCGACCCGTGGCGCGGAAATAAAGGAAACACTATCGGCTTCGCTGTTGGAGGAGCTTCACCTTATGCCGCTTCGCGAGGCAATTCAGGTGATACATAATCCTAAGGATAACAACAGTTTGCAACGTGCGCGCTTCAGACTGAAATTTGAGGAACTGTTTTTCCTGCAACTGAACATGCGCCGCTACTCGCGCAAACGAAACGGGGTGGTTCAGGGCTTCCGGTTTTCACGCGTAGGCTCATATTTCAACAATTTCTATTCAAATTATCTGCCGTTTCCGCTGACAGGTGCGCAAAAGCGGGTCATAAAGGAAATCCGTAAGGACATGGGGTCCGGACGTCAGATGAACCGCCTTTTGCAGGGTGATGTGGGAAGCGGCAAAACCGTGGTGGCTCTGCTTACCACACTCATCGCACTTGATAATAATGTTCAGGCATGCCTGATGGCGCCAACAGAAATCCTTGCCACACAGCATTTTGAAACAATTTCAAAATTAGTGGCTCCCATAGGGGTCAATGTTAAGCTGTTGACAGGCTCCACCAGAAAAAAAGAGCGTGAGGAGATTGACCGTCAGTTGCAGGATGGAACGCTGCATATACTCATAGGCACGCATGCTGTCATTGAGGAAAAGGTGAAGTTCCGCAATCTGGGATTTGTCATTATCGATGAACAGCATCGCTTCGGGGTGGTGCAACGTGCCCGTTTGTGGCAGAAAAATGTCATTCCTCCGCACATACTTGTAATGACAGCAACACCGATTCCGCGAACGCTCGCCATGACTGTCTATGGCGACCTCGATGTTTCGGTGATTGATGAACTGCCACCCGGTCGCAAGCCTGTGCAGACCATCATGCGCTATGAAAATCAGCGGTTTAATGTTTATCGTTCGATAGGCAGACAGTTGCGCGAGGGTAGGCAGGTCTACATTGTATATCCGCTTATCACGGAGAACGAAAAGCTTGACCTTAAATCGCTCGAAGAGGGCTATGAATCCGTGTGCGAGACATTTCCAAGCTACAAGGTGGCGTTTGTGCATGGAAAGATGAAACCTAAGGAGAAGGATTATCAGATGGGTCTGTTTGCTTCGGGCGAGGCTCAGATTTTAGTGGCGACAACGGTGATAGAGGTGGGTGTAAATGTCCCGAATGCCACAACCATGGTAATTGAAAACGCAGAGCGGTTCGGATTGTCGCAGCTCCATCAGTTGCGCGGACGAGTGGGACGCGGTGCCGACCAAAGCTATTGTGTGTTGATGACCAAGCAGAAAATAGCGCGTGAAACTCGGCAGCGTCTGGAAATCATGACCGAGACCACCGACGGGTTTGTTGTTGCCGAGGCTGACCTGAAAATGCGCGGTCCCGGTGATTTGGAGGGTACGATGCAGAGCGGAATAGCTTTTGACCTGCACATCGCCAATCTTGCCACTGACGGACAGATTGTTCAGCTTGCACATGACTGGTCGGAAAAGATTCTTGACAGCGACCCTGAACTGGCATCGCCTGAAAATATGCCATTGCGAAACACTCTCAGGTTTATCGTTGACCGCGCTATCGACTTCGGAAGAATCAGTTAGTGCGCACTGTGTCTGATAACATGTCGCGCGTTTTTTCTACCGGAACGCTTTTCTGCTTCTGCTTCCGTTTCTGCTTCCGTGATTTCTGCTTTGTGCTGTCGATTTTTGATTTCGGTAATATTGTGTCGGTCAGCGGTTTGCCCTGATATAACTCCACAGAGTCGTTCGGGCTGTCAGATTTTGATGATGACCCGCTGCCACATTTTGTAGTGAAAATGGTTGTCATTATCAGCACCCATGTGATTATGAGCAGGACCACGGTGCCACGTCGTTCCTTCGATTGCGGTTTTGCCATCAGAGGAATTGTGAAATCATGATGATGGTGATCAGAACCGGAGCCGCCCAACGGATGATGAATGTGACCGGACGGAGCATCCACGAACGGAACTTACCGCCATTGGTGAGCTCTTGCTGAAGGAAGCCCGGCTTGAGTATCCAACCGGCATAAATACACATTATTATGGAGCCGAGCGGCAGCAGAATGTTTGTGGTCACAGTGTCGAGAAAGTCGAAAATGTTCATGCCCAATAAGGTGTATCCGCTGAGAGGACCCTGCGAGAGCGAGCAAACAGAGCTGAACAATATGAGTGGCAGAAGCACAATGTAGCATGCGGTTTTGCGTGATACCCTCAGGTGTTCCTGACAGAACATCACCGTCACTTCAGCTATGGAAATGGTTGATGAGAGCGCTGCCACAAGCAACAGCAGAAAGAAAAGTGACGACCAGAGCTGCGGACACGGCATGTGGGTAAAGATTTCAGGCAGAGTAACGAACACCAGTGTAGCTCCTTCCAGATTGTCACCGGTGAGTCCGAATGTTGTGACGGCAGGGAAAATTATCAGCCCCATCATCACAGCCACAAGGAGGTCGAGCAGTGAAACGGTGACTGCAGTTCCAACGAGTTTGGTATCTTTAGGGTAATATGCGGCGTAGGTGATGAGGATACCCATGCCCAGACTGAGCGAGAAAAATGCCTGACCCATGGCATTGACCATCACTGACGGGGTGATTTTGCTGAAATCCGGATTGAGGAAAAACATGAGTCCCTCAGCAGCTTTGTCAAGCGAGAGCGATACGCCCACGAATATCAGCAGAAGCACAAACAGCAGGGGCATCATAATGTTCGACATTTTTTCAATTCCCTTTTTGACGCCCCGAATCAGGGTGACAAGATTAATCAGTATCACAATCATGGTAAACACAATCGGTTTCAACGGGCTTGCCACATAGTCCTGCATCTTGCCGGAAAACAGGTGGTTCAGTTCGGAATTGGTCGATGCATGCACATCGTAGAGATTGCCTGTTATTGACTGGATGAAATACTCAAGTGTCCATCCGGCTACAACCATATAGAAGCACAATATCAGATATGACGCGAGAGTGGAGATGGCACCCGCAATCCACCATTTTTTGCCGGGGGTAAGTTTCCGATACACACCCAAGGCTGATGATTTACCGCCACGCCCGAGCGAAAATTCGCCCAACATCACAGGTATGCCGAGCAGGAACACACAAATAATATATACCAAAAGAAATGCAGCCCCTCCGTTGCTCTGTGTCTCTGCCGGAAAGCGCCAAACGTTTCCCAAACCCACAGCCGAGCCTACGGTGGCTGCTATCAAACCTATCTTTGAACCGAATGTTACCTTCTCTTTCATGAGCTGTTTGAGGGATTACCTGTCGAATTGCTTAGTTTTTGAACCATCTGCCCATCAGTGGTGCAAAGGCGGAAAAAATCAGGGCGCCCCCGGCATCGGCGAGCAGGTCATACCAGTCGCCGGAGCGTCCCAGTCCCATGTTTGATTGCAGTATCTCGATGAGGGCGCCGAACGCAACGCTGACCATAACGCTGATAATGGCAAAGCGGTAAATGCTTGTTCCTCCTTTGCGTGAATAGTCAAATAACATTGCCAGCACCATCAGTCCGAACATCAGCGCATGGGCGACTTTGTCGAAATGTGGGAAAAGCGGCAGACGCATGGGTGGAAGGGGACGCGGCACCAAGGTCAGATAGAGTATGCCCAAGGTAACCGCTCCCGTAAATATCCACGCGGGAAACTTCCGCATTAAGCTTGTGAACGATGCCATAGTAATCCGTGATAATTACTGTTCGGGACGCTCTATGCCATCTTTTTTCGCACGTTTTGTCAGGCGGTCAATTCGTTTCTGAGTCTCAGGGTGTGAGGAGAACATTTTCTGGAAATAGTTGCCGGTGGAATTTCCTTCGGAGCCTTGCAGCTCAAGCAGTTTCTCAAAAGAGAAAATCATGCCCCACGGGTTTCTGCCATGGCTTTTGAGGAATTCGTAGCCATACTCATCAGCCTCATATTCATGCTTTTGTGAGTATTTCGCATTTACAAGTTTCTCACCCAACTGGCTTAATGCCGACTGGCTCAGACGACCGGCTGTTTCGCTGGCAGCGCCGATGGCGTTCTTAAGAGCATCGGAGTAGAGTGCCTGTTTAAATGCTTCCTTCGAATGGCGTTTTGCAACGTGACCAACCTCATGACCTATGATGCCGAGCAGCTCATCGTCGCTCATGATGTCCATCAGACCTGTGAACACACGCACACTGCCGTCAGGGCAGGCGAAAGCGTTCACGTCAGTGACATCATACACCTTGAAATTCAAGGGTATGCCGTCAACTTCGGTCAGTCCGTCGGTCAGGCGCATCAGTCGCTGTGTATAAGGACTGTCGGCAGGTGTGATGTGGTTTGCCGAGTCCATCTCAGCAACCGATTCCCTGACATATTCAGCCATCTGGGCGTCGGTGATGGTCATTGCTTTTGCCGTTGACACAGCTGCATTAGCAAGTTTGTTTATGTTGACATTCTTGAAAAGCTGTGCCTGTGCGCAGGGCGCACCAATCAGGACTGCCCCGGTGAGGCAGAGTGCTGTAAAAAACTTCTTCATGTGTCAGGCAGTTTTGTTTAGCGTGTTGCAAGAAATTGAGATGCAGCAACTTGCTGATATGCCATATAACCTTCCTGAGTGAGTTCCACAAGCTGCATGCTTCCGTCAGGAGAAATCATTTTGACGTGAGACTCGTTGACAAATGTCATGAAAGGAATTTTTTCATCGCCTGTGTTGATGCTCCATGTCTGATCATCGACATCGAAGTCCAGACGGACCACCGAGTTATCGTTCATGGATGTGATGGTGTAGCCTTTGCCGTCACATTCAACCAGATAACGACCGTCGTTGCCGTCGATAACCGATTTGCCCTGTGCCACGGGATTTGTACCGCTCCAGAACTCTATTGAGTTGATTACCAGTACGTCAGCAAGTGCCGATACTTCATAGACCGGAACAATCCAGAACGCTATGAACACCAGTTCATTGACAAATTTGTTACCTACGCCCTGATTCCAAGCAAGTAATTTGTTGGTGAGGGAAAAACTGCCTATACATGATGAGAATGTTAAGGATGAGCAGATAGCGATTACGGTAGCTACGGTGAGAGTGAATTTTTTCATAACTTATATTTTTCGGTTTCTTATTCAATGTTTAAATCTGCACTTTCTGCTTCGCTTTTTCGTAGAATTTGTAAACCTCGCGGACGTAGGCATAGGTCTGTTTTCCACGGAAATAGCCGTATTTGCAAATCGAGCGGTTATTATAATATTTTGGATTTGATTTCATGAGCAGCGCCTCAGCCACATTGCCGTCCCACACCTGCGGATTCTTTCCGGTAACGCGGGCAATGTTGATGGCATCGTAGATGTGGGCAGGTCCGGAGTTATAAGCAGCTATCACAAATTTTTTGCGTTCCTCCGGGTCAGGAACTTTGTCAGTGAATGCCTTGTCAAGGGTTTTAATGACTTTGGCAGCGGTGGATATGTTCGGCTCAGGCTGTGTTATTTTGTTCATGCTCAGTCCGTTTGCACGCGCCGTAGAGGGCATTATCTGCATGATGCCGCGTGCGCCAGCCCATGACACCGCGTTGGGATTGAAATGGCTTTCGGTGAATCCCTGTGCTGCCATCAGGCGCCAGTCCCAGTCAATCTGTGCCGCATATTTCTTAAAAAAGTTGTCATAACTTGATATCGTGCCGTTCTCAAACGAAATCGGGTAGGGGTTATCGTCGTTTTTCGACAGTTCGAAATATCGCTTAAGCAACTGTGCGTTGCGCTGTTGCGACTGTTCTGTTTCAAACCATGCGTCGACGCTGTCGGCAAGCCATTTCTTGTCAGGCGCCACTCCCCAAGCCTGCCGTTGCTGGAAACTAAGCTCCATGGTAATGTCAAGATCCTTGAAATATGTCTTGTTGATACGGGCTATGTCGGAATCGACAACTGTCAGCGGAATTGTGCCGTTGCTGACCATTTCAATCAGGTCCTCGGTGATGAGCGTGTCACGGTCGACGATGTGGATGTTTATCCCTCCGCCGAGTTCATCGTTGAGATGCTCCATGCGCGACTGATACTTGGAGTTGCGCTCAACCCACACATCCTTTCCAACCAGTTGCGTTACATCGGTGATAAGTTCCTCGCCCTGTTTTTTTGGCTGAACGAGTACCTGCGACGTGTAGTTCTCCGGACCGCAAGCCACCACTTTCTGCTTGTATTCCGATGTCACCGGAATCTCGCATGCGGCTATGTCGACAATGCCTGAGTCCAGCATCTCAATCATTTTTTCCATTCCGGGCGCTACCACAAGGTCGAGTACAAGCCCTTTTTCATCGGCAAATGATTTTATCAGCGAATAGTCGTAGCCCATCTCCTCATCACGGAAAATGAAGTAAGAGAGGGGGGAATAAAGTGTAGCCACACGCAGTGTGTCGGGCAGCTGATGTTCTGTCTGCCCGCTCGTTTTGCTGCTGTTGCACGATGTGGTGTGAAGCATCAGCAGCAGAAATGCGATTACCGCGGCTATGGCTGTCCGGCGCATGTTTGAAGAATCAGTAGGTGAATGTTCCTTTTTCCGAAATAATGGTCAACAGGTTTGACGGAGCATCTTCGACATGACCTATAACCTGTGCCTCGATGTTGAATCCGGCTGCGATGTCAATGACAGTCTGAGCCATTTCCGGCGCAACATAAATCTCCAGACGGTGTCCCATGTTGAACACTTTGTACATCTCGGCGAAGTCGGTGCCAGACTCCTCGGCAATCATGCGGAACAGCGGAGGAATGGGGAACATGTTATCCTTTATGACATGCTTGTCGTGCACGAAATTCATAACCTTGGTCTGCGCACCGCCGGTGCAGTGAATCATGCCGTGAATTTCCGGGCGCATCACGCCTAACAGGTGTTTAACCACCGGTGCATAGGTGCGGGTGGGGGAGAGTACCAGTTTTCCGGCATTCAGGGGCGAACCTTCAACCGGATCGGTCAGCGACTTTGAACCGCTGTAAACCAATTCCATGGGGAGCGAGGGGTCGAAAGTTTCAGGATATTTCCGGGCTACTTCTTTATTGAATGTGTCATGTCTTGCCGAGGTCAATCCGTTGCTGCCCATGCCCCCGTTGTATTCCTGTTCGTATGAGGCTTTGCCGTATGAGGCAAGTCCTACGATGACGTCGCCACCCTTGATGTTGGCATTGTTGATGACGTGGTCGCGGCGCATGCGGCATGTCACGGTTGAGTCAACGATGATTGTACGCACCAGATCGCCCACATCGGCGGTTTCGCCGCCCGTGCCGTAAATGCTTACACCCTGTTCGCGCAAGGTCTGGAGCAGTTCCTCGGTGCCGTTGATGATGGCGGCAATCACTTCGCCGGGAATGAGTTTGCGGTTACGCCCGATTGTGGAGCTGACCAGAATGTTGTCAACGGCTCCTACGCAAAGCAGGTCGTCTATGTTCATGATCAGGGCATCCTGCGCAATACCTTTCCACACACTCATGTCGCCGGTCTCGCGCCAATAGGCGTAGGCAAGCGATGATTTGGTGCCGGCTCCGTCAGCGTGCATGATGTTGCACCACTCAGGGTCGCCACCCAATATGTCAGGGATTATTTTGCAGAAAGCCTGCGGGAAAATACCTTTGTCAATGTCGCGTATGGCGTTATGTACATCCTCTTTTGAGGCTGAAACGCCTCGTAAATCGTAGCGTTGAGAACTCATTTATTATGATATTATTGGGTGCCGTCGCCGGCACTCCGGTTTATTTCAATAGAAGAATAACAGGCAGAGTGTGGCAGGTGCAACGAACAGCAGCGAGTCAAGACGGTCCAGAATACCGCCATGCCCCGGCATGATGTTTCCGGAGTCCTTGACACCGACAGTGCGTTTGAACAGCGATTCCACAAGGTCGCCGATGGTGGCGAGAACCGAGGTGGTTATGCCCAGAACAATCCAGCGGATGTAGTCATCGCCGAAGTATCCTGAACCGACAGTGCCGAACAAGGCGCCTGCGATGATGCAGAACGCAAGTCCGCCCCACACTCCTTCCCATGATTTCTTGGGCGATACACGCTCAAACAGTTTGTGCTTGCCGATGAGCGAACCCACGCAGAAGGCGCCGGTGTCATTGAGCCAGATGAAGATGAACATGGCGAGCACTACTTTATAGCCAGCAGTGGCATAAAGCAGGAACATAAGCGTGAGAGGGAAGGCGGCGTAAATCACTGCGAGGATAGATGACCATATATGTGCCAGCGGGTTTTCGCGGCTCATGAAAAGCTCCACCGTAAGACGCACAAGCAGGTAGAGGGTGAACGGGATTACGGCTGCATAGCCGGGTAACGAATCTATCTCCTGAGGGTTGAAAAGGTAAGGAGCTGCCAGCCCTATGAAAACCGAAATTCCACCGGCAACGTCAATTGCCATGGTGAGCAGGTCGAGCGGTTTGCCTCCCTGAAACAGGCGTGATGCCTCGATGACGGAGAGCATGATGAACAGCAGTGTCAGTCCGGCGAAGGCTTCTTTTCCAAGAAGAATCGCCCCTATGACGAGTGCCACATAAACGGCACCTGAGATTGAACGGATGATTACATTTTTCATTTTACACGCAGTTTTTGACCAACCTGTATGTTGTCATTTTTCAACCCGTTGAGTTTCTTTAATTTGGCAACGGTGGTGTTGTGTCGGGCTGCGATTTTACCCAGATTGTCACCTTTGCGGACGGTGTACATCACCGGTTTCTCAGCCTTCTCCTTATTCTTTTCTTTCTGTTTGGTCTCTACTTTTTTGTCCGGTTTCTTTACATCCGGCTTCTTTTCTTCCGGTTTTTTGATTTCGGGTTTCTCGAGCATATCATTCGAGACAATGACCACGGTGTCACCGGGAATAGTGACTGAATCAGTCATAGCGGTGTTTTCATCAAAAACAGTTTCCTCTTCGGACGATGTCTCAACAATGGGGCGACGTGTTTTCTGACGGGTTACGACGCTGATTGTCTGACCCTTCTGCACCTTGCGGATACCGTTGTTGGCACTGCGGAGCGATGCAACCGTGACGCCGTAACGCGACGCGATTGATTTCAGTGTCTCGCCACGTTTCACCTTGTGTTCGATAACCTTTTCAGTGATTATGTAATCTCCATCGACCGAAGTCACCACGGTGCTTCCGTCAGAGGGATTGACCACGGCTCGCGGATTGTAGAGGTCAGCTTTATGTTTGACTATGCTGTCCTCGCTGAGGATGTAGGCATAGATCTGCTTTGAAGGCAGAATGAGTGTGTAGGGATGTACGTTGCCGGGGATAACGTCCATGCGATACTGCGGATTGAGCAGCCTGATTTCATCTATTGGAATTTGCAGTACATCGGCAATCTGCTGGAAATGAACACGTTTGTTCACATGGACGGAGTCAGTGATCAGCGGTCGGCGAATCAATCCCGGACGTATATTGTGGTCGGCATAGTAGTTCATGACATAGCAGGCGGCGATAAATGCCGGAACATAGCCGCGTGTTTCTGCCGGAAGGAAGGGATAAATTTCCCAGAAGTCACGTTTGCCTCCGCCGGCACGTCTGATAGCCTTGTTCACATTGCCCGGTCCGCAGTTGTAAGCAGCAATGGCAAGCGACCAGTCGCCATAGATATTGAAAAGTGTCTTGAGATATTTGGCTGCATGTTCTGAAGCCAAAATCGGGTCGCGACGCTGGTCTACGAGCGAGCTTACTTCAAGACCTTCGCCTGTGGCTGTTCCGGGCATGAACTGCCACAATCCTCCTGCACCGGCGCGTGACACGGCATTGGGGTTGAGGGCAGACTCTATCACCGGCAGGTACTTCAGCTCCAGAGGCATGGCGTTACGCTCGAGAGCCTCCTCAAAAATGGGCATGTAGTAGTGACCAAGCGCAATCATGTTGCTGACCTGTTCGCGGCGTTTGCCTGTGTAGAAATATATGCTTTTGCGTACAAGCGAGTTAAAGGGCAGCTCAATGGAGGTGGGCAGTTTCTGCAGACGGTCGATTATCACCTCATCAGGGTAGTCTATGTCCTCGCCATAAAATTGCGCCATAGTGTCACATTGGGCATAGTTGCGCAAATACCAGTTGTGGCGCAGTTCCCTCTCGGCGGTCTCCGCACTTTCCGGCATGGCTATTTTGCTGTCGTTAAGCGATTCTTGCACGTTTAGGACTGACTGTGCGGATGCCGTTCCGGTAATGGCTGCAACGGTCAGTGTCAGGGTAATTATGGTATGTTTCAGCATCAGAGCAAATGAATTTGAGAGTTCTAAAATCGGAAAGCCCACTGCAATCCCACGGCTGCATGGTTCCGGCTTTCAATCATCACCGCCGGGGCGACATCCATTGAAAGATCGGGTGATATGTCGAAGTGAGCGAGTGAGGCGTCAACGTAGGCGTCGACCATGGCGAGGATATACACTCCCACCATGGAAATTATGCAGAGGTCGCGGTTGCGACGGTAGAAATTCTTTCGGTTACGCAGCGTGTTGGTCAGCCATGGAATGTCAATACTTGACTCGCTGATGCCGGTGTGAAAGAAGTCCATGTAGCTGTTCGTCGTCGGGTCGTTGTCCGTTATGTCGGCAAACGCCTGAGTGTAGTCCTTCAGCATGGTGTTGTTCCAGCTTGTGGCGTATGCCAGACCAAGATAACCGCCCACAATCAGCGGCAGTTTCCAGTAGCGGCGGTTGTAGACCTGACCGAGCCCGGGGAAGAGGGCCGACATCCACACCGCACGGGTGGGGTCGGGATTATAGTCAGTTTTTCGTACCACCCATTCCTGATCCCATTTCGAGCCGGGCAACAGTTCTTCAGCAAGCGACACGGGTCCGTTGACTACATCCACACTGTCGACAGGTGTCACCACGGTGGAGTCACCGACCATGCGGATTTCCTTCTCTACCACTTCAACCGGACCGGTAACCGGCGCACCCATCACAATGGAATCGGGCAACATGGTGTTTGCCGCTATTGAATCAGGCAGGTTATGTTGCGTGTTTGAAAAAACGTTAAAAGGTGTTGCAAGAACTAAAATCAGTAGTCCTGCAAGCAGAAATGTGGGGCTGACGGGTGTAAACCCATGAATGAAGTTCAAAAAGTGCTTCATTAATATTATGTTGATTATCAAGAGAATAATCTCCAAAATATCAATTTGGGGGATTTCTTCTCAAGCGTCAGGATGTTTTAATGAGTCAAAGATACTAATTAATTTTGCAAGTTCCTCATCATTTTTGAACGGAAATGTGATTTTTCCTTTTCCTGACTTGTCGCATGTGAAGTTCACAGGGGTTCCGAAAGTGACTGAAAGATGTTTTTTCAGGATTTCAAAGTCCTTGGTGCGCTCCACGGCGTTGGTTGCCGTTGCGGCTTTTCCAGCCGGTGCGCCATTTGCCTCCCACTGTTTTGCGAGTTCCTCTACACGGCGCACTGACAGGTCGTTTTTGACGGTTTCGTTGTAGAGTTTCAGCTGCAGGGTAGGGTCGGTCAGCGTCAGCAGGGCACGCGCATGCCCCATGGTGACGCGGTGGTCGCGCAAACCTATCTGTACATCTGCCGGTAACCGGAGCAGGCGCAGGAAATTGGCTATGGTGGCGCGGTTCTTGCCTATCCGTTCACTCAGTCTCTCCTGCGTGAGGTTATACTGGTCTATGAGCTTGCGGAACGTTAACGCGATTTCAATGGCGTTGAGGTCCTCACGCTGAATGTTTTCTATCAGCGCCATTTCGGTAAGCTCGGTGTCGTTGGCAGTACGGATATATGCCGGAACGGTACGCAGACCGGCAAGATGTGCCGCACGATAGCGACGCTCACCGGCAATGATCTGGTAGCTGTCAGGACCGGTCTTGCGCAGCGAAAGCGGCTGAATGATGCCAAGCTCGCGGATAGATGTCGCAAGTTCGCCAAGTGCCTCATCATCGAAGTGACGGCGCGGTTGATCGGGGTTCGGGGTAATTTTGGTGAGGTCTATTTCATTGATGGCAGAAGTGCCGCGTGCGGGGGTATCGTCCATGGAGATGAGCGAGTCCAGACCTCTGCCGAGTGCGTTGCGTTTTAATGACATCTGAGTGAGGTGTGATGAGTTGGGTTACTTGTTTTTGGCGATAATCTCTTTGGCAAGCATGACGTGCGATGTGGCTCCGCGGCTCTCCGGGTCATAGAGAATGGCAGGCAATCCGTGGCTCGGCGCCTCGCTGAGCTTGATGTTACGCGGAATGACGGTGTTGAACACCATGTCGCCGAAGTGGGTTTTCAGCTCCTCGTAAATCTGGTTTGCGAGTCGCAGTCGGGCATCGTACATGGTCAGCAGGAACCCTTCTATTTCGAGCGACGGATTCAGTTTCGACTTTATGATGCGGATGGTGTTGAGCAGTTTGCTGATTCCTTCCAGCGCGAAATATTCAGCCTGAACAGGTATGATGACCGAGTCTGCTGCGGTCAGCGCATTGACGGTAATCAGTCCCAACGAGGGTGAGCAGTCAATGAGGATGAAGTCATAGTCATTCTTCACTTCGCCGAGCAACCGGAGAAGCACCCTTTCGCGGTCAGGTTTGGAAATAAGTTCCAGTTCGGCACCGGCAAGGTCGATACGCGAGCCAATCAGCCGGAGGTTTTCAACGCAGGTGTTGACTTCGGTGCCTCGGACGGGATAGTTGTCGACCAGACATTCGTAGATGGATGAGCTGAGTGTGCGTGGGTCGATACCGTAGCCCGATGTGGCGTTTGCCTGAGGGTCGGCGTCAACTATCAGCACACGTTTCCCTTCCATGGCAAGTGATGCCGCGAGATTGATGGTGGTGGTTGTTTTGCCAACTCCTCCTTTCTGGTTTGCTATAGCTATAATTTTACCCATGGTTTGATTATTTTGAATACAAAGATGGGGATAAAATTTTATGTGTCAATGTTCCGGAGGGTGAAATTGACGTTTTTGTTGATAAGTCACGGTTTTTGTTAATAAGTGAGGGTGAGAAACACAATGACGGTGCGTCACGACCGCTGCGGTCTGACTCACCGTCATTGATTATGTTCACTGACCTGAAGGGGCTTTAGCTTGCTTTTCCTTCAGCTTCGGGAGCAATGAGTTTATAGCCTTTGCCATGGATGTTGATGATTTCGATGCTGGGATCATCCTTAAGATGCTTACGCAGCTTGGTGATGTAAACATCCATTGATCGGGCGTTGAAGTAGTTGTCGTCAATCCAGATTGTCTTGAGGGCAAAGTTACGTTCCAGAATTTCGTTGATGTGGGCGCAGAGCAGGCTGAGCAACTCTGATTCCTTGGTGGTGAGTTTGGTCACCTTGTCGCCTATCATGAGCACCTGTTTCTGGGTGTCGAAAGTGAATTTGCCGATTTTGTACATGGTGATTTCTTTCCCTTTCTTGCCTCTGACACGACGCAGGATAGCTTCGATACGGAACACAAGTTCCTCGATTGAGAAAGGCTTGGTGATGTAGTCATCGGCACCGATTTTGAAACCTTCCAGAATATCTTCCTTAAGCGCTTTGGCAGTAAGGAATATGATGGGTACTTCTGAGTTGACGGTCCTGATTTCCTGAGCCAGTGTGAAGCCGTCTTTTTTGGGCATCATCACATCGAGAAGGCAGATTTCATATTTGCCTTTGACAAATGCTTTGTAGCCGCTTTCACCATCGGCGAACAGGTCAACGTTGAAACCTTTTGCTTGGAGATATTCTCTCAAGAGCATGCCAAGATATTCATCATCTTCGCAAAGTAGTATTCTCACACGTTCTTCCATAATTTCTAATTTTTAGTTAGAGGTAGAGTTATTATAAATTTTGTTCCTTGATTAATTTCGCTCTCCACTTTTATTTCACCGTTGAGAGCGGAGACTATTTTCTTGACATAGGCGAGTCCCAGACCGAAGCCTTTCACATCGTGAAGGTTGCCGGTTGAAACGCGGTAGAACCGGTCGAAGATTCGTTTCAGATCTTCTTTCTTGATGCCTATGCCATTGTCACTTACTGTAATCTGCAGCTTGCCGGTGCCTATATTGCGGGTGCTTACTTTCAGCTCCAGCGGACGCTCCTCCGAGCGATATTTGACCGCGTTGTCAAGCAGGTTGAAGATCACGTTCGTGAAGTGCATCTCGTCGACATTGACCATGTGGTCGCTGGCTTCGAGATCAGCTGTTAGATGACCGCCGTAGCGTTCCACCTTCAGCTTGAAGGTGCGTACGATGTTCTCGATTGCCTTTCGGGCATCGACATCCTGCAGGCGCATGGAGGCGCGGTTGCGGTCGAACATCGACATCTGAAGCACTTTCTCAACCTGAAAACGGAGTCGTTTTGTCTCATCCATTATCACGGTTGAAATGTGCTGAAGCATGGTGGGCGACTTGCGGACGGAGTCGTCGTTGAGCATCTGCGCTGCCAGTGATATGGATGATATCGGGGTCTTGAATTCATGGGTCATGTTGTTGATGAAGTCGTTCCTCATTTCACTCAGCTTCTTCTGTCGGAATGCAAGCGAGATTGTGCAGATGAAGATTATCAGCAGCACGAAAGTGAACGCGAACGAAGGTATCATGAAGCGTATGGAGGAGAGTATATAGTCTTTTTTTGTGGGGAAATACACTTTCAGGTAGTTCCGTTTGGGAATGGGGTCGTTTGGGAAAAGGGTCTGCACGAACATGTTGTTGCTCCCTTCCTCAATGTTTGTGAATCCCGGTGTAGCTATCAGCGTATATCCGTTTCGGTTAACTATCGAAAATTCAAATGGCATCGTAAGTCCATTGTTCTCAAGCTGTTGATGGAGATACTGACGCACCACGGCGGTGTCGGCACGCTCCTGAATGGGGCGGTCGCTTGACTGACTGATTATGTTGAGAATGACATCGTCAATGAGACCTTTCTGATAGAGATACTGTCCCTTCAGGGCTTCCTGCATGGAGCGGTAGTGGCTCATCACACCTCCGGGTGCCTGAATACGGTTGATTTTCTCGGCATCCCCTTTGATTGTGAGGTCAGCTTCCATGCCGCTGGGGGTGGTGATGGAGTATTTTATACCGCCAATGTGGGGCACGTTTCCGTCGGCATATTCGGCATAGATGGTGCTGGTTTGGATGTTGCTCACATCTTCTTCAAGAAAATGACGTGTCTCATCCTGTTCCAGATGCTGGCTGACGCCGTAAAGACTGCGCTTGACACTTTCCACAAACTGGTCATCGCGCATCTTGACGATATCGCCAAGATACACTAACTGCATGTATAGCAACCCGATAAACGAGATTACCATCAGTGCTGTCAATATCCAGATTGTGGAGCGTTTCATTGCTTTTTCTCAGTTGATTTGTTACTTTGTTAAGTTAATTTTCACGTTTATTATATTAACAACTTTAATATAACTTTTGTTGAAGAATCTTGAATTTAACATTTTCCGTCAAAATTAACATAAAAATGTGAATTTTGCAAATTTTGCACGAAAAAATTTAGGCAAATTCAGAAGAATTTCCTAAACGGTCATTATTGACTTGGGTCTAAGACCCTGTTCCACATCGTTAACAAATAATGTGGAAGATGAGTAAGAATAAGTTAAATAGATGAGATTTTCATTATGTCAGCTTCAAAGCTGTCGCGATTAATGGCACGATTTCTCAATCGGTTACGATAGGCGTAAATGGTGTTGACGGAGTAGTTGAGCATGTGAGCCACACGGTTTGTGTCCTCCATGCCGAGGCGCATCAGGGCAAGTATGCGCAAGTCGGTGTTAAGCCGCTCGTTTTCTTCAAGCAGGATTTTTTTGTCGGGGAGCAGCAGTTTGTTGACCTCCTCAACGAATGTGGGGTAAATGTGGAGGAAAGCATTGTCAAACACCTCATAGAATTCCTTGCTCTGCTCCTCCATGAATCGCGATGATTTCGACAGTTTATAGAGGTCGTCGACCTTGCCGGCGCTGATTTTTCGTTTCACCAACTGGTTGAATGAGTTGAGTTTATCCACATAGCTTGAGCAGAGAATGAGGAACTGACTAAGGTAGATTTCTTTGGTGAGGTTGGCTCCCTCAAGTCGGTTCTGCAGTGTGGTCTTGCGGTTGAACTGACGTTTGAGTACCACCAGCGTTACGGCAAGCAGCAGAAGTAACAGACATGCGGCGATAAGCAGATAGAGCAGCAACCGGTAGGAGGTGCGGTTCTGGGTGTAGTGGGCGCGTTCAATAAGCGGTAATGTCTCGGAGATTTCCAGCACACGCAACGGCGCATGGCAGTTTACGGCGTTTTCAAGGGCTACATAAAGGTAGGTGTAGGCGCGTGACAGGTCATTGTGATTGAACAGGTAAACTCCCAGCTCCTGAAGTGAAGTCACCTCGAGTGTGGCTGTCAGAATGTCAGTGACCGCGGAGCGAGTAAGGTAATAGATGCGTTCGCTTTCGTTACCCTGCAATGATGCTATGTCGGCAAGATTGTGGCATACGCGGGCGTAGAGGTTGCTTTCAGGAGAAATCTTTTCCAGCAGTTTCAGTGAAACCTCTTTGGACTGTTCGTATTGACCGGTCTGGAACAGATATTCAGCCTGACAATATTGATATTTTGGAGATTCGGGCGGAAGCAGTTCCATCAGTTTCCGTTTGGCAACCATCTCGCGACTTTTCCATTTCTGTGCTACGGCTGGGTTCGAACGGTGAAATGCAGAAATATAGTTGAACATTTGCCGGGCGTTGTCCAGATAAAGTATCTGCATATCTTTTGAGAATCCGGTGGTGTCAATCGATTCAAAGTCCGAGACCGTTTCGGAGATGTTACCCGTAAGAGGCAGATGTGCCAGAATTTTGAGCTTGAAACTTATGCGCAACGAGTCGTTGCCCTGTCCGGCAGCAACTTCCATGGCAGTGTTGTAGCAGTTCAGCAGCGAGTCGTTGTTGAAAGCCGAGTATGCTTCGGAGATTTCGTCCATGGCGGCGAACCACATCGGTTCACCTCGGTCGAGCAATTGCAGATTTGTTTTCAGAGAGTCTATTCGCTTGTTACGCTGGCTGATATATAATTCACGATCAAGCAGATAGCTGTCGAGGTCGTCAAGCGATGAGTTTACCGAAGGGGTGTCGGCATACATGCCGGCTGCCACGCCTAAAATAGTGGCGAGTGCAGCCAGAATACTCTTGGCATGCAAGGTCAGAGTCGGTAGTCGGAGCATCCTCTTCGGGTTATTGAAATCAAACGGAGTTTATTATCACGGATTCTGTAAACGGGTTCGCACAGCCGGCGGATGATGTCGTCAGGCTCATTCCCCACAGGCAGTTGCACATCGTCAGGTATAAGCGCGAGCATATCGTTTTCAAAAATGGTCGACGGCGTCTCACCGGAGAATGGCTCAAGGTGGAACTTCCCGTTGCCCTGCGGAGTGATCAGCATCAGGTCATGGGCTTGACCATCAAAGAAAAGAGTGCGGGCGAGTATGCTCGTAGGTGCCATTGTCAGGTGTGATGTTATTTCCCGTAATTGAAGTGGCGCTGCCTGAAACGGTTACGGTAGTGCATGGGGTTCAGGCGTTTGCGCACGAGGCTCACGGAGTCGACAAACAGGCTTTCGCCTGAACGGACGTTGAACTGTGTCACGCCATAGATGTTCACCGGATTGCGCAGCGAGTCTGCCACAATGGTCAATCTCTGCCAGCCTTCGCGGTCGAATTCCTGCGAAATCATTTCCGTGGTACCGTCGTCATAATCAAGATAGATTGCCATTGAGCCGGAATCATGCTGATTCAGCGTTTTGAACTGCCATGTGTAGGAGTCGCCGCTAAACCAGTTTTCATCAGCATCTTGGCTGAATTTCAGCAGATTGGAGGGTGAGGTCTCACTTATTACATAATAGGGCGATTCTGTCCATGTGTTGACGGAATCTCCGGCAAACGAGGTGAATTCGTTTTCCGAGGGGTCAAGGTTGTTCATTTCTGCTTCAAGCCGCTCAATGACTTCGGCATAAACCTCGGCATACTCATCGGAGTGGATGCCATACCACATCAGCGAGGAGTCGAACTGCTCGGAAGTCACGCCATGCTTCTTCAACACTGATTGCCGAAGCACCATTTTTGTGGAGTCGGTGGGGAAGTCCTGATAGTAGGCATCGACATAAGCCTCGCCTTTCTGCACATCGGTCATGAGGTCAATCATGCGGCTTTGCGACAACACTCCCTTCGGACGCGAATCGCATCCGGTCAGAACTATTGTCAGTGTCAACGCTATGATTGCTAACGGTTTGAGGCTCATGACTGTGTGGGGGTTTATTTTTCTGCGCTATTTTCCTCAGCAGGTTTTTCGGTAATCTTTACGGCTGAAATCTGACTGCTGTAAAACAGTATCAGGGCTATTATACCCACCGAAATGGCTGCATCGGCGATGTTGAAAACGGGCTGGAAGAAAAGAAAGTGGTCACCTCCGATAAAAGGCACCCAGTCGGGCCAGTAGAACGAGAACAGCGGAAAATAGAGCATGTCGACTACTCTGCCGTGAAACAGCGGTGCGTAGCCGCCGTCAGCCGGAAACATCTCGGCAACGTGCGGAGGCATAGGGTTGTTGAAAATAACACCGTAGAAAACGGAGTCGATGATGTTGCCGGCAGCGCCTGCCACAATCAGCGCGAGGCAGACCATGTAGCCCCATTTCAGCTGCGGACTTTTCCTTATCCGCCACATATAATATATAATGAGTGCCACCACCACTATCCGGAGCAGTGTCAGAAACAGCTTGCTTCCGAACTCCATGCCGAATGCCATGCCGTTGTTTTCAACGAACAGCAGTCGGAACCACGATGTAACCTCAACTGATTCGCCAAGGAAAAAGTGGGTCTTGATGTAGATTTTCACCAGCTGGTCAGCAATGATGATAAAGAAGAATATGATGGCTGCGAGTGCCCCTTTTGATATTTTCATCCGGTTGACGGTTTACGTTATGATGGCAGCGGCACCGATGTACAACCGATGCCACCGCTGTCAGGATCAGTGTTTCTTTTCAGCGATTTTCTGGTCGATGCTGAGTGTGGCGTGAGGCACGGCTCTCAGGCGCTCTTTAGGTATGAGCTGACCGGTTGCGCGGTCAATGCCGTAAGTGCCGTTTTCAATGCGCATCAGGGCTGCTTTCAGGTGCTGGATGAATTTTGCCTGACGTTCAGCCATTCTTGTCGATGCTTCTTTGCCGAGCGTAGAGGCTCCTTCTTCCAATGCCTTGAAAGTGGTTTCGTGGTCATCTGACCCTAATTCAGCCATCAGATTGTCATACTCATGTTGTGCTTTCGCCAGTTTTTCAAGAATTATCTCCTTGAATTCCTGCAACTCCTCGTCAGAGTATCTGGTTTTCTGTTCCATATTCGTGGGCGGGGTTTTATTTGTTCAGGGTGACTTTTATGTTGAGGTCTACATCATTGATATTGAACTTTTCATCCTCGGCAGGATTCTCCACTTTGCCAAGGGTGATTGAGTCGGCGAGCACCTGACCGGCAATGTAGTCCGCGAAGCTGTTGACGGCGTCGGTGGTAAGCTCGGTGGGTTCAATGACAAGGTTGATGCGGTCGGTGATTTCGTAGCCACGGCTCTTGCGGAGATTCTGAATGCGGTTGATAAGGTCGCGAGCCACACCCTCCTGACGCAGCTCCGGAGTGATGTTGATGTCAAGCGCAACCGTAACGTTGCCTTCGTTGGCTACCAGCCATCCCGGAATATCCTCCGAGATGATTTCAACGTCCGAAGCCTCAATGACAGCCTCGCCGTCGCCCACAGGAATTGTTACCTTGCCGTCTCGTTCAAGAAGATTGATGCGGCTCTGCTCCATTTCGCTGATAGCCGCTGCCACCTGTTTCATCTGCTTGCCGAATTTCGGACCGAGCTTCTTGAAATCTGGTTTCACGCGTTTGATCAGCGTAATTTCATCGGAACCTACAACTTTGATTTCCTTCACGTTGACCTCAGCTTTGATAAGGTCTTTCATAGCTTCGATGTCACGCTTCTGCGCTTCGTCCACAGCGGGAATCATCAGCAGGCTGAGCGGCTGGCGTACAATAGCTTTTGCCTTGCGACGGAGTGCCAGAACCATTGAGGTAACTGTCTGGGCGAGTTTCATGCGCTTTTCAAGTTCGGCATCGCTTTCGCCCGCTTTGGGGAAGTCGGCAAGGTGGACCGATGTGGTGCTGTTGCGTGTAACCGATGTGAGGTCAGTGTACAGCCGGTCTGCATAGAACGGAGCTATGGGTGCCATCAGCAGTGCTATGGTTTCCAGACATGTGTAGAGCGTCTGGTAAGCTGCGAGTTTGTCTTGGTTCATCTCGCCACCCCAGAAACGTTTGCGGTTGAGGCGCACATACCAGTTCGAGAGGTTGTCGTTGACAAAATCGTTGATGGCACGAGCGGCGCGTGTGGGCTCATAATCATCGAGCGATGTCTCAACCTCGCGTATAAGGGTGTTAAGCAGCGAGAGAATCCACCGGTCTATTTCGGGACGCTCGCTGACGGGCACCTGCGGCTCAGAGCCGTTGAAGCCGTCAACGTTGGCATAGAGTGCGAAGAAGGAATATGTGTTGTAGAGTGTGGCAAACATTTTGCGTGAGAATTCCACAACACCTTCCGGGTCGAATTTCAGGTTGTCCCACGGCGATGAGTTGGCAATCATGTACCAGCGCAGCGGGTCGGAACCATATTTTTCGATGGCATCAAACGGATTTACCGCATTGCCGAGACGTTTCGACATTTTGTTGCCGTTCTTGTCAAGCACCAGACCGTTGGAGATAACCGTCTTGTAAGCCACGGAGTCAAAAATCATTCCGGCAATGGCATGCAGGGTGAAGAACCAACCGCGAGTCTGGTCGACACCTTCGGCGATGAAGTCGGCAGGATAGAGTTCGCCTGAGTCCAGACCCTCTTTGTTCTCGAAAGGATAGTGAATCTGGGCGTAGGGCATTGAACCGCTGTCAAACCACACGTCGATAAGGTCAAGTTCGCGCTTCATCGGTTTGCCTGAGGGGCTGACAAGCACAATGTGGTCGACGTAGGGGCGGTGAAGGTCAATCTTTTCATAATTTTCCTTGGAGTAGTCACCGGGAACGAAACCGCGATCCTTGTAAGGATTTGATTTCATGACGCCAGCAGCCACAGCCTCCTCAATTTTATTATAGAGTGTTTCCACGCTGTCAACGCAGATTTCCTCTGCGCCATCCTCTGTGCGCCAGATGGGAAGCGGGGTACCCCAGTAGCGGCTGCGTGAAAGGTTCCAGTCCTGAAGATTTTCGAGCCATTTGCCGAATCGACCTGTGCCGGTTGACTCCGGTTTCCATTTGATGGTGTCGTTCAGCTCCATCAGCCGTTCGCGGACAGCAGTGGTTTTGATGAACCAGCTGTCGAGGGGGTAATACAACACCGGTTTGTCAGTACGCCAGCAGTGGGGATAACTGTGAACATGTTTCTCGATTTTGAAAACTCGGTCGGCAGCTTTCAGAGCCATGCATATTTCCACATCCAGAGTCTCGTCGGCGTCAGTTTTGTCGGGGTCGTATGCATTCTTTACGAATTTACCCTGCCATTTGGAGTATTCCTCAACGTCAACCATGGTCTTGACAAATTCGGGGTCAAGTTCGTCAAGCATGAAGAATCGTCCTTTCATGTCGACCATCGGTCGGATGTTGCCGTCTTTGTCGATGAGGTGGAGCGGGGGAATACCGTTCTGCTTCGACACACGGAGGTCATCGGCACCGAATGTACCTGCTATGTGAACAATGCCTGTACCGTCGTCGGTGGTGACATAATCGCCTACGATTACGCGGAATGCACCTTCGCCGGGATTCACCCACGGGAAGAGCTGCTGATAGTGGCGACCTTCCAGTTCCACACCTTTTTTCTGAGCTACAACCTGATAGGGCACCAGTTTGTCACCCTTGTTGTATTCTTCCAGTTTCAGATCCTTTGCCTTGGGATTGAACACCGAGTTCATCAAGGCGTCAGCCACCACCACGGTGATGGGGTTGCCTGAGTAGGGGTTGTAGGTGCGGACAATGTTATATGTGATGTCACCGCCCACGGCAAGTGCGGTGTTCGAGGGGAGTGTCCATGGTGTTGTGGTCCATGCCAGATAGAAAGGTGTACCCCATCCGGTCATTTCTTCAATCGGATCGAGTGCGAGGAATTCTGCGATGCAGGTGGTATCCTTGACATCGCGGTAACATCCGGGCTGGTTGAGCTCATGAGAGCTGAGACCTGTTCCTGCAGCGGGAGAGTAGGGCTGGATGGTGTAGCCTTTGTAGAGATAACCCTTGTCATAGATCTGTTTCAGAAGCCACCACACGGTTTCGATGTAGCGGTTGTCATAGGTGATGTAAGGATTCTGCATGTCAACCCAGTAGCCCATGCTGTTGGTGAGGGTTTCCCACTCGCGGGTATATTTCATGACTTCGCGTCGGCAGGCGGCGTTGTAGTCGTCGACCGAAATTTTCTTACCGATGTCCTCTTTGGTGATACCCAGCGATTTCTCCACACCAAGTTCCACGGGCAGTCCGTGAGTGTCCCATCCGGCTTTACGCTTAACATGGAACCCTTTCATGGTTTTATAGCGACAGAAAATATCCTTGATGGTACGCGCCATCACATGATGTATGCCGGGCATGCCGTTTGCCGAAGGCGGACCTTCAAAGAAAACGAACGTGGGATTGCCCTCGCGGATTTTCATGCTCTGTTCAAACAGATTCTGTTCATTCCACCCTGCTAAAACCTCTTTATTGATTTGTGAGAGGTTAAAGGAGTTGTATTCGTTGAATTTTTTCATAAATTCTGTCAGTTTCTATGATGGTTTTAAAATTTCATGTTGTGCGAGGGTTATTTCTTGATACCCCCTTTAGTTCCTCCGCCCATGGCGAAGATGTTCTGATCGTATGACACTGTTTTCGCTTGCTGTTCGCGTTTACGTTTGATGGCAAGTGACACCAGTTTGTCCATCAGCTGCGTGAAGCTGATGCCGGTAGCCTCCCACAGATAGAATGAGAGCGACCCGGGAATGGTGTTGATTTCGTTGACATAAATATTGCGGGTTTCACGGTCGACAATTACGTCAACTCGGCTTACACCGTGACACGACAGCACGCGGAACGTTTCGCCTGCAAGGAATTTGATGCGCGAAGTTTCTTCCTCAGGGAGTTCGGCAGGA
This sequence comes from uncultured Porphyromonadaceae bacterium, assembly GCA_947177685.1. GTDB lineage: Bacteria > Bacteroidota > Bacteroidia > Bacteroidales > Muribaculaceae > CAJUPY01. Next base: position 4,152 of record CAMWVE010000026.1, on the reverse strand, counting down.
ATCCGTTTCTGTGAAGCCTGCATACCTTTCGCCCCTTTGGAGCCGCCCATGTATTTATCTTCGTATGTGAGGAAATCACCGGTTTTGATAGGTTCTTCAAGCACTGACATCTGATAGTCATCGCAGTCGCCGAGCACCGAGCAGTTAATTTCCTGCAGCTGTTCAACCATATCCTCAACCACAATTCGGGTAGAATATTTCTGGGCAGTCTCGACACTCTGAATCAGTTCGTCGCGATCCTTGGCGCGGCTGATGCCAACGCTGGAGCCGAGGTTGGCAGGTTTGACAATCACCGGATAGCCTATTTCGGATTCGATTTTCTCAATCAATTTGTCACGCTGGTTGAACCACTGGCGGTCGGTGAACCAGATGTAGTTCACAACCGGTATGCCGTTATCTTTCAAAATCATCTTCATGGTGATTTTATCCATGCCGTTGGCTGATGACAGGGTGTTGCATCCGGCGTATGGAATACCGATGGTCTCCAGAACGCCTTCAAATATGCCATCCTCGCCGTTGGAGCCGTGAAGCACCGGAATGACCACGTCGAGTTTTGTCAGCACGTCGCTGCCGAACATCGGTTTCTTGGTCTTGTAGAGGTTATAGTCGTTGTAGACCGGACGCATGTAAACCTCGGTGCAGCGGCTGAGGAGTTCATCGATGTTCTTGTAGTTCTTGACATCGAGCAGTGCGTCGCCGGTGTACCACTTGCCCTGTTTGGAAATGTAGATGGGCGTTACGTCATATTTATTTCGGTCAATGGCGTGCATTGCCTGAGATGCGGAGATGACGGAAATTTCATGCTCGGTTGAACGTCCGCCGAAAAATACTCCTATGTTGGTTTTCATTGTCTATATATTATATATATGTGATGCAGCCTACTTGGCAGCATGACTGGTTTTACTTAAATGTGTCGGGCAGGTCATTTTCATAAAGAACCGTATCGCCGGGTCTGAGCATTGTCGCTAACAGTTTCTGAGAGTCGGCGAACGATGCTACGGTGTGGAGATTTTCCTCAGGGAATCCTGTCGATTTAATCCCTTCAGTGAGGGCATCACGGTTATATTGACCTACAATTATCGCTATGTCTACTGACTTGCCTATGGTTTCACCAAGGGCTCGGTTCAGCTCAAACTGTTTCTCGCCAAGCTCTATCATGCCGGGAGTCACCACAATTCTCCTTCCCTGAGTCATACGGCGCAGAACATCCATTGCCATGCGTGAGCCGTCGGGGTTTGAATTGAAAGCATCGTCGATGATGGTTACCCCTCCGGGTGTACGTTTCATGTTCAGGCGATGCTCTACCTGCTCAATTCGTTCCACGGCATACTGAATCTTGCGCTCATCCATGCCTAACTGCATGGCTATGATGCAGGCTGCCATCAGGTTCGATATGTTGCACTCGCCAACAAGAGCGGTTTTCAGTTTGAGCTCCTTCCCATCTGGACCGACTATGGTAAATGTGCTTCCGGTGGGCAGGTATTCAATATCTTTAACCGTGTAGTCAGCTCCTTCGGTGTTGCTGACAGCATATCGCAGAGCCTTGCAGTTGGTCACCTGACGGTTTGCCACGAAGGGGAAGTCATTGTTCAGAACCACTACGCCGTCAGCAGGAATCGCATCGGCAAGTTCAAATTTGGTTCGCTGCACATTCTCAATTGACTTGAACGATTCAAGGTGCTGCTCGCCCACGGCGGTAATGATGCCCATCTGTGGCTTCACCAAATCACATATTTCCTTTATGTCGCCCGGCTGTTTCGCACCCATCTCCACAATGAACACCTCGTTGTAAGGCTTGAGATGCTCGCGGATGGTGCGGATAACACCCATGGGAGTGTTGAAACTGCCCGGTGTCATCAGCGTGTCGAACTGCTCGGAGAGAATCCTGTGGAGATAATGTTTGGTGCTGGTTTTACCGTAGCTTCCGGTTATGCCTATGATTTTCATGTCGGGCATGCCGCGCAGAATATCAACCGCCTGATTGTAATATTTGCGATTTATTGCTTTTTCAACCGGTGTGAGCAACAGGTTGGCTATGATTATGTAAAGCGGCGATACAAACAGGGTGGCAAGCAGAATGGTGGCAGCGGCGCGTGGAGCCGGAACAAGCCATGGCAGCGGCACACAGACCGTGACTGCCACTAACACGAGCGCGGTCAGGAAAATGCGACGTGCGCGGGCTGTCATCACCAGCGGTTTCTTGTACTTTTTGGTAATCAGGTTCACCGTTATTCCGGCTGCAATCAGTGTGGCTACGACTCCCGAAAATATGAACGGCAACTTGTTTACCAACACAATGAACATCGCCACCAAAGACAGAAGCCGGCGGAACGAAGTTGACTCATGGCTCTGTTTTGCCCAACGCCGGTAGCGTTCGGGGCGATAGGAATTTTGCTGGAACATCATCAGGTCGCGGCGAAGCGACATCAGTGTGGCTGCTGCTGCGAAGATGATCAGTGTTATTGCTATTATCAGTGACAGATTGGCTGGCATGATCTATGAGTTAAGAAAAGAGCGCAGTACGGCTGCGAACTGCGCGCGGTTATCAAGAAAACTGTAGTGACCGCATCCGGGAAAGCTGACCAGACCGGCGTCAGGAATCAGTCGCTCCATGGTGCGGGCGTCACTGAGCGGGGTAGCTGTGTCGTTTTCACCCCAGATGAGCAGGGTGGGCGCCTTAATCGAGGGCATGACATGTTTCAAATCCTCATTGACCACTTTGCTCAGTATGCGGCGCATCTGCGGTGAAGCGCTGTTGTAGTCCGCTGACCCGCTCTTGCCTCTCAGTTTGTCTACTGCCTTCATGCCGCGTTCCTTGCCCAAGAAAGATGTGAGCAGCTTGCGCGATGCCTTGAAGGAATAGACTTTCAGGTAATATTTCAGCGGACGATGAGGCTTAATGCCGGCGGCATCGACGAGGATCAGTTTTTTCACCGGATTGCGCGACGCCATCAGCAGACCCACGCGACCTCCGAAAGAATGACCCACCAACACCGGCGCATCCAGCTTTTCAGCCCGGACAAGTTCTTCAATCAGGCGGGTGTATTCCTCAACACCCCACACCTCGTCCGGTTCAGGCGAAAGTCCGAATCCGGGGAAGTCCACATTGTAGACCGTGTGTGACTCGGCAGCAACCTTTTCAATTGAAGCTACCGTGTCGCGGTTACAACCCCAGCCGTGCATCAGTATCAGCGGTGAGCCGCTGCCGGTGACGCGGTAGGTCAGAGTGTTCCCGTTATATTGAAGTTCCTTATCCATTATTTTTTAGCTGTTCAAGATGCAAAGTTACAAATTTTTTCAGACTTCTGAGAAAAGTACACATTAAAAATAATAAAGCCACAAAAAAATACCTCCCGGAGAGATGATACTCCGGGAGGAAAATTGGTTGTTAATCATAGTCCCCGACATTGTCAGTTGTGGGGCATCTGTTCCTGACTTATTGCAGTGTGCCTGCCTCGGCTTCCTGAATCATTGTCTTGTCAGCGGTAATATAGATTTCTACGCGGCGGTTCATTGCACGACCTTCCGGGGTAGCGTTCGATGCGATATATCCTGCCATTGGAATACCCTTGGCTGACAGACGGGTAGGTGATACGCCGCAGCTTACCAGATATGCAAGTACGGAATCAGCACGACCGTTGGCAACTCGCTCGTTAACCTGAAGTGTACCGGTATCGTCAGTATAGCCGAAAATCTGCACGTCGGTGTTGGGATGTGTGATCAGCGACTGAGCGAACTGAGCGAGTTCATTCTTGGCTGACTGGCTGAGAGCTGTGCCGTTTGTGGGGAACAGGATGCCGCTGCTGAAAGTAACTTTAATCGCTTGCAGACCGTTGTCGTCAGTAACTTTCTCTACAGTAGCTGAGTTTGCAAGTTCCTGCTGCAGCTGCTGTTGCTGTTTGTCCATTTTGCGTCCGATAAGTGCGCCTGCACCTGCTCCTACGCCTGCGCCGATAGCCGCGCCGATAGCTGCGCCTTTACCTCCGCCGATGAGGGCGCCCAAACCTGCGCCAAGACCTGCGCCGCCACCACCGCCGATGAGTGCGCCTTTACCTGTGTTGTTCATTGATGCGCATCCGGTCAGAAGCATGGTTGCTGCCAGAGCTGAGACTGCGATAGACTTAAAATTTCTCATGATTTCTTATGTTTAAG
>CAMWVE010000025.1 GCA_947177685.1 uncultured Porphyromonadaceae bacterium | reverse complement strand
GGACGCACCACGTTGCGTCCCTACAGGGATGGCGTCAAATTTGGCGTTAAATTGTTGGTATTAAGTATGTTGTAGGGATACTTCGTGGAGTGTCCGAGGTTTTTTGAATTGTCGGAAAACTCAGAGAGCTCCGAGTAATGCGGAAGCCGGAGTCATCCGCTCCGTCTGCTAATGCGGAAGCCGGAGGCATCCGCTCCGTTCTTTTGGGGCAAATTATAAGCAATTTTTTGAGATTGGTTAAAAAAAATTACGGAAACTGAAATTTTTATTAAAAATTGTTTGGTGGATTAAATTTTTCTACATACATTTGCAGGCGTAATAGGTAAACGTTTATCTACCGGTAAAAACAAAATAGGTTTATTAATTAAAAAAAGGTTTGTTATGAAGAAAATTTACACCTTTGCAACCATTGCACTTCTCGCTTTATCCGCCTCCGCTCAAGGACGCCAGACAGAAGTAACCAAAATTCAGAAGCCCTTTAAGGCTGTAGAATCAATCACTCCCCTCACCACACATGCAACTGTCAGCACTCAGGCTGTTGATTTCAGCTCAATCAGCGATATGGCAGGTGACTATGATTGGTCATACTATGGTTTGCTTAACAACGACCGCGGTAACAAAACAGCTATTGTTGAAATTAAGGTTACCAACCCGTTAAGAGGCACAATCTCTATTTCGGGTATTGTTCCCGCAGGTTCAGGTATGACAACCCCCATTACTGCTACTGTCAATCTCGCAGCAGGTACTGTAACACTTCCCAATAAGCAGGATCTCGGTCAGGATGCTGCCGGCGATCATAACTATTTCTATATCAAGTCTGTAACTGATGACGGCGACATTGTCGAGGGTGCATACGCAGGCGAATCAATCACAGGTATCATCGATGGCACCACTATCATTTTCCCCGATGAATATGTTTTCGCCGTTGGTGATTTTGAAAACGAGGGTCTTGGCTGGTGGAAACTCACTGCATTCAATGAATTTACTCCGTATGTAGAACCTTCCGGTGACATTGATCTCTCAGAATGGACTGAAATCGCAACTGCTACAATGTTTGACGGCTGGGTAATCCCCGGACTCAAATACAATGACGGTACTTATGCAGAAGCTGAAGATTTCCCTCTGCAAGTGAAAATCGCTCGTAATAACGAAGATGAGAAACTGATTCTCGTAGAAAATCCCTACGTTCAGTCTATTTCAGGTTTCCCCATGGGTGGCGGTCAAACAGGTTATATCGTAATTGATGTCACAGAGCCTGATTTTGTGGTTGTTACCCCCGGCGTTTACTCAGGATTCACTAACGGAGCAAACAAGGTGGTCTGCATAAATGTTGAAGGTTTCTGGGCTGCTCAAGGTTACACAAGCGCTGTCATCAAACAGGCTCTTGCCGATGATGTTCCCGAATGGTCAACAATAACAGAAGATGGCGAAGGAAATACAGTGATTAACATTCCAACATGCCGTTTCAATTATCTGACCGCACAAGATAAAATGTACACTTGGACCGATCGCGCCGAAGCTATGAAAGCTACCATCACTTTCAAGGATCCTACAAGCGGTGTAAACAACGTGCTCGCTGAAGAATCAGATAGCCTCACTCCCGCAGAATACTTCAACCTGCAGGGTCAGCGCATCGAAAATCCTGCAAAAGGTCAGTTCATCATCAAACGTCAGGGCAACACAGTGATCAAGATGATTGCAAAATAAATTTCACACCTTTAACCCTTTACGGAAGGACGGACCAACAGCATGGTTCGTCCTTCTGCTGTTTTGAGCCGTGACTCCGTGGAGCGTCAGGCGTCCATGCTGTTGTCAAATTTGAGTTTTGCTACACCCGCATGAAGAAAAAACTGCCTTTCTTGTTTTGGAATTAGAATAGATTTAGTAAATTTGTGACACTAATCTATTATCTCCATGGAAGAACTTAAAGTTACATGTTTGCACGACCGCCATGTGGCGCTCGGTGCACAGATGAGCCCTTTCGGAGGCTTCGATATGCCAATCCAGTATAAAGGAATTGTTGAGGAACACAATGCAGTGCGCACCGCCTGCGGTGTGTTCGATGTTTCGCACATGGGCGAAGTGGCAGTAACAGGCAGAGATGCCGAACGTTTCGTGAACCACATATTCACAAATGACCTGACCGGCGCTGCGTCAGGAAAGTGCTTCTACGGCATGATGCTCCATAGCACCGGCGGCGTGGTTGATGACCTGCTTGTTTACAAACGCGGTGAAAATGACTTTTTGCTTGTAATCAATGCTGCCAACATTGACAAGGATGTGGCATGGATTGAGAAAAATGCCGAAGGTTTCGATGTGAAAATCGGTCACCTGAGCGACTCCTACGGCGAACTTGCCATTCAGGGACCCAAAGCTGAGCAGCTTGTTACGGAACTTCTCGGCATAAAATGCGAGCAGATTCCTTTCTATTGCTTCGAACAGCAGCAGTGGCAGGGCGAGCCTATCATCATAAGCCGCACAGGCTACACCGGCGAGGACGGATTCGAGATATACGCCTCGCATGAGGTGACCCGGAAAATATGGGATATTCTGATAGAGTCGGGTAAGGTTGAGCCTTGCGGACTCGGATGCCGCGACACCCTCCGCTTCGAAGTGGGTCTGCCGCTCTATGGCGACGAGTTGACGGATGAAATTACACCCATAGAAGCCGGACTGGGCATATTCGTGAAACTCGACAAGCCCGAATTCATAGGCAAGGATGCCATTGCGGCTCAGAAAGCCGAAGGCGTGAAGCGCAAACTCGTGGGTATGGAAATGACCGACCGCGCCATACCCCGCCACGGCTACGAAGTGCTCAACGAGGCTGGCGAAACCATCGGCGAAGTGACAACCGGCTACCATGCCATCTCCGTTGACAAAAGCATAGCCATGGCGCTTGTCGATGCCGAATATGCGGCTCTCGGAACACCCGTGCAGATCAAAATCCGTCGCAAGACCTTCCCTGCCACAGTCGTGAAAAAGAAATTCTATAACAAAAACTATAAAAAATAAGCATTATGAAAATTTACTATTCCCCTTCGCACGAATATATCAAAGTTGACGGAAACATCGGTTACATCGGCATCTCGGACTATGCGCAGCATGCTCTGGGCAATGTGGTTTACGTTGATATGCCCGAAGTTGGCGATGACATTGAGGCAGGTGAGGATTTCGGTGCCATCGAAAGTGTGAAAGCTGCCAGCGACCTTATCGCTCCCGTGAGCGGCGCCGTTGTGGAAATCAACGAGCATCTGATTGACAACCCCCGTCTGGTCAACGAGAACGCCATGGAGAACTGGATTATCAAGATAGAGATGACTGACCCCTCACAGCTTGAGGAACTCCTTGACGAGGAAGCCTACAAGGAACTGTGCGAAAAAGAAAAACATTAATCCGCAGCAGTTATGTCACACCGCTATCTTCCTCACACTCAGGCTGACATCGATCGCATGCTTGAGCGTTGCGGCGTCAGCCGTCTGGAGGAGCTTTATTCCGACGTGCCGGAGCAGTTGCTCTTCAAAGGGGAATATGATGTCCCCTCGGAGATGAGCGAGCGTCAGGTACGCGAATTTTTCGACACTTTAGGCGCGCAGAACAGCCGGCTCGTATGCTTTGCCGGCAACGGTTACTATGACCATGACACCCCTGCCGCCGTCTCCTATATCGTCAGCCGCTCGGAATTTCTGACTGCCTACACCCCCTATCAGCCCGAAATTTCGCAGGGCACGCTGCATTACATTTTTGAATATCAGACAATGATGTGCCGCCTCACGGGCATGGATGTGTCAAACGCATCGATGTATGACGGAACCACCGCCACAGCCGAGGCAATGATGATGGCAGTGGCGCATGCGCGTAAGCGTAACCGTGTGCTGGTGTCATCGACCATGCGCAAGGCAGTGCTTGATGTTGTCGCCACTTATGCCCGCTATCACGGCGTCACCGTGGATCTGATTCCGGAAAAGGATGGGGTCACTGACCGCGAGGCGCTTGCAGCCATGCTTGACGACAAAAATGTGGCAGGCGTGATAGTTGCGCAGCGCAACCGCTATGGCATCATCGAGGATTACACCGGATATGCCGACCTGTGCAAGGCTGCCAAAGCGCTTTTCATCATGAACTGCATAGCCTCCGATCTGGCAGTGCTGAAAACACCTGCCGAATGGGGCGCCGACGTGGCTGTGGGCGATGCCCAGTCGCTCGGTATTCCGCTGAGTTTCGGCGGTCCCTATCTCGGATTCATGTGCTGTAGGAACGCCCTTATCCGCAAGCTGCCCGGACGCATTGTAGGTCAGACTGTCGACAACGACGGACGCCGCGTGTTCGTGCTTACCCTTCAGGCGCGCGAGCAGCATATACGCCGTGAGAAAGCCACCAGCAACATCTGCTCTAATCAGGGTCTGATGGCTCTTTTCGTGACCGTTTACCTGTCGCTGACCGGTGCCGAAGGACTCCGCGAAATCAATCGTCAGGGTCAGAACGGAGCGCACTATCTGGCTGAGAAACTGCAGGCTACCGGCAAGGTGAAGCTCACCTATCCCGACAAGCCTTTCCTGAACGAGTTCTGCATCACCACCGAGACTGCCGCATCGGAAATCATCACCCGCGCCATGGAGCGGGGCATACTCGCCGGCGTGGCTCTCGATGACCATCGGATGACCGTGGCTGTCACAGAGTTGCAGACCAAAGAAGATATGGATTGTTTAACCGAAATTGTGAATGCCCTATGAACAGAGAACTTTACGGAAAGTTGATATTCGAACTTTCAAAACCGGGGCGACGCGGTTTCCACATCGCTGACAATCATCTCCCTCAGACCAACGCGCTCCCATCGGAACTGCTGCGTCAGGAGCCGCTCGATCTGCCGGAAGTGGACGAACCCACCGTGGTGCGTCACTACACCAACATGTCGACCAACAACTTCGGCGTTGACACCGGGTTCTACCCGCTGGGCTCATGCACCATGAAATATAACCCCAAAATCAACGAGGAGATGGCAGCGCATCCGGCGTTCACACATCTGCATCCCGACACTCCGGCGTCAGCCGTTCAGGGTGCCCTGAAGATGTATCATGACCTGCAGCTCGCGCTGAGCGAGATAGGAGGAATGGCTGAATTTACCCTCAATCCCTACGCCGGCGCTCATGGCGAGCTTACCGGTCTGATGGTGATTCGCGCCTATCACGACAGCCGAAATGACAGCGCCCGCGTGAAGGTGATTGTCCCTGACTCAGCCCATGGCACCAATCCTGCGAGTGCTGCCGTAGCCGGTCTGGAAATAGTTGAGGTGAAGAGCCGACCGGACGGCACCGTGGATGTCGATGACCTGCGTCCGCTGCTCGATGAGACTGTCGCAGCCGTGATGATGACCAATCCGAATACACTCGGCATCTTTGAAAAGAATATCCCCGAAATAGCACGTCTGGTTCATGAAGCGGGCGCACTGCTCTACTACGACGGTGCCAACCTCAATCCTATGCTCGGTGTGGCTCGTCCCGGCGACATGGGTTTCGACGTCATGCACATCAACCTCCACAAGACATTCTCCACACCTCACGGCGGCGGTGGTCCCGGTGCCGGTCCGGTGGGAGTCCGCGCAGGACTGGAGCAGTTCCTCCCTTCGCCCAAGGTTGTGAAGAACGCCGACGGAACCTATTCGCTTGTATGCGACGACAGCTCGCTCGGTCACGTTTCAGCCCACCTCGGAAACTTCGGTGTGGAGATGCGTGCGCTGGCTTACATACTGTCGCTCGGCAAGGAGAATCTGAGCAAGGTGGGTCCGCTGGCAACCCTCGGTGCCAACTACATCAAGGAGTCGCTGAAGGACCTCTATCTGCTACCTATCGAAGGCGTGTGCAAGCATGAGTTCGTGTTTGACGGTCTGATTGACAAGTCCACCGGCGTGACTACCCTCGACATAGCCAAGCGTCTGCTCGACTATGGCTATCATGCGCCCACAATCTATTTCCCGCTTCTGTTCCATGAGTCACTGATGATTGAACCCACTGAGACAGAGTCGGTTGATACGCTTGATGATTTCATTGCCGTTATGCGCAAGATTGCAGAGGAGGCAGCTTCTGACCCGGAAATGGTCAAGACTGCTCCCCACAATACTCCCATTTCGCGCCCCGACGACACCGAGGCGGCGCTTCATCCGGTAGTGAAATATGAATAAATTCGATCTTATTGTAATTGGAGCAGGACCCGGCGGCTACGAAACAGCCGCCGAGGCTGCTGCCTCCGGGCTCGCGGTAGCTCTGATAGAGCGCGGTGAGTTGGGTGGCACATGCCTGAACCGCGGCTGCATACCCACCAAGGCGCTCTGCAAGTCGGCTGAAATGGCTCTGAACGTCAGTGAAGCCGCGCAGTTCGGCGTCAATGTCAGCGGTTTCAGTTTCAACTATGCCGTGGCAGCCGCGCGTAAGGATGAGGTGGTCAAAGCGTTGCAGGAAGGTGTGAAGATGGCTGTTTCAAAATGCACCGTCATTCAGGGAGAGGCGAAATTTGTCAGTGGTGATACCGTGGAGATAAATGGAGAACTATACTGCGCGCCTCGCATCATATTAGCCACCGGCTCGCAACCCGCACAACTACCCATTCCCGGCGCTGAATATGCCATCAGTAGCGACAAACTGCTGTCACTCACCGAGCTGCCCCCACGGGTGGTGATTGTGGGCGGCGGAGTCATAGGGATGGAATTTGCCTCGATTCTGAACGCTTTCGGTGTGGAGGTGACGGTGATAGAATACATGAAGGAGATTCTGCCGCCGTTTGACAAGGATATTGCCAAGCGTCTGCGCATGTCGTTGAGCCGCAGGGGAATAAATATCATCACCTCGGCTGCCGTCAAGGAAATCCGTCACGACCACACTGTGGTTTACGACTCCAAGGGAAAGGAAAACGAAGTGGCTGCCGACATGGTCGTTATGGCTGTGGGACGGCGCGCGGTTGTTCCTGCCGGACTTGAAAACACCATGGTTGAAGTGGGTCGGCGAGGCATAGAGGTGGATGAAAATTTCATGACCGCACAACCGGGCATATATGCCATCGGCGATGTGAACGGCGTGATGATGCTGGCGCATGCCGCCTCTGCTCAAGGCAAGCGTGTGTTGGGTCACGACATCAATCTCGCGGTAATCCCGTCAGCCGTGTTCACCACTCCGGAGTGTGCCATGGTGGGGTTGACCGAAGAACAGTGTAAGGATAAAGGAATTGACTACAAGTCGGTTAAGGTACCTTTCCGAGGCAACGGCAAAGCGCTCGCCATGGGTGAGCCGGACGGGCTACTCAAACTGATTGTAGACAAGGCGACACGCCAAATCCTCGGCTGCCACATCTGCGGACCGCATGCTGCCGACCTTATCGCCGAGCCAGCCGTGGTTATGTCGCAGAATCTCACTGTCGACGCAATCTGTGACACCGTTCACTCGCATCCCACGCTGACCGAGGTGCTTGCCGTGGCAGCCGGTCAGTTCTGACGGTGAAAAATACAGCCGATCGGTTCTGACGGTGTAAAATATCGAAGAACAAAGTCTTGACTCCGCTATTTCTCAACCCTCTATTTCCGAGAGTTCGAGCCAGCGGAGTTCCTTTTCATCTAAAAGTTCCTGAATCAGCTTGTAGCGTTCCGCTTTCTCGCGGATGAGTTCCGGAGAGGCTCCTGAATTGAACAACTCTTCAATCTCCTTCTTTTCACTGCTGAGATCATCGATCTCGGCAGTCAGTTTTTCAAGCTCCTTCTTCTCCTTGAAAGTTAGGCGCGCCGGTCGTTCAGCTTTCGGACGTTGCCGGGGCTGCTGTTTCTCCTCCACCGCAGCCCGCTCTTTTTGCTGTTGTGCTACGAAGGCGCGATATTCGGTGTAGTTGCCGGGGAAGTCCTTTATGACGCCATCGCCCTGAAACACAAACAGATGGTCAACGATGGAGTCGAGGAAAAAGCGGTCGTGGGAAATGACAATGAGGCACCCCTTGAACTGCGCGAGATAATCTTCGAGAATGCCTAGCGTCACAATGTCGAGGTCGTTGGTAGGCTCATCGAGGATAAGGAAGTTGGGCGACCGCATCAGCGTGGCTGCAAGGTGCAGCCGGGCACGTTCGCCACCGCTGAGGGTATGGATATATTTCTGCTGGTCGGCAGGGGTGAAGAGGAATTTCTGGAGAAATTGCATGGGGGCTATGTGCACCCCGTCGTTGATGACGATATCCTCTGCCAAGTCGGTGATTGCATCAACCACTTTTTTGTTTTCGTCGAAGCTGATGCCGTCCTGACTGTAATAGCCGAACCGGACGGTCTCGCCCACATTCCATGAGCCGCTGTCCTGCGCCACCAGTCCCTGAAGCATTTTGATGAAGGTTGACTTGCCCACGCCGTTCTCGCCTATGATGCCAAGCTTTTCGTATCGCGAGAAGGTGTAGGTGAAATCATCGAGTATCACCTTGTCGCCGAACCGTTTCGACACATGCTCCGCCTCGAAAATCTTAGAACCGATGTAGGATGACTTGACGTTCAGCTCCACGTTGTCGTCGCGCATGTTCACCTGCGAGCGCTCCTTGAGGTCGTAGAACGAGTCGATGCGGTACTTTGCTTTTCCGGCTCGCGCCTGCGGCTGCCGGCGCATCCATTCCTGCTCCCGTCGCAGTGTGTTTTTCACCTTGGCGAGTTCGGCGGTCATGGCGTCGATGCGCTCGCTGCGGCGTCGCAGATAGTAGTCGTAGTTGCCGTCGTAGGAGTAGAGATTGGTGCGGTCAATCTCAATGATTTTGTTGCACACGCGGTCCAGAAAATAGCGGTCGTGAGTCACCATCAGCAATGTGCAGCGCGAGCGGCTCAGATAGTTCTCAAGCCATTCGATCGATGCAATGTCAAGGTGGTTGGTAGGCTCGTCGAGGATTATGAAATCAGGGTCGGAAAGCAGTACACGCGCCAGTGCCAGACGTTTGCGCTGTCCGCCCGACATGGTGTCGACACACTGGGTCATATCGCTGATTTTCAGCTGTGTGAGCAGCTGTTTCATTCGGTCCTCATAGTCCCATGCGCCCTCGGCATCCATCAGTTTTACAGCTTCGTTGATGCGGTCGGGGTCATTGAGCGCCAGTGCCGTCTCATATTGCGCGATGGCTTGTGTGGCAGGGGTAGGGTGGGCGAAAGCAGCCTCGATAACGGTGACTCCGGCAGGCAGGTCGGGGGTCTGCTCCAGATAAGCCACGCGGAGATCGTTGCGATATACAATTGAACCGGAGTCAGCCTGAATGTCGCCAGCCAGACAGCGCAGCAGCGTGGTTTTACCGGTGCCGTTTTTCGCTATCAGACCAATTTTGTCACCCTCTTCGATGCCGAGCGTGACACCCTCGAAAAGTATTCTGTCGCCTACACTCTTGGTGAGGTCGTTTATTTGCAAGTAGCTGCTCATTGTCGTTTTGAGTTAAGCGCCGAGAGCAGTTGCTCCACCTGCTCCCTCATCTGTTTGAGCCGTTCAATCACCTCGAAGCGTTTCTCCACACCGGCGCGGTTATGCGTCAGCTCTGCCTTGGCAGCATCGAGTTTCAGTCCGCGTTCCTTGAGCAGATAGATAATCTTGCGGATGTTCTCGATGTCGGTGGGGGAGTAGTAGCGGCGACCGCCGGAATTGCGGTAAGGGGAGATCAGCGTCGGGAACTCCTTCTCCCAGAACCGCAGGGTGGTTGCGGGTACGTCGAGCAGCTCAGCCACGTCGCTAATTTGGAAATATGTTTTGCTTAAAGAATCAGATGTAGCCATTGTGTATCAGTCCATTACATGGGCGGAGGCATCGTTGGCTGAAATCATCGCCACATATTGCTCCGGGGTTAAATCTTCAAAATAATATTTATAAGGTGGTTGTGCCACCCCTTTGTATCGCACTTCGTAATGCAGGTGCGGACCGGTTGATTTGCCTGTCGAGCCAACTTCGCCAATCTTGTCGCCTCGGTTGACGGTCTCACCGTTTTTTACGTTGATTTTGCTCAGATGGGCATAGCGGGTGACATATCCGTAGCCATGGTCCACCTCCACCAGATTGCCATATTCACTTTTCCAGCCGGCATGAATGACGGTTCCGTCGCCGGTGGCATTTACGCGTGTGCCGGGCTGTGCCGCGAAGTCCATACCCTCATGGAAACGGCTTGTGCCGTAGACCGGATCCACACGGTAGCCGTAGCCTGAGGCGAGTTGCTTCATATCGAGCAGCGAGATGGGCTGCACGGAGGGTATATGTTTCAGTCGGTCAGTCTGTTGCGATGCCATTACGCGCAGCGAGTCAAACGATTGGATCTGGGCGTAAAGCAGCCGGTCGAGCATCTCGATTTTGTCAGAAACGTTGGTTACCAGATCGGCATCGTTCATCGATGCGACCGCTTCAGCCGAGCTCATGCCGCCATAGCGCTGGCTTGCTGTCAGTGGAGGAGCCTGCACCATGACGCGATAGAAGTTGTTGTCGCGCTCCGCAATGGCATCCATCACCTTCATGGCGCGGTCCAGTCGCACGTCAACCGTTTCCAGTTGCGCCCTGAGGCGGCGGTTCTCCTCGATCAGCATCTCCTCGCGCGGCACTTCAAGCCAGTAGTATAGCGCCACAACCGCCACAATGATGACTGCCGCGATGACCGTGCCGTTAGCCACACGCGACATCACACGACCCAGCCGCGAGGGGAACACCCTCTCGTAGCTGTCAGTGACCTTGTTATATTTGTAAAATATTCTCTTACTCATCAGTCAGTGGCTAACTTAACCCTTGTTTCTGTTGCAAAAGTAACAAATATTGAGTAATTTTGCACGATTATTACAGACTTTTTTAAACCATCGATGACATATATGTTAACAGCAAAAGAACTTCGCGAATCGTTCAAATCGTTTTTTGAAGGGAAAGGACACCACATTGTCCCCTCAGCACCTATGGTAATCAAGGATGACCCTACGCTGATGTTCACCAACGCCGGTATGAACCAGTTCAAGGATATTATCCTCGGAAACAAGGCTCCAAAATATGTTCGCGTGGCTGATTCACAGAAATGTCTGCGTGTCAGCGGCAAGCATAACGACCTTGAGGAGGTGGGTCATGACACCTATCATCACACCATGTTCGAGATGCTCGGCAACTGGTCGTTCGGCGACTATTTCAAAAAGGAGGCTATCGATTGGGCATGGGAATATCTGGTTGATGTGCTTCACCTCGATCCGGACCGCCTCTATGCCACGGTTTTTGAAGGCTCGCCTGAAGAAGGACTGAAGCGCGACGACGAAGCGGCTGCCATCTGGGAAAAACATCTGCCCGCATCGCACATCATCAACGGTAACAAGCATGACAACTTCTGGGAGATGGGCGACACCGGTCCCTGCGGTCCCTGCTCCGAGATTCACATAGACCTCCGCAGCGACGAAGAGCGTGCGGCTGTGCCGGGTGCCGAAATGGTCAACAAGGACCATCCGCAGGTAATCGAAATCTGGAATCTGGTGTTCATGCAGTATCAGCGCATGGCTGACGGCTCGCTGCAGCCCCTCCCCGCAAAGGTGATTGACACCGGCATGGGCTTCGAACGCCTCTGCATGGCTCTTCAGGGAAAGAAAAGCAACTATGACACTGACGTTTTCACTCCGCTGATCGAGAAAATATCGCAACTCAGCGGCAAAAAATATGGCGAGGATGCCAAAGTCGACGTGGCAATGCGCGTAATCGCCGACCATGTGCGCACCATCGCCTTCTCCATCGCTGACTCTCAGCTGCCGTCCAATGCCAAGGCAGGATATGTCATCCGCCGAATTCTGCGCCGTGCCGTGCGCTATGCCTACACATTCCTCGGTCAGAAACAGGCGTTCATGTATCGCCTTGTCGACACCCTGATCGACAGCATGGGTCAGGCTTATCCCGAACTCCCCGCACAGCGCGAGCTGATAATGAAGGTGATAAAGGAAGAGGAGGACTCTTTCCTGCGCACTCTGGAGAACGGTATCCGCATGCTCGATGAAAGCATGGCTGCCGCGAAGAAGGCAGGCAAAACCGAAATCGACGGCAAGGAGGCATTCCTGCTTTATGACACCTACGGCTTCCCCCTCGACCTTACCGAGCTGATACTCAAGGAACACGGAATGACGCTTGACCGCGCCGGATTCGACTCGGAGATGGCTGCACAGAAGGCTCGCGCCCGTAATGCCGCCGCCGTAGAAACCGGTGACTGGGTTACAGTCAATGAAGGGGAGCAGAAATTCGTGGGTTACGACTGCACCTCGGCAGAAGCCAACATACTCCGCTACCGCAAGGTAAAACAGAAAAACAAGGAATTTTATCAGATTGTACTCTCCGAGACTCCGTTCTACGCCGAAATGGGTGGTCAGGTAGGTGACCGAGGAACTCTCACCCATGGCGACGAGGTCATTGAAATCTTCGACACCAAGCGTGAAAACGGCATGGGTGTGCATCTGACCACCAAACTCCCCGCTGATGTGACAGCAAGTTTCATAGCAGCCGTCGACACCAAGGCGCGCATGGCTACCTCATGCAACCACACCGCTACCCACCTGCTCCATGAGGCGCTCCGTGAGGTGCTCGGAACACATGTGGAGCAGAAAGGCTCGTTTGTATCTCCTGACCTGCTGCGCTTCGACTTCTCGCACTTCCAGAAGCTTACGCCTGAAGAAATCCGCCGCGTGGAACATCTTGCCAACAGCCGTGTGCGTCAGGCAATCCCGCGCGATGAACACCGTAACCTGCCCATTGCCAAGGCTATGGAGATGGGTGCCATGGCGCTGTTCGGCGAGAAATATGGCGACGAGGTGCGTGTGATACGCTATGGCGACTCGGTTGAGCTTTGCGGTGGCACTCACGTTGAAAACACCGGCAACATAGGCATGATAAAAATAATCGCCGAGAGCAGTATAGCCGCAGGCATACGCCGCATCGAGGCTGTGACTGCCGAGCGTGCCGAGGATCTGTTTGACCGCAATGCCGACATGCTCCGCGACATGGCGCAGGCATTCAATAATGCCCCTGACCTGATGGGAACGCTTCGCCGTACCATCGAGGAGAACGCCTCGCTGCGCAAGCAGGCTGAGGAATTCATGAAGGAGCGCATACGCAATCAGGCACGCGAGTTGCTTGCCTCAGCCAAGACCGTAAACGGCATAAAGGTTGTCACCATGGACCATGTCCGAATCCCCGAAGTGGTCAAGGGTGTGGCATTCGCCATCCGCGAGCTTTCACCTGAGGCTACCGCATTCCTCGGTGCTACGGTCGACATGTCAGGCAAACCGCTGCTCACAGTAATGTTTACCGATGACCTTGTGAAACAGGGCTTTAACGCCTCTACGCTGGTCCGCGAAGCAGCCAAAGCCATCAAAGGCGGCGGTGGCGGTCAGCCCGGATTCGCACAGGCTGGCGGCAAGGACGGTGCCGGCATTGTCACTGCGATGAGCAAACTCCAAGAAGCTGTAAAAGCGTGATGGACGAATATAAACCTGAGTTGGGGGGAACATTGGTTCCCCCTGTCAAGGGAGAACATCCCCGCAAGAAAGGTTCCGGCAAAAAATTTGTTTTTGTCGGAATCGCTCTGTTGCTGATGGCAATTCTTGTGGGTGCCATAGGTTGCGGGGTGTATTATTACAGCAAACATCCTGATCCTAAACCTGTCACACAGGCTGTGGTGGAGCAACCGGAAAATAAGGTTCCGGAGGTACTGCTTGAAAAAGGTGCTTATACGGGGCATTACGGAGCTTCAATCATTGAGTTCAACATGGATTTTTCCACCGGCAGCGGCACACGCTTCTACACGGCTGACCCTTACAATGTCTATACTCTGCGTCTGACCGAGGCAACCCCCTCAGGAAACGACGGTTACGATGTGGAAATAGAGGAGTATATCGAGGGCAGGATAAAGGTGGGGGTGTTCAAGGGCAGACTCACCGACTCCGATTTCTCAGGTGAATATATCTCGACCCACGGCGACAGCCGTAACTTTAAATTAACACGCTGACCATCGCAAATTTATTCGTTGACCACTGCAAATTAACAAGCTGACCACCGTTTTGAAAAAAGGACTGCTGAAAATATTGCTGACATTTTTGGTTCTGACGCTCATTTTCGTGCTTCAGAAGCCGGTGTTCATGCTTTTTTATAGTTCAATATACTCGTCGTTCGGCGCAGGCGAGTGGCTCGGTGTGCTGACTCACGGTTTTGCCATGGACATGACTGTGGCAGGTTATCTGACCGTGGTTCCGGCTCTGCTTACCCTCATCGCCGTGCTGACCGGATTTGACCTTCGCGGACGTGTAATGCGTGGCTATTATCTGCTGGTGACGCTGCTTATTGCGGCTATCCAGCTGCTTGATCTGATGCTTTACCGCTACTGGGGATTCAAGCTCGACACCACTCCGCTGTTCTATTTCGCCACATCGCCGGCTGCCGCTTTCGCTTCGGCTTCGACAGCTGAAATTATCGGTGGAACAGTGGGGCTGATAGCTCTGACCACCCTCTATTACCTGATTCTGCGTTACACCGCAGGACTGGTGAAACTGCAGCGGGTCGAAAAAAAGAAACTGCTGACGGGTGGCGTTTTGCTGGGAGCTACTGCACTGCTCTTCATACCCATTCGTGGCGGAGTAACCGTGTCGACCATGAACCTGAGCCGTGCCTATTACAGTAGTGTGACCGTGCTGAACCATGCTGCGGTAAATCCGGCATTCAGTCTGCTCTATTCTGCCACACATCAGAAAAAATTCGATTCACAGTTCCGATTCTTTGACAATGCGGAGGCGGAACGCCTGTTCAGCGAGTCGCTTCGCCGTGAGGTGGCTGACAGCATCGCATCACCGATGCCATTGCTCAAGACTTCGCGCCCCGACATATACCTTATTATATTAGAGAGCTTTTCTTCGCATCTGCTCCCCGTGCAGGGTGGGGAACCGATAGCCATGAAGCTTGACAGCATTGCCCGCGACGGCTTGCTGCTGACCAACTTCTATGCATCGGGATTCCGCACTGACCGCGCTTTGCCGGCAATTCTCAGCGGATTCCCTTCACAGCCAACCACGTCGGTGATGAAATTCGTCGAGAAGGCTGAACATCTGCCATCGATTGCCGGCGCACTCGGTGAGCAGGGCTATTCACTGAGCTATTATTATGGTGGCGACGTGAACTTTACCAACATGCTTGCCTACCTGATAAACTCAGGGTTCACCAACATTGTGCGCGACACCGACTTCCCGCTGTCGCAGCGTACGGGCAAGTGGGGCGCCCACGATCATCTGGTATACGAACGCTGTCTTGCCGATATGTCGCGGAACAGTGGCACCGTGCCCCGGTTCACCGTCATCCAGAGCTCCAGCTCTCACGAACCGTTCAAGGTGCCGTATAAAAATACCCGCTTCCCTGAGGGACCGCTGCGCGCCTTTGCCTACGCCGACAGTTGCGTGGGTGCCTTCGTTGATTCGCTCAGCCATACACCGCGGTGGGATAATACGCTGGTGATAATGGTACCCGACCATCTGGGCGCATATCCGCGTAACCTCGATGCCATGGAGCAGCGTCACCATGTGCCGCTGATTATGACCGGTGGTGCTTTGAACCGCCGGGGCGAGGTAGACATCGTAGCCTCGCAGAGCGACATTGCTGCCACGCTGCTTGCAGCCATGCAGGTTGACCACTCCCGTTTCAAGTTCTCGAAAAATATATTCGCTGCTGAAACAGCACCGTCGGCTTTCTTCAGCGAGCCAGACTTTGTGGGATATGTCACCGACACTGACACAGTCACCATCAATCTATCCACAATGGAGCCGACAAAGGAGGCGCCACAGTCGGCTGTTGATGATGCAAAAGCTTGGTTACAAACTATTTACACCGAATTGTCGCGACTATGATTGAATACATCCAACACCTCGACACGCAACTGTTTCTGTTCCTGAACTCGCTTCATTGCCCGTTGATGGATCAGTTCATGTATCTTTTTTCAGGACGATTCATCTGGATTCCGATGTACGCCACGCTCCTCTACATCATCGTGCGCCGCTATCGTCCTGCCACCGCTCTGCTGATGGTGCTCGGCATAGTGCTTTCGATAGTTATCGCCGATCAGCTGTGCGCCACCATTCTGCGTCCGACATTCGAGCGGCTCCGTCCGGCACATCTCGAAAATCCGATATCGGATATGGTCCACATTGTCAACGATTATCGCGGCGGACGTTACAGCTTCCCATCGTGTCATGCCGCAAACTCCTTTGCTTTAGCATCGTTCCTTTGCTGGATGATACCACGCACACGTCTTTGCATATTCATCCTGATATGGGCTCTGCTCACCTGCTACTCCCGCATATATCTCGGCGTGCACTATCCCGGTGATCTTCTGGTGGGTACTTTCATAGGCGCACTGGTTGGCAGCGGATGCTATTGCCTCGCAGTTTTGCTGTCAGGCTACTACGACCCTCGTGGACAGATAAGGCGTCCCTTTGTGACACTTCATTTAGGCACTGCCTCCTATAATATAAAACTTCCTGACCTGATGATAATAGCCGGCATAGCCACCACAGTGGGTATCCTCATCGCGTCACTTATCAAAACCTTTATGATGACAGCGCATTGAAACGGTTTTTGAAAATATTGACCCTGCTGATACTCATGACAGCCGTGGCGCCACGCTGTCAGGCATTCTCATTCGCCCTCGACTCCATCGCAGCCATGGGAAAAGTTCCGCGCGCGGCAGTCAACGTCTACCGGTGGGGTGACCATTTCTTCAACTCCTATGACTCGACCTATGTAGTAGGCACCGGATACAAATTCAACGTCAAGGGGCGCACCGAATCGTGGATGGACTACTACGGCTTCATCTTCGATGACGACACGCGCCTCGACATGGTCTCCGACCCTTGTACCTCCATGGGTTTCTATCTGACATATCTTGCCGTGTCAGTGGGCTATGACCTCAACATATCCAAATATTTAGGTGCCGATCCCCGGGCACGACGGCGTTTCAACTTCGGGTTCACCTGCTCGCTGCTTGCCGCCGACTTTTACTTCATAAGCAACGACGTGGGCACGCGAATAAACTATTTCGGTACGCCCAAGGATCATTTTGACCCTGATTTACACTTCAACGGCATAAACTGCAGTTCATGGGGGGTAGAAACATATTACTTCTTCAACCACAAAAAATATTCTCAGGCAGCGGCGTTCTCCTACAGCAAGATTCAGAAACGCAACGCCGGGTCGTTTTACGCCGGCATCTCCTATTCGCAGCAGGACTACAATTTCAACTTCAACGATACCCCTGAATACATCAAAGACAGGTTGCCCGGCTCATGGCATGACTACACCTACAAAGTCCTCGCCCGAAACTATGCCCTGAAAATAGGCTACGGCTACAACTTCGTCTTTCCCCACAACTGGGTGTTAGGCATTTCCGAGGCGCCGCTGATAGGGCTCCGTCACGGCTACATCAACAATCCCGACGAAGAGCGTGTGTCATTCTGCTTCTCCAACCGCCTCAAGGCAGGTGCCTGCTACAACCATCACAACCGCCTTTTCGTAGGCATCAACGGTGAGCTGAACCTTGGCTTCATCCGCGAGCGTGACCACTCGCTGCTTGACATGAACTGGACCTTCAGCGCCAGCGTCGGCTATCGCTTCAACCTCTGGAAATAAGCCGAATAACAAAGCATGGGTGATAGGGTTGAGGATACTCAACCATAGAGTTTTTAGTGCTGCTGTAAAACTTTTTGATGATTTGTTTTGTTTTATAATCAGAAAACAAAATAATTAAACTCATAACAAAATTTTAAAAGTATATTACTATGAACACAGCTCCTCTACAAGGTTTAAAAGTGGTAGATTTTACAGAAGTGCAATCAGGTCCTTCATGTACTCAAATGTTAGCATGGCTCGGCGCCGACGTTATCAAAATCGAACGTCCGGGCGTTGGTGATGCAACCCGTAAAGAACTTCAGTTCAATCCTGATCTGCCCAGCTACTACTTCCTTCAGCTTAACAGTGACAAAAAGTCATTGACACTCGATGCCAAGACTCCTGATGGTAAGGCAATTCTTACCAAACTTATTAAAGAATGTGATATCTTCGTTGAAAACCTGCACCCGGGTGCAATGGATAAACTTGGCTTCGGTTGGGAAGCTGTTCATGCCTTGAATCCCCGCTGTATTTATGGTACAATCAAAGGTTTCCCTGTATCTTCAAAATATAAAGACCTTAAGGCTTACGAACCTATCGCTCAGGTAACTGCCGCAGCCGCTTCAACAACAGGTTGGTATGACGGCGAATATAACGTTCCTACTCAGAGCGGTGCCGCCCTTGGTGACTCCAACACCGGTATGCACCTGCTGATTGGTTTGCTCGCCGCAGTTGTGCAGCGTGAAAAAACCGGCGAAGGCGTTTATGTTTATCAGTCAATGCACAACGCATGCTTGAACCTCTGCCGTATCAAGACCCGTGACCAGTTGACTCTTGACAAGATCGGTTATCTGACTCAGTTCCCGCAGTATCCCGATGGAAAATTCGGTGATTGTGTTCCTCGTTCAGGTAACATTGAAGGTGGTGGCGTCCTCGGTTGGACTTACAAATGTAAACCTGCCGGCGGTCTGGATTCAGAACTCGATGCCAACAACTATGTTTACATCGTTCTGCAGCGCGGTGCCAAAGACTTTGAACTTTTCTGCAACGCAGTCGGTTTCCAAGACTGGCTTACCAACCCCGATTTCAATACTGCCGATGCGCGTGACCGCAACAAACAGGCTATCTATCAGCGCATAGGTCAGTGGACCGCTGACAAGACCAAATATGAGGTTACTGACATCCTCGGCAAAGCAGGTGTTCCTGTAGGTCCGGTTCTTTCTACTAAGGAAATGATGAGCGATGAGTCACTCTACGACGGCAACACACTTGTCCGCATCAATCAGGGTGGTGAAATCGGTGAATTCGTAACCGTTGGTTGCCCGTTCACAATGTCGAACTACCAGCCTACTTACGGTCCTGCTCCTGAACTTGGCGGTAACACTACTGAAGTCCTCCAGTCACTGGGTTATACTCAGGCTGAAATCGACTCTTTCGCCAAGAACGGTACAACAGCACCCGCTCCCAAGCCTGCAGCAACAGCAACTACTGCACAGAAATAATCATTAACATACCGGCGACTTGCGGGTTACCCGTGAAGGAGATCCGCAGGTCACCTTTTAATATATTCATTTAAAAAACACGTTAAATATAATATTATGAGCACAACAGTTAACACCCCGGCTTCAAGCCAGACCGCTCCCAAATTTCCGGAGCAGGTAACCGGTATGTATATTCTGGCTGAATCACTTCGTAGACTTGGACTGATGGATGTATATGGTCTGGTGGGTATCCCCGTGACCGAAGCCGCATACGCAATGCAGAAAATTGGCATGAATTACTATGGTTTCCGTTTTGAACAGCAGGCAGGTATGGCAGCCGCTACCCACGGCTATCTGACCGGCAAACCCGGTGTGCTGCTTACGGTTTCTTCACTCGGTTTCCTCAATGGTTTGACCGCTACTATCAACGCCACCGTGAACTGCTATCCTATGATTCAGATTTCAGGTGCTTCTGATCCTCAGATGGTCGACATGGACATGGGTACTTACGAGCAGCTTGACCAGCTGAACGCAGCCCGTCCGTATGTAAAGGCGGCTTTCCGTTGCAGCCATGCAAAAGATATCCCTGCAGCCGTGGCACGCGCTTATCGTGCAGCTGTAACCGGTCGTCCCGGTGGTGTATATATTGACATGACTACTCCCGCCCTCGGTGAGGTCATGGATACCGCAGAGGCTGAAAAACTATATTTCACTCCTGTTGACGTATTCGCTAAAGTTGCCCCCAACGCTGAAGCCGTTACCCGCGCGGCACAGACTATCGCGTCAGCCAAAAAGCCTGCCATCCTCATTGGTAAAGGTGCAGCTCAGGCTCAGGCTGAGGATCTGATCAAGCAGCTCAGCGACACTTATAAGATTCCTTATCTGGCTATGTCAATGGCAAAAGGTGTTCTGCCTGACAAAGGTGAACTCAGCGCCCTCTCATGCCGTTCAACCATCATGGAACAGGCTGATGTGGTGATTGTCATCGGTGCCCGTATCAACTGGATGCTTTCATTCGGTAAAGGTAAGTGGAATCCTAATGTGAAGTTCGTTCAGCTCGATGTTGAACCTCGCGAAATCGACCGTAACGTTCCTGTAGCCGCTCCTGTTGTGGGCGACATGAACGAATCGCTTAAGGCAATCCTTGCCGAGCTTCCCAAGTATAAGACAGCTTTTGATCCTACATGGGTTCCCGCTCTTCAGGCAGAATCAGCCGAGAAGAACAAGAAATTCGCAGCACGCCTGCAGGCTGCAGCCACCGCGCAGCCTATGAACCACTGGACCGCGCTGAATGCCATCAAGCCTATCCTTGAATCAAATCCTGATGTCATCCTTATCAACGAAGGTGCCAACACCCTTGACGATACCCGTGACACTGTGGATATGGCTCTCCCCCGCCACCGTGTTGACTGCGCTTCATGGTCAATCATGGGTATGGGTATGGGTTCGACCATCGGTGCCGCAGTTGCAACCGGCAAGAGTGTCGTAGCCATTGAAGGTGACTCTGCTTTCGGATTCTCCGGAATGGAATTTGCAACCATCTGCCGCTACAAACTCCCTTGCACCGTGGTTGTATTCAACAACGGCGGTATCTACAACGGCGTGGGTGTCAACCCCGGCGGCGGTGATGAACCTGCTCCTACCACTCTTGACATCAATGCCCGTTACGACAAGATGGCGGAAGCCTTCGGCGGCGATGCTTACTATGTGTCAACTCCCGATGAACTCACCAAGGCGCTGACCACTGCCATCGCATCGAAGAGACCTGCGCTGATCAATGTTCAGCTTGCATCAGATTCAGGTAAGGAATCAGGTCACATCGGTTATCTGAATCCTGCTCCTCTTATCGACTACACCGTTTGATAATCAGGGACAGAGAGCGGTTGGAACATGCTGCCCCAACGGGCTTGTTCCAGCCGGCTCCCTCTTATAAATTCACTTAAGTTTAATATAAAAATTCCCAATATATGGAACATGTGATACTATATGCCATCGTCCCGATTATCGTGGTAATGCTCGCCGGTTTCATAGCCGGTAAAAAAGGAGCGTTCTCAGGTGACGACGCAAAGAAATTCAATAAGGTTGTGCTTGACTTCGCACTTCCTGCAGCCCTGTTCGTTTCAATTGTTCAGGCTTCACGAGAGGATCTGGTAAAAGACCTTCGACTCACCATCGTGTCAACAATAGGTATTATGGCTTGCTTCATGCTTGTATATTTCGTATTCAAGTATTGTTTCAAGAAAAACACCGGAGCAGATGCCGCAATCTCAGCCCTTATCAGTGGATCACCTACAATCGGGTTCCTCGGATTTGCAGTGCTGGAGCCTATCTTCCTCGCCTCTCCTTATGAATATAACATTACCCTTGTGGCGCTTGTGGTAGCGATTGTGGGTATTGTTGTAAATGCAATCGGTATTCCTGTGGGACTTTCGTTGATGAACTCATCGCTTGCCAAACAGAATCCTAATGCAGCCAAGCAGAGTGCTTGGAAACCGGTGATCAACGCCCTTAAGCAGCCTGTTGCATGGGCACCTATCCTTGCCGTAGTATGGGTGGTTGCAGGTATACCTTGGCCCAAGGAACTGAGCCCGTCGTTTGACCTTATCGCCAAAGCGAATGCGTCAATGGCAGTGTTCTCAGCAGGTATTACCCTTTCTTCCATCAAGGTTCAGATCAACTGGCAGGCAATTCTGGGTTCAATTATGAAAATGGTTGTTATGCCCGCGGTTGTGCTCGCTTTAGGTCTGCTCTTCCACATGGACGAACCTAACCTCCGTATGCTTGTAGTGGCAGCTGCCCTTCCCCCTGCCTTCTCAGGTATCATCATTGCCGATGAGTATGACACTTATGTAGCCACCGGTACATCTTCACTTACCCTCAGTGTGATTCTGTTCGTCGGATTCTGTCCGCTCTGGATATGGCTCACGGATGTGGCTTTGAAAATGTTCTAAACTCTTCATTGAAACAGAATTAATTCCGCAGGAAACATGCAGTTTCCTGCGGTTTTTTGTGCTCGGAGTTCTCGGAGCACTCATAGTTTTCGGAGCATTCGGAGTTCTCAGACTTTCTTTGGAATTGTCGACTCATTGCCATCGCGGGTGGCAACGAATTTGGGTGACATGATTTCCACTCCTGCCTCGTTGAAGCAGTCCTGAATGTTCTGGTGGAGCGCCGTCAGAATATCGCCCATTTTGTCTGCCTCGCGGATGTAGGCGTTGATCTGGTAGCAGGGATAGTAGTCCTGCAGCTCGGTTTCGAGTACGAACGGACGTGGTTCCTCCTCCACTCCGGGGGTCATGCGGGCAGCATTGATCAGCAGCTGGTGAACCTGACGCCATGGCACATCGTAGCCTATGGTTACGGTGGTGTGGATTATTAGCCCGAAGCGGCGTGCCGACGCACTGTAATTGACGGTGTGGGTCGACATTATGAAGGAGTTCGGGATGGTGACCACCTCGTTTTTGGTGGTGCGCAACCGGGTCACGAAGGCTGTTTTTTCGATGACGTTGCCGGTGGTGTCGTTGAGCTTTATGCGGTCACCTAACTTGAACGGGCGCATGTAGGTTATCACCAGTCCGGCGATTATGTTGCCGATGACGGTGCTTGACCCAAGTGATATGATAAGCCCCACAAACACTGAAATCCCCTGAAACACACCTGAATCCGAGCCGGGAAGGTAGGGGTAGATCATGGCTATCATGAAGGCGTAGAGCAGAACGCGGATGATGTTGAACGTAGGCTTTGCCCAGTCGGGATAAAAGCCTGAGATTTTCAGTTTCTCGTTCTCGATTTCCTTGGAGATGTAGCCCAATCCCTTGATCAGGTAATGGATGCATATCCATATCACCATGATTATAAACAGGTTGGGTATGTAATCCACCACCGAGGTAAACACCATTTTGATTGGCTCGATGATGTAGAGGAATATGCGGAGCGCGAGTTTTTCAGTCTGCGGGAAGATGGCAAAAAGAATGGGAACGGTGATGGTCAGCTGAATCAGCAGCAGGGCGTAGCGGATGATGTTGCTGAAAAAGATGATGATGCGGGTGAGCTGATGCCTGTTAAGCAGTTCATAGTCACGGATATATACTGACTTCAGGTGGTTGTGCTGAAAGCGGATTATGCGTAGGCGCAGCTTTCTGAACAGATAGTTTGTCAGGCGTATGAGCAGATACTGCGCCGCTATCACCAGAATAAACAGCAGGGCGCGCAAGGCGAATCCTTTCAAGTTGTAGCTTGAATGTAGGCGGTCAATGGTGTCCTGCAACAGCGGCAGATAGGATGCGGCGAGCTGTTGGTGAGTGGTGGACTGCCAGAGGGCATCGTGCTCCGTGAGGCTGATAATCACCTGACTGCCATACATGATGTCAGTGTATGTTCCGTTGTCGAGCAGATAGAGTGAGTCGGTGGAGAGCCGGTACTTACCCGCTTTGGAGATAGCTTCGGACGCCATTTCGGCACGGCTGTCTGCGTTGTACCCGCCGAGGTTGGCATAGATCAGAAACAGGGTGTCGCCGTCGACAACCACCGGTGAACCGGGAGTGACAGTCCGCAATGAGTCAATGGATTGGCGTTGGGAGTCTATCCGTAGAGAATCGGATTGAAGGGTAGTGTCGTGATCGGGAACCTGCGCTCCGGCGTTGTATGAAGCGAACATAGCAGCCAGAGTCAGGATTAAGATGGCAACTTGTTTCATGATAGGTGGTCGGCTTTGATTATGTTGCAATGATGATGGGTCATGGGTTACACCGGTTGATGATCGCCGCGATTTCACGGGCATCATCGGGTGAGGTGAGAATGGAGATGGGGAGCGACAGTGCCCGGTCGGCAATTAAGTCGGTCACAGGGAAGCGTAACCCGGAGAAACGGCTGCTGTAGCATGGCTGGCGGTGGGGTGGAGTTGCATAGTGGATGTCGGTCTGCACGCCGTTGTCAGCGAGATATTGGCGCAGGCGGTCGCGCTCAGGGGAGAGTATTACATATTGGTGCCAAACATGCTCGCGGGGGTCGGCAGGGATGGATGGCAGTGTGATGGCAGGATGTGTTATTTCCGCATTGTAGACAGCCGCAAGTTCACGCCTACGGTTCGACTCCTGTTCGAGGTGGTCCAGCTTCACGTTCAGCACGGCAGCCTGTATTGGGTCGAGACGGCAGTTGAATCCGCTGTAAATGTTGTGATAACGGCGGTCGCTGCCATAGTTGGACAGGGCGCGGACAGCATCGGCAAGTTCGGCATGCGGGGTTACAACCGCTCCGGCGTCACCGATGGCACCTATGTTCTTTGTGGGGTAGAAACTGAAGGCTCCGGCATCGCCGAGCGCACCGCTGCGGTTCGAGAAAAAGAGCCCAAGGGTGGACGATACGGCGCCTATTGCCTGCGCGTTGTCCTCAAGCAGAAGCAGATTGTGGTTCTTGACTATCCGTGCCATCTCTGCATCATAAGCAACTCTGCCATAGAGGTGTACGGTCATGATGGCACGGGTGCGCGGGGTTATGGCGCGTTCGATTGCAGAGGTGTTGATGTTGAGGGTTTCCAGCGAAGGCTCAACCATCACCGGGTTAAGCCCTGCCTGAATTATTGCCATAATGGTGGCTACATAGGTGTTGGCAGGGACAATGATGTCATCGCCTGCCGAGAGTTTCCCGAGCAGTTTGTAGGCTTCAAGAATGAGCCGCATGGCGTCAAGACCGTTGCTTACCCCCACGGCAAAGCGAGCGCCGTGCATCAAGGCTAATTTCTTCTCGAACCGTTCGTTTTCCTCGCCGCCCACATAGCGTCCGCTGGTGATGACACGGTCAACGGCAGCGCGTATCTCCTCCATGTAAGGAGCGTTGGTTGCTGCAAGATTGAGAAATTCATAGCGTTTCATGGGGTCACCTTTTTAGCCGTAAGCTCCAGAAATCGGTCGAATTCGCGCACATAATCCTCCTCGTCGAACTTCTCGGAGGTCAGAACAAGGCATACCGAGCCTGATGAGAAATTGTTCAGTTCGCGCCAGATTCCGGCAGGGATATAAAGCCCGCGGTAGGGGCGGTTCAGTGTGAAGCGTCGGCTTTGGTGCCCGTCGTTGAGCACCACGTCGAAGCATCCGCTGAGTGCCACAATCAGTTCCTGCGCCTCGTGGTGGGAATGTCCGCCACGTTCGGAATCGCCCGGAATGTCATAGAGATAGAACACGCGCCTGACGGTGAACAGAGCGTCGGCACTGTTCTGGAAGAAAGTCAGCGAGCCATTGTCATGGCGTATGCGTGGCAATTCCACAATCCTGCAGTTGTCAAGGCTTGAGATCTGATGGTTATTCATCGGCAGCCTCCTTTCTGAATTGCTCGAAACTGTAGATGTAATCATCTTCTGTATAGATGGTTGAGCTGAGGACCATAGCCACGGAATTGGTCGAGAAATTGTCCAGTTCACGCCAAGTCATGGGTGGAACGAGTATGGCGTTGTACGAGCGGTTGAGCAGATAGCGCTCGCAGGTGCCGTCGGGGCAGGTTATCACCACCTCGAAGCTGCCGCTCATTGCCACAATCAGCTCCGAAGCTTTGCGGAAGGCATGTCCGTCGCGTCGGCGTCCGGCAGGTACATCGTAAATCCAGTAACACCGCTCCATGTCAAACGGAATGTGCTGCTCGTTCTGGATGAACGTGAGGTTACCCCTTTCATCGCAGATTTTAGGCAGAGTGACCAGTTTGATTCCGGAGCTGTTCATGGAGATTGGGAATGAGGGTGAGAATCCCTAAATTGTGATACGGCGTGTGGTGGAGCCAGCGCGAAGCAGATAAATGCCACGCGATGCCAGATGCACGCGATAGGTGCCGGGCTGCATGGTCTCTGTCACTATGGGTTGCCCCAAGATGCTGAAAATACGGATAGTTACTGTTCGCGAAGCGGTGACATAAACCCATCCGTCCTTCACGGTTATTTCCACGCCCTCCTGCTCCACGGACTGGTGCACCGCCTGATTGTCATGCGGGGGCGTGGCTTCCTCCCATTTGATGGGTCCGCACCATGCGCTGACGGCGGTCAGCAATAGGGTTAATATGAGAAATATCCGTTTCAACTTCACAATTCAGGTAATATAGTTCAAAATTACAAATTATATTCTGAATCTCAAAATAATTTTTATGAATTAACAGAAAAGGATAAAATGGCGATACAAGGGATGTGATATATATTTCTTGACTATGGCGTGATCATCTTTAGGTCGAAGAACATGACCCGGCTTCTCAAAAGTTCATCCTCAGCGATGCCGAATGCTTCTTTCTCGCTTTGTTCACTCTTATAAAGTGGCTTGAATCCATTCTTGATATAATAGCGAAGGGTGGATTCTGCATTGTAGGCGTCTACAAGCATATAACGGCATGCAGCTTTATTATTTTCATCCACAAACCAATATTTCAGAGCATTCATGAGCTGAGTACCCACATTCAGTCCTTGCCCTTGAAATGACTTGTTGACACCGAGCCTACCTATCAGAACAGCCGGATAACTGCGGTGACGTTTCTGTTGGGGAATCTGTCGTTGAAAAGCATTTCGGGAAGGATTATCGAGAGTAAACGTCTTGATGCCATCGTATGACAATGTGGCTACTGCTACAATTTGACGTCTATCGCTTCTGTTGACCCAACAATATGTTTTTCCGAGCAATTCCTTTTCATACAGAAACACGTCACGACTGAAGAATTCATCCAAATCCTCGTCT
This sequence comes from uncultured Porphyromonadaceae bacterium, assembly GCA_947177685.1. Taxonomy (GTDB): domain Bacteria; phylum Bacteroidota; class Bacteroidia; order Bacteroidales; family Muribaculaceae; genus CAJUPY01. The sequence continues at coordinate 16,065 of CAMWVE010000025.1, read as the reverse complement.
CCACAAGAAAAAGGGTCACAGTAATCTGCGACCTCTTCGGTATAAGGCACCATAAAGGTGTTTTCTACAAAATTGAATTCTGCCATAATCAGTCTTTCCGAGGCGGAAAAATAACATTCTTGGCACTCTCCAACATGGTTGAGAGAACCTTACGCTGAGATTCTGAAAGTTTAGGTGTAGGCAACTTGCCATTGCGCTCAGCCTCCTCGGTGAAGATTCGGGCATCTTCGCCCCATAGTTCGGGTGATGTCTTAATTGTCATTGCCATATCAAAAACGCTTTATTTCACAAAGTTACTGAATTTTTGCGAATTACGCAAGAAACCGATTGTGAAATTCATGAATTAACAGAAAGGTGAATTATAGGAGCGTGGGTGAATCAAAGGTGCGTGCTCCGAGAACTCTGAGATCTCAGAGATATCCGGGTATTCCGAACTCCGGGTTACTTTGTGGCGTCATTGGTGAAACCTAACAGCTTGATGACCTGTAGTTTGTCTGCTTGAAGTTGGGTTTTTAGCCGGTCGAGCGATGAGAATTTTTTTTCGGGACGGAGGAAGTGATGGAAAAGCAGGGTTACGGTGGAGCCGTAGAGCTTGCGGTTGACACCGATTATGTGAGCCTCGATTGTGGTGTCGGGATGGGTTTCGTCAAGTGTAGGACGCTCGCCGATGTTGACCATGGCGGGATAGGACTTGCCGCCGGGGAGAATGGCTGTGCAGGCATAGACTCCGCGGGCAGGGATGAGCTTGGAGGGGGATTCCGGGAGAATGTTGGCTGTGGGATAGCCGAGCTGACGACCTAACTGCTTGCCATGCACCACGTTGCCGGTGAGACTATATGGGCGACCGAGAAGCTCCGTAGCCTGCTGCGGTCTGCCTTCGAGCAGGAGGTTGCGTATGACTGTCGATGAAACGGCACTGTTGCCTGCCCTGACCTCGTCAGCCTGAATAACCTCGATGCCGATTTCCTTGCCAAGACGCTGATAGTCAGCAAAGGTGAGCGAGGGGTCATTGCCGAACCTATTGTTGAATCCGAGCAGAAGGGTGTCGACGGCGTAACGCTCATGGAGTAGTTTGAGGAACCGCTCGGCTGACATGCGCCGCATCTCCTGAGTAAACGGTTTCAGCACCACGATGCCGGCACCGGCTTTCATCAGCAGGTCGCGTTTCTCATCGGGCGTCGATAGCAATGCAGGAGCTTTGTCGGGATTGATAACCTGCAGCGGATGGTTGGTGAAGGTGACTACAGCGGGCACCGAGTCACGCTCCGCGGCAATGGCTGTGAGCTGACGCAGCAGGTGGAGATGCCCCAGATGCACTCCGTCGAATGAGCCTATGGTAGCGGTCAACGAGGGCATAATCAGGGAATAAGATCAATGAATTCGGTGCCGGGGGGAACCAGTGCGGTCTGATAGCCTACGGATGCCGCGGCATCAAGATTCTTCTGCGAGTCATCGAGGAAGAGGGTCTCAGCCGGCTCTATGCCCAGTGTGGTGGAGGCATAACGGAAAATGGCAGGGTCAGGTTTCATCATTTTGGCTTCGAACGATGTCACCATGCCGCGGAAATAGTGATTGATTTCCTTGCCGTCCTTGGTAAATTCTTCTTTGATTTTAGAGTTCCACATGATGGGATTGGTGTTCGACAGCAGATAGATGCCGTAGCCTTTGGCTGCGAGTTGTTCGAGCTGACGGAGCCGGTGGACCGGTATTCCTATAAGGAACTTGATGAACGCTTCGTCGATTTGGCTGTCAGTGACCGGGTGTGGAATCTGGCGGCGTATTTCCTCGCGGAACTCTTGAGGGGTGATGCGCCCTTCTTCAAGCAGCATGAACGATCCTTTCTGTTCGTAAAGACCGAGGAGCTGGTCTGCTTCGGCAAGTCCGAGGTTGCGCAGAGCGTCAACGGCATTTTCGCGGCGTATGTCCATTATGACTCCGCCAAGGTCAAAGAGGAGATTCTTAATCATTGTCAGTTTTTTTGCGAATTATTGTCAGACCGTCGCGCAACGGCAGTATCACCGATGTCACCGACCGGTCCTGCGCCACCATGTCGTTGAAGCGGGCTATGGCAACGGTTTGCGCATCGTGGTTCTTTACCGTGTCGAGTATCTTCCAGTCCCACAGAGTGTTGTCGGCAATGATATAACCGCCGGGCGACAACAGCGGCAATGCCATGCGGTAATATTCGGGGTATTTGCGCTTGTCGGCATCGATGAAAATCAGGTCGAACGGGGCAGGGAGTGTCGGTACCACCTGCTGCGCGTCGCCTATGTGGAGATGGATGCGGTCATGCTCCGGGCGCTCGTCGAACCGCTGTTGGATGAACTCCTGCAGCTGATCGTCGACTTCTACCGTGTGAAGCTCGGCATCCGGCGGCATGGCGCCTGCCATTGCAAGGGCTGAATAGCCGGTGAAGGTGCCCATTTCCAGTATTCGGTGCGGGCGTATCATGCTGACAAGCATGGCGAGCAGGTTGCCCTGCAGATGTCCCGAACACATCCGTGAGTAGAGGCAGTGGATGTGGGTGTCGCGGTTGAGGCGCGCCAGATGCTCCGGCTCGGGCGATATATGTTCAAGAATGTATTCTTCCTGCTGTTCGGTCATGACATGAAGGAGCTGAGAGCCAACTGATAGACTTTCGCGCCGAATCCTGAGATGGAACCGCGGCAAACGGGTGCTATCAGCGAAGTGTGGCGAATGGGTTCGCGACTGAAAATGTTGGTCAGATGCACCTCCACCACCGGCACCGGAATGGCTGCGATGGCATCGGCAAGAGCCAGTGAGGTGTGGGTGTAGGCTCCGGCGTTGAGGATTATGCCGTCAACCGGGGTCTGGTAGCCCAGACGGTGCAGACAGTCGATCAAGTCGCCTTCGTGATTGCTCTGATAGTAAGTCAGTTCCACATGGGGGAAGGCAGCACGCAGGTTGTCAAGTATCTCGGTCATGGAAGTGGAGCCGTACTTATGCGGTTCGCGTTTGCCCAGCAGATTGAGGTTTGGTCCGTTGACAATGGCTATTTTCATTTTTGCATCTTTACTACGGTTGTGGGGGGAAGAGTGTCGTTGCGCTCCTGAACGGCATCGACCAGATTACGAGCCGTGTGGGCGAAAGCCTGAGCCGTGATTGAGTCGGTTGCTGCAATCGGAGTGCCGCTGTCGCCGGCTTGGCAGATGTCGAGTACCACCGGAATCTGACCGAGCACTCTGACATCGAGTTCGCGAGCCAGTTCCATGGCTCCCTCCTTGCCGAAGATGTAGTATCGTTCATCGGGATGCTTCTCCGGTGTGAACCATGCCATGTTCTCGATTATGCCCAGAATAGGCACATTGACATGCTTGTCGCGGAACATGGCTATGCCACGGCGGGCATCGGCGAGCGCCACCTGCTGCGGCGTGGAAACCACCACTGCGCCGGTCAGCGCTATGGTCTGCACTATGGTCAGATGAATGTCAGATGTGCCGGGAGGCATGTCGATGAGCAGATAGTCAAGCTCGCCCCAGTCGCCCTCGGTGATGAGCTGGGTCAGTGCACGCGAAGCCATGCCGCCACGCCACACCACGCCTGAGTTGCGGTCTACCATGAAGCCTATGGAGAGCATCTTCACTCCGTAGCGTTCCACGGGGATGATTTTCTGCACTCCGTCAACATCGTGGATGTAGAGCTGTTCATCCTCCACACCGAACATTTTGGGAACCGACGGACCGAAGATGTCGGCATCGAGCAACCCCACGGTGTAGCCTTCGCGGACGAGCGCCACGGCGAGGTTCGATGCCACTGTGCTTTTGCCCACACCACCTTTGCCCGACGATACGGCAATGATGTTCCTGACCCCTTTGAGCGGGGTTTCAGGCTTGGGCTTTGGTGCCTGACGGGTTTTCACGGTTATGTTGTCCTTGATTTCCACATCGGGCGCAACATGGGTCAGAATGGCTGCCTCAGCCGATTTCACAATTGATTTGATGAAAGGGTCGGTGGGGCGGTCGAATATCAGCGAGAACGATACTTTGCGACCGTCGATGCGGATGTCGTCCTCCACCATGCCTGATTCAACGATGTTTTTCCCTGTGCCGGGATAACGCACCGTGGAGAGTGCGTCAAGTATGAGTTTGGGATAGATAGGTTGCTCCATGATCATAATTGTAGTTCGCCGCGCGAGTAGCTGCGGTAGGTGTCAAAAGGAATCTCTATGTCAGGCTCCGTCAGCTCGGTGGTGTGGTCGAGCGGAAAGGCTATGTACTTGATTGTCAGCCCGCGCTGAAGCCACTGCTGCTCGTAGTGGGTACGGATTTGCAGAATGGGAGAGTCAGCCCCCTCGCTGCTGTAAAGGTCGGCATAGTCTTTCAGCGGGGTCAGACCGTTGTGGCTAACCATTGCCGAAGTATAGGTGTAGAGAAACGGGCTGTCAGTTTTCAGATGCACGATGCCTCCGGGCGCCATTATACGGCGATACAGTTCCATGAACCGTGTGGAGGTGAGGCGTTTGCGCACCTTCTTCATCTGCGGGTCAGGGAATGTTATCCATATCTCGCTTACCTCGCCGGGAGCGAAGAAAAGCGGCAGCATCTCAATGTTTGTGCGGAGGAAAGCGGCGTTGAGAATCTCCTCATCGTTGGCGATGCGGGCGCCTGACCACATGCGGGCACCTTTTACGTCGATGCCTATGAAGTTCTTGTCGCGGAAGTGTCGCGCCATACCAACGGTGTATTCACCCTTTCCGCACCCCAGTTCAAGCACTATGGGGTTATCGTTGCCGAAAACCTTTGCGTTCCAGCGCCCTTTCAGCGGGCAGTCGTTACCCTGCAACGAGCCGAAAGGGAACTGATAGACGCGCTTCAGCTGCTCCATCTCGCGGAATTTTTTCAGTTTATTCTTGCCCATAAGGTCATAGATGATGTTCCGGGTGCAAAAATACCTAAAAAATCGGAGATTTGCAAGAGTGGCGGTCGGGTGTTATGAATTTGGAGAACTCGGAGCACTCGGAGAATTTGTAGACCTCAGATAACTCTGAGCACTCGGAGCTTTTTATCGGATTCCTATCAACTGAAGCAATGCCGGGTATGCCATGCAGAGCGAAACTGCAAATACGATACTGATTATAAACATGGCTTTCAGGGATTAATCGCGGTCGACAAATACACGGTTTCCATTCTTCTGCAACTCAAATTCTCCTTCGTAGCCTGTAATGTAGAGTCTGAGGTCATCTTTGGCGCTTACGGAAATGTCACGGACACATCCGGCTGCATAGATGGTCACGTCGTTCTTTGATTTTATCTTCAGATCGCCGACTTCCGACTGCCGGAAATTGCACGTCAGATCGTAGCCCAAATAGTCAACGTCAATCAGCGGGAAGGCGCAGTTTGTCAAGATGAGATAATCTGTCTTGCCGGTGATGTTCAGATCATTGAAATTCAGGTTTTCCAAGATGAATGAGTCAGAGTTGTAAAAATATTTCGGAGAGGCGGAGATGGAGAGTGTCCGTTCAGGCGCGTTGGCAATGTAAACAGCCACAGAGTCGAGGTGGTGTGATATATTACTCAGATTGGTTATCTGCAAAGTGCTGTTGCTGAGTGAAAAGTCAATGTCAGGGAGAGGATTTTCCATCCCTTCGTATGATATCTCCACGCGCTGATCCTTTGTTGAGCTGACACCGCGGATAATAAAAGATTCTACTGAAAGGTCGGGGTGCAGGTATATTGAGTTTATTTCCTGATCGACAAAGGGTATCTCTTGTTGGAACTGCTGGGTTTCATCAATTCTTTGAACATAACTGTGTGCGTACATCAGCCATAGGACAAAAGGAATGACAAGTGCTACGACAATGAATGACCCTGCCAGAAAAATAAGATATTTGGTTGATTTTTTCATGACTCAGTGGAATTGTAGATGTTAATGAATTCGTTGACCGGAATGTCGAGAAGGTGCATTTCGCGGCATATTTCGGGGAGTACGGTCATCGTGAATTTCTTGCGGCGTTCGTTCAGAATTGACTGCGGTGCGTTTTCAGCCACGAAGAAACCGATGCCGCGCTGATTGTAGATAACACCTTGCTGCTGAAGATGATCCAGAGTTCGGGTGATGGTGTTGACGTTCACCTGAAACTGTGCGCTCAGGTCGCGGATCGACGGCACCCTGTTGTTGGGGAGAAGGTGACCTGAAAGAATCTCGTCAGTCAGCGAGTCGGCTATCTGCAGATATATTGCTTTGTTACTCGAGAAATTCATATTATGTCAGTTTCTTTATATCGGTAATAGGCAAGCAGTTGCATTGCTATGGCGTAGATGATCATCACGGAACTTGCCATAATGACAATTACGTTAGATTCTCCGCTGAATGATTTGTCTATTAAGACAACCGAACAGAAAAAGGAGTACGGGATCAGCAGGAATCCGACGGCATAGCTTAAGCCGAAAGCCTTCAGGAATGCCAGTTTCGGCGAGAATGCGCTCACCAGTGTGTAGAATGCTTGGCTGAAGAGGAACAGGGCTATGGTACCCAGCGCTACCATCCAATTCCACTGATCGATGGCGTAAAACAGAACCCACTTGCCTTCAAAGGGATAGACCATGTCAACATAAATTACACGAACCAGATCGACCAGTAGCCAGACCGTGAAGAAATACAGCACGAAAAATACGTCGTATATCAGAAAGTTGAGCAGATATTTTTCGCCTTGGGTGCCAACCGTCATGAAAGTGGTGATGCGACCCTTCTTATTGGAAAGTTTCAGGCAGACCAGTGAGGCTGCGATATTGGCAAGAAAAGCAAATCCCCATATTCCCAGCACGAATATAATTGACACGCATGTGGAGTCAGAATAATAGCATGAAGGATATTCTTTTACATCGTTCAGGCTTGGCAGGGCGCTCCATGAGATGAAGAACTCGGCTATGATGATCAGACCTGCCACCACCGCCAGTTCCATCAAAAAAATGTTTTTGCTTGATATGATCTCGCGTTTCGCCAGCATCATGAAGCGGGAGAAACTGAATTTGTCAAAGTTATCCAAGTTGTTCATGTTCAGATGTATTGTCGGGGTTGAAAATATTCTCCACAAGCTTGGGGTTGCGGCAGCAAAGTTCGTAAAGTGATTCCAGATTGAGGTCGGTTTCCTCATCGAGCGGATCCTCGCGTCGGGCAATATTGGCGAAACCGCCCACGCCGCGGGCAGAATAGAGCAGACGGGGGTCATCGGTGTCAGGGGCGCCGAGGGTGTTGAAGAAACGCAGGCGCGAGGTGATTTCCGATGTCTTGCGGTTCAGGAGCAGCTGGCGGTTGTCGACAATGACAATGTGGTCAAGCAGCAGTTCAACGTCGTGGACCTGATGTGTTGATATGAGGATAATGCGGTTTTCGTTCATCTGGGCGGCAAGGAAGCGGCGGAACTGCACCTTGCTGGTTATGTCAAGCCCGTTGGTAGGCTCGTCCATGATCAGGATGGGGGTGTTGCATGCCAGCGCAAAGCACATGTAGGCCTTCTTTTTCTGACCCATGGAGAGGTAGCCCAGATGAATTTTTTCCGGCATTTCAAACGTCTCCAGATTTCGCTTGAGAGCTTCCATGCTGAAGTCAGGATAGAAAGGAGCGTTGATGCGGCAATAATCTTCAAGAGTGATGGAGGGGAGGTCGAACTCCTCCGGAACAAGAAAAATGTCGCGCAGGGTGGAGGGGAGGCGCCGGCGCACGTTGACGCCGTTGACAAGCACTTCGCCGGCAGCGGGTGTGAGCAGTCCGCACATGAGGTAAAGCAGGGTTGATTTTCCGGCTCCGTTCTTGCCGAGCAACCCGTAGATTCCACCGTTCTCCAAGGTCAGATTGAACTCCTTGAGAATGGGGGTGGCTTTACGGTAAGAAAATGTGAGATTGTTACATTCTATCATGACTGTATGATTGTAATAGTGTAATAGTATAATAGTACACCGCAAAAGTATGACAAATTTTTATATCCGCAAAAAAAATCTGATAAAAAATTGTGGTGAGTGAAAAAATCTGAGTAAATTTGTGGAACTAACCCGAATATATATAAATATGAGAGTAATAAAGAGCCTGCTTCTGTCATTAATACTCGTGACAGGCGTTTTTTCAGTAGAGGCGGAGAAACTTGTGATACTTCACTCCAACGACACTCACTCGCAGATAGACCCCAATGACAAAAACCAAGGTGGTGTGTTGCGGCGTAAGGCTGTGATTGACAGTGTGCGCGGTGCCAATGAGAACGTGTTGCTTGTCGATGCCGGCGATGCCGTGCAGGGAACGTTGTTCTTCTATCTCTACAAAGGGGAGGTGGAATACTCGTTGCTTGAAAAACTCGGCTATGACGTGGCTATTTTAGGTAACCACGACTTCGACAACGGCTCGGAGATGCTGGCTGAGAAGCTCAAGGATAGTAAAATCAACTGGCTTAGCACAAATTACGAGCTGCGAGGCGGACCTCTTGACGGAATTTTCATGCCATACGTCATCAAGGAATACGGTGGTAAGAAAATTGCGCTGATGGGGTTGGAGGTGCGCCCGGAAGGGTTGATATCCAACGGGAACTACAACGGGGTGGAATATATCGATGCCGTGAAGGCTGCAAATGCCACCGCTTGGCATCTCAAGCATAACGAAAAGGTTGACATGGTCATTGCCCTGACACATTTGGGCTATTCCGGCAAGCCGGGTCCCAAGGATGTTGACCTTGCTGCCGAAAGCGAGGATGTCGACATAATCATCGGAGGTCACTCCCACACCTATCTCGACCCTGCCGATAAATCGAAAACCGTGCTGAAAAATGCCGTCGGCAAGGATGTGCTTGTCACTCAGGCAGGCAAGCAGGGCACACGTCTGGGCGAGATTACCATTGACCTTGACACGATGACACCGGTGTTCAACGTCATTGAAATTGACAGCCGCTTGGACAAGAATCAGGATGCTGACGTGAAGGCGTTCATCGACTCCTACCGTCCCGGCATCGACTCGCTCTACAATCTGCGGGTGGCTCGGAGCGCCGTGGCACTGGAGAACAATCAGCCTGCGCTGAACAATTTACTTTCGGACTTCGTGGCTGCACAGGGTAGCAAGCTTGCCGGCAAGAAGGTCGACATGGCTATTATGAACAAAGGGTCGGTGCGCCGCTCGCTCCCCAAGGGTGATGTGACCGAAGGGGTCATAATTGACATGCAGCCGTTCAACAACTATCTGGAAGTGCTGGAAATCAAAGGTTCTGACCTGATCGATGCGTTCAACGTGATGTCGTTCTACCGTGGCGGCGATTCGGTCAGCTCGGAGCTCGACATAACCATGGACCGCGACACCCGCAAGTGCACCTCGATTCTGCTCAACGGAAAACCGATCGATCCTGACCGTATCTACACCGTGGCTACAATCGACTACCTTGCCAACGGAGGCGACAACATGGAACCGCTCACCCGCGGCACAAAAATAGCACATAGCGAGAATGTGGTCAATCAGGACCTGCTCAATTATCTCCGCACGGAGTTCAAGAAGAAAAAAATCAACCCGGATAACAATCCACGCATGCACTATTGATAGTCTATGAAAAAATTATTTGTCACAATTCTTGCCCTGACGGCAACCGTCTTTGTCAACCATGCAGCCAAAACGGCTCTGACCGCCACTGCCGATTCTCCCGCGGCTAAAGCATGGGCTGACTCAGTTTTCAACACCCTCTCCGCTCGTGACAAGGTGGCGCAGTTGTTCATACCCTCGCTCAATCCCAATGCCGGCGAACAGTCGGTGGCAGGAATGAAGGCGCTGGTGGGAAAACGTCATGTCGGAGGCATCATCATGAGCGAAGGCTCGCTGGAACAGTATTTCAAAATGATCAGCCTTGCCGACGAACTTTCGGCTGTTCCTGTCATGAACGCTTTCGACGGCGAATGGGGCTTGTCGATGCGCATCGAGAACACTCCTAAGTTCCCCTCGAACATGGCTTTAGGCGCCGTGCAGGATGTGAATCTGATTTATGAATATTTCAAGGAGATGGCTCGCGAATGTCGCGTAATCGGCGTGACCGTTAATTTCGCACCGGTTATCGATGTCAACACCAATCCTGCCAATCCCGTCATAGGCTATCGCTCGTTCGGAGAAAATCCGCAGCGCGTGGCTGAACTCGGAGCAGCCTACTCGCGCGGTCTGGAAGAAGGCGGCGTGATGGCTGTCGGCAAACATTTCCCCGGTCACGGCGACACCTCGGTGGACTCACACAAGGCTCTCCCCACGGTGGGTCACTCCATGGATATGCTGCGCAAAATCGATCTGGTGCCCTTCGAAATGTTTATTGCTGACGGAGGTTCGGGCATTATGACAGCCCACCTGAGTGTGCCGGCAATCGATGCAACAGGCACTCCCGCATCGCTCTCACGCCCCATCACCACAGGTCTGCTGCGTGAACAGATGGGCTTCAAAGGTCTGATATTCACTGACGCCCTTGCCATGAAAGGCGCGAAAACCGCAGGCAACAACTGCGTGGTAGCGCTGAAGGCAGGTGCCGACATGCTTGTAATGTCTGCCGCCCCCGGTTCTGACATCACGGCTGTCATGAGCGCCATCACCAACGGCACATTGTCACAGGCTGATATCGATGCCAAGGTGAAACGTGTGCTCGCCTACAAATATGCGCTGGAGCAGGGAACACCCCGTGCCAAAACCGTGGCTCAGGCTCGCGCCGAAATCAACTCGCCTGAGGCAGAAGCGCTCAATCAGCGCCTTGCCAACGCATCCATCACCTTGTTGCGCGACAAAAACGACATGGTGCCGATGAAAAATCTCGAAAGCAACGACATAGCCATAGTGAATATCGGCGGCACAGGCAAGGAGTTCTCGGACCTCTGCAAGAAGTATGCCGATGTGACCGTGTATAACTCTACCGCCAACCTCGCTGCAATCAAAAAGCATAAGACTGTGGTGGCTGCGGTCTACAACAACCGTGGAAACACCCTCAACGAACTGGCACAACTCTCAACCATTCCCTCGCTGGTCGAGGTGTTCTTCATGAACCCTTACCGCATGAGCAAGTTCAAAGGCTCGCTGACTGAAACAGGCGTGCTCCTGACCGCATACGACAACACCCCGGCGCTGCAGCGTGCGGCAGCAATGGCGCTGTTCGGCGGCATAGGAATCAGCGGTAAGTTCCCCGTGAATCTTGCCGGAATAGCAGAAATCGGTCAGGGCTTGGAGCGTACGAAGAATCGTCTGGGCTACTCATCGCCGCTCGCTGAAGGGATGAATCCTGCCATGACAGCCCAGCTTGACTCGCTGATCAATGCCGGTGTTGAAATCGGTGCGTTCCCCGGATGTCAGCTTCTTGTGGCTCGCAACGGCAATGTGGTCTACAACCGCTCCATAGGCAAACAATCCATGGGTAGCACACATCCGGTTACTGACGAAACCCTTTATGACCTTGCATCGGTGTCGAAAGCCACCGGCACTCTGCCCGGCGTCATGAAAGCCTACGACCTCGGTCTGTTTGACCTCAAGGCACAGGCATCGGACTATATACCCGGTCTGAAAGGTACTGACAAAGAGGATGTTACTGTGGAGCAGCTGCTCTATCATGAATCAGGCATACAGCCATCGCTCAATCTGTTCTACATAATGATGGACTCAACCACTTACACCGGCGACCTGATTACACGCAAGTGGAAGAAAACAAACCCCATAAAAATTCAGGAAGGTGCCTATGGCAACGCCACTGCCAAGCTTCGCCGCGACATCACCTCGCCGGTGAAAACCGAGAAATTCCCCATCGAAGCTGCCAAGGGACTCTATGTAAACAAGGAGACTTACGACACTCTGATGAGCCGCATCTACCACTCGCCGCTTCGCAAGGACAAGAGCTACGCCTACAGCTGCCTGAACTTCTGTCTGCTGATGCAGATGGAGGAGAACGTGACCGGAAAAGGTCATAACGACTGGATTCATGACAGCATTTTCGCTCCGTTGGGCGCTAACCGCGTAACCTACCGTCCGCTGGAGAAATTTAAACCCACTGAAATTGCCTCAACCGAAAAGGATACTTATCTGCGCAAACAAACACTCTGCGGCTATGTGCATGACGAACTGGCGAACTTCTCGGGTGGTGTGCAGGGTAATGCCGGTCTGTTCGGCACTGCCACTGACTTGGCTAAGCTTTGCCAGATGTGGCTCAACGGTGGCACTTATGGCGATGCACGGATTCTGTCGCCCGAAACAGTGAAACTGTTCACCACCTCAAAGAGCCCCACATGCCGACGCGGTCTCGGCTTCGACAAACCTGACACCGAAAACCCCGACAACTCCCCCACATGCGAGGAGGCTACGGCTGCAACTTACGGTCACCTCGGTTTCACCGGCACCGTTTTCTGGGTGGACCCTGACAATGAACTGATTTTCATTTTCCTCAACAACCGCGTAAATCCCACGCGTGACAACAAGGCGTTCTCTGGAATGAACATCCGTCCGGAACTGTTCAGTACGGTCTACAAGAATATGACCGAATGAGGTAAATGCCGCGATTGCTAACAAAATATTGCGATAACATATATGCCCATAGACTGTTATGGGCATATATGTTTATTGTTTCATTGTGCAGTCTGTGTGACATTCCGGCAAGTCCGGTTTTCGGGCTGTCACCACTTGTGCAGACACTCTACACTGTGGCTGTGGCAGCGTTGAAGGCTACCCTGCTGACTTTGTTGTTGTCATGGATGGCGCGGTTTAAATTCCTCAAGCTGTTGCGGATGCCGGTGATAATCATTTTCAGTTTGGCAGCGGCAGTGAACTTCATAGCTTACAAATACTATGGCTTCGGCATATCAAGGCGCATGATTGCCGTTTTTCTTGAAACCAATCGCCGCGAGACAGGTGAGTTTATCAGTAGCATGGCTGCTGAAATCTTTTCGCCTTCGTCGCTGCTCAATCTCTGTGTGGGAGCTGCAGGTATAACCGTTTTTTTTCTGATAGTCCGCAGATGCGGGAAGCGGTTGTTCGCATGGGTCAGCGGTGTGGCGACTTTGACAGGATGTGTGGCTGCGCTTATATTCTGCACAGTTTTCACCACCGGTCGCACTGCCCATAGCCTGATGCTGCGGATAGCAAGATATTCGGTCGACACCTACAACAGCCGGCGCGAACTGATGCGGCAGATGTCATTGATGGAACAGTTTCCGGCAGATGTCGATGTACAGTCGGCACACAGCGCGGAAAATATCATAATGATTATTGGCGAATCTGCCTCGCGCGGTCATCTGTCGGCTTACGGCTATCCGCTTGCCACTTCGCCGGTGGTTGACTCCATGGCTGACTCTCTGTTTATCTTCACTGATGTAATAGGTTCATCGACAGGTACATCCGGGAATATGGAACGAATCATGACGTTCAAGCATGATGACACCACGTTTGGCGACGGCTACCGTTATCCGCTTGTCATTGATTTTTTTCGTAAGGCAGGTTACCGCACATATTGGCTCAGTAATCAGGAGAGAGTGGGTGAGATGAGCAATCTCTCAGGGGTGCTGAACAGTCGCGCCGATATGATTAAATATGTAGGGGCTGATAATTCGGAGGATGCGCTGCTTGCCCGCTACGATGAGGCTTTGCTGCCCGAACTGACTGAAGCCCTGACTGATACGGCTCAGTACCGCTTCATCTGCATGCACCTGTTAGGCTCGCATGTGGTGTACTCCAACAGGTATCCGCCTCATGCAGCCGTTTTCACGGCTGATGACCTGCTTGCCATGGAACGTAACCGCGGAAAACTCACACGCTCCATGGCTCAGACTGTGGCGGAATATGATAATTCCATTCGTTACACAGATTACATCCTCGGCAGCGTAATCCGCTCAGTGGCAGCCAGTGAGCAGCCATCGATAGTGCTCTATTTTTCAGATCATGGCGAGAATGTCTATGACAAACCGGATGCTCCAAGGCGTGATGCTGGTGCGGTCACAGTGCCGTTTATTATATATCTCAACGAGGCTTACCGACGGCAAAATCCTGAACTTTCCGAACGCCTCGGTTCAACTGTTGACATCCCTTTCTCCACGGCAAACGTGGTCTATCCGCTGATGACATTGTCGGGCAGCAGTGCTCCTGAACTGTATGACTCAACTTATGATTTCATGTCCGATGGGTTCACCCGGCGTGTAAGATATGTCGATGAGCTGCCGTGGACTGATATTGATAACGCTTATAAATGATTGATTATGAAAAATTTGACTGTTATAAAAGTGGGAGGTGCTGTGGTCGAGGACCCGCAGATGCTCCCTTCGTTGCTTGACTCATTTGCTGCTATTCCCGGACCAAAAGTACTGGTTCACGGTGGCGGACGTTCAGCCACACAGATGGCAGAGCGTCTTGGTGTAGAGACAGTTATGATTGAGGGGCGCCGTGTCACCTCAGCCGAGATGCTCAAGATTGCCACCATGGTCTATGCCGGACTTGTCAATAAGAACATTGTGGCGCAGCTTCAGTCGCGTGGCTGCGATGCACTTGGTGTGACCGGTGCTGACGGCGGCATCATCAAAGGACACCGGCGTGAAGTGCGCAAAGTTGATTATGGGCATGTGGGCGACGTGGACTGCGTTGACGGAAAAGCGCTCGACAGTCTGCTTGATGCAGGGTTCATACCCGTGGTAGCGCCGCTGATTCATGACGGAAACGGAAACCTGCTCAACACCAATGCCGACACCATAGCCTCCGAAGTGGCATGCGGTCTGACACAATATTATAATGTAACCCTTGTCTACTGCTTCGAGAAGCCCGGAGTTCTTGCCGATCCTGACGATGACAACTCGGTAATCCCAGCCATAGATACAGAGAAATTCCGCCTTCTCACCGCCGATGGCACCGTCTCCGGCGGCATGCTCCCGAAAATCCAGAACTCCCTCGATGCCGTGAAAAAAGGAGTGAAAGAAGTCATCATCACCTCAGCCTCTTCCTTGGATAACCTAACGGCAGGAACGCATATCTCACTGTAAACAATAACAGTTCGCTGTAATTGGGAATGTGATTTTTACAAGTCCAGCGATAAGGAAAGGTGAACCACGCCACGGGCTCCCAATCCGGATTTTTGGCGTATGAGACCACTGTTCAGAATGGTGCCCCCCTGCTCGTTGGATGTGCCGAAATCTATCCATCTGACGCGCGGCGTGTAGAACACGGCAACGGCGTTAAGCAATGCAGCCGTGGCACCGATTTCGCGTCCCTCAGGTGTCGATGCAATATACTGGGTGTGGGCACAAGTGTCAGTCAGATACACTAATGTGCCCGCTAACAGTTCCCCCTTGCTGCCGTTGGCAGTCCACAAAACTATATTGTCAGGAAACCTGTCTGCCAACAGTTTTAACTCATCGGGCGAGTGAACCGGTTTGGCATCATGACGGCTCGACAGAGTGTCGAAGAGCATGTCATAGAACTGCTCAAGATTGTCAGAAACTTTTATCGTGACACCGACGCGTCGCGCAGCAGCGATGTTGCGGCGCGTATTCTTATTGAGAACAAACTCGGCATCAGTAGCCACAGCCGATGACAGCAGGCAGCGGTCAATCTGCGCACCTGCCTGAACCAGAGCGTAAATCTCCTCCTCGCATGGCTGACGGTGATAGATTTCCGGCACCGGGCGCACAGTCAGTTTCCTGTACCCCTGAGTCCGGTAGAAGTCCGTTATGGCAGAGTAGATTTCGCAGACCTGCGCCCCGTAAATCTCCATTGAGAGAATCAGACCTCCATAGGTCAGACCGGGATGAGCCACAACAGTCCCCGGATCAGCCCCTTCGGCGGCAGCAAACAGAGCCACAATACGTCCGGCAGCGTCATAGACCATCAGCGAACAGTCGCAAAACCGATCCTTATGATAGTCCATATAGCCGCGCATCAGGAGAAACGTGCCGTTTCGGGCATCCTTCACCAGTTTGTCCCATGCCTCTTCATCTCCGGGTGTATAGCGCCGTATGGTCCATCCTTTCTGTTGCATACACAAAGGTAATATTTTACCGTCGAACATCCAAACCAAGGAGCAAGAATTTCATAATTGAGGGTGTGTCAAAATGAGTATTTGCAGTTGGATTTTGCATGCCATGTAGGGAC